>NZ_MUZA01000019.1 GCF_021442385.1 Micromonospora sp. MH99
TTGGCCGGGCTGGACGCCCACGCCCACCCGCCGGGCCGAGCCGCCCGGCGCGCTGCGGGTCGGCACGGTCCGGCTCGACGACGTCGACCCGGTGCCCGCGCTGGTGCCGCTGCTCGACGCGGGGCACGTGCACCTGTCCGGGGACGACCGCGCCGGCTGCGACGCGGTGGTGTCCGCGCTGCTGCTGCGGGCCGTCGGCCGCGCCGACCCGGGCGGGGTACGCCTTGTCGGCTACGACCCGGAGCACCTGGGCGGCGGCCTGGCCGGGTTCGCGCCCCTGGGCACCGCGGGGCTGCTCACCTTCGTCGGCCCGGGCGGGTTGGGTCCGCTGCTGGACGACCTGGTCGAGCAGATCCGCCGCATCAACGAGACGGTGCTGGCCGGCGAACACGGCTCGCTGCGGGAGCTGGCCGCGGCGACCGGGCGCCGTCCCGAGCCGTGGCGGGTGGCGGTGCTGCTCGGCGGCGACGAGCTGAGCCGGCACGAACGCGGCCAACTCGAACGCGTGGTCCGCGCCGGCGCCGCCTGCGGGGTGCACCTCGTGGTCCGGGGCATCCCGCTGCCGGACGACCCGACGGTGACCCGGGTGGTGACCGAGGCGTCCGGCGCGTGGATCGGCGGCCCGTCCGGCCTGTCGGTCCGGCTGGACCCGCCGCCACCGGCGACGCTTGTCACCGACACCTGCCGGGAGATCGCGGCCCGCGTCAACGCCGGCCCGCCGCCGACCCCGTTCGCCGACCTGCTGCCCCCGCCGGAGCAGATGTGGCGGGAGGACTCGGCCAGCGGGCTGACCGCCCCGATCGGCGAGGGGCCGCAGGGCCGACCGGTGCGCCTGACCCTGGGCGACTATCCACCGCACGCGCTGATCGGCGGGCCGTCCGGCACCGGCAAGACCAACCTGATCTTCGCGTGGATCGGCGCCCTCGCCGCCCGCTACTCCCCCGCCGAGCTGGAGTTCTATCTGCTGGACTTCAAGGAGGGGGTGTCCTTCGCCCGGTTCGCGCAGGGCCGACGCGACCCGAGCTGGCTGCCGCACATGCGCCTGGTCGGCATCAACGTCAACACCGACCGGGAGTTCGGGTTGGCGCTGCTGCGGTTCCTTACCGAGGAGCTGCGTCGCCGCGCCGACGCCGCGAAGAAGCACGAGGTGACCAAGCTGGCCGAGCTGCGCGCGGTCGACCCGACCGGGCACTGGCCACGGATCGTCGCCGTTGTCGACGAGTTCCAGATGCTGCTGGCCGGCCGGGACGTGGTCGCCCGGGAGGCCGCCGACCTGCTGGAGGACCTGGCTCGCCGCGGCCGGTCGCAGGGCATCCACCTGGTGCTCGCCTCGCAGGACGTACGGGGCATCGAGGCGCTGTGGGGCCGTCCGGCGCTGGTCGCCCAGTTCACGTTGCGCATCGCGCTGCCCAAGGCGTTGCGGATCCTGGCCGAGCGCAACGACGCGGCGCAGTCGCTGCCCCGCTGGCACGCGGTGGTCAACGCCGAGTCCGGGATGGTGGAGGGCAACGAGGTCGCGCGGATCCCGTCGGCCAGCGACTGGGAGACGTGGAGCGGCCTGCAACACCGGCTGTGGCGGATGCGCCCGCCGGACGCCGCGCCGGCCCGGCTCTTCGACGGTGACGCGATCCCCCGGCTGGACGAGGCCCCGGACTTCCGGGCCCTCGAAGCCCCGACCGACGGCCGCGCGCCGCGCAACCCGGTGGCCCTGCTCGGCGAGATCATCGACGTGCAGTCCCGCTCGGCGGCGCTGCGGCTGCCCCGCGCGCCCGGGCGCAACCTGGCGGTGCTGGGTACGCGGGTGGACGAGGCGTGCGCGGTGCTCGACTCGGCCGCCCGGTCGCTGGCCCGCCAACACCCGCCGGGCACCGCCCGGTTCTCCATCGCCTGCCTCGACCCGGACGCCGATCCGATCGCCCGCGCGCTTTACGACGACCTGGCCGACGACGCCTCCTGGTACGACGAGGAGACCGTCGGCGAGTTGATGGGCGAGACGGCCGACGGGCTGTCCGGCCCGGGCAGCCCGCACTATCTGCTGTTGTTCGCGGTCGACGCGGCGGCCGGCGCCCTCGCCGCGCGCACGGGCCGGCGCACCGGCCTGGAGCATCTGCGCCGGATCCTGCACGACGGTCCGGAGCGGCGCACCCACGTGCTGGCCTGGTGGCGGGGCGTGGCGCGGATGCGCGCGGACCTGGGCGGCCCGGCCGCCCGCACCGACCAGATCGGCGCCTGGGTTGCTCTGGACGCGCACGGCGGCGAGCTGGGCGCCTCGCTGTATCCGGGAACCGGCGGCCCGGACTGGTATCCCCGGCCGTGGCGTGGGCTCTTCTTCGACCGGGCGGTGCACCGCACCGGCCAGGTGCTCATCCCCTATGGACCGTCGCGATGAACCAACCGGTGACCAGTGACACGTACACGGCGCAACTGCGGCGACTGGCCGAGCTGAGCGCCCGGGTACGCGACCAGCGCGCCGAGGCGCACACCTGGTACGAGCGGCAGTGCGCGGCGGCCGAGCGGGCCGTCGCCGACGCCACCGACGAGGTACGCCGCGCCGAGCAGGAGCTGGTCGACGCCCGCGAGGAGCAGGAACGCGTCGACGCCGAGGTGGCGCACCTGTGGCAGCAGGTGCGGGCCCGCCTCGGCGCCCGCCGCCTCGGTGCGCCGCCCGCGCCGACCAACGGCAGTGCGGCCGGCGAGCCGGTGCTGCTGCTCGGTCGGGTCCGGGACCTGCTCGACCGGGCCGGGCAGCCCGGTGAGCTGCCGGGTTCGGTCAACCCGCTGCTGGCGCTCTGCGGGGTGGCGGGCGCGGTCGTGGCGTACGCGCTGGGCTCCGGCGCGCGGGCGCTCGGCGTCGGGTACGGCGGGGACCTGGCAGTCGGGATGCCGGTGCTGGCGTTGGTGGTGACCCTGCTCGGGCCGTTGATCGGTCTCGTGCCGGCGCGGGTGCTCGCCGACCGCCGACACGCGGTGCTCGGCCCTCGACCGATCACCGTGGTGCTCGGCGCCGGGCTGGTCACGACGGTGCTGCTGCTGGTGCTCGGCCGCTGACCTGAGCCGACGCCCGGGCCCGCTGGCGGCGGTCACTGTCGGTCACGTCCAGCGGGGCGAATGTGGTGGTGAGCGGTATACCGCAGAGTCATATTCATGCCTCTGCGGTATACCGCTCACCACCACATCGGCCCGGCAGGCCAGGGTGGGACTCGGTCAGGCCGGCACCAGGACGGCCTCGCGCAGCAGCCGGCGAGCCAGGGTGACCCGGTCGGCGTCGTCCGGCAGGCCCGGCAGATCACCGACCCGGATCGCGGTGCCACCGAGCAACGCCCGGGTCGCCGGCTCGCAGTCGGCGGGCAGCGTGATCGTGCGGTCGAACAATCGCAGCGCCACCTGGCCGTCCCCGTGCGGCACGAGCTGCCAGCGCAGGCCAGGCCGCAGGGTGAGCCGGGAGTCGGCGTTCAGCGCGGCCACGGCCCCGGCCTGGGCGAGGGGGCGGATCGGCGCCGGTCGGGCGGCCGGCCAGGCGCGGTGGCGCAGTCGCGCCGCGACGGCGGCCGGGTCGGCGCGCAGCAGCCAGTCCCGCAGCGCCTCCACCGTCTCGGTCAGCTCCGGCTCGATGGCGTCGGGGTCGGCCACGTCGGTGCCGAACGGCAGGCTGGCCCGCAGCCGCTGGTCCTCGGAGGCCAGCGCGAGCAGCTCCTCCACCAGGGCGTAGCGCGTCAGCGCGCGGATGCCCACGGTCAGGTGCAGCGAGCTGGCGTCCTGGGCCTGTGCGCTGTGCAGCCAGCCGCGGGGCAGGTAGAGGGCGTCGCCGGGGGCGAGCACCACGTCCAGCGCCGCCTCGCCCTGCGCGGTGGCGGAGACCTCGTCGGCGCGGCCACCCCACGGCTGCTTCTCCAGCGGGTCGGGCAGCACCGGCGGGTGGATCCGCCAGTGTTTGCGGCCGTCGACCTGGAGCACGAACACGTCGTGGGTGTCGTAGTGGGTGGCGAAGCCCTGGCTGCCCGCCGGGGTCAGGTAGGCGTTGATCTGGAGCGGCTGGTTCAGCGCGAGGCCCAGGTCACGGGCGAAGTCGACAAGCGGCGGCCAGATCCGGTGCAGGCCCTGCAACACGAGGGTCGCGCCGGCGGCGTACTGCTCCAGGACCCGTTCGTCGAGCACCTGGTCGCCGATTTCCGCGCCGGCACCGCCGCCGCCGGTCCACCGCGCCGCCGGGACGAGCTGGCCGTCCTTGGCGACCCGCAGGAAGGGGGTACGCAGACCGCGCCGGCTGAGCAGCTCGTCAGCGTCGGCGGGGCTGAACAGGTCGGTGAAGCCGGCCGGGTCGGGCAGCTCGGCGGCGCGGGACAGCAGCGGGGTGTGCCCCCAGTGCGCGGCGGCGAACTTGGCCGGCTCGACCGAGACACAGCGGGCCAGCGCCGCAGCGGCGCCCGCGAACGGAACCGCCGGGCGGCCGTGGCCGCCCGGCGGGTCGAGGTGCGTCATGACGGTCCGTTACCGGGCGCTGCCGTCAGCGCCGCCGTCCTGCTGGCCCGGGGTCGCGCCACCGTCGGCCGGACCCTCCGCGCCACCGTCAGCGCCGCCGTCCTGGTGACCCGGGGTCGCGCCGCCATCGGCCGGACCCTCCGCGCCACCGTCAGCGCCGCCGTCCTGCTGGCCCGGGGTCGCGCCGCCATCGGCCGGACCCTCCGCGCCACCGTCAGCGCCGCCGTCCTGGTGACCCGGGGTCGCGCCACCGTCGGCCGGACCCTCCAGGCCGCCGCCGCCCGTGGTCTGCATGTCATCGTCGTTGAGTGCCATCGGTACTCCCTCGGGTGTGCCGCCCCGCCGTACGCCGGGGTCCGTCGTGCTGCGGGTGGTACCCCACGCGCGATCTTCTCTAACCCACACCGTAGACGTCGAACCGGGACGACACGGTCGGTTCGCGGGCGGCGGCGGTCGGTGTCAGGATGAGACGGTGATCCTGGTGGGCACGTCGGGCTGGCAGTACCGGGACTGGCGGGGCCGCTTCTACCCGCAGCGGCTGCCGCAGCGACTCTGGTTGGAGCACTTCGCGGCGGGCTTCGCCACCGTCGAGGTCAACAACGCCTTCTACCGGCTGCCGGAGCGGGAGACGTTCGCGGCGTGGCGGGCGCGGACACCTGCGGACTTCTGCGTGGCGGTGAAGATGAGCCGCTACCTCACCCACATCAAGCGTCTGCGGGACCCGGCCGAGCCGGTGGCCCGGTTCCTCGGCCGGGCCACGGCCCTCGGTGACCGGCTCGGGCCGGTGCTGCTGCAACTGCCACCGAACCTGCGGGCGGACGTCGACGCGCTCGACGCGACGCTGCGGCTGTTCCCGGCGCACGTGCGGGTCGCGGTCGAGCCGCGGCACCCGTCGTGGTGGACCGACGCGACCCGGGCCGTCCTGGAACGGCGGCGGGCCGCGCTGGTCTGGGCGGATCGCCTGGGTCGTCCGGTGGCGCCGCGCTGGCGTACCACCGACTTCGGTTACCTGCGGCTGCACGAGGGGCGGGCCCGGCCGTGGCCGCACTACGGGCGTACCGCGCTCGGCTCGTGGGCCCGCCGGCTCACCGACGCATTCGGTGCGGACGAGCCGGCGT
This sequence comes from Micromonospora sp. MH99, assembly GCF_021442385.1. GTDB lineage: Bacteria > Actinomycetota > Actinomycetes > Mycobacteriales > Micromonosporaceae > Micromonospora. Next base: position 5,598 of record NZ_MUZA01000019.1, read on the forward strand.
ACGTCTATTTCAACAACGACCCCGGCGGCGCGGCCGTCACCGACGCCGTCGCCTTCGCGGCGCTGGCCCGCGGGGCCGGTCATCAGGTGTCACGGGTGCCGTCGGCCGCCGAGGCCGACGCGTCCGAGCACTGAGCCCGCCCGACGGCGTCGTCGGGCGGGCTCACGCGTCACGGCGTCACGGCATGAACGTGGCGAGATCCTTCGGCATGGTGTCCTTCACGTCCTGCCACTCACCCTGGGTGACGTGCCGACGCAGGGTGTCCAGCACGACCTGCGTCACCCGCTCCGCGCCGCCCTCGACGTCGTACGGGAAGCCCTGGCGGACCTCGTAGAGGAAGTCGTCGCGGTTGAGCTTGATCGGCACGTCGGACGGGTTCCAGCCGTCGAAGTAGATCCCGCGGACCAGCACCGGCAACTGCTGGGCGAACTCGACGCTCTCGTTGACCGCCAACCGGTCGCGCAGCAGGTGCAGCACGGTGCGCAGCGCCGCGTACGACTGGTTGCGCCGCTCCTTCGGCCACCCGTAGGCGGCCTCGATGTCCTTGAGGATCAGGTTCGTCTTGTCCAGCGAACTTTCGAACGCGGAGATCATCGCGTCAGCCATCGGTCGACCCCCGTTCCGTGGTGTCCCACCGTCGGTCGTCGGCGCGTCGCGGCGGCCCCACCGGGCCACGGCGGGCCCGCACCGGGGTGCCCTGAGGCGCGCGCCGGGTGTCGCCGCCCGTGCCCACGACGTGCAGGACGCCGCCGCGCCGTCGATCCGTCACCAGTCGAACCGTCATCCCCGTCACCTCCGTGTCGTCTGCGGCGTCGGCCGCTCCCGGGCGGCCGTACCCACCGTGTCCACCGTGCCGGTCGGGCGGGTGAGCCGGCCCCACCCGGATCGGGTGAGGTCAGCCCGCGTCGAGGAGACCCGCAAGCGTTGCCGCGTTGGTCTGGGCGTAGTCCCGGTAACAATTGTTCATGAGGACGTGGGTCTGCCCGGCGGAGTCGGCCAGCTCGCGCAGCTTCGGCGCCCAGTCGGCCAGCTCCCGCTTCGAGTAGTGGTAGCCGAACTTCTCGTGGATGTCCTTGCTGGTCCACTTGTCACTGTGGCCGTGAAAGCGCATCACCGCGAGGTCGCCGGTGGCGGCCAGCACCGGGGGCACCGACGAGCGGTGGCCCTGCGGCATGTCCACGCAGACGTACGACAGTCGGTGCTCGCGCAGGAAGGCGAGGGTCTCCTCGGCGTTGTCGCCGTCGAACCAGGACGCGTGGCGGAACTCGTAGACTCCTCGCAGCGGCGCGCAGCGCTTCGCCACCTCCAGCAGGTACTGCTTGTTGGCCCGCTTGATCGTGAACCAGGGCGGGAACTGGAACAGCAGCGCGCCGAGCTTGCCCGCCTCGACCAGCGGGTCCAGGGCGGACAGAAAGCGCGTCCACACCTCCTCGTACGACTGCGCGGGCAGGTCGTCGGGGTAGACGTTCTTCTTGTCCGTCTCCGGTCGCAGGTCCTTGTAGAGCGCGCTGACCCGGGTGGGATGCCCGGTGAGCAGGCTGAACGCCTTGACGTTGAACGTGAAGTCGGCCGGGGTGCGCTCGGCCCACAGCCGTGCGGTCGCCTCGGCGGGCGGTGAGTAGTAGGTCGCGTCGACCTCGACCAGCGGAAACTGCCGGGCGTAGTACGCCAGGCGCTTCTCCGGGTTGTCAGCGGTCTGGGGATACCAGCCCGAGTCGAGCAGTGTGCGGTCGGTCCAGGACGCGGTGCCCACCAGGATGTCACCCATGGCGCAAGTCCATCGTGCCGTGGACCGACCGGCAACCGCTGCCGTCGCTCAGGCCGCCCGCCGCTCGCGGGTCTGCTTGCAGGTCACGCAGGTGGTCGCGGCCGGGAAGATCTCCAGGCGTTCCACCGGGATCGCCGCCGAGCAGCCCTCGCACCAGCCGTACGTGCCCTCGGCGAGGCGGCCCAGGGCGTGCTCGTACTGGGTGCGCCGGTCGAGGATGGTCCGCAGCAGGGACTGCGCGGTGTCACGCTCGGCCGTCTTGGTGCCGCTGTCGGCCTGGTCGTCGCCGGCGGTGTCGCCGACCTCCACCAGACGCAGCACCTGACTCTGCAGCACGGCCTGCTCGTACTCGGCGGTCAGCTCGTCGTAGCGCGCCTGCAGGGAGTGCCGGATCTGGTCGATCTCCGTCTGGGATCGGCCGGTACCGACCGTGTCGTGGACGAGCATCGCTGCCTGCCTTTCCTGGCCTGATGGCTCAAGGTGAACCGGGTGCCGGCGGCGTGGGCCCCGGTCAACGGTCGCATCCGGTACGCGGGCGGTCACCCGCGCTCTGTGAGCCGGGCGAGTACCCGCGGGGCGTGCCACGCAAACCGGCGAATTTCTCAGCTGTCGCCGGCCTGCACGAGCGCGGGGTGACGGGGATCGTCGGCGCGTACCACCACGTCGGCGAAGCTGGCGGGGACCACCTCGTCGGCGTAACGGTCGAACGCCGGCAGGGTCCACTCGTCGGCCGGTTCGGTGCGGCGGCGCAGCGCCGCCGGGGACAGCTGAAGGTGGACTGTCACGTCGAAGGGCAGCGCCCCACCGAGCAGGAGCGCGCCGCTGACCAGGACCACGCCACCGGGTGCCAGGTCGACGTACCGGGCGCGGCTGGCCCGGTCGGCGGTGGCGTCCCACAGCGACGGCAGCACCCGCCCGTCGCCGCCGGGGCCGGCCGGGTCGAGCACCTCGCGGCGCAGGCCGGCCTCGTCGTTCCAGCCCTCGTAGTAGGCGTCCGGGTTGGTGCGGCCGAGTTCGAAGCGCAGCGACGCGGGTCGGAGAAAGTCGGCGGCGCGGACGTGCAGGACCGGGCGGCCCCGGGCGCGCAGCGGGTCGACAAGCGCGGCGGCCAGCTCGTCCGGGCCGGCGGCGGGAGCGCCGTCGATCGCCACGCGCAGCCGGGCGGGCTCGACGGTGCGGGAGGCGTCGTCGAGCCGGTCGGTGAGTTCGGCGACGAGCCGGTCGGGCGAGATGGGACGGATACGCACCGAACCATCCTGCCCCGCGCCACAGGGGCGCTCGTCGGACGGTCAGCCGGTGCGGTCGACGGTGACGCGGGCGTCGTCGGCCAGCCGGTAGCCGACGCCGTAGACGGTGGTGACCAGGGGAACGTCCACGCCGACCTTGCCGCGCAGCCGGCGTACGTGCACGTCGACGGTGCGGACGCCGGCGTGCTCGTAGCCCCAGACGGCGTTGAGCAGTTGCAGCCGGGTGAACACCCGGCGGGGGTGGGCGACCAGATGCAGCAGCAGGTCGAACTCCAGCCGGGTCAGCGGCAGCGGCTCGTCGTCGCGCAGAACCGACCGGGACGACGCGAGGATGTGCAGGGCGGGGATCGTCGGGGTGAGGGCTCGGGCGGGTGCCCGGTTGGCCGGCACCCCGTCGGCGCGACGCTCGGCCGGAACGGAGCTGGTGATCACGCCCTCGCCCCGCTCCAGCATCTCGCGCGCGGCTTCGAGCAGCCGCCGGGCCGGCGGGGTCAGCGACTCCTCACAGGCCAGCGGGATGGACAGCGTCACGGTGAGCATCGGCGCGGCGGTGTTCGCCGGGCGGCGTTGACCGCCGGGAGGTCGACCGGGCACCGCGGGTTGGGACGTATGCCATCCGGCGCGCGACGAGGCGGGGCTGACCGACATGGTCCTCCTTGGGCTGGTCCGGGTATCTCCCCACGGCCCGGGACGCCGCTTCATCGATGCTTCCCGGCACCCGGGCGAGGGTCAAGAGGCGGCTGCGTTGCATGAATGTGACAATTGACGAACACATCGGAGCCAGATGCTCGCTCTGCGTACGAAGCCAGATGATTACAGCAGAGCCGCCAGGATGCCCCGATACGGGGGTCCCCGTCCTGTTCACCATGCCCTTCACGGTCGCCTGCGGACCGCCGCCCGAGCGCTGCTCAGCGGGTGTGGTCGACGCTGATCCGCGCCCCGTCGCCGAGCCGGTAACCCACCCCGTAGACGGTCGTGATCACCTCCGCCCCGGGCAGCTTGGCGCGCAGCCGCCGCACGTGCACGTCCACGGTGCGGGCCACGGCGTGTTCGTAGCCCCACACGTTCGACAGCAGCTGGAGGCGGGTGAAGACCCGGTGCGGGCGCTCGGCGAGAAAGAGCAGCAGGTCGTACTCGATGCGGGTCAGCGCGACCACCCGGTCGCCGCGGCGGACCACCCGCGAGCCGGCCAGGATGCGCACGTCGGTCCCGTCGGTGTCGTCGACGGGCAGCTCGGCGGCGGCGGGACGCGGCGTCGAGGGCACGTCGTCGGCGGGCCGCAGCCGGTCCTCCCCGGCCTCGGCCAGCTCGCCGAGCAGCTGCACCAGCCGGGCCAACCGGGGGCTCACCGGCCCGGGGGCCAGGTCGAGGGTGATGGTCAGGGTCGGGCCGGTACGCGGGCGCACGGCGGCCCGGCCCGGGTGACCCGGCGAGTAGGGACGGGTGGGGATCGCGATGACGGACATCGTGCCTCCTGAGATGGCGGTACGCCCGCCACGCCCGGTGGGGCGTGGGGGTCAGCGGCGTGCCCGGCCGGCGGTGACCGGTGGCGCGAGGGGGGCTGCGCGGTGCAGCGGGGTGGGGCCGAGCGCCGGCAGGCCGGCGATGCGCCAGGCGGCGAACCCGCCGTCGACGTCGGTGGCCCGGTGCAGGCCGATGTCCTGCAACGCGGCGGCGGCCAGCGACGACGTGTAGCCCTCCTGGCAGATGATCACCACCGGCACGTCGTAGTCGACGGCCTCGGGCAGCCGGGCGGGACAACGCGGGTCGAAGCGCCACTCCAGCACGTTGCGCTCGACGGTGAGCGAGCCGGGCACGACGCCGTGCGCGGCGCGCTGGGCGGCGGGCCGGATGTCGACGAGCAACGCGCCGGCCCGGTGCGCGAGGTGCGCCCGCTCCGGGTCCAGTCGGTCGAGGCGGGCTCGCGCGGCGGCGAGGAGCTCGTCGATGCCCCGGGAACCCGGCGGTGGCACGGGTGCCGGACAGGGCGCTGCGGTGACCAGCATTGTCGATTCCTTCCGGTGACGAGAGGGCGGTGCGAACGGGAGGTTCACCAGGACCGACCGGCCTCGGCGACCTCGGCGACCCGCAGGCGCCCGTCGAGCAGGTCGTAGCGGGTCATCCGGCGCAGCGCCGGCCGGTAGACGTGCACGCTTACCGCCGGCGCCGGGCCGCGGTTGGTGACCCGGTGGACGTGGCGGGGGCCGAAGCGGCGGGCGGCGCCGGCGGGCAGCAGCCGAGGGCGCAGCGCCGCACGGCTGACCGTCTCCTCGGTGAGGGCGCCGGCGACCACCCGGAACGCGCCGGCGGAGCCGCCATGGTCGTGCAGGTCGGTGCCCTGGCCGGGGAGCCAGCTCAGGGCCCACACCTCGTGGTCGTCGGCGGTGGCGAGCCGGGCGTACCAGCGCTCGGTGGGATCGAAGCGCAGCGGGACCGGCCAGCCGGCCGGGTCGGCCCACCGGGCGGCGACGGCGAGCAGGTCGGGAGCCGGGCGAACGTGGGTCATCGGTGGTTCCTCAGCGGGTCGTTCGGCGGGGTGCCCTCGTACTCTAGCCGGCAAACCCTATAGGTTTAGTAGGTAATTCCACATGCCGGGAGGCCGAACACGCCACCGTCTTGGCTCAGCGCAGAACCGGCGGGCCCACCCGGTAGCCGGGCAGCGACGGCCACCGCACGGTCAGCACCACCGAGGCGCGCTCGGCGTACCAGGAGTGATCCACTCCCCGGGCCCACACCACGTAGTCGCCGGGTTCGGCCAACCGGACCGTCCGGTCCGGCAGCTCCACCCGGAAGCACCCGTCGACCAGCACCAGCAGGGTGGTCCGACGCTCACCTGTCGCCCACCGCGCGCGGGCTTCCCCGGGTGGATGCACGCCCCACTTCACCTCGACGTCGGTGCTGTGCCGGATCTCGTCCGGCGGCGCGAAGTGCCCGAGCAGCCAGCCACCGTTGCCGACGCCGTCGACGCCCGCGTTGCCCACGTAGACCGTCTCACCCATCGGACCCCTCCCCCATCGCGCCGGCCGAGCAACCTATCAGGACCTCGGCGACTACCCTGGACCGGTGACCGATGACCTTGACGCCGAGACCCTGGCGTTCGCGCACCGGATGTTCAACCTGGCCCGCGCGGGCTCCACCGAGGAGCTCGCCGCCCAGGTCGACGCCGGCCTGCCGGTCAACCTGACCAACGACAAGGGCGACACGCTGCTGATCCTGGCCGCCTACCACGCCCACCCCGACACGGTGGCCGCTCTGCTGGCCCGCGGCGCGGACCACACCCGCACCAACGACCGAGGTCAGACCGCGCTCGCCGCCGCCGTCTTTCGCAGCAGCACCGACGCCGTCCGCGCGCTGCTCGCCGCCGGGGCCGACCCGGCGCACGGCACCCCGTCGGCGGCCGAGACCGCGCAGTTCTTCGACCTGCCGGAGATGACCGCGCTGCTGCGGGCCGGCTGACGCGACCCCCGACGGGCCGGTATACAGGGTCGGTGGAAGATCCCCTGCCCGAACAGATGCGTGCCGCCGGCACCGCGCTGCTGGCCGCGCTCGACCCCGCGACCCGCATCGGCGCCGTGTACCCGTTCACCGACGACTCGGCCCGACGCTGGCTGGAGTACCGGCCCCGCCCCCGCCCCGGCGTCTGCCTCGCCGAGCTGGACATCGCCGGGCGCAAGGCCGCGCACCGACTGCTGGCCACCGCGCTCAGCCCCTCGGCGTACGCCCAGGCCATGGCGATCGTCGCGCTGGAGGAGGTCCTCGACCGGGCCGAGGGCTGGCGCCGCGGGCGGCACAGCGGCGACTACTGGGTCGCCGTGTTCGGTGACCCGGCCCGCGACGACCGCTGGGCGTGGCGGCTCGAAGGACACCACCTGTCGGTGACCATGACCGTGGTCGACGACCAGGTCTCCCCCGCGCCGATCTTCTTCGGCGCCAACCCGGCGGCGGTGCGCCACGCCGGGCACGCCGTCTCCCGACCGCTCGGTGTCGAGGAGGACCTGGCCCGCGCCCTGCTCGACGCACTCGGGCCGGCCGGGCGGGCCGCCGCGATCATCGCCGACGAGGCGCCGACGGACATCATCAGCGCCACCCGCGCGCGGGTCGACGGGCCTCTCGAGCCGCTCGGCGTGCCGGCCGACCGGCTCGGCCCGACCGGCCGCGCGCTGCTCGACCAGGTCGTCGCGCTCTACCTGGACCGGCTGCCTCCCGAACTGGCCGTTCAGGAGGCGACCCGCGTCCAGGGCGGCCAGCTGCACTTCGCCTGGGCCGGCCCGACGAGGCCGGGCCAGCGGCACTACTACCGGGTGCAGGGCGACGACCTGCTGATCGAGTACGACAACACCAGCGACGACGGCAACCACGCGCATACCGTGCTCCGCCGCCCCGCCAGCGACTTCGGCGCCGACATCCTGGCCACCCACCGCCAGGCCCACCCCCACTGACCCGTACCCCCGGGGGCGCGACGCCCCGGGGATACGTCATGGTCACCGCGTGGCGGCGGGGCGGGTGGCCTCGATGAGGAAACGTCGGGCGTGGGCGACGAAGGCGCCCTCGGCGGTGATGCGCCGGTGCAGGGCGAGCAGTTCGGGGCGGTAGCGGTCCACCGTGAAACCCGGCACCGTCCAGACCACCTTGCGCAGGAACCAGACGACCGCGCCGATGTCGTGAAAGGCCGCGCGCAGCGTGGCCCGGCGCAGGTCGACCACCCGCAGCCCGGCGGCCTCGGCCGCGGCGACCGCTGCCTCCGGGTGCCGCCCGTCCGGCGGAGGCAGCGGGCCGAGGATCGCCTCGCTCAGCTCCCGCATGGTGCCCGGACCGATCTGCTGGGACAGGTACGTGCCGCCGGGGCGCAGCACCCGGGCCGTCTGGGCCCAGTCGGTGCGCACCGGGTGCCGGCTGACCACCAGGTCGAAGGACCCGTCCCGAAACGGCAGCGCCGAGTCGGGGGCGACCGCCACCACCGTCGCTCCGAGCGGACGCAGGGTCCGCCGGGCGACGTCGACGTTCGGCGGCCACGCCTCGGTCGCCACCAACACCTTCGGCGGGTACGGAATCCCGGCCAGCACCTCGCCGCCACCGGTGTCCACGTCCAGCGCGGCGTCGGCGCGCGCCATCCGTTCGGCGACCAACCCGGCGTACCCCCAGGGTGGACGTTCCTCGGTGGCCCGACCGGCCAGCCAGTCGAAGCCCCACCCGTCGACCGGCGCGGCGGCCGCCTCCGCGATCAACTCCTCGGCATCACGTTCGGCGCTCATGGCGGTCAGCCTCGCCGGCCGGCCGGACGGCGGGCAACCGATTTGCGGGCGCGTGCGCCCGGCCGGTCACGGGCGGGGACGGGCGACCTCGACGGTGCCACCCGCGAGGGTGTCCAGGCTGCCGGTGTCGGTCCGACCCGTGTCGAACTGGCGCATGAGCCGCGCGCCGAGGTGCACACCCATTCCACCGGCGGTCAGCGCGACCAGCTCGGTGGCCAGGATCGCGACCGTCGCGCCCCGGTCCGGCGAGTGGGCGCGCACCAGGCAGGTGACCAGGAACAGGCCCGCCATTGCCGCGTTCACCAGGTTGAAGGCGATGGCGGTGCGGCGGGTGCCGTCGACCGGCACGTCCCACAGGTCGACCATGCCCGCGACCGCCGTCATCGCGGCGGCGAACAGGGCGGCGACACCGGTCCAGTAGCCGACCTCACCGAGGAAGGCCGGCCCGCCGATGACGTCCGTGAGGTCGAAGACGGCGGCGCTGACGAAGAGCCCCAGCGGGAACGTCACCAGCATCGGTTGGATGGGATGCCCCTGCACCCGCAGCCGGCTCTGCATCGGTCCTCCCCAGGGTCGGCGCAGCTCACCAGTACCAGAGTGCTACCCGGGCCCACGAGGCACGAAACGACGCCGCCCGACTCGCCGCCGACCGGGAGAACGGGCACGGCGGCACCGCGCGGGGCGGGTCAGCTCTCGCGGGGGCGGGAGACCGTCCGGATGAGGCGTTCGGCCACCTCGCGCAGCGGGATGTCCAGGGACGAGGCGGCGGTCCGCAGCACGTCCAGGGCCTCGGCCGCCGGGCAGCCGCGCTGCGTCATGATCACACCGACGGCCTGCCCGACGACACCGTCGTGCAGGAGCGAGGCGTCCCGCTCACCGGCGAGCGCCTGCTGGCGGCTCCGGTCCCGGACGGCGGCCAGCAGCAGGCCGGCGTGTTCGGCGAGCAGCATCGCTGTCAACTGGTGCTGCGGGGTGAGGACGTCGGGCGCGGCAGCGTACAGATTGATCGCCCCGATGACCTGGTCGTCGATGTCCAGCGGGGCGGAGATGACCCCTCGGACGCCGAGGTCGCGGGCGCGCGGCGTCCAGGCCGGCCAGCGTGACTCGCCGCTCAGGTCCACCGCGAGGATCATCTCGCGACGCCGGATCGCGCTCATCGCCGGCGAGTCGGGCCCGTAACGCAGGTCGTCGAGGCAGGCCAGCCGCTCGTCGGAGGCGGCCACACTGGCCGGCTCGCCGGCCCGCAGCGCGGTGAAACCGCACCACCGCACCCCGGCCACCGCGTCGCGGGTGACCCGCACCAGCGCCAGCAGCGCCTCGTCGAAATCGGTCAACGCGATCAGGCCGGCGGTCAGCTCCCGCAACAGCGCGGCGGTCTCCAGCACACCGAGTCGCTCGAACACCGGTTCCCGCGTGTCCAGGTTCACCGTTCCACTGCCCTCGAACGCCCTCGCGTGCATCCCGCCGACGTCGTCACGTGTGCCATCGTCTGCTCTCTTCCGAGTTGACCGACCAGCCCTACTACCCTCGCAAACCGGGATCGAAACGGCGTAAGCAGGGGCCTCCGCCACACCGGGAGGTGTGGCAGAGGCCCCTGACGGTCAGGTCAGCGCGACGCGCCGCTGAGCCGCCGCCCGATCGAGGCGATCAGCCGGTCGAGCTCGGAGCCGAACGGGTTGTCGTGCACCAGGTACGTCCAGGTGGCGGTCGGCCGGATCAGGGTGCCGTCCTCGGGCTCCCAATCCTCATCGAATTCGGTCTCGGTGAACGTGGCGATGGTGCGGGCCTCGATCTCCGGGACGAGGTTGTTGAACGCCGGCACCGCCGCCCGGTGGAACTCGTCAAGCGGGTCGAGCCGGCCCAGCGCCCGCAGGTGCACGCCCTCGCGGACCTCCGACAGCTCGGCCAGGTGCTCGGCCCAGAGCCGGTCCAGGTGGAAGAGCGCGATCGACCGGGCCACCCGGGCGAGCAGGTCCTCGTCCATCTCGCCGGCCTTCTCGGGCACCTTGTCCAGCAGCATCAGCGCGGCCACGTCGCTGGTCAGCAGCCGCTCCCGGCGGGCGGCCAGGGCGATGCGCTGCTGCTCGATCACCACGCTGTAGCGCCAGGTGTTGCGGTGGATCTCGTGGTTGACGCCCTCGGCGACCCGCTGGGCGTGCTCGACCGCGTAGTCGACCTGCTCGTCGGTGACGAGACCGTCCGCGTTCATCCGCGGCGACGGGGGCACCGCGTCGGCGGCGTGCCGCACGACCAGGTCGTCCTCCAGGCTGACGAAGAAGACCGAGCCACCCGGGTCACCCTGCCGGCCGGCGCGACCCCGCAGCTGGTCGTCGACGCGGCGGCTGTCGTGCCGCCCGCTGCCGATCACGTAGAGGCCGCCCAGCTCGGCCACCCGGTCCCGGTCGGCCTGGTCGCTGCCGCCGAGCCGGATGTCGACGCCCCGGCCGGCCATCTGGGTGGAGACGGTCACCGCGCCGTACGCGCCGGCCTCGGCGATGATCGCCGCCTCCTCGTCGTCGTTCTTGGCGTTGAGCACCACGCAGGACACGCCCGCCGCGTTGAGCCCGGCGGCCAGCCCCTCGGACTCCTTGACGTCGAGGGTGCCGACCAGCACCGGCCGCCCCTTGGCGTGCCAGCGCTGGATCTCGTCGATCAGCGCCTCGTCCTTCTCGGCGCGGGTCGCGTAGATCCGGTCGGGCTCGTCCTCGCGGACACACGGGGTGTTCGGCGGGATCACCGCGACCTCCAGGCCGAAGAACTCCCGCAACTGGTCGCCGACCAGCACCGCGGTGGCGGTCATGCCGCACACCTTCGGGTAGAGCGCGATGAACGCCTGCACGGCGATCGTGCCCAGCACCTCGCCCTCGGCGGTGGCGTCCAGGCCCTCCTTGGCCTCGACCGCCGCCTGGAGCCCGTCGGGCCAGCGGCGGCGCTGCGCCACCCGGCCGCGCATCTCGTCGATCAGCTCGACCGAGCCGTCCCGGACGATGTAGTCCACGTCACGGTGCAGCAGGGCCTGGGCGTGCAGCGCCACGTGGACCGCGGAGAGCTGCTCGACGTGCTCCTCGTCGTACAGGTCGATGCCGAGCTTGGCCTCGACGGCGGCCAGGCCGGCGGAGGTGAAGGCCACGCTGCGCCCATCCTCGGCGACCGTGTAGTGCCGGCCCTTGCGCAGGCCGCGCACGAGCGCGGCGGCGGCGTGCACCGGGTCCTGCTCGCCGGGCACCGCGCCGGCCAGGACCATCGGCACCCGGGCCTCGTCGATCATGATCGAGTCGGCCTCGTCGATGATCGCGGTGGCCAGCGCGGGCTGCACCCGGTCGGCCACGTCGGTGACCAACTGGTCGCGCAGGTAGTCGAAGCCCGCCTCGCTGACCGAGACGTAGGTGACGTCGCAGTTGTAGGCGTCGCGCCGCTCCTGCGGCGTGGACGCCTCGTTGACCCAGCCGACGGTCAGGCCGAGCAGCGTGTAGATGGGTTCCATCCACTGGGCGTCGCGGCGGGCCAGGTAGTCGTTGACGGTGAGCACGTGCACCGGCCCGTTGCCGAGCCGGACGTGCCCGTACGCGGCGACGGCGGCGGTGAGCGTCTTGCCCTCACCGGTGGCCATCTCGGCGACCTTGCCGGAGAGCAGCGACATCGCGCCGAGCAGCTGCACGTCGTACGGTCGCTGGTCGAGGCCCCGGCGGGCGGCCTCGCGGCCGACGGCGCAGATCTCCTCGTATCCAGCGGCGACGCCGGCGGCCTCGGTCAACTCGGCGTCGTCCAGCGCGGCGAGGTCATCCTCGCGCGCCTCGATCGCCGGCAGCAGCTTCTCCAGCGGAGCAAGATCCACGGTTGATCCCGGGCGCTGGAGGAACCGCCGGAACTTGCTCTTGAACCGTTGCGACACACCCATGAGCGGCAACGGTACGCGATTCCGGCCGCCTTGCGCGGCCCGGCCGGTCGGGTATCCGCCGGCATGTCGATTCCGCGTCGCCGCCGGCTCAGGCGACCAGCAGTTGGTGGGTGGCCAGCTCCCGGTAGAGCGGGTCGGTGGCGGTCAGCTCGGCGTGGGTGCCGACGGCCACCACCCGGCCCCCGTCGAGCACGACGATCTGGTCGGCGTCCACCACGGTGGCGAGTCGGTGCGCCACGATCAGCAGTGTCCGGCGGGCGGCCACCGCGTCGATGGCCCGGCGCAGCGCGGCCTCGTTGCGCGCGTCGAGGTTGCTGGTCGGCTCGTCGAGCAACAGCACCGGAGGGCCGGCCAGCAGCGCCCGGCCGATGGCCAGCCGCTGCCGCTCGCCCCCGGAGAGCAGCACCCCGCCCTCGCCCACCTGCACGTCCAGCCCCTGCGGGGTGCGCTGGACCAGGTGACTCAGGTTGACCTCGTCGAGGACCTCGCGCAGCCGGTCGTCGGTGGCGTCGGGTGTGGTGATCAGCAGGTTCTCGCGCAGCGTGCCGGCGAGCACGGGAGCCTCCTGCTCCACGTACCCGAGCCGGGCGCGCAGCGCGTCGCGGGGCAGCTCCCGCACATCGACCCCGTCGACGCGGACCGCGCCGGCGCTCACCTCGTAGAAGCGCTCGACCAGGGCCAGCAGCGTCGACTTGCCGGCGCCCGAGGGGCCGACCAGGGCGGTACGGGTGCCGGTCGGCACCGCGAAGCTGACGTCGTGCAGCACCGGCGTGCCGCCCGGGTAGCCGAACCCGACCCGGTCGAACTCGATCATCGGGGCGGGTCGGCGGGGGGTAGCGGTGGCGGTTCCGGCAGCCGGCGAGGGGTCCGCCGCGCCCTCCGCCGGCACGGCCAGGATCTCCTCGATCCGCTGCAACGCGCCCAGACCGGACTGCAACTGGGTGTACGCGCGCAGCACCTGGCCCAGCGGCAACGCCAGGAGGAACAGGTACATGACGAAGGCGACCAGGTCGCCGACGGAGATCGCCCCGGCGGCGACGCGCGCCCCGCCGATCCCCAGCACCAGCAGGAACGCACCCTGCACGGTGACCGAGCCGATCGGGCCGATCAGCGCCTGCACCCGGGCCACCCGCAGCCCCGCCGCGTACGCCTCGCGGGCACTGCCGGTGACGGTCTCCGTCTCCCGGCCCTCGGCGCGGCTTGCCCGGATGGTCCGGGCCGCCGAGATGGCCCGCTCCACCGCCGAGGTCATCTCGCCGATCCGCTCCTGGGCGAGGCGGGCCAGCGCCCGGACCCGGCGGGCGAAGGTGGCGGCGAAGCCCAGCCCCAGCCCCACCCCGAGCAGGGTGACGCCGAACAGCAGCGGGTCGAGCAGCACCATCGCGGTGCCGGCGCCGACCACCATCACCGCACCGGTGACCGTCTCGAACAACCCGGAGGTGACGACCGCCCGCAGCAGGGTGGTGTCCGAGCCCACGCGGGAGAGCAGGTCGCCGGTGCGCCGCCTGTCGTACTCGGCGATGGGCAGCCGCAGCAGGTGACCGGCCAGCCGTCGGCGGGTGCTCAGCACCAGCCCCTCGGCGGTGCGTTGCAGCAGGTAGTCGCGCAGCCCGCCGATCGCCGCGCCGAGCACCACGAGCGCCACCAGCACCGCCACCAGGGCCGACACCGGGTCCTCGGCGCCGATCCGGTCGAGCACCGACCGGGTGAGCAGCGGCTGGGCCAGCGACGCCGCCGAGCCGAGCAGCGACAGCGCGCCCACCGCGACGAGGGTGCCGCGGTGCTCCCGCAGGTACGGCAGCAGCGCGGCCAGGCCGACCGGTCGGCTCGCGCGAGCGTCGCCGACCGGCCGGTCCTTCGAGTTGCTCATGGGGCGAACGGTAGCCGGCCGGTTCACGCCGCGACGGCTCCTCAGACCGCCAGGACCACCTGCAACTCCTGGCGGCGGCGCTCGGCCAGGTCGGTGAGCAGGGTGGGCGCCTCGTCGAACGGCACCACCGCCGAGACCAGGTGCTTGCGGATCACGTCACCGTGGGTCCGCAGCAGGTCGATGGTCTCGGCGGAGAGCCGTTCCCGGTCCCAGGTGGGCGCGAGACCGCGCGGCACCCGCCCGATCTGGGCACAGCGCAACGCCAGCCCGTTGTGGTGGAACTCCTCACCGAGGCGGACCGCGTCCGCGCCGCCCTGGTAGAAGGCCAGGTCGATCACGGTGCCCTGCGGGCGCAACACCCGCAGCGCGAGCTGCAACGCCCACGCCTGCCCCCGGCACTGGAACACGACGTCGGCGCCCCGGTCGCCGGCGGTGTGCGCCCACCGGGTCTTGAGCACCACCGCCGGGTCGTCCGCGTCCGGGTCGAGGGTTTCCAGGCCGAGCGCCTCGGCGACCTCGCGGCGGCGCGGGGTGGGGTCGAGCACCACCACCGAGGCGGCGCCGTGTCGCCGGGCCAGCAGGGCGGTCAGGAGACCCACCACGCCCGCGCCGACCACGGCGACCCGCCGGCCGCGTACGCCGTCGCCGAGCGAGCGGACATCCGCGCCGTGCAGGTCGGCGGCGGCGTGCAGCAGGCCGTTGGCGCAGATCGGACCCATGTGCGCGACGTAGACGCCGAGCAGCGGGTCGAGGTCGTCGGGCAGCGGCACGAACCGCTCGGCGACCGGGTCGGCCAGCCAGCCCGTGCGGTGCCCGTAGGTCATCGCGCCGACGGCGCCGACCGGGACCGCCGCCGTGGCGCTCTCCACCACCCGGCCGACCTGCATGTATCCCAGCCGGGTGACCGGGTACGGGGTGCTGGCGTCGCCGGGCTGAAAGAGCCCCAGGTCGGCGTTCCAGGTGACGTTCACATAGGGGTTCGTGCCCTTGACGTAGCTCAGCTCGGTGCCGGCGGAGACGCCGCTGAACAGCGTCTCGACGCGGAAGGTGCCGGGGCGCAGCGCCGCGGCCTCCTGCTCGACGAGCTCCACCCGACCGGGGGCGGTGACCGTGACCACCCGATCACGCATCGACGGTCACCCCGCTGGACAGCGCGACCGGCGCGGCGGGCGTGCCGAGCCGCACCGTCTGACCGGTGCGGGCCGAGTCGGCCACCGCGAGGGCCAGGCGCTGGGTCCGCAGCGCTTCGGCGTACGGGACGCGGACGTCGTCGCCGACGCCGCGTACCGCGTCGACGAAGGCGCGGTCCACCGCCACCCGGGCGGCCTCCGGATCGGCCGGGACGTGTCGCTCGCCGTCGGCGTCGCGGATCAGCAGACCGTCCTCGCTCAACGCCAGGGCCAGCCCGTCGGCGAGGATCTCCAGCCCGGCCCGGTGCTTCCAGCCCAGCACGCAGGCCGCGCTGAGCGTGCCGACCGCGCCACTGGCGAAGCGCAGCGTGGCGGTGGTCACCGAGTCGATGTCGGCGCCCTCGACCGGTGGCGGCGTGCCGTTGCCGTACGCGGTGACCTCGGTGACCTCGCCGGCCAGCACCCGGATCAGGTCCAGCACGTGGGCGGCCTGCTCGACCACCGGGCCACCGGAGCTGTCGCGGCGCGACCACCACGCCACCGGCGGCACCTTGTCCAGCCAGGCGCCGCTGACCATCTGCACCGGGCGGTCGGCGAGCAGCTCGCGGGCCTGGTCGAGCACGCTCAGATAGCGCCAGTGGTGCCCGACGGCGGTGCGCAGACCACGCCGGGCGACGAGGCCGGCGATGCGCTCCGCGGTGACCAGGTCGACGGCGACGGGCTTCTCCACGAACATCGGCACCCCGGCGTCGATCACCGCCTCCTCGGCGGGACCGTGCGCGAACGGTGGCACGCAGACGTACACCGCGTCCGGGGCTGCGGCCAGCAGTTCGGCG
This sequence comes from Micromonospora sp. MH99, assembly GCF_021442385.1. Lineage (GTDB taxonomy): Bacteria > Actinomycetota > Actinomycetes > Mycobacteriales > Micromonosporaceae > Micromonospora. The sequence goes on from NZ_MUZA01000019.1 coordinate 21,599, forward strand.
ACGTCGCGGAAGCTCTGCCCGCCGTGCTGCTCGGCCAGCGCGGAGGCCGCCTCCGGCGCCACGTCGGTCACCCCGACCAGTTCGACGTCGTCGAACCCGGACAGCACCCGCGCATGGCGTTGTGCCACCCCGCCGGCTCCCACGAGACCCACCCGGCATCCACCCATTCGACAACCTCTTTCGAAAACGTTTCGACTTCGGTGGGTGCAGTCCCCTGGGGTGTGCGCAATCAAACGTTCATCCCCCGGGAACGCCACGACGTCACCGTCGTGATCAAGCTGTTGCCCTGGGAACGGTTAGCGCGTGGTGGCGAGTGGGAACTAAAGACTCCGCTTGTTCCACGCACGAAACGGAGGGGTGCCCGTGCGGGATACGACCGTGTCACCGGTGGTGGAGGCGTGGGCCACGTACCGGACCACCTCGGCGGCGGACTGGCCGGCACGCCGGCTGCTGCGCGCCAAGGGAGAGAGCCGGGTCAGCGTGGTGCTGCCGGCACGTAACGAGGAGGCGACGGTCGGCGCGATCGTGTCGACCATCCGGGAACACCTGATGGACCGGGTCGCTCTCGTCGACGAACTGATCGTGGTGGATTCACGGTCGACCGACCGCACCGCGCAGGTGGCGCGCGCCGCCGGCGCGGAGGTCGTCAGCCAGGACGCGATGACCCGGGGTCTGCCCCGGCTCACCGGCAAGGGGGACGCGCTCTGGGCGGGGCTGGCCGCGGCCGAGGGCGATGTGGTGGCGTTCATTGACGCCGACCTGCGGGAGTTCCGTCCGCACTTCGTCAGCGGGCTGCTGGGGCCGCTGCTCACCGACCCGTCGGTGGACTTCGTGAAGGGCTTCTATCACCGGCCCCTGGTCGGTGCCGCGGGCGTGGAGCAGGACGGCGGTGGCCGGGTGACCGAGCTGATGGCCCGGCCGCTGCTCAACCTCTTCTGGCCCGAGCTGGCCGGTTTCGTGCAGCCGCTCGCGGGCGAGTACGCCGCTCGCCGCGACGTGCTGGCCCAGGTGCCGTTCGTCTCCGGGTACGGCGTGGAGACGGCCATGATGATCGACCTGCTGGACCTGGTCGGCCTGGACGCGTTGGCGCAGGTCGACCTGGGCGAGCGCAAACACCGCCACCAGGACACGGCCGCGCTCGGTCGGATGTCCGCGCAGATCATGCTGACCGCCTGGTCCCGGCTGCAACGACGCGGCTGGGCCAGCCCCGGCATGATGCCGGAGGCGCTGCTCACGCAGTTCCGCCGGGGCGGGTCGGACACACTGCCGAACCTCGACCGGGAGATCGTGGTCAGCGACGTGTCCATCGAGGAGCGCCCGCCGCTGGCCGAGCTGCGCCACCGGGTGCCCCGTCGACGGGTGGCCGCGGCGTGAGCGCCGGGGTACGGCCGTACCCGGCCGGTATGCGGGAGCGCGGCCGATGAGCCTCACCGTGCTGATGAACGCCGGCCCGTGGCTGTCGGTGCCCCCGCCCGGCTACGGCGGCATCGAGAACGTGATCGCCACCCTGGTGCCGGAGCTGCGGCGACTCGGCGTGCGGGTGGTGCTCGCCTCGGTGGACAGCAGCAGCCTGCCGGTGGACGAGAAGGTGTCGGTCTTCGCCGACGGGCAGTTCGCGGCGTTGCAGCGGCCGTACAACCAGGTCTGTGGGATCGCCCAGGCGCACCTGGCCGGCGTGGTCCGTGAGCTGCACTCCCGCGACGACATCGACCTGGTCCACGACCACGTGGAGGCGGTCGGGCTGGCCACCCTCACCGCGATGGGGCCGTCCGGGCCGCCGACCCTGCACACCCTGCACTGGGACCTCGCCAAGCACCCCGCGCTGTACGGCAGCCTGGACGGCGGCGACCGGGTCCGGGTCAACGGCGTCTCGGCGTCGCAGCTGGCCCGGGCGCCGTTGGCGCTGCGCGAGCACTCGGTGGGTCACGTGCACCTGTCCACGCCGCTCGCCGTGGACGCCGACCGCCGGCCCCGCCCGCCCAAGGGCGAGCACCTGCTCATCCTCGGTCGGATCAACCCGGGCAAGGGACAGGACGTGGGCGCGCGGCTCGCGCAGCGGATCGGCGTCCCGCTGGTGCTGGCCGGTCCCGTCGGCCCGTACCATCGCCCGGCCGACCTGGCGGCGGCGGGCGACGAGGCCCGGCAGAACCCGGACGTGCGGTTCTTCCTCGACGAGGTGGCCCCGCACGTCGACGGTGATCTGGTGCGCTGGATCGGCACCGTGGCCGGTCAGGAGCGTGACGACCTGCTGGCCAGCGCCCGCGCGTCGCTGTTCCCGCTGCGCTGGGAGGAGCCGGGCGGCACGGCGGTGGTCGAGTCGCTGGCCCTGGGCACGCCGGTGGTGGCCACCGCGCGGGGCTGCCTGCCGGAGTTGATCGAGCACGGTCGCACCGGCCTCCTCACCGCCGACGAGGACGAACTGGACGACCTCGTGGTGGCCGCCGACCTGCTCGACCCGGACGAGTGCCGGCGGGTGGCCGCGCAGCGGTTCACGCCAGCGGTGATGGCCGAGCGCTACGTCGAGCTGTACGAGCGGGTCCGCGAGCTGGCCACCGCGCCCCGCCTGCAACCGGTCTGAGCGCGCCCGTTGCCGCCGGCGCGTTTGCCGCCGGCGGCAACGGGAAGGCGCACCGCTCACGCCCGTCGCGCAGCGAGGAGCCGGTGATGGTCGGACCGATGGCGCACTCCCGGGCCCGGGCCAACCCGGCCGACGGCAAGCCGCCGGTACGCCGGGCGGCCAGCGCCGCGTCCGTGCTCTTCCTGCTGGTCGGCGTGCTCGGCTTCGTCCCGGGGATCACCAGCGGTACGGACAATCTGCGGTTCGCCGGGCACGGCTCGGGCGCGTTCCTGTTCGGCGCCTTCCAGGTGTCGGTGCTGCACAACCTCGTCCACCTGCTGTTCGGGGTGGCCGGCCTGGCGCTGGCGCGGACGACCAGCGGCGCCCGCACGTTCCTCATCGGCGGCGGCGCCGTCTACCTGGTGCTCTGGCTGTACGGCGTGGCGGTGGATCACGACACCGGTGCGAACGTCCTGCCGGTCAACGTCGCTGACGACTGGCTGCACCTCGGCCTCGGTCTGGGCCTGATCGCGCTGGGTCTGCTGACCGGCCGGGCACGCCGCTGACCTGCGCGTCGGGACGTGACGCGCGTCCTGAGACCGGCCGGTCCGGTTTGGCGCCGCGGGGCCTCGGGTAGTGGGCAGATCCCGACCCGACCAGCGAATCGAGGGCCCGCCGATGCCCAGCCGGATCACCTGCGAGGTGCGCGAGACCGCACCGGTGGCGGTCGTCCAGCTCACCGGCGCCCTCGATCTGGGCACGATGCGGTCGGTGCACCAGGCACTGGACGGGGCCCTGGCCGCCCAGCCGGAGGCGCTGGTGGTCGACCTCGAGCGGGTGACCGTGCGGGACCGGCTGGCGCTGTCAGTGTTCGCCGCGACGGCCCGGCGGGCCGAGGAGTGGCCGGCCGTGCCGGTGGTGCTGTGCGCGCCGCCTCCGGCCGCCGCCCGCTGGCTGGCCGAGTCGACGACCTGCCGGGTGGTGCCGGTGTCGCCGGACTGCGCGGAGGCGACCCGGGTGGCCGGCGCGGCCGGCGCGCTGCGGATGCGGGCCCGGCTGGAGCCGGTCGCCGGGGCCTGCCGGCGGGCCCGGGAGCTGGTCGGCGACGCGTGCGCCCGGTGGAACCTGCCCGACGCGGCGGGCCCCGCAGCGCTGGTGCTCAGCGAGCTGGTCGGCAACGTGGTCCGGCACGCGGGCACCCCCATGCAGGTGACGGTGACCCTGCGTCGGCCGTACCTGCACCTGGCCGTGGTGGACGGCAGCCGGGCCGCCGCCCAGCCCCCCGCCGATCCGGATCTGCGGGCCGAGGGTGGCCGAGGGTTGCTGCTGGTCCGCGAGCTGGCGCAGCGGTGGGGCAGCGTGCCGGCGGGCCAGGGCAAGGCCGTCTGGGCGATGCTGCCGGCAACCTGAGCGCACGTGGCGGCTTCGACCGGTACCGGCGATCTGACCGAAATTACCGCTTAAGCCTGGTTACATGGTGCGAGGGTCGGGTAGGCACGCCCGTCCTTTCTGCCGTCACGACGGGGTGAGCAACCATGCCCAAGCGGGTAACCACGGAACCCGGTCGCGATCGGGGCCCGGCGATCCTGGCACCGGCCCGCTTCGGGGGCTTCCCCGGAGCCCTGCGGGCACCGGTCCCCGGCAACTCGTTGATCAAATTCCTCGCCACCACAGATCACAAGCAGATCGGTCTGCTGTATCTGCTGACCTCCTTCGCCTTCTTCGTGTTCGCCGGCCTGGAAGCGATGGTGATGCGGGCCGAACTGGCCCGCCCAGGTCTGCAGTTCCTGTCCTCGGAGCAGTACAACCAGCTCTTCACCTCGCATGGCGCGGTGATGCTGCTGCTGTTCGCCACGCCCGCGGCCTTCGGTTTCGGCAACTTCATCGTGCCGATCCAGATCGGCGCAGCAGATGTGTCGTTCCCCCGCCTCAACGCGCTGGCCTACTGGCTGTACCTGTTCGGCGGGCTGATGGTGATCGGCGGCTTCCTCACCCCGGGAGGCTCGGCCGACTTCGGCTGGACCGCGTACAGCCCCCTCAGCGACGTGGAGAACAGCCCCGGGGTGGGCGCGAACATGTGGGTGCTCGGTCTGGTCGTCTCCGGGCTCGGCACCATCCTCGGCGCGGTCAACCTGATCACCACGATCCTCACCCTGCGCGCGCCTGGCATGACCATGTTCCGGATGCCGATCTTCACGTGGAACATGCTGTTCACCAGCGTGCTGGTGATCCTGGTGTTCCCGCTGCTGGCCGCCGCGCTGCTCGCGCTCTCAGCGGACCGACTGCTCAACGCGCACGTGTACGACGCGGCCACCGGCGGGCCGATGCTCTGGCAGCACCTGTTCTGGTTCTTCGGACACCCCGAGGTCTACATCATCGCGCTGCCGTTCTTCGGCATCATCACCGAGATCATCCCGGTCTTCTCCCGCAAGCCGATCTTCGGCTACACCGGGCTGGTGCTGGCCACCATCGCGATCACCGTGCTGTCCATGACGGTCTGGGCGCACCACATGTTCGCCACCGGCCAGGTGCTGCTGCCGTTCTTCAGCATCCTGAGCTACCTGATCGCGGTGCCCACCGGCGTGAAGTTCTTCAACTGGATCGGCACCATGTGGAAGGGCCAGCTCACCTTCGAAACGCCAATGCTCTTCGCCATCGGCTTCCTGGTCACCTTCCTGCTCGGCGGCCTCACCGGGGTGCTGCTGGCCAGTCCCCCGGTCGACTGGCACACCCACGACAGCTACTTCGTGGTGGCGCACTTCCACTACGTGGTGTTCGGCACCGTGGTCTTCGCGCTGTTCGGCGGCTACTACTTCTGGTGGCCGAAGATGACCGGCCGACTGCTCGACGAGCGGCTCGGCAAGGCCCACTTCTGGACGATGTTCATCGGCTTCCACGGCACCTTTCTGGTGCACCACTGGCTGGGCGCCGAGGGCATGCCCCGCCGGTACGCCGACTACCTGCCCACCGACGGCTTCACCACCCTGAACACCATCTCCACGATCTTCTCGTTCATCCTCGGCGCGTCCACCCTGTTCTTCATCTACAACGCGTGGAAGTCCTGGCGGTACGGGGCGATCGTGACGGTGGACGACCCGTGGGGCTTCGGCAACTCCCTCGAGTGGGCCACCAGCTGCCCGCCGCCACTGCGCAACTTCGACCAGATGCCACGGATCCGCTCCGAGCGTCCGGCGTTCGACCTGAAGTACGGCCCGCTCGTCGCCGACCTGGGCCGGGACCTGCCGCAGCGCACCACGAAGCCGCCGCAGCAGTTCGCCGACGAGCTGCACATGGAGCACCACAGGCCCGAGTCACCCGCCGCCGAAGGCGCGCACGGCGCCCGGGACGCGGCCGCGTACCAGCCCGCGCCGGAATCCGGCGCCCGCCCGGTGGACGTGCCGGAGCCCGAAGGCGTGCGCCGGCCGAGCTTCGAGGAGAGTGATGCGCCCAAGGACGCCGAGGACGCGCCGAAGCCGCACGAACGCTGGCGGCACCCGCACAGCGACGGCGAGACCGAGGACCGCTGACCCGCGTACCCGGCCAGGGGCCCACACCACCGGCTGGTGGTGTGGGCCCCTTCTTCGTGTGTGTACGTGGCGGCCGGTCAGTCCCGGGCGGGCGCCAGGCCGGCGGCGGTGAGCGAGCGGCGCACCGCGGGCTGCACCCGGGTCAGCCGCAGCGGCACGCCGGTGCGCTCGGCCGCCTCGTGTCCCGCCATCAGCGCGGCGATTCCGCCGGCGTCGAAGCCACCCGCGCCGACCAGGTCGACGACGACCTCGCTCGGCTGGCCGTTGACGGCCTCCAGCATCGCGCGGCGCAACTGGTCCGCGCCGTCCCTGTCCACCTCGCCGCCGACCTCGACGACGACCCCGTCGCCGTTCTGCCGCACCGAGATGCGGGTCTTGCCCGGGTCCGGTTCGGCGGCGCCGTTCTGCCAGGGCGGTGGCGCGTCGGCGAGCATGGCCTGCCGCAGCCAGGTCAGCGCCCGCGACAGCAGCCGGGAGACGTGCATCTGCGAGATGCCGAACCGGGCGGCGATCTCCGCCTGCGTCTGGTTGCCGTAGAAGCGCATGGCGAGGATGCGGCGTTCGCGCCAGGGCAGCCGGTGCAGCAGGCCGCTCACCGTCACCCGGTCGTCGACCGATTCCAGCGCGTTGTCCGACTCGCCGACCAGGTCACCGAACTCCGCGGAACTCTCCCCGCCGACCGGCGCGTTCAGTGACGCCGGGCTGTAGCCGGCCGCCGACTCCAGCGCCGCGAGGATCTCCTCCTGCGGCGTCTCCAGGCGGGCCGACAGCTCGGCCACCGACGGCGCCCGGGACAGCTCGCTGGTCAGCGCGGCGGTGGCCTGGCCCACCTCGAGGATCAGGTCGCGCAGCCGCCGGGGCACGTGCACACCCCAGGTGCGGTCCCGGAAGTGCCGTTTGATCTCCCCGACGATGGTGATCGCCGCGTACGCGGTGAACGAACCCCGTTCCGGGTCGTACCGGTCGACGGCGTTGACCAGCCCGAGGCGGGCCACCTGCTCCAGGTCCTCCAGCGGCTCCCCCCGGCCCCGGTACCGGCGGGCCAGTCGCCCGGCGAACGGCAGCGCGAAGCGCACCAGGTCGTCGCGCGCCTCCCCCCGCCGCTCCGGCGGCAGCCCCTCGATCCGGGCCGCGTACGCCAGCGCCGCCGCGTCCAGGTCCTCCAGACCACGCTCGGTGGGTGGTGGTGTGGTCGTGGTCGTGCTCGTCTGTCCGAACATCCGCGCCTCCCTCAGGAAGGTCCCCCGCCCGGATCGGGAAACCGGTCGTGCGCGTGGTCGGGCCACGCACCGGGCCGGAAAGTGGGTCAGTGACTGGGATGCCAGCGGGCGACAACGCCTCTACGCGGCGCAATCAGGCCGTCGCAGCCAGCGATGTTCCCGCTCCGTAGGTACTCAATCACGGGACCCCGGGTTCGCGAGGAAGTTTCGGCGTGCTCCCCTCAGGAGACGAGCAACCCCTGGTGGCCGCCGCTCTCGCGGAGCACCGAGAGGGCCTCAGCGGCCCCCAGCGGGGGCGGAGCGGGCAGGTCGTACGGCTGGGCGCGCAGGACCTCGGTGGCCCGGCGCGTCGGCACGGACGTCACCGGATAGCCCCGGGCGGAGGTCCGGTCCAGCGCCCGCCGCCGCCGGCCGAAGCCCGCGACGGCCAGCCACTGCGGCAGCCCGGCCAGGGCGGGCGAGCGCATCCCGGGAGGCTCGGGCAGAACGTCCACCGAGCTGAACGTCTCGCTGCCGGCCAGCCACCACTCGGCCTCGTCGACGCTGCGCCGGGTGGCGTTCTCACACCAGTACGGCACCAGCCCCGCCCGTACCACCTGCCACGGATCGAGCAGCCGCCCACACTCCACCACCAACCGGTCACCGGTCTTGCCGGCGGCCCGCAGCCACCGCCGGTACAGGTCGGCCACGCCCGCGCTCAGCGCCGCCGGTCGGGGCATCAGGACCCGGTGCAGCGGATGCTGCCGGGCCGCGGCCCAGTCCCGCGTGGTCCGCTCGAAGTCCGGGTCCACACCGTGCTCGGCGTCGCCCGACGGCGCCGACACCTCCGGCGGCGTCCACCGGGTCGCGTCCCCGCCCACGGCGCGCAGGACCTGCCGTAGGGCGTGGCTGTCGGGGTGGAAGTCAACCGGGTCCAGCCCGCTGGCCGGGCAGCCGACCTGGAAGCTGTGCCCGGCGCCGCGCTCCACCACCGGCCACGTGCGCGCGTCGCGGACCAGCAGCATCGGGGCGCCCGCGCTCAGCCGGTCGGTCAGGAACTGCGCGTACGCGGCCGGCAGCGCCTTCCAGCGGGCAGCCAGCGACACGGTGGCCCCGGTCAGCGGCCCTCGGCTGGCCGGGCAGTGCACCTGGCGCAGGTGCACGTCGGGGTTGCCGGCGAGCAGCCGTTCGGCGAGCGCGCCGCCGTGCTCCAGCGCCGCCTCCGGGCGGTCCACGGCGCCGTCGCTCCAGTGCGCGGTCATCTCGAAGCCGGCGGGCAGCCACGGCACCCCCAGGGCCACCGCGAGGTGCGCGGCCGCACCGTGCGGCGAGCCGATGAGCACGCCGGGGTAGCTCCGGCGCGGGTACTGGTTGACGAACCAGCGGGCGACCCGGGCCGCGTCCACCTCACCTACCTGCTCGACGGTGAGGGCGACCCGCCCGGCGGCCCGACTCACCGCGGCGCGGCGTACCGGCTCCGGGGCGCCCGGGAACCGCGACGTGGGCCCAGTGTGCCCGAGGTCGGCGCAGTCCGCGCCACGCAACGCCCGGGCGGTGGCGGCGACCAGCACCCGGGCGGCGCTGCCCTGGGCCACGACCCGGTCGCCGGCCAGACCGGCGCCGTCGGCCGTCAGCCCCTTGTGCACCTTGTGCACCGGGCCCACCTTGCCTCGTTCGCTCACCACGCGGCCCGGCTTCCCGTCCCGATGGGGTTCAAACGGGGCATCACCCACCCGGCGGCACCAATCCACAGGTCAACGCCGTTCGGCGACGATCAGCTCCGGGCGGCTTGAGCGGGCCGGCGGGGACGATCGGCCCTGAGGGACCCCGGACGCCCGCACGGGTTTCGTCGCGGCCGGGGCGGGCACTTCCGGGCTCATGCGCACCGAGGACACTGGCGAGTCCGCCGCCACGATCACCCCGTACGAGGACGGCCCGCTGCTGGTCCGCGGCGACTTCGCCCTGCTCACTCCGGACGGTGAGCGGATCGACGCGCGCCGAGGCACCGTCGCTCTGTGCCGGTGCGGCAAGTCGGCGCTCAAGCCGTTCTGCGACGGCACCCACAAGGTGATCAACTTCCGCGCGGGCGTCGCCCGCGAGGGGTGAACCCACCTCGCTCGACCCCTTTGCTCTGCTTCCACCGACGCAACGGAAAGGGTCCGTCACTGTCGCCTGGGCGGAAGCAGAGCAAAGGACGGAACTGGACCGGGCGGACCCGCCTGCCCGCCCGGCGGTTCGGGTCGGGTCAGGTCGGGTCAGGTCAGGTCAGGTCAGGTCAGGTCAGGTCAGGTCAGGTCAGGTCAGGTCAGGTCAGACCAGCACGCTCGGCGCCAGCGGGACGACAGGTGTCACCGGGGTCGGCCCGACGAGCGGGACGGACGGTGGCGGGGACGGCGGCGCGGGTGACCGCAGTGAGCTGCGGCCGGCGGCCCAACTGTCCAGCAGGTGCGCCGCGAACAGCCGGTCCACCGCGAGCGCCGCCGCCGCGCCGAAGAGCACGTCCGAGGCGAGCGCTGGCTCGGTACGGACCAGGCCGCCGCACAGGTCGTGCGCGGCGATCTGCTCGTGCACCGCGTCGGCCTCCACGTGCTCGTCGTAGAAGCGGGTCGCCACCTCGTCCAGGCCGAGCCGGCGCAGGCCGTTGCCGTAGCGGCGGTTCGGCAGGGACGAGGTCATCTCGAAGGCCGCCAGGTGCCCGAGCAGCGCCCCGCGCAGCCGTCGGTGCAGCCCGAACAGCGACATCAGGTTGTTCGTCGCCAGCGTCACCGCGGGCACCGCGTCCAGATGGGCGCCGTAGCCGGTGTCCATACCCAACCGGTCGAGGGTGCGCCGGAACAGCTCGGAGTGCATCCGGTCCAGCCGGCCGTTGCCGTACTCGTCGGTCTGGATCTCGACGAGGGCGGCCTTGGCGGGACCGCCGAGCCGGGGCAGCGCCCAACTGTGCGGGTCCGCCTCGCGCAGGTGGTAGACGGAGCGGTGGGCGACGAACTCGCGGAACTGGGCGAGGTCGGCGTGCCGCTGGAGCGTGGCGGCCAGCGGCGGCCCGTCGTCGGCCGCGACCAGCTCACCCAGCCCGGCAGCGACACCGCCGGCCGGTACCGCCGGGGCGCCGGCCAGCCGACGCAGCGCCGCCTCGAAGGGCTGCTCGACGCGGGCCCGCAGGGCCAGCAGGGTGGGCTGCCACTCCCAGCTCTCGTCCACCCCGCTCCAGCCGCGGTAATGCAGCTCGTAACAGAGGAACAGGGTCAGTTGCAGGTCCTCGTCGCTGAACGCGTCCGCCGGGTCCAGGTCGGCGCCCAGGTCGGGAGGCAGGTCGTGCGGCGGCTGCCGCAGCGCGTCGGTCACCGCCACGGACAGTGGGCCGCGCGGCTGCGGCAGGGGCGCAGGACCGTAGCGGCGGTCGGCGGGCTCCAGCATGTGACCTCCAGCGTCGTCGGGCCGCTACTGATGCCCTGGTGAGGTACGCCTAAACGAGATCCTCGACGGCCACCGCCTGCTCGACCTGCTCGCGTACCCGCCGGGCCGGTTCCCCGTCGGCGTACAGTCCGCGCAGGTCGGCGAAGGCCGGCTCCGGCGGCGCCAACGACACCGCCGGGTCGACCACCGCTTCCAGGACGCACGGGCGGTCCGCGGCGAGCGCCTCGTCCCAGGCGGCGCCGACCAGTTCCGGGCGGTCCACCCGGACACCGTGCAGCCCGAGCAGGCGGGCCCAGCCGGCGTACGGCACGTCCGGGCGGCGGTGGGTGGGGTCGGACGACGGCGCCCGGCCGCCGCCCATGCCGTTCTGGTCGCGGTTGTTGAGCACGAGGACCACCAACCGTGGGTCGGCCCACCGCTGCCAGTGGTGCGACACCGTGATCAGCTCGGCGAGGCCGTTGAGCTGCATGGCCCCGTCGCCGAGCAGGGCGATCACCGGCCGGTCGGGTGCGGCGAGTTTGGCGGCCACGGAGTACGGCAGGGCGCAGCCCAACGAGCCGAGGGTGCCGCACAGTTGGGCGTTCACCCCGGGCGGCAGGACGAGGTGCCGGGCGTACCAGTAGAGGACCGAGCCGACGTCGACAGCTACCGACCCGGTCTGCGGCACCCGGGTGGAGAGCTCCTGGAGCACGAGCTGCGGGTTGATCGGGTCGGCGGGCGCGGCGGCCCGGTCGGCGGCGGTCGCCCGCCAGCGGTCGACGGCGCTCTCCACCGTGGCACGCCACTGCTGGTGGGGCCGCGACGGCACCCGGGCCAGCAGCGCGCGCAGCGTCTCGGCCGCGTCCCCGACCAGGGGCACGTCGGCCGGGTACCGGCTGCCGATGCGGGTGCCGTCGATGTCGATCTGCACGGTCCGGGCCTGATCGGGCATCGGGAAGTAGTCGGTCCACGGGTCGTTGGTGCCGACCAGCAGAAGCGTGTCGCAGCCGCCCATCAGCTCGGCGGCGGCCGGCGTGCCGACCTCGCCCAGCACCCCGGCGTGAAACGGCAGCCGCTCGTCGAGGACCGGCTTGCCCAGCAGCGAGGTGGCCACCCCGGCGCCGAGCCGGTCGGCCAGTTCGACGATCTCGGCGGCGGCGCCCCGGCCCCCCTGCCCCACCAGGATGGCGGTGCGCTGGCCGTTGCCGAGGACCTGCGCGGCGGCGTCGAGGTCCACCTCGTGCGGCAGCACCCGGGCCAGCGGTTCGCCGGGAGTCGCCGTGATCACGCCGACCGCGTGGGTGCCCAGGTCGGGCACCACTGCCTCCTGCAGGTGCCGGGGCAGCACCACACAGGTCGGGCTGCGCGTCGCCGCCGCGGTGCGGAACGCCTGGTCCAGCAGCGCCGGCACGCTCTCCGGGCTGCGGCCGTACTGCACGAACTGGTTGCACACGTCGCCGAAGAGCCGGCTCAACCCGATCTGCTGGTGCGCGCCGCCCAGGGGGCCGGTGACGTCCTCGCCGACGATCGCCACGACCGGTTTGCTGTCCAGCTTCGCGTCGTAGAGACCGTTGAGCAGTTGCACCGCGCTGGGCCCCTGGGTGGCCAGGCAGACCCCGATGCCGCCGGTGAACTTGGCGTGCCCGGTGGCCATGAACGAGGCGGTCTCCTCGTGGCGGGCCGGGATGAACGCCGGGTCGCCTCCGGAGCGGTCCAGCGCCTCGACCAGCGGGGCGATCGCCGCGCCGGGAAAGCCGAAGGCGCGCGGGACCCGCCAGGCGCGCAGCCGCTCCACCACCAGGTCCGCGACGCGGCGCTCAGCCATTGCCGCGCCCCGGGGTGCCCTCGTCGACGTAGCGCAGCACCGCGCCGACGCCGTCGGTGAGCTGGGGCGCCTCGTCCGCGCCGAGCACTGTCAACGCCGCGTCGGTGCCGACCAGCGCCCGGACCAGCGCCGCGTCGGCGCGTACCCGCTGCGGGTCGTCGACCGACATCGCGCTGAGCTGGGTCGGGTCGACGGCGATCTCGGTCGGCTCGGGGCCGATCCACAGCTCGCCGTTGGCCGACGGGTCGTCGACGATGAGCATGGTGTCGACCTGGTTGCGTTGCAGGGCGGAGACGACCGCGTCGAGGCCGGCGCCGACGTCCTCCTGCACGCCGAACCGGTCCAGCGCGGCGGTGATCCGCTGGTCGGCGACCTCCGCGATGGTCTGCACGGTGAGGTCGTCCAGCATGGTCTGGTCGGCGCCGCCGGCCCGGGATCCGGCGTCCGTGCGGACGACCAGGTCCTGCCAGCGCTCCGGCATCTGGGCGGCGATCATCCCGGTGGCCCGGACGTCACCGGCCACCACCACGACGTCGGCGCCCACCTTGTCGGCCAGCTCCACCGTCGCGGCGGTCACGTCGCCGGCGTTCTGGTGCCACGCCTCCATGGCGGCCCGCTGGTAGCGCGACTGGGACCACCCGCCGGGCTGGACGCGCCGCAGCGGGAAGCTGTCCCGGCCGGCGACGTGCGCCCGTCGGGGCACCCCGCCCGCGCTGACCGCCATCGCGTCGCCGCCGGTGCGGTCGGCCACGACCCGGACCCAGGCCACCTGCTCGCCGCGCTGGGCGAGCAGCGGCATCACGTGCGGCAGCGGCCCGAAACTGGCCAGGTCGCGCAGCGGTGGCGCGGACAGGTACTCGGAGAGCGCCACCCGCCCGTGGCTGGCGAAGACGGCGAGGCCGTAGTCCCCGACCATCGGGTCGTGACCCCGGATCACCCGGTCCAGCGCGGCGATGCTCGCCTCGTCGGCCCCCTGTTCGGCAAGGCTCCGTTCCAGTGCGCGCCAGCGCAGGTCCAGTGCCGGGTGGGCGTCCTCCGTGTCCGCGGAGGCGTCCAGGTACACCGAGCACCACGGCCCGGGTCGGTCGTAGAGCGGGCGCAGGAAGGACAGCTGCATGCTCGACCCCTTTCCAGCTCGGCCCCCCGCTTACCCTGCTCGCCCGGGATGTCACCTCGTGGCCGTGAGCCCGTGACCAGGTTTCATTCACGTCGTTCAACCGGGGACATCGATACGATCAGTGAACACAAGCGGACTCTCGGTGGTGGGGATGGACAGCGGACTCGATACCCGACGGATCGTGCACCCGACGGAGCGGATCGTCACCGGGCGGTTGGTCCGCCTGCTCGACGGCTACACCCGCGAGATACGCGTCGGCCAACCGGTGCTGGTCGCGGTGCTCGCCGCGGCGGCGTTCGCCCGGCTGCCCGCCCTGCTGCTACGCGCGCTCTTCTCGTTCGGCGGCGGCACCCGGCGACGCTGGAAGGAGCTGAAGCAGGGCCCGGAATACCTGGTCACCCCGGTGCGCCTGCGCAACACCGCAGGTCAGCTCTGCGAGGTGGAGCTGCACGGGCACCTGCCGCAGAGCGCGCTGCACCCGGCCGATCAGGTGCAGCTCACCCTGCGCCCGCAGCGGGATCCGGAGTTGCCGCCGCGCATCGAGCGGATCGTCAACCTGACCACCGGGCAGTTGCTCACGCCGCGTACCGCGACGCTCTGGTCGCACCTGGGGCCGCCGCTGCTGTTGCAGGCGATGATCGGCGCTCTACTGCTGGCCGGTGTGGTGGCCTGTTCCGCGCTGACCTGAGCGTCGGGGGACGGCCCCCCTCCTCCCGCGGAGGGTTTCCGGGCCGCGAGGGGCGGGCACCGGCACCGGCATGTTTCCCGGCTTCACCCTCGACGAGATCGACGTCGGTCCGGTACGCCTTCGGGTCCGCCACGGCGGCTCCGGCCCGCCCGTTGTGCTGCTGCACGGGCATCCCCGTACCCACGCCACCTGGCACCGGGTGGCGCCGTTGCTCGCCCGGCGGCACACCGTGATCTGCCCGGACCTGCGCGGCTACGGCCGTTCGACGAAGCTGGCCGACACCCCCGACCACTCCGCGTACGCCAAGCGGGCCATGGCCCGCGACGTGGTGGCGCTGCTCGACGCGCTGGGCCACGAGCGCGCCGCCGTGGTCGGCCACGACCGAGGCTCGTACGCGGCGATGCGCACCGCGCTGGACCACCCTGATCGGGTCAGTCGCCTGGGCGTGCTCGACGGGGTGCCGATCGGCGAGGCGCTGCGCACCTGCGATGCCCGGTTCGCCGCTCGCTGGTGGCACTGGTTCTTCCTGGGGCAGACCGACAAGCCGGCGGAACGGGTGATCAACGCCGATCCGGACGCCTGGTACGGGGGTGACCCCGCCGAGATGGGCGAGGAGGCGTACGAGGACTACCACCGGGCGATCCACGACCCGGCGACCGTGCACGCAATGTGCGAGGACTACCGCGCGGGGCTCGGGCCGGATCGCGCGGCCGACGACGCGGACCGGGCGGCCGGGCACAGGATCGGCTGCCCGGTCCTGTTCGTCTGGTCCGAGCGCGACGACATGGTGGAGTTGCACGGCAACCCGGCGGCCATCTGGCGGGAGTGGGCCGACGACGTACGGGCGGCGTCGGTCGACTCGGGTCACCACATGGCCGAGGAGGCGCCGGAGGCGCTCGCCGCTCTGCTCGCCGACTTCCTGACGGAGTGAGCGGGGGCCCGCACCCGGCGTGGCTCCCGCCCGAGCGCGCGGGTTAGGCGGCGGGTCAGCCGACCGGCGTGGGCTCGCGGGTCGGCTGGTCGACGCTGCCGAGCAGGCCCCGGCGGTGTGCCCAGCGCTCGAAGATCAGGGTGGCGAACGGCGGCACGGCGCACGCCAGCGCCACGACGCTCACCGGCAGGCTCCAGCGGCGCAGCCGGGCCACCGCGAGCACCAGCAGCCCGTACGCGACGAACAGGCCGCCGTGGATCGGGCCGAAGATCTTGACGCCCAGCTCATTGCCGGGCGGACCGTACTTGACGGCCATTCCGGCCAGCAGGGCCAGCCAGGAGCAGGCCTCGGCGATCGCCGCCGCGACGAACAGCCGGGTCACCTTCTCGCGCATCCGGCAATGCTAGCGGTGCCGGCCGTCGCGCCCGCGCCGACCACGCAGCGTGCGACAGGGGTCACGGGGCCCGCTACTGGGTAGGAAAGAACCCTCGGGTCTTCCCCCGCCCGCCGACTCCGTGCGAGGTTTGGGGGGACCAGCGGTGACAGGGTGGTGACCATGGGCGAGGATGTCGGCGTACGGACCTTCAGTCGGGAGGACCGGGCGCGTTACCGCGAGAAGGTGCGCAACTGCCTGGACGTCTTCGCCGAGATGTTGCGCGAGTCGCGGTTCGACATCGACCGGCCGATGACCGGGCTGGAGATCGAGCTGAACCTCGTCGATGAGGCGTCGAACCCGGCGATGCGCAACGCCGACGTGTTGGCGGCCATCGAGGATCCGAGCTTCCAGACGGAGCTGGGCCAGTTCAACATCGAGATCAACGTGCCGCCGCGGCGGCTGACCGGCACCGGCACCGCCGACTTCGAGGAGCACGTGCGGGCCAGCCTCAACGCCGCCGAGGAGAAGGCGCGCGCGATCGGCGCGCACATGGTCATGATCGGCATCCTGCCGACGTTGCGCCCCGAGCACCTGACCGCCGAGACGCTCTCGGCGAACCCGCGCTACAAGCTGCTCAACGAGCAGATCTTCGCCGCCCGGGGTGAGGACCTGCCGATCGCCATCAGCGGGGTGGAACGCCTGGCGGTCACCGCCGACACGATCACCCCGGAGGCGGCCTGCACGAGCACCCAGTTCCACCTGCAGGTCAGCCCGGCGCAGTTCGCCGACTACTGGAACGCCGCCCAGGTGGTCGCGGGCATCCAGGTGGCGTTGGGCGCGAACGCGCCGCTGTTCTTCGGCCGGGAGCTGTGGCGCGAGACCCGCATCCCGCTGTTCCAGCAGGCCACCGACACCCGGCCGGAAGAGATCAAAGCCCAGGGCGTACGCCCCAGGGTCTGGTTCGGCGAGCGGTGGATCACCAGCGTGTTCGACCTGTTCGAGGAGAACGTCCGCTACTTCCCGGCGCTGCTGCCGGTGTGCGACCCGCAGGACCCGGCGCAGACCCTCGCGGCCGGCGAGGTGCCCAACCTGGCCGAGCTGCGGCTGCACAACGGCACGATCTACCGCTGGAACCGCCCGGTGTACGACGTGTCGCGCGGCCGGCCGCACCTGCGCGTCGAGAACCGGGTGCTGCCGGCCGGGCCGACCGTGCTGGACACCATCGCCAACGGCGCCTTCTACTTCGGACTGGTCCGCGCCCTGGCCGAGTCGGACCGCCCACTGTGGTCACAGATGTCGTTCAGCGCCGCCGAGGAGAACTTCACCAGTTGCGCCCGGCACGGCATCGACGCGCAGGTCTTCTGGCCCGGCCTGGGTTACCTGCCGGTCACCGAGCTGGTGCTGCGCCGGCTGCTGCCGATGGCGCACCACGGCCTGGACCGGTGGGGCCTCGACCCGGCCGAGCGTGACCGGCTGCTGGGCATCATCGAGCAGCGGTGCCTGACCAGCCGCAACGGCGCGACCTGGCAGGTGGAGACGCTGCACCGGTTGGAGTCCGCCGATCACCTGGACCGGCCGGAGGCGTTGCGCGAGGTGGTCCGGCACTACGTGACGCTGATGCACAGCAACCGGCCGGTGCACGAGTGGCCGATCCCCTGACGCGGGGCGACGGTCAGCCGCGCGGTGTCGGCACGCCGAACAGGTCGGTGATGCCGCCCGGCAGTTGGGCGAGCAGGTCCTGTCGCTCGTCGTCGTCGAGGGCCTCGGCGACGGTACGCAGCACCGCCTGAGCGTGTTGACGCACCTGGTCCGCGTTCGCGACCTGCTCCCGGTCACCGACGTGCTTGAGGAACTCACCGATGTCCCACCGACGGCCCTGCGGATTACGGGTGACCGACGTGTCCAGTCGATCCGGTAGCTGTGCCGCCAGGTGGTCGGCCTCCTGTCCGGCGAGCCGCTCGCCGAGCACCGACAGGACGGCCTGTACGGACCGTACGGCCTCGTTCTCCCCGAGGCCCGCGCGCTGGCGTACCGTGGCGATCATCTGGTCGTACTCCATGATCCGCTCCTTCCGTCGGCTCGGCCGGCCGTGCGGCCCGCCGGGCGAACGGGGCGGTTTCCCCGGCTGGCCGGGCACAAACGGGGTGGCGCGGTGTCCGGTACCGAGACGCCTGGGTGGCGGTGGACCGGAATCAGCCGGCGAGCGCCGCGGGCGGCGGATCGTCGCGCAGCCGGCTGTAGAGATAGCCGTCGCGCCACGCGCCGGCCCGGAACTCGCAGGCCCGCACGACACCCTCCAACTGGAAGCCGGCCTTCTCCAGCGCCCGCTGCTCGGCGACGTTCTCCGGGTGGGTGCCGGCCTGGATGCGCTGCGCCGGGGTGTGGGTGAACAGGTAGTCGCAGAGCAGCGCCTGGGCTCGCCAGCCGATGCCCCTCCCCCGCCACTCGGGGAGCAGCGCGATTCCGATCTCCCAGTACGACGCCGGCCCCGAGTTCCGCCGGGACGTGTAGCTGACGATCCCGGCGGCCTGATCCCGCTCGACCTCGACGACGAGCCGGCCGTCGTCCGCGCCCAGCCAACCGTCGACGGCGAAGCGCCGCGCCGGTGCGCCCGGGTCACGAAAGCCGGCCCAGTCGAGGCCGATCAGCCAGGGCTCGACGCAGAACCGCCGCAGCATCGCCAGGTCGGGCTCGCCCACGGGCCGCAGCCGGACGCCTGTGTCGTCGCTCGTCGTTGTCGACGTGTCCGCACTCTCCATCGTCGACACGCTAGCCGCAGGCGCTCCGCTGGTGGGGGCGCCCGGTCGTACGGCGGGGTGCGCCCTGCCCACCGCTGGACGTTCAGACCTTCAGCAGCACCTTCGTGCAGTCGTCCTGCTTCTTCTGGAAGATCTTGTAGCCCTTCGGTGCGTCGCGCAGCGGCAGGCGGTGGCTGACGATGAAGCTCGGGTCGATCTCGCCGCGCTGGATGCGCTCCAACAGTGGCCGGGTGTAGCGCTGCACGTGACACTGGCCGGTCCGCATGATCAGTGACCGGTTCATGAACGCGCCCATCGGGAACTTGTCGACGAGTCCCCCGTACGCGCCGATGACCGACACGACCCCGCCGGAGCGGCAGGCCAGGATCGCCTCGCGCAGCGCGAAGGGGCGTTCCGTCTCGGTCCGCGTGGCCTGCTTGGCCCGGTCGTACGCGTACAGGGCCGCGTTGCCGTGGTGGCCTTCCAGGCCTACCGCGTCGATGCACGCGTCCGGCCCCCGTCCGGCGGTCATCTCGTTGAGGGTGTCGAGCACGTCGACGTCCTCGTAGTTGATCGTCTCGGCGCCGGCGTGCTCCTCGGCGAGCCGCAGCCGGTACGGGAACCGGTCGATGATGATCACGCGCTCCGCGCCGAGCAGCCGGGCGCTGACGGCGGCGAGCAGCCCGACCGGTCCCGCGCCCCAGACCGCGATGACCTGCCCCGGTTTGATGTCGCACATCTCGGCGCCCATGTAGCCGGTCGGGAAGACGTCGGCGAGCGTGACCGCCTGGTCGTCGGGGATGTCGTCGGGCACCTTGAGCGGGCCGACGTCGGCGAACGGCACCCGGGCGTACTCGGCCTGACCGCCCGCGTACCCGCCCAGGAGGTGGGAGTAGCCGAAGATGCCGGCCGGCGAGTGGCCCATGACCTTCTCGGCGATGCCGGCGTTGGGATTGGAGTTCTCGCAGACCGAGTACAGGCCCCGCTGGCACGACGAGCAGTGCCCACAGGCGATCGGGAAGGGCACCACCACCCGGTCACCGGGCTTGAGGTTGCGCACCTGCGGGCCCACCTCGACCACCTCGCCCATGAACTCGTGGCCGAGGATGTCTCCCTTGCGCATGGCCGGGATGTAGCCGTGGTAGAGGTGCAGGTCGGAGCCGCAGATCGCGGTGGTGCTGATCTTCACGATCGCGTCGCGGGCATTCATGATCGTCGGGTCGGGCACGTCGATCACCTTGACGCTGTCGGTGCCCATCCAGGCGGTGGCCTTCATCTCTGGAATCCCTTTCGAAGGCGTGGGTGGTCAGCGACGGGACGTCGGCAGCGGCTGCGCGGGCCGCTGCATGGCCTGTTGGCGTACGGAGATGCCGTTCGGGCTGCCCTCGGAGCGGACCACCTCGCCGGCCTCCAGCACCTGCTTGAACCGGCGCAGGTCGTCACGGACCTGCTGCTCGGGCTCCTCACCGAAGAGCTTGGCCACCGCCCGGCCCAGCGCGCCGGCCGGGGGCGCGTAGCGCAGTTGCACCCGCACCTCGGTGCCCCGGTCACCCGGGGCGGGCACGAACCGGACCCGCCCGGCGTTGGCGACCCGGGCGCCCGGCAGCGAGCGCCAGGTGAGGGACCTGTTCGGCTGGTCGTCGATGATCTCGGCGTCCCACTCGATGTGGCGACCGGCCGGGCCGCGCGCGACCCAGTGGGAGCGGCGCAGGTCGTCGGCGCGTACCGACTCCAGGTGCGCCATGAACTTCGGCAGGTTCTCCACGTCGCGCCAGAACCGGTACGCCTCCGCGGGCGACCGGTTCACGGTCACCGCGATCTCCATCCGGATCACCCGGGCGCGGGCCCGTCGCGCCCGGCCGGCGCCGATGGCGACTGCCGTGTCCAGGGCGGTGATGCCGGCGATCGCGGCGGTCGTCAACGCCAGGCGGCGTCGGCGTTCACCCCGACGGTCGGCCATCGCCCGGCCCAGCAGGGTGAGGTCGAGCGCGTCACCGGCCACCCGCGTCCACGCCCAGCCGGCGGGGCGGCGGCCGCCGAGCAGACCGGCGGCGTGCACCAGCTCGCGTGCGCCGACGGCCGGGATGACCGCCTGCGCCGCCGGCGAGTCGTCCACCCCGGTCAGTCGCGCGAGGGACCGGGGTACGGCCAGCGCGCCCACGCCCAGGGCCAGGCTCAACAGGCCCAGCGCCCTCGGCAGGGTCGTCGGGACCGGCCCGTCCAACTCCGGCAGGAGCACCGTCTCGACTCGATCCATGTCGGGTTCCTTCCGCGGGGCCGTGCCCGCCGACGCACGGCGCCTCGGCGGTGGGTCCGCCTCCGTGACGCTATGCGGTACGCCCACCCCGCGAGACCGATTCGGGACAGAACGCCCCGCACCACGCCGCATCGATCGCGAAGTCCGGACCTGGCGGAGTTTTTTCCACAGTCGCCGGGTCGGCATGGTGACATCGACTGACGCGAATCACTCGGGCGCCCGTACCGTCAGGGCTCATGAGCCCTGCTCTCCTCCGTTCGCTGGCCACCACAGTCGTCGTCGGCCTGCTGGGCGTCGAGGCGGCGGCGCCGGCTCTCGCGAGTCCCCCCGAGTCGTTCGCGCCCGCGCCCGGTGGCGTCCGCACCGTGGTCCGCGACGCCGCCACGGG
This sequence comes from Micromonospora sp. MH99, assembly GCF_021442385.1. Taxonomy (GTDB): domain Bacteria; phylum Actinomycetota; class Actinomycetes; order Mycobacteriales; family Micromonosporaceae; genus Micromonospora. The sequence continues at coordinate 42,598 of NZ_MUZA01000019.1, forward strand.
CGCAGCGGCGCCTCGGGCCTGCGCCGCGCTCGTGCCGGCCGACGCCGCGGCGTTGGCGTCGGTGACCCTCGGCGAGGACCAGCTGGGCCGGTACGGGGGTTGCGCCGACGAGCAGGGCATCCTGGCGACCGACGACGTTCCCCCCGGGGAGTACCGGCTGCTGGTGCGGCCCTACGACACGACGGTGCACGGTTGGCAGTGGGTCGGCCGGCACGGCGGGACCGGCCAGCGTGAGCGCGCCCGGGTGGTGCGGGTCCGGGCCGGCGCCGTGACCACAGTGCCGGATGTGCGGCTCGACCGGCCGGGCGTCGTCGTCGGCGTGGTGACCGACGCGGCGACGGGCACACCGGTCCCCCGGGCGCGGGTGATGGTGGTGCCGTACGTGCCGGACCCGAAGTACGACGACCACGGCCCGAGCACCGACGACGACGGCCGCTACACGATCACCGGCCTCGGGCCGTACGACTGGCCGGTGCAGTTCGCCGCCGCCGGGCTGGCGACCGTGTGGTCCGGTGGGGCCGGCAGTCGGCAGCAGGCGCGGACGGTGCGCGTGCGCGCCGGGCGGACGGCGACCCTGGACCAGGCGCTCCCCGCCGGCACGCTGGTCAGCGGTGCGGTACGCGTCGACGAGTTGCTGACCTACGCCCAGGTGCTCGCGTTCGACGCCACCACAGGTGACCTGGCCGGTGTGGCCGACGTGGGCACCGGATACGCCCTGCGCCTGCTGCCCGGCCAGCGGGTGCGGCTGCGCTGCGACTGCGCGTACGCCCCGCCGGTGTGGCACCGGCACGCGGCCGACTTCGACGCGGCGACTCCCGTACGGGTCCGACGCGCGCCGGTCGTGGTGGACTTCGACCTCTGACAGACCCGCCGGGCTACAGGGCCCAGCGCAGCACGGTGATCAGGCCGACGACGGTGAGCGCCACCAGGACCAGGCCGATCACGGTCGTCACCAGGCAGCCCAGGGCGTCGTGCCACGAGTCGGGCTCGCCCGAGCGGGGGCCGAGGTCGGTCCAGACGACCGGGGCAGGACCCTCCCGTTCGGCCTGAGCGACCAGGTGGGCGAGCCGCGCGCCCGCCACCGGCCCGAGCCGGTCGGTGGGGTCGGCGACCACCCGCAGCGCGCGCAGACGTTGCCAGGCGCCCGGGTAGGCCCTCTCGAACGCGGCGATCTCCGGCGCGTCGGCGTCCTCGGTGAGGAACCCCCAGCGACCAGCCTCGGCCACGTTGCCCACCTGCCGGTACAGCGCGGCACGCCGCGAGCGCAGCTCCAGGTCGTCGGGGTACGCGGCGGTCAGGCTCGCCAGCCGCTGCATCGCGGGGTAAACGTGCCCACGCCGCAGGTCGGCCTCGACCCGCGCCAGTACCTGCTCTCTCGCCATGGCGGCCATTGTGAGCGGTACGCCCGCCACGCCGACATCAGATTTCCGCCGGGCCACATATTCTGGCCGGCCACCGGAACCTTCCTCCCGCCCCGTTGGTGGGAGTGGTGGAGAAGGGGGGTGACGGGTGTCCGACGGCGATCTGATCTCCGAGGTCTACGCCGGCTGCTACCGGCGCCTGGTGGTCCAGCTGTACGCGGTGACCGGCGACCTCAACGAGGCGCAGGAGGCGGTCCAGGAGGCCTTCACGCGAGCGCTGGTGTCGCCGGGGCGCTTCGCGGGGCTGGAGAATCCAGAGGCCTGGTTGCGTCGGGTAGCCGTGAACTGGGCCCGCAGCCGGTACCGCCGTCGCCGCGTCCTCGACGGGCTGCTGCGCCGGATCGGCCCGCCGCCGGCCGTCGCCGACCACTGCCCGGAGCACCTCGCCCTGCTCGCCGCGCTGCGCGCGCTGCCGGAGGGGCAGCGGCACGCCCTGGCGTTGCACTACCTCGTCGACCTGCCGGTGGACGAGGTCGCGGCCACGCTGGGCGTGTCGGCCGGGACGGTGAAGTCCCGGCTGTCGCGCGGTCGACACGCCCTGGCCGCGCTGCTCGCCGACACCGAGAGCGACGGCACCGCCGCCACCACCACGAACGCCACCAATGCCGGTGCGGACGCTACGCAAGTCGGGAGGATCGATGTCCGGTCGTGAGTTCTCTGGATTCGACGTGGACACCCTCGCCCGGGCCATTTCCGCGCCGCCCCTCGACGAGCTGCGGTCGGCTGCCCGTTCCCGTCGGCGTCGGTCGGTCACGATGGTGGCGGCCGCTCTGGTCGCGCTGGTCGGGCTGGCGGTCGTGCCATTGGTGGCGGGGGCGGACGGGGCCGACCGGGTGATTCCCACGCAACCGTCGACCGCGCACGGGGACGCTTTCACGCTGACCGGGCCCGACTCCGGGGTCGACGTGTGGAGGGACGGCTGTGTCGTTCGTTTCACGTACACCGGTGACCGCGGCCGGACCTGGTCGGCCTGGGACGCGGCGGTGTTCGACGGCACCAGGTGTGCGACCACCACCACCGGAACAGTGGACACCCGCATCGAGGTCTCCGTGCTCAGCGACCGGACCTACCTGGTGAGCGACGTCGGGGTGCTCTTCCTCTCCACCGACTACGGTCGCACCTGGCGGGACGCGGCTTCCGCGATCCTCGACGTACCCGCGTTCCCGGCAACGGCCCGGCCGGTCTTCTGCTGGTTCGGCTGTGAGCCACTGTCCGAGCCGCTGGCGGTGGACCCGTCGAGCGGGACGGTGTACCGGCTCACCACGGCGCCTTCGTGGCGCCCACTGTTCAGCCTCTATCCGGCCGCCGACGGCAGCATCTGGGCTGCGTACCAGATGGGGAGCGTTTCGGGAGCGACGGTCGCCCGCAGCGTCGACCGGGGCGCGACCTGGACCACCTGGACCGTGCCCGGCGACGCGATGGTGACGGCGGTGGTGGGGCTCGACGACCGGGAGGGGTACGTGCTGACCGAGTCGTCGGCGGTGGGCGGCGGAGCGCGGCTCCTGCGCACCACGGACGGCGCGAAGACCTGGACCGACACCGGCACCGACCTGCCGGACGAGGCGATCTGGGACCTCACGGTCGGGTCGGACGGCTCCCTGCTGGCAATCAGCCCCGGCGGGGGCACCGGGGCCGACCGGCTCGCGCGGCTCCTGGTCAGCCGGGACGACGGGAAGACCTTCACTGTCGTGCGGGAGTACGGCCCGCTCGTCGGAACCGCCAGCGTGGCGCCCGGGTACGCCTGGCTCTTCGGGAACGACGCCGATCCGACGAGCCAGCCGGACCACCTCCTCGTCACCTCCGACGCGACCACCTGGACCCGCTTCACGCTCTCGCCCTGAACGAGGCCCGCCCTGGGTGTTAACAGCGCCTCGCACCGGGTAGCCGGCATCCGCTTCTACGAACGCAGGCCCGGGGAGGTGGGATGACGGCGACCAGCGCCTTCTTCGAGCGGCTCGCCGCTGACTGCCAGGACCCGCGTTTCCGCAAGGTGTGTGGGAGCGTGCGCTTCGACATCGGGGACGGGGACGACCTGGAGCAGTGGTTCCTCGTCATCGACCACGGCGACATGCGGGTGTCCAGGAGCGGCGACCCCGCCACCACCGTGATCAGGGTGTCCGTACAGGTCGCGGAGGCGATGGCGCGCGGTGAGGTGAACGGCTTGGCGGCGATCACCCGCGGCGAGATCATGGTCGACGGTGACCTCGGCCTGGCGTTGCGCCTCGGACGGCTGTTCCCGCGCGCAGCCGAAGCGCGGCGCGCAGCCGAGCCGGCCAGTGGGACGTAGCCGATGAGGGACATCCCCGGCACCGTGTCGTGTATCGACGGGAACACGTTCCTCGTGTCGGACGCCAGTGGGGACGTGCATTCCTCCTCGGCCACCCCGGTCGGGCTGTTCGCCGCCGACACCCGCTACCTGTCCCGCTGGGTGCTCACCGTCAACGGTGAACGCATGGCCGCCCTGTCGGTGGACGACAGCCAGTACTACGAGGTGACGTTCTTCGTCGTGCCGGGCGGGGCCGTCGACTACGTCGAGGCGGACGTGTCCGCCATCCGGCGCCGGCACATCGGCCCGGACCTGACCGAGTCGTTGACGATCTTCAACTACGGTCAATCGGTTGTCGACCTGGACGTCCGCCTGGAGGTAGAGGCCGACTTCGCCGACATCTTCGAGATCAAGTTCGATCTCCACGACAAGGCCGGGACCCGCTACACCCAGGTCGACGCGAACGAGTTGCTGATGGGCTATCGGCGCGGCACGTACCGGCGGGAGGTGGTGGTGTCGACGAGCGAGCCGGCCACCATCGATCCGAGCGGCCTACGGTTCGCCGTGCATCTGGAGCCCGGGCAGCAGTGGACCACCCGGTTGCAGGCCGCCATGCGGGCACTGCGCCCGGACGGCGTCGACCTGCGGGACGCCCTGCGGGCGCAGCGTCCGGACGAATCCACCCTGCCGGACAGCGTGCGGGAGTGGGTCGCGCAGGCCCCGACACTGGACACCGACAGCGCGGCGCTGCAGCAGGTCTACCACCGCAGCCTGGTGGACCTGGCGGCGCTGCGCTTCGCGCCGCTGTCGCTCGGCGGCGCGGCCGTACCCGCTGCCGGGTTGCCCTGGTTCATGACCCTGTTCGGCCGCGACAGCCTGCTGACCTGCCTGCAGACCCTGGCCGTCACACCGTCGTTGGCCCCGCCGACCCTGCGGATCCTCGCGTCGCTGCAGGGCGCCCGGACCGACGACGTCCTGGAGGAGGACCCCGGGCGGATCCTGCACGAGCTGCGCTACGGGGAGTCGGCCGCGTTCGAGGAGCAGCCACACTCGCCCTACTACGGCACTGTCGACGCGTCGCCGCTGTTCGTGGTGCTGCTCGACGAGTACGAGCGGTGGAGCGGTGACACCACGCTGGTGATGGAGTTGGAGCAGGAGGCGCGCGCGGCACTGACCTGGATCGACACGTACGCCGACCTGACGTCGAGCGGCTACGTGTCGTACCAGAAACGCAACCGCGCCACGGGTCTGGACAACCAGTGCTGGAAGGATTCCTGGGACAGCATCTCCTACGTCGACGGCCGACTGCCCGGGTTCCCGAGGGCCACGTGCGAGACCCAGGGGTACGCCTACGACGCCAAGATCCGCGGGGCGCGGATGGCGCGTGCGTTCTGGGGCGACCCCGACCTCGCCGAGCGGCTGGAGAGCGATGCGGCAGCGCTGTTCGACCGCTTCAACCGCGACTTCTGGCTCGACGACCGCGGCTACTACGCCCTCGCCCTGGACCACGACGGGACCCCGGTCGACAGCCTCTCCTCGAACATCGGGCACCTGCTGTGGAGCGGCATCGTGCCACCCGAGCGGGCTGCACGTGTCGTCGAGCACCTGATGGGCCCGGCACTTTTCTCGGGTTGGGGGGTGCGGACCTTCGCGGAGGGGCAGAGCCGCTACAACCCGCTCGGCTACCACAACGGCACCGTCTGGCCGTTCGACAACTCGTTCATCGCCTGGGGCCTGCGCCGGTACGGGTTCGACAGCGAGGCGGGTCGCATCGCCGAGGGGATCCTGTCCGCCGCGACCTTCTTTCAGGGCCGGCTGCCCGAGGCGTTCGGCGGGTACGACCGCGGCACCACCCGGTACCCGGTCCGGTACCCGACCGCCGGCAGTCCGCAGGCGTGGTCCAGCGGGGCGCCCATGCTGCTGCTGCGCACCATGCTCGGCATCGACCCGCACGACGACCATCTCGCCGTGAATCCCGCGTTGCCCGCCGCCTTCTCCCGGATCGCGCTGCTGGACATTCCCGGCCGGTGGGGCCGGGTCGACGCGTTCGCCCGCCACCGGCCGGACCGGCCGCCGTCGACGCACGGAATCGCCTGAGGAGTCACTCGGGTCGGCTGTGCAGGACGTCGCGGGCCTGTTCGGCGGCGCGGGTGACGCTCTCGCTGATGAAGTCCAGGAAGCGGGCGATGTTCTCCAGGCGGGCGGCGGCGGGGGTCTGCGGACCGAGGACGGCGACGCCCTGGCGGGCCGTCTCGACGAGCTGGTCGTTGGCGCGGGCGCTGGCGATCGTCGCCTGGTAGAAGAGCTCGTTGTCGACGACGTAGCGATCGCGGCGGCGCTCGTCGCGCTCTCGGCGCACGAGGCTCTGGCTCTCCAGAAAGGCGATCGCCTTGGAGATGGACGCCGGGCTGACCTGGAGGCGCTCGGCGAGCTCCGACGCGGTCAGGCTGCCCGAGTCGGTGGTGAACAGGCAGGTCAGCACCCGCGCCCCCATCTTGTTCAGGCCGGTGGCCATGAGGACGGTCGTGAACGTCTCCGTGTACTCGGCGACGGCCTCGGCGTCGCGACCGTGCGGCTGCGGGACCGACGCGCCCGCTCGGGCGGAGGCGGGCGCGCGTCGGCGGGCACGGCGTTCGGTGGCGCGGTGCGCCAGGTCGGCGCGGTAGGCGTTGGGACCGCCGTTGCGCAGCACCTCACGGGTGACCGTCGAGGTCGGACGGTCGAGCCGCCGGGCTATCTCGGCGTACGGCAGGCTGTCGGCCAGCCCCAGCGCGATCTGCTGGCGTTCCTGCTGGGTAAGTCTGCCTCCCGGCATCGCGATCTCCTCGGTAGTGGTGTTTCCGGAGCGCCCCCGCGCGCTCACCATAGCGTTCACCGTCATTCGATTGCAATGACACATCGGTGCAGCGTTGCGTTACATTCCGAACCATTGCAACACTTGCAGCCTGTTTACCTGGGTATAGGCACTCTGAAAGCAACGAGCTTGTTGCCCTCTTGTGGAAAGCAACGTAGCGTTTCTCATATCAGAAACGCCGTTGCGAGCACCAGGAGAACAACATGCCGAGCTTCCCGACCCCCGCACCCATCTCCGCCGTCCTGGACATCCCCGCCGGGCGCGTCCAGTTCATCGCCGCCGACCGCGCGGACACCACAGTCGAGGTCCGGCCCACCGACGTCGGCCGCAACCGCGACACCCGGGCCGCCGAGCGGACCACCATCGCGTACGCCGACGGCGTCCTGCGAGTCACGACCGCGACCCCCGCCAACCGGTTCCTCGGCCCGTCCGGCTCGGTGGAGGTGACCGTCCAACTCCCCGCCGACTCCCGCGTCGAGGTCCGGGCCGCCAGCGCCGAGCTGCGCGGCGTCGGACGCCTCGGCGACGTCACCGTCGACGGCGCGTACCGCCACATCAAGATCGACGAAGCCGCGAGCGTGCGTCTCACCGCGATCGACGGCGACGTCGAGGTCGGCCGGCTCAACGGCCCGGCCGAGATCAGCACGACGCGGGGCGACATCCACGTCGCCGAGGCCCGACGCGGCGCGGTCGTGCTGCGTACCCAGTCCGGCGACATCTCGATCGCCGCCGCCAACGGCGTCTCGGCCGCCCTGGACGCCGGCACCGACCACGGCCGGGTCAGCAACGCCCTCACCAACACCGGCAGCGCCGACCTCGACATCCACGCCACCACCTCGCACGGCGACATCACCGCCCGCAGCCTCTGAAACCCCCGACCCCTCAAGGAGTACGACAATGACGACGAACAACCCCTCCTCGACCAGCTCGACGTGGACCGGCATGGTGCCGGTAGACGACACGGCCCTGGCCGTCACCGACACCGGCGGTACGGGCATCCCGGTGGTCTTCCTCAACGGCCAGTTCGCCACCCAGGGGTACTGGCGACGTGTGATCGCCGACCTGGGCACCGGTTGGCGGCACATCACCTACGACGAGCGAGCCCGCGGGAGAAAGTCGGGACGTTCGGCGGACTACTCCTTCGAGGCGGCCGTCCGGGACGTCGACGCCGTTCTCGCCGCCCGGGGCGTGGACCGTGCGGTGCTCGTGGGTTGGTCGTACGGCGCGGTGGTCGGCGCGCACTGGGCCAGCCGGAACCCGGACCGTACCGTCGGGGCGGTGCTGGTCGACGGCGCGTTCCCGCACGACTGGCTGGACGAGGCCATGGAGCAGCGGATCCGCAAGCTGTTCCGGCGGATGCGCTGGTTCATGCCGCTGCTGCGCCCGACGGGCCTGGCCCCGCGGATGAACGCCGACGAGCAGGCGGAGAGCAACATCGAGCTGGGGCGGCTCTCGGCCGAGCGCGAGCTGGGCCCGGTGCTCGACGCCATCACCGTGCCGGTGCGGTACGTGGTCGCGTCGGGGACGTCCTTCGGCAGCAAGGGCGACGAGCAGGAGCGCATCCGCGCCAGCCTCGACGCGGTAACCGTCCGCAACCCGAACATCCGGGTCGGCGCGAAGGTCGCCAGCAACCACGGCGCGATCCTCAAGAAGGACTTCGCAGCGGTCGCCACCGCCGTACGCGAGGTCGCCGCCCTCGACCACGAGGCCCGCTGACGACACCGGGCCCACCGGCGCCCCGGCCGCCTCGCGCGGCCGGGGTCACCCGGTGGACGAGGTGGCGGTCGTCACTGAACCGTCCAGGTGATGGCGGGTGGGTGGACCCGGGCGCACACCGGCCCGCCGGTCGCGTCCGTCAGCCCCAGAGCGCCCACCAGCAGAGCGTTGCTCTCGTGCGCGGCGCGCAGCAGCTCGGTCGGAATGTCGGTGAACATCAGCTTCGCCCGCCGGAACATCGCGAACCCGTCGTCGGTCAACGCGCCCCAGCTCAGATACAGGAACCGCGCTCCGGGACGGCCGTGCACGTACGGTCCGCCGACGTCCAGCACCCCGTCGACCTCCCGGCTGGACACCTCGATCTCCCAGCTCGCCGTGGCCGCGTCGGCCCGTACGCGATCGATCACCTCGGTCCGTTGCTGGATTCCGACGTGCACGTTGCCGAGCCGCAGCGCGTCGGCGTCCGCGCCGGCCCGGCGGCCTGGGAGGTCGCTGCCCTCGATCCGGATCCGCACACCACCGACTCTAGTTTCCCGGCGTCGAGCGCCCGGCTGCCGCACCCCGCGACCCCAGGCAGACCCGCGCGCCATTCATGTTCTCCAATAGACTGCGGGTCGAAGCCACCCGGGCGACGGAAGGACCCCCGATGGACGACCGAACCCTCACCCGGCTCCTCTCCGTCCTGCTGGCCGCCGTCGTCGGCACCGGGCTGTCCGTGCCCGTCGCCGGGCCGGCGGAGGCCGCGCAGACAGGTCTGCGGGCCGCCGACCCGAGCGTGATCCGCGTCGGCAGCACGTACATCTCCGCGCAGTCGGCCAACGGCGGGATCGCCGTCCGCCAGGCGTCCTCGACCGACGCGCTCGCCCGGGCCACCGCTCGTCAGGTCTGGTCGGACACTCGCGACCTGGGCGAGGTCTGGGCACCGGAGATCGTCACCGACGGTGGCCGCTACCACATCTACTTCTCGGCGGGGCGCGGCGCGGCCCACCGCATGTACGTGATCAGTTCGGCGTCACCGGCCAGCGGCTACACGGCCGAGCGGCAACTCGCGCTGCCCGGCGGCAAGTGGGCCATCGACGGCAGCCTGTTCACCTTCAACGGGCAGCGGTGGTTCGTCTGGTCCGGGTGGGCCGGCGACACCAACGTCGAACAGAACATCTACCTCAGCCGGATGAGCGACCCGCTCACCCCGACCGGCAACCGGTTCATCATCTCCCAGCCCCGGGAGAGCTGGGAGCGCGTCGTCGGCAACCCGTACATCAACGAGGCCCCCGAGGCGATCCGGGACCCGAACGGGCAGCTCCACATCGTCTACTCCGCCAACGGCAGTTGGAGTGACCAGTACTGCCTGGCCGACCTGCGCCTGCGGGCCGGCGGTGACCCGACGTACGTGTGGGACTGGTACAAGTCCAACGGCTGCCTGTTCGGCTCGAACCCGGCCACGATGATGGCCGGCTGGGACCCGACCCTGCACGTCAACGGCCCCGGCCACCACAGCTTCGTCCTGCTCAACGGCGACATCGCCACGAGCCCACCGGCCGGGCCGAGGTTCCCGCTGATGTTCCACGCCGTCCCCAAGGGCACCCCGTACTCCTGGGCCAACCGCTACTGGTACACCGGGACGTTCTGCTGGTGGGGCAACACCACCTACCGCCGCGCCAACGTGCCCGGCCCCACGGCCGACACCGGGTTCGGCATCAAGTTCTTCGAGTGATCCGCGCGCGGCCGCACCGCGTCCGCGCGCGGACCGGTCAGCGCGACACACGGGTACGGCGGTAGTAGGACCAGCCGGCCAGCGGCAACGCGATCGCCCAGGCCAGCAGCAGTGGAAGGCCGATCAGGACGCCCGTCGGTGTGAAGATGTCCTGCGCGCCGGACTCGGACAGGTCGGCGGCGAACTGCCAGGGCAGGGTCGCCGAATACCCGATCATCACGGCGGATCCGAGGACGGTCGGGGTCAGCGGCACCCACGGCGGCACCCGGCGTCCGTGCAGCCCCGGCACCCACCGGGGAAAGTTCAGTCCCCAGTCGCGGATCAGGCCGAGCGCCAGGACGCCGCCGAGCCCGGCGAGGATGCACAGCAGGCCCAGATAGAACGCGCCGGCCGGCAGGCCCAGGAAACCGTCGACCGGGTGGTCCCCGACGCCGGGCCCGCGACCGTGGTACCACTCCTCGAACGGGTCGGGATTGGCGAACAGCGGGATGCCGAGGATCCAGGGCACGTGCAGCGGGATGAACCCCAGCACGGGCGCGATCCACGCCACGTGACCGGCACGGCGGGCCCATCGCGGTGGCGGTGGCGTCGTCGAGGCGTCGACGGTCCGGGTCTGCGTCACGGTCGTAACCCCCATCGGTGGGAAGCGTCGGTTCCTTCCGCGATGACGCTGCCCGAACGGCACGACCAGCGAATCCCCGCTCCGAGGGAGCCACGTCCCCGCCCCCGGGGAGCGGGACCGTCGGGGCGGGACGCGCGGCCCGCGTCGCGTCACCCGCCGTTGAGCGGGTGGTACGTCATGAGGACGACGCCGGACTCGAAGGGTTCGGCGGACACCAGCGCCAGTCGTGCGGGCGGTCGCCCGCCGTCGAACAATGCCCTGCCCTGGCGCAGGAACAGGGGGTGCACCAGGAGGTGGAGTTCGTCGATGAGCCGGAGATCGGCAAGGGACCGGATCACCGCCAGACTGCCGTAGACCACGATGTCGCCGCCGGACGCGCGCTTGATCTCGGCGATCTCGTCGGGGTCGACGCGCGCGATCCTGCGGGTGCCCTTCCAGTCCGCGATGTTTCCCGAGGCGGAGACGACGATCTTTTCCAGGGCGTCGAGTCGCTGGGCGTAGCCGCGGACGGCGGCCGGTTCGTCGGGGTTGCGGGCGGCGACCGGCCAGTAGCCGGCGAAGTCGGCGTGGGTGATCCGGCCCAGCAGCAGGCTGCCGGCGCTCTCCACCAGATCCCGCTCGTACGTCTGCAGCTGGTCGTCGGCCAGCAGCCAGTCCATCTCGTCGTTGGGGCCGGCGACGAATCCGTCCAGGGTGATCCACATCGACACGACGATCTTCGGCATGCGCTCCTCCATCAGGTGTGTTGATGCTGGTCAGCGGCCGCCGGCGAGCGCGGCTCGGACGGGTTCCGGGGTCCGGTCGGGAAAGCGCTCCTGGAAGTCGACGACGCCGACCCACGTCGGGCGCAGGCCGATCCGGACCATCCGCAGGCCCGGCTTGTCGATCGCCGCGAGGTAGGTGTCGCCCACCTCGTCGCCCATCCCCGCGCGCTGGATGACGGCGTACTCCGGCAGGACGCCCTCGACCTCCGTCAGGGTGACCTTCCCGCGCAGCATGAGCACCTCGGGTAGCCCGTCGGCGGTGTCGATGCAGATCGCCACGTCCGGCCTGGCCCGCAGGTCGCGGATCTTGTACGTGCCGGCGAACGCGCCGACGACCAGCTCGTCGCCGGTCCACAGGAAGTTCACCGGGATCAGTCGCGGCGTCCCGTCCCTGCTGGTCCAGGCGAGCCGCGCCACGGGGGCCGCGAGCAGGCGCCGCGCCACGGGGGTGTCGAGCAGCTTCACATCACCCTGCGGCAGGCTCGCCGTCTCGGTCTTGGGCAGGCTCATGAGAGTCAAGCTAGAGGCACAACTCCTACAAAACAAGTGTCACTCCTAAATTAGGAGCCGTGTAGTGTGGAGATCGTGAGCGGCGGGCGTAACTACGGGGATCCGTGCGGTGTCGCACGTGGACTGGACATCATCGGCGAGCGGTGGGCGCTGCTGGTGGTCCGCAACCTGCTGCTCGGCCCCCGGCGCTTCAACGACCTGCTCGGCGGGCTCCCCGGGATGAGCCCCAACGTGCTGAGCCAGCGACTGCGCGAGCTGACCGAGCACGGCGTGGTGCGACGGCGGGACCTGGGGCCGCCGGCGCGGGTCCACCTCTACGAGCTGACCGCATGGGGGCGCGCGCTGGAGCCCATCCTGCTGGAGTTCGGCCGCTGGGGAAGCCAGTCCCCGCAGCTACCCGAGGGCGCTCTCGGCATCGACTCCCTGCTGCTCACCATCAAGGTAGGGTTCGATCCGGCGCGGGCGGCCGATCTTCGCGGCGTCTACGCCTTCCACATCGACGCCGACCCCTACCTCGCCGAGGTCGCCGACGACTCGGTGCAGCTGCGCCGCGGCACGACAGCCGAACCCGACGCGACACTCACCACCGACATCGACACCCTCCGAGCCGTCTGCGGGCAGCAGATGACCATGGCGGCGGCAGCGGACGCGGGCGTGCTCGCCCTGACCGGTGACACGGACGCCACGCGGCGCCTCACCGATCTCCTCCTGACCCCGTTCACACCCCGCAACCTCGCCGACGACGAGACCTAGCGGCGTGGGTGACGGCGGCGCTGTCCCGCCAGCCGGGCCAGCAGGTCCTGGTACGCCCTGGCCCGGTCGGCCGCTCGCGGTGACAACACGTCGGCACTCATCCCCGCGTACGCCTCCCGCTCGGCCGCGACGGCCGCCTCGTCGACGAGTGCCCGGGACGCTCGTTCCCGCTCCCGGTGCTGCTCGTACCAGGGTCGGACGGCTCTCGCGGCGAGGTACAGGCCGGCCGCGACGCAGCCGACCGCGATGAGCAGCAGGAACAGGAATGCCACCACCTCGTCGAAGGAGGGCAGAGCCCCGGCCCGGCCGAAGGAACGCTCCAGCTGCCGGTCGTCGCGGGCGTCGAGGTAGTCGGCCGCGCCGGCGCCACCCAGGACGACGAACACCACAAAGGCGAGCACCTGCACCAGCAGGCCGTACCGGGATCGGTCGATCCAGGCCACCGCCGAGGCCGGCCTCGGCGCGTACGCCGCGCCGAGCCGGAACGCCGACGGCACGAGCACGATCGCGGCGGCCAGCCCGCCCGCCACGAGCTGGGCGCTCAGGATGCCCGCGACCCGCGGTTCGGGCCAGCCCCGGGCCAACCAGGTGAGCAGCACGAGGAGCCCCGTCCACCCGGCGACGAACGTCAGCGCCCGGCGTACGGCTGCCGCCCGCGCCGCCGGCCTGGCCCGTTCCACCTCGGCGGCCCGCCAGTTGTCGATCTGCCGCTGCGCGGCTCGGCGCTCATCGGCGGCCCGGTGTCGCTCCGCCTCCCGCCGGACCCGCTCGTCGGCATTGCGGGCGTACCGCGCCTCCCGTCGGGCCTGCTCGTCGGGGCCGACGAACGGCGCCAGCAGGTGGGGCCGGTTCGACTCCCGCAGCGGGTGCCGTGGTGGCAGGTCGGCCGGGAGCCGCCACCCGAAGTCGGTGCCGAGGACCACCCGCATTCCACCGACCAGCCGGTCGGGCAGGAGCGTCGCGACACCGGCTGCGTCCCGCCGGTCGTCGAGGCCGTCGACGACCAGCACCAGCCGCTCACCCCGCCGCTCGCACGCCTGGGCCGCGTCGAGGTACCCGCCCAGCAGGTGCGCCTCCCGGGTGGACCCGGTGAGATGACCCGGCATGGACCCGTCGGTCAGCTCGACCAACTGCTCCAACACGACGTCGACGAACGCGTCGCGGGTCTGCCGCTCGGTACGGCCGGCGACGACGAAGTACGACACGACCCGTACGCCCGGCGGCGGGTGCAGCACGAACCAGGACAGCAGCGCGGTCATCCCGGCGCCCCGGCCAGCCTCCCACCGCAGGTACGCGCCCGACCCGTCACCCGTGCAGAAGGCCGCGAGCCGCGCCAGCTCGTCCTCCCGGTCGAGCAGATCGGCCGGGGCGATCCGGTGCACCTCCGCCAGGTACGCCGACCGTACGACCGGGCCGAAGATGTTGTACTGGCGGCTGTGGGGGCCGAACTGCACGCCCCGGGCGTGGCGGGCGTCGACGCCGCGAGACGGGTCGTGCTCCGGCTGCCGACTGTCGCCCATCTGCCCGGTTGCCTCAGTTGAAGGTGATGTGCTGGGTGCTGTAACTGCCGAACTGGACGCCCTTCGCCCCGCGCAGGTCGACCTGACCGATCTCGGTGCGCACGCCGGCCGTCTCGGCCTGCGCCAGCAGCTCCCGCGCGAGGCTGAGGATCTGCTCGTCCCGGTCGACGCCCGCGCGCGTGAGGTCGTCGGCGAGGCGTACCTGCCAGACGCCCGAGTCGGCGCCCTCGGCCTCGAACGCCCGCAGCGCCTCCTGGCCCTCGCCGGTCAGCCGGCGACGCACCAGGCCCCGGAAACTGTCGGCAGCATCGCGGACCACGGCGCTTGTCGCGTCGGTGACGCCCGCCGACGCACCGAGCGCCAGCGCGGCGAGAAGCAGTTCCACACCGTCCACACGCACCTCCGTCATCAATGCCAGCACCGTGCCCCCATTGCACCATCCGGGCACCGCTCGCGGACACCCCGTCGGGATCAGCGCAGCGGGTGCGACGCCGACCGTCCACGCAGGTCGCGCCGGGCGCGTCCGGCGAATGTCCGGATCACGACAGCCCGGCCACCGCACCATTCAGGACCGCGGAACGCCGCACCCCGCGCGAAGGTGACGACGCATGGCGGCGCGTTCGGGCCAGAGGCGGGGGGTGACCGTGCGCTTTGTCGACGCCACCCACTCCGGGCGGACACTGGACGGGTGGTTCGAACCACGCGGACATCTCCATCTGCGTACGCCAGGGCTCATCTGCGGAGCCGCACACCGCCGCGACGGCCGCTAGCGCGACATGAGGCGGCGCAACGCGTCCGGCACCTCGATGATCTCGGCGTCGCTCGGCTTGCCGATGGTGACCGGCTTGGCGAAGTCGGAGAACGTGGCCGTGGTGGCGAAGGTCGGCAACGAGACGGTCAGCGACGTGAGGTAGCCGTGCGCGTCCACCGACGCCTCGTACGGCACGGACTGCGACACACCGCCGTGGCGTTCCAAACTCTCTGCCTTCGCCGGCAGGAGGCCCCGAGACACCCCTGCCGGCGCCACGCCGAAGTCGAGCTTGCCGGAGTAGGTGCCCTCCCCCGTACGCGTGGCGGCCGTCATGGCTGCGGCGAAGCCCCTGATCCCGGCCGGATCGAACGCGTCCCCCAGGTGCACCACTGACGCCGAGGCGAACTCCGCCGTCGGGAACCAGATGAACTTCGTCGGGTCGAGGTTCGGCATGTAGGTGCTGCCCAGCGTCATCCACGCGTCGTCGCCGACCACCCGCACCCGGGACTCGACAGCCTCGCCGCCGGTGCCCGTGGTGACGCTCAGGGTCAGCGCCCGGCCCGCCGGGTCGGTGTCGCCCGCCACCTCGACGTTCGGCGCGCTCAACGTGACGTGCGCGGGCACCCCGGCGGTCTTGGCGGCTGCGGCACGCACCTGCGCGAGCGGGTCGGTGGGGGCAGGTTCGGGCGATCCCTTTCCGCCCGACTCGCAGCCTGCCACCAGCACCAACAGCCCGACGAGCAGCCATCTACGAATTGCCATTTCCGAACCCCCGTTGATCGACAGCCGGGGCAGACTACCGCGCACCAGGGATCGACGTCGGCCCTCGGCGTTCCGCCTCGGCACGCACCGCTTCGCCGCTCTCGCCAGGGTGGCCGAGAGGGTGCGCCACGGCGCTTCGCGGGTCGTGGGCGCTGGAGAACTGGCGAGTCTCGCTGGTGGCCCGACGACGGGAGCGCCGCCCGTGGCTAGGGTGCAGGCATGGTTGATCGGCGCCAGGTGATGAACTTCCGCGTCCGGGCCCAGCAGCTCGACCGGGACGAGGGCACGCTCGCCGACACCGCCGTCTTGGACATCGGGGTGCAGAACACCGGCCCGGACGGCGCCCGGTGGGCCCTCGCTGCCCGTGGGGTCGACGTGACCGCGCTGTCCGACGCCGACGTGGTCCTGCTCTGGACGGTGCGGGGCGCACCGCACCTCTACCGCCGGGCCGACGTCGGGCACGTGGTGGCCGCGGTCGAGCCCTTCTCCGACGCCGACGCGGGCAAGCGCATCTACGACGCCGCCAAGCCGTTGAAGGCCGCCGGCATCGGCAACCTCGCCGCCCTCGACGAGGTGGCCGCCCGGATGCGGGAGATCGTCACCACGCCGACGGTCAAGGGAGACGTCTCCGGCCGTCTGGCCACGGTGCTGCCCGAGCCGTACCTGCGGTTCTGCCGGGTCTGCGACGCCACACACCTGTACGAGATGCCGTTCCGGCTCGCCGCCGCGCGGGCGGGGTTGGAGTTGCAGCTCGACACGTCACCTCCGGTCCTGCGGCGCATCACCGGGTTCCGCAAGGCGTCCGCCCCGGCTGACCGGTTCGACGTCATCCGCGCGTACCTGCGTCTGCTCGGCCCGGCCACCCCGAAGCAGGTGGCCGGCTATCTCGACGCCCCGGTCAAGGACGTGAAGGCGCGCTGGCCCGACGACGTGGTCGAGGTGACTGTCGACGGCGAGTCCCGTTCGCTGCTGGCCGCCGACGAGGAGGCGTTGACGTCGGCCGGCGGCGGCGTGACCCGCCTGCTCGGCCCGTTCGACCTGTTCCTTCAGGCGAAGGACCGGGCGACCCTGGCACCCGATGCCGCCCGCGCAAAGGAGTTGTGGCCGGTGCTGGGCCGCCCCGGCGCGGTCCTGGTCGACGGCGACCTGGTGGGCACCTGGCGTCCCCGCAAGTCCGGCCGGACGCTCACGGTCGCGGTCCAGCCCTGGCAGAGGCTGTCAACCGGCACGCGCGAGGCCATCACCGCACAGGCCGAACGCCTCGCCGCGCACCGCGAGGTGTCGCTCGCCGGGGTCGACGTCGACAGTTAGCGGGCGCGGGGGCCAGACCGACGCGCGGCGGCCGTGCGCGACCGCGGCCAGCAGGACGCCCGATCCGCCGGTACGCACGGGTACGGCATGACAGACTGTGGGGCGTCCTCGGCCGTCGACACCGGTCAGCGAACCCCCCTCCACGTTCGGCCGCGGCAGGCACCGGCGCCCGGCGCGTGGAAGGGGCGGGGATGCAGCCAACCTGGCTCCTGGCGCTCTCCTGGGCCTCGCTCGCGGTCGGCGTCGTCAGCTTCGCGATCGTCCTCGCCGACACGTACCTGCGCGGGCATCGTCAGCCGGTCAAGGTCATGGAGATCGTCTGGCTGGTGACCGTCCTCTACGTCGGCCCGGCGGCCGTGCGCCTCTACTGGAACTGGGGCAGGCCGCAGGCGCTTGAGCCACGACGGCGGAACGACAAGCCTCGACGGCCCCACCGGGGCGTCATCCTGACGCAGGTGTCCCGTTGTGGCGCGCACTGCGCTCTCGGCTTCATCGTCGCCGAGGTCGCCCTGTACGCGCTCAGTTTCGACCCGGCTCGCAACGGGCTGTGGATCACCTACGTCGGCGACTATCTGGCGGCGGTGACGATCGCTGTTCTCTTTCGGTTCTTCGAGGGGCCGGCTCGCCGCGTCGCGCAGATCTGGCGCGCGCTGACGGCGGTCGTGAGGGCGGAACTGCTGACCATCACGGTGTTCGAGTCGGCGCTGTTCGCGTGGCTGACGCTGGCGCACCACATGGTCTTTCCGGAGCCGCCCCTACGGCCCGACAGCCCCACCTTCTGGTTCGCCGGTCAGATCGGGCTGATCGCCGGCTTCGTCACGGCCTGGCCCGCCGCCTCCTGGCAGGTCGGCCGAAGGCTGCGCGGCGGGCCACGCTGACGGTCGCGGCGGGACCCGGACGGGTCCCGCCGCGACCGATCACCTGCCTCGTGGCACGGTCACGCCGCGAAGGCCGCCTGGCCGACCGGGAACCGGACGCCGGTGAGGTCTTCCGAGACGGCCCAGAGGCGTTGTTGCACCGTCAGGTCGTAGGAGTCGGGGCTGGAGGTGACGAGCTTCGGGTAGCCGCGCGTCTCGCCCAGGCCGTCGGGGCCGTAGTACTGCCCGCCGAGGACGGCCGGGTCGGTGGCGGCGCGCAGGGTGGGCAGCGCGCCCGCCGCCGCGGGCTGGGTGATCACCGGGGCGAACCAGGTGATCGGTGCGCGCACGACCGCCGGGGCGTTGCGGACCAGTTCGGTGTTGGAGACGCCGGGGTGCGCGGCCACCGCGACGGTGGTGCCGTGCGGGGCGAGCCGGCGCTGCAACTCGTAGGTGAACATCAGGTTGGCGAGCTTCGACTGGCCGTAGGCGGCGACCCGACTGTACGAACGCTCCCACTGCAGATCGTCGAATCCGATGGCGGCGCGGATGCGGTGCCCGACGCTGCTGACCGTTACCACGCGGGAGCCGGGCACGGGCAGCAGCACGTCGAGCAGCAGGCCGGTGAGCGCGAAGTGGCCCAGGTGGTTGGTGCCGAACTGCATCTCGAAGCCGTCGCGGGTGGTCTGCTTCGGGGTGTACATCACGCCGGCGTTGTTGATCAGCAGGTCGATCCGCGGGTGGGCGGTACGCAGGTCGGCCGCGGCGGCGCGCACGGATTCCAGCGAGGTCAGGTCCAGTTCCTGGACGGAGACGTCGCCGTTGATCCGGGCGGCGGCCCGCCTGCCCTTCTCGGTGTCGCGTACGGCCAGCACGACCGACGCCCCGCGCTCGGCGAGCAGCCGGGCGGTCTCGAAGCCCAGCCCGGTGTTGGCGCCGGTGACCACTGCCACCCGGCCGTCCTGACGCGGAATCTGCTGCTCGGTCCAGTTCATCTCAGGCTCCCAAGGTACCGCCGGTAAGTTATGCCTGAACGGTAAGGTACCGCCGGTACACTGTCAAGAGACCGGCGGTACCTAAGTTAGGGTTGGCGTCATGACGTTCCAGCGGGCACGCAGCGAGGAGCAGCGTGCGGTCCGGCGCCAGGCGATCCTGGAGACGACCTCGGCGATGCTCGACGAGATGTCGGTGGCCGAGGTGACCCTGAACGAGCTGAGCCGGCGGGTGGGCCTGGCCAAGACGGCGGTGCTGCGGTATTTCGAGTCCCGCGAAGCGGTGCTGCTCGACCTGCTGGACGACCGGACGACGACCTGGCTGACCGAGCTGGAGCAGGAGCTGGGCCGGGGCGTCGACCCGAGCCGGTCCGCGCTGGAGCGTGCCCAGCAGGCGGCGGACGTGCTCAGTGGGTCGCTCGCCGCCCA
The DNA here is from genome assembly GCF_021442385.1 of Micromonospora sp. MH99. Lineage (GTDB taxonomy): Bacteria > Actinomycetota > Actinomycetes > Mycobacteriales > Micromonosporaceae > Micromonospora. The sequence continues at coordinate 61,840 of NZ_MUZA01000019.1, forward strand.
GACGGTGCTGTGTGATCTCTTCGGCGCGCAGGGCGGGGTGCTCGAGCACAACGTCTCGGTGGAGGTGGTCCGCCGACACAAGCGGGCCTCGCTGGCCAACCTCGCGGTGATGGCCGACCTCATCCGGCGGCACCTGCCGGAGGTCGGCGAGCGCGCCGAGCTGTTCTGCCTGCAGGCTCTGCTCGTGGCAGGCGCGCTGTCCGCCTACACGTCGCCGCCGCCGAGCCTGCTCGCCGTCTACGAATCCGAGCCTGCGCTCGCGGTCTACCAGATCGACCTGCGGGCCGCCCTGCGGCTCGCGATCATCACGTCGCTCGTGGGCTTCCTGCCACGCTCCTGACTCCGACGCGCCCCGGACGTTCGGCGCCTGACTCGCGTGCAACCCGATGGTCATGAGCCTGCTCGCGGTCTACCATCAGCCGCCGTGCTCACCAACGAACAGATCATCGGACAGGCCCTGGACCGGATCGGGGCAGGGTACGTCTTTCCCGCGAAGGTCGCCGACATCGACGCCGCGATCCGGCGTCGTCTCGCTGCCGGCGAGTACGACGACCTGGACGGGCCGGCGCTCTGCACGACGGTGACCGATCACCTTCAGCAGGTGTGCCCGGACAGGCATCTGCGGCTGCTCTGGACGGACCAGCCGCAGTCACTCGATCCGGCGGACGAGGACGGCGGCCGGGCCGCGTTCCGCGCGCTGCTCAGGGCGGAGAACCAGGGGATCCGCCGGGTCGAGCACCTGGACGGGAACGTCGGGCTCATCGACGTGCGGCGCATCGCGTACGCCGACGAGGGCGCCGCCGCGATCGGCGCGGCCATGCACCTGGTCGCCCTCAGCTCCGCGCTCATCCTCGACCTGCGCGCGTGCAGCGGCGGAACACCGGAGGGCGCCGCGATGTGGTGCAGCTACTTCTTCCGCGACGACCAGGTGCACCTCAACGACTTCTACGAGCGGTCCACCGGCGCCACCCGTCAGTTCTGGACCACAGCCCACCTTCCCGCGCCGCGCTATGTGGACCGTCCGGTCCATGTGCTCACCAGCGCGATGACGTTCTCCGGTGGCGAGGACGTGGCGTACACCCTCCAGGCGCACGGCCGGGCCGTCGTCGTCGGTGAGACGACCCGCGGCGGCGCGCACCCGACGGCCCGCCACCCGGTCACCGAACACATCCTCGTGACCGTGCCGACCGCCCGGACCATCAACAGCGTCACCAGCACCAACTGGGAGGGCGTCGGCGTGGTCCCCGACGTGTCAGTCCCGGCGGACCAGGCACTCGACACGGCGCTCAAGGCCATCTCGGGCGCATAGCGGCGCACGCGGCGGGATCGCACCGGGTCCCGCCACGGCCCGTGTTCCCGGCCCGTCGGTTGCCGACCGGCCGGGAACATCGCGTCAGGCGGTCGTCATCCCTCGGGTCGCCAGCTCGCTGAGCGACGCCGCGCCGCTCGCGCCGAACGCCGCCCGAGCCACCGCCGGTTTGCGCAGCTCGAACACCTCGACGAGGATCGTCGGCGCTTCGGACCGGCGGCGGATCCCGTCGATCTCCTGCCGGTCAGGATTGAACGGCAACGTCTGCCACTGGTTCGCGGTCTCCTGCCAGTCGGACGAGATGGCCGCGGCCAGGCCGTCGAGCAGGCTCTCGTAGTTCTCCTTGCTGATCGCCCGACCCAACCCGTACCGCTCGCGCAGGGCGAGAATCGCGCGCGAAGCCTCTCCGGAGTAGCTGTCGTTGATGCCGAGCCACCAGTGCGCGAAGTAGGTGCCCTGGTAGCCCTGGGCCAGGTAACGCGACCCGTCGTGGTGCACCTCGATGACGAAGTTGTGCACCTGCGGGAACTGGCAGTCGAGCAGCAGGACGGTCTGGGCGGTGGCGGGCTGGACGCGCAGCGCCTGCTTGAGCGCGGCGCCCTTGCCCTTGCCGTAGGTCTGGCTGGACAGGCGGACAGGCTCGCCGCCCCTGTCGCGCAACTGCTCGCGAATCTGGAACGCGGCTATTCCGCAGTTCGCCCACCTGCGGCTCTCGTCGCGCCGGGTGATCTGCGGGTCGCCGGTGCGTCCCGTGCTCCCCACCGCCGCGTCGAGCTTCGCCAGGTCGCCGACGCCGACAGCCTCGCCACGCTGGCGTTGGCCGTCGTCGGTGGCACGGGCCATGTCGTTGCGCGCGTAGCTGGTCGCGGCGGTGATGGCTTCGGCCCAGGTCCCGAAGTTGCGGTGCTCCAGCAACGTGCTCGCCGACCAGTCCACCAACGCCCCGACCACCTCGCCCCTGAGGTCGCTGGGCAGGAGCGGTTTGATCCGGGCCAGGATGTCGCCGCACGCCTTCTCGTCGGTCTCCAGGTTGGGGATCTGACCCTTCGGTGGGTAGGTGTCCCGCTCCTCCGCGATGATCAGCATCCGAACCTCCACTGTCCGCTGTGTACGGCCGCCCCACGGCGAGCCGGGTTCCAGATTGGACTGTCCGTGAGCAGACGAACACGGAACGTCGGACTTCCGTCCCGAACCGCGACGTCACCTCCCGGTCCGCGACGACCCACGCGCGCGCCGTCGGGAGAGATGCCTGACGGTGATCCGCCACTGTCCGGGCCCAGGCCGTCGCGCTGCGGCCTGGGCCCAGACGGTCATCGAGGCAGCCGAGCACCGACATTAAGAAAGTTAAGGTCCGACTCTTGGAAGTTGAGGATTCTTAAGGTACAAATTTAGGTATGACAGATCAGGCGATGGACTGGCAGGAACTCACCAGCCTGACGCGGGGGCAGCCGTTCGTCGTCGAGCGGGTGCGCCTGGCGGGCAACGGCGTTGCGATCGAGGGCGAGTTCGAGCTCCCGCAGCTGGCTCAGCTCAACGTCGAGGATCAGGTTTTCGTCACTGCGTTCGTGCGCTGCCACGGCTCGATCAAGGAGATGGAACGCATCTTCGGGGTGAGCTACCCGACGATCAAGTCACGGCTCAACCGGATCACGCAGATGCTCGACTTCGTCGAGACCGACCCGGCGCCGTCGCGGGCCGACGTCATCGACCGGTTGCGCCGCGGTGAGATCAATGCCCAGCAGGCGTTGGCCGAGCTGGAAGGCCGGTCGTGATGCCGCAGTTGGTGACCGTGAAGGTCGATCGCCCGGGCCACCGACCCATCCGCTTGTGGGTTCCGGTGCTCCCGGTGGTGCTCCTGCTCTTCCCGGTCGTGGTCCTGGTCGCGCTCGCGGCGATCGTGGCCTGCCTGGTGTTCCGCATCGGCGCGGTGCGGGCACTCGGCGCCGGTTGGCGCGTCATCTCCGCGCTGCCCGGCGCCCGTTTCGACATCGAGCAGGGCCGCACGGCCGTGCTCGTGGCCATCCGATAGGAGAGGTTCGACATGAACGAACAACGCAAGGACATCCTCGACATGCTGGCCGCCGGCAAGATCACCGCAGAGGAGGCGGAGCAGCTCATCGCCGCACTCGAACGGGACCCGGCACCGGCGGCGGCAGGTCTCGACGCCCGACCGAAGGGCAAGCTGAAGTACCTGCGGGTGGTGGTGGACGCCACCGACAACGGCGAGCCGTCGCGGGTCAACGTGCGGGTGCCGCTGCAACTGCTGCGGGCCGGCGTACGGCTGGCGGCGCTCGTCCCGCCGCAGGCGCTGGTCAAGGCCAACGCCTCACTCAGCGACTCGGGCGTGCCGATCGACCTGACGCAGCTCAAGCCCGAGCAGCTGGAGGCGCTCGTGGAGCACCTCGACGACATGACGGTGGAGGTGGACTCCCCCGATGCCACCGTGCGGGTCTTCTGCGAGTAGGCGCCGTCCGACCGGACGGCCCCTCGAGAGGGTGCTGCAACACCCTCCCGAGGTCTGCGCCCGCCGCAGCAGAGCACAGGTGAACTGCCAACCTGAAGTCTAGCCGCGCGAACCAGCGGAGGGACCACTCGTGCGAGTGGTCCCTCCGTACCGTGGCGGACGGGCACCGCCGCGAACCCGCAGCGAGCCTCACCCGAAGCAGCGTGGTCACGCCGGTGACCGCCGCGTGAACGCAGAGGCCAGCGAGGCAACACCGTTCGTGATGCCTCGTGACGGCACGCGCACGGGCATCGGCGGGGCGGGAGCTGTCCTACAGTCGACGGCACGGTCGACGGAAGGGCCCTCATGGACGAGAACGACAGGACGACATTCCGCACGTCCGCCCGCCTGATGTTCGTGTTCATGCTGCTGCTGGGTCTACCGGCCTGGGTTCTCGTCCAGGCCGTGCTGGCACTCATCGCTGGGCGGGTGGCGGCCGACTACACGAACCTGGCTGTCACAGGTGTTGTCTACGCCGTCGCTTTCAGCGCCTTCACGGTTCTGCTGCATCGGAAGACCTGGTCATCAGTCGACGTCACCGGTCCGGCGTTGGGGCTCGTCGAGAAGGGGCGGTCGGCCCTCCTCCCGTGGCAGACGATCCGGTGGACGACGATTCGCCGTCCTGGCCCGTTCGCCGTCCTGCAGGTGGCCCTGCGCCCAGGAGCGGTCGCACCGCCCGGCACGACGCTGCGTCCACGGATCCGTGCCGGTCAGCCGGTCTACACGGTCAACGTCGGTCTGGTTCGGCCCGGGACGAGCGTCCTGCGTGCCGAACTCGCCCGTCACCTGCCGCAGGTCGCGGCGTCGGAACGCAGTGCACCCGCTGGATGAGACTGTCACCGTCGGGTGACACGAGTGTCAGGCGAGCGGGGGCGGGCAGTGCAGGACCGCGATCGAGTTCACGGCAACCGGGTTCATTCGGCCCCACGCGGCAGCAGCCCGATCACGATTCGCGCTTGGCCTTGGTGCGACGGACGCGCCGACGAGGGGTCTCATCGCCGCCGGCAAGCCGGGTGAAGGTCAGCATGTTCGCCAGTGCCACGGCGATGATCGCGAGGCCGACCTGGATCGCGAGCACGATCCAGTCCCAGCGCAGCACCCACACCTTCACGCCGGCGTCATCGTCGACGTGCAGCGCCCTGGCGACCACGGTGCCCAGCACCGCCGAGCCGACGCCAAGAACGAACGTGGCGAAGATGCCGATCCGCTGCCTCCCCGGCAAGATGAGCCGGCCGAGCAGGCCGACGAGGGCACCGATGAGCACCGCGCCGACATAACCAGTCACCAGCATTGCTGTCTCTCCCCTCCAGCAGTGCCGAGGTACATGCCCGGATCTCACGTTCCCGGAAACCCCAGCCCTGGTCGTCACCCTGATGCGATTGAGGGCGGCGGGTGGGTAGCGTTCCACAATGGGATCCGCGTCGCCGCACCGACAGCTGGTCACGGCCTGCTGTTCATCAGCGCGGGCGCGCTGCCGGCGATGCTCCTGACCGGTCGGGCACTGGCCGTTGGGGGTTGCGGTGCACCGCCCTGACGGTGGTCGCCCTGGGGATTGCGGGGCTCTCCGCTTTCGTCCCGGCCGGCGGGCTCGCGGGCTGCGCGCCGGGCTGACCGCTGTGGGTGTCGCCAGCGGCGCGGTTTTCTCCACCCCGGCGTCGGTTCCGGCACCCGGGCGATCGGCCTGTGGTTGGTCGGCGCAGGTCTCAACTACGCCCCGCTCGCCTGGTACGCGATCAGGCCGATGCGCCCGGGTGCCCTCGATGCCGAACTCGCCGACGTCGACATCGATCGGGAACTGCGTCGGTACACGGTCCTTCAGCTGTGGGTCTTCGTGCCGTTGTCGCTCATCATATTTCGACACGCTCATCCGGCGCAGGGGTCGGATGACGGCCAGCTGAGGGATCCCCGCCACGCGATTAGCAGGAACCGTGCCAGTTCACCTTGGTAACGATTACCTGAAGGTAAAAAATGTTCCCGCGCGGGGTCGCGCAGTGGGTGATGACAGTCGACGGGTCCCACGTGTTGTGGTATTCCAATTCGACATTCGCGCTCGTGTAGTTGTAGAACTGCTTCGTCGGGGCGCTGCCGGTCCACGCACCGGTGGCCACCAGGGACGGAGTCTCGGTGGGGCCCGTGTTCGGGGGCGCCCAGTTGGGCCAGGCGCAGAACGTGCCCGGCTGGCAGTTGCCGGGCGGCCACGGCTCGTCGGCCGGCACGGCGGCCGAGGCCGACGCGGCCGGGACGGCGGCCAGCAGACCCGCGGTGGACAGGGCAAGCGCGAGGGATTTCAGTCGCATGAAAACTATTTCCTCCCCAGTGGAATCGGTCGATGAAAGTTACCACCGGGAAAGTTGAAGGGTCAAGCATCTGATCCACTGTGGTCTAAGCTTTGAGTTTGCTGTGATTCCGCTGAAATCGCCGCTCATCGCGGGGGCGCTTGCCGCTCGTCAGCGGATGAGGCCGACGAGCGTGACCCAGTCGCGCCACGCCGGCCAGGACCGGCCCCACCGGTCGGCGACGCCGGCACCACGGGCACGGCTCAGCCGAAGGGCGGCATCGAGGGCGGCGGCTCGGTGGCCGTTCACGATGCGCGCACCTTCGGCGTGACGTGGCGTAGGCCGTCGAGGAGGATCGCCGTAATCTGCCGGGCCTCCTCCTGCCAGCCGCCGATGGGGCGCATCTCGCAGATGCCGCCCATCGCGCGCGGTCAAGCCAGGCCCTTTCAGCTCCCGTCGCTGCTCTTCGCCAGCCACTAGGCGTCAGCCTTGCCGACCCGACGCCCAGCTGCAGAAATCGTGGCTCTGAATTCGGCCGTGGTCATTGAAACCGCGATCCGATCATCGACGGAGAACATGGCTATTCCCTAAACCCTTACTCGGAAAAGCCCAGTGGAGGATCAGCAGGGGGTCAGCTGCCAAGTCACCTTCGTCACGTTGACCGGCATGTACAGGTCGCCCCCGGTCCCGCCGGCAGGAGCACAGGTCTTGAAGGGAATCGACGAGCCGAAAGTGAACCCGGATATTACGGCGTCGCGGCCTGTGCCGTTGTAGAAGTTGAATCCCTGGATGCTGCCGGTCCACTCGCTGTTGGTCGTCAGAGAGGGCGTCTCCACGGGACCCTGCGGCGGGTGATTCCAGTTGGGCCAGATGCAGAGCATGCCCTGCGGGCAGTTCCCGGACCCCCAGCCTTGTATCGACACTCCGGGTGCTGCCGCGGAGGCGGCGGGGGCGGCGGCCAGCACGCCTGCGACGGACGCGGCGATGGCGATGGCGATGGATTTCAACAGCACGGTTCACCTGCTCTTAAATAGATGATCGTCGTTGTAAATTTACATTACCGGCGGAAAATTGACAGGTCAAGCACCTGAAACGACATGCCGGTCGAGGAGGGCCAGGCAGGCGTCGCTCTCGCCCACAGGCCGGTCAGCGAGTCAGGCCAACGAGCGTCGCCAGTCGCGCCACGCCGGCCGGCGCCGGGTTCGCGCGGGCGATCTCGGCAATCACGGCACGCGCCAACGGCCGGCACCGAACCTCAGCCGGCGCGACGCTGTCCGCGTCCACCAGGGCGCGGGAAGCCCCGCGCAGGTCACCCACCTGGAGGTACACCCGCGCGACATCAACCAGGTACGCGCCCCGATATTCGACCGGCAACCGCCGGAACGCCTCCCGCCGAACCACCGTCACGTGCCGTTGCAGCGCCTCATCGGAGTCAACCCGTTGCGCCGCTGACAGCACCCGCGCCAGGTCGACGGCGATCGGCCCGAAGCAGGTGCGGTGCGTGTCGTCGTACCCCCGAAGGTTGCTGGCGACGCCCGCGGCCCGGTCGGTCAGCTCGTGGGCGCGGCGGGCGTCGCCGCAGCCGGCGGCGGCCAGCGCAGCCTGGAGAAGCAGCGTCCCACCGACGGCCCGCTCCCCCGCGCTCCCGCCCCGGCCCTCGCCCCCGTGATCAAGAGGTTTGCGGGCGATTTGATCTCCAACAGTCCCGCAAATCTCTTGATCACCGGGGCCGGGCAGGGATGGGAGGATGCGGTTCGAGGCGCTGAGGGTCGCGGCCAGGGCCAGGCGGTCGCGGTTGGACGCGCGGAGCGCTTGGGCGACCGAGATGGCCGCCGTTGCCGCCAGGAACGGGTCGTCGCCGGCGGCGGCCATCGCCCGGTCGGCGGCCAGCCAGGCGAGGTCGGCCTCGCCGAGCTTCACCAGCAGGGACGAGGTGATCCGGTACGCCTGCACCAGCAGCTCCGCTTTTCGCGCGCCCTGAGCGGCGTCGAGCAGGCCCGGCAACACCCGCACCAACTGCCCGTAGTGCGCGTGCTGGTAGGTCAACCAGGCGTGCCCGACCTGCCGTCTCAGGTCGTCCGTCTGCGGTGGAGCCTGCGGGGTGTCGTAGCGGGCGAGCGCGGCCCGGATGTCGTCCACGCCGTCCGACGTGCCCGCCGGGGTGCTGCGCTGCTGGCCCAGCAGCACCTCCGGGTCGATGCGTAGGACGTGGGCCAGGTCCTGGATGACGGAGTACCGGTCGAGGGGGCGGACACCTCGCTCGATCTTGTCGACCCAGCTCTTGGACCTGCGCAGCCGGTCGGCGAGCATCTGCTGGGTCATCTGCCGCCGCACCCGCCAGCTCGCCACCCGCCGGCCGATCGGCAGGTCATCCCCTGTCACGCCGCCACCGCCGGTCCGGGACCGCGCGGGTCGTGTCGTCCACGGGTACGCGATCCGCCTCGGCTTGGGCGAGGAGGCGCTGTTTGGCTGCCTCCCGCTCAGCAGCCTCCGACTGCTCGCCTTTGCTCGGTTGCTTATCGCTGCTCATCTCCACCTCCGTCAACCGGGGCGGGACATTCAGCCTCTGCCGCCGCCCGGAACTCCCCTGCACGCAGAGAAGCGGGCTGCCGACTGACGGGCCAGATGGCGAGCGATGCGCTCGGTTGCGCTGGTCAGGACGTGGCTTGCGTGGGGTTGCGCTGTTCCCTATCGGACGGGGGCAACCCATAGGCTCATCACTGTTGGTAGTCGTGTGATGGCTGGAGGCTGAGATGGCGAGACCGGTGACGAATGCGGCGTTCGACGGGCTGCTGACTGCCGCTGGTTATGGAAACGCGCACGCCGCATTCGCACGCCAGCTCAATCACGCCGGTCGAGAGCAGGGTGCCTGGCGGTACGACGCAGCCAGCGTCTACTGGTGGCTGCGCGGTCGCCGGCCTGGGGAGCACGTCCAGGCGGCCATGGCCGAAACACTCGCTCGCAAACTCGGGCGCCCCGTCTCTGCGTCAGAGCTGGGATTCGGCGTTTCCGAGAGCACCGGAACATGCGTCTACCCGGCTTCCGTCGATGCGGCGATAGATGCGGCCGAGCAGATCTGGATGACGCTCGCCAAGCACTTCAACCGGCAGGTGAACGGGACCTTCGACAGCGGTAAAGCCCTACATGCGGCGTTAGGTTGGCGGTACGACCTGCCCGACGAGACGCTCAGTCGGCGCGGCCGGCAGCAGGTCACCTCCGCCGACGTCCAATCGCTGTACGCGCTGGCAGATCATTTCACCGACCTCGATCGACGTCACGGCAGCGGGTCTCCGCACACCCGTGCCGTCATGGCCGACCTGCTTGTTCGTCAGGTCGGGCCGATGTTGCGGGGCACCTACACCGACGCAGTGGGGCGCGATCTCATGCGTGCGGCGGCAACGCTCGCCGGCCAACTCGCCTTTATGTCGTACGACGCGGGCGAACACGTCTTCGCGCAACATCACGTGACCCTAGGTCTGCGACTTTCGAAGGCCGGTAACGACCGCCTCTACGGTGCTCATCTTCTGGCGAACGTTGCCACTCAGGCTGTGTTTCTGGGCCACGCTCGCGAGGCCGCCCGGCTCGCCGAAGCCGCCATTGACGGAGCTGGCCGTGCCCCTGCCACTGTCCTCGCTCGGCTACACGCCACCGCCGCTACGGCCTACGGACAGGCAGGCGAGCGGCGTGCCTGCCAACGTGCCCTAAACAAGGCTGAGCGCTCTCTCGACCGGACGGGCACAGATCCCGGCCCCCGCTGGGTCGGCTACTTCACCCCGGCGCACCTGGCCGGGGCCGCGCTGAGATGCCTAGGCGACCTGCACCTGTACTCGCAAGCCCTACGACATGCGGCCGACGCGCTTACCCTCGGCAGCCAAAACACCCGAACCCGTGCGCTGCACACGGCCCTCGTCGCTATGACTCACGCCCGGGCTGGTGACACCGATGCGGCCTGTGATTGGAGCCGGACCCTGGCGCGGGACGTTACGGGGGTCCAGTCTGCGCGCGTTCGCCAGCGCCTCGGCGAACTCACCACCACCCTCCGCCCGCACCAGTCGTCGAACCAGGTCAACGAAGTCCTGCATGCCCTCGCGGCCGCGCCAGCAGCCATCTAAAGCGAGAGCGCCACCTAGGCATGTCCGCTAGCGTCACCGAGGTGACCTGGACGGAGCCCGCCACCTGGTACGCCAACCTGGCTTCCTTCTACGCTGCCGCTGCGGCTTTCATCACCGACCCGACGGGCAACGTCTTGCTCGTCAAGCCCACGTACCGCGACCACTGGGCCTTCCCGGGCGGCTACGTTGACGAGGGCGAATACCCGCATGATGCCTGCGCCCGCGAGATTCGAGAAGAGTTGGGCGTCGCGCTGACAGTGGGCGCTCTGCTCGTAGTCGACTGGGCACCACCTACCGGGCAGCGCCCCCGTGCGATCGTCAGTTTCACGTTCGACTGCGGGTCCGTCGGTGGCCTCGACGGGTTCAACCTGCCGAGAGGAGAGTTGGAGGACGTCGCCTTCTTCTCGTGCCACGAGGCTGAGCGCCGCCTCCCCGGCAACGTCGCTAACCGAGTTGGTGCGGCGATGCGCGCCCGTGGGCGACACGCTCCGATGTACCTTGCGGCCGGCCTGACCTTCCCTCTCCGCCGATGACGGGGGCAGAACGATTTGCCTGCCTTCCCCTCCGGCATTTCGCCACCCCGGAGTCGTCGCCGTCTTCGCCGCGAGCAGTTCCGAATCCTCTCATCGCTCGTCATTGACCTGCGCGAAGTATGAAGCGGCTTGACGCCTAGCACCGCCGCTCCTTCATAGCCGAGTCCGCAGTAGGCATCGTTCTCCATGCCGCCAGTCGGCTCACCGTGACAACGGTGCCACCGCTGCGCGCCGGAACCGCCGTCATGGAGCAGTTAAACGAAAGCAATGATCAGAGTTAACGCAAGCCCATAGAGGGCGATGACGATGTGAAGGCCGGTCCAAAGTGCGTGAAGACGGATGCGATACATGCGCGGGAAAGCCCTGTAATGACTTTGGCGATGTTCAACTATATTCATGTCATTACCTAGAGCATTTATATCTCGAAGAGTATCAGTCAGCGCGCGGGCCTGACCAAGGTGGTAAACGGCCCGTTCGTGATATTTTGCAGACAAAACAGCCCCAAAGCCGCCTATCATGATTATCAAGACCCCGAGGGGGGTCGCGTTCACTGCGAATCTTTGCTGAATGATAAGACCGCTAAGCGCGGCAGTGACGACCAGGACAAAGTTAGTCATGGTAGCGCGCTGATTTTCGCATTGTCGCAGTTGCTGGCGGTGTTCGTTCCAGTACGCCAAGACGAGGTCGGCGGGATCACTCACTATTCACCCTCACGCAGGCTTGTCGTGTAGAGGCCGCTTGAACTGCGATCAGCGACGTGATGGGCATCCGTCACAGATCCGGGCTCTATAGTACCTACGAGGCTGTCGGGGGCAAGACTGCCCGTGATCCAATTGCGTTATTACGCACGCGTGCCCAGTCAGGGTTGATTGTACAACTCGCTGCGGGGTCTGTAGCGACCTCTCGTCGACGCTCGGAGGCTTAGTCTCGCCGAACAAGGCTGCGCCCTCGAGAGTCAGCGCGCTCGTATAGGGATTTCGCTGTCATCAGGACTCGCTATCGGCGGCGTGATAGTGCTAGGCGTTCATTCTCCGGACAGCCTTCAAGGCGTCTCGGAGATGGCCCACGGCTGCGTCAAGATCCCGCCGTGCAACGGAAGCGGACCCGGACCCCGAGCGCGAAACACGATCGATCACTTCAGGACCATATCTGTTCAGTTCATCTATGATCGCCGAGATCCTCTCATGGATGCGAACACGTCCACTCGGACTCGACGCCCCTGCACTCGTCGCGCCACCGCCGAAGGCCCGCGCAACGCGAAAGTCCGAACGGGGTTGTGCGGACCTCTGACTAAGCGAACGATCCGAGCCCTCGCCTCCCACTGTCATCATCGCTTGTCCTCCTACGTCGAGTGGCTTTGCCTAACGGTAGGGCGGTCGCCGCTTGCCGGTCCATGACGCCATCCAAGTGGCAGACCCACGCCAGCCCATGGCTCAGTTGGTCAAACGTGGCAGTATCGGCGATGATCAGCGCGCACCAAGCCCCTTCGCTCGGAGGTACCGGCTCCCATGGTCGTACGGATTGCCGTCACGGACCCATTGCCCGTTTTCCGACGTGGAGTGATGGCGATCCTCCGGGATGCGGGCTTTGAGCCCGAGGCACCAGACGACCCGTTGGCCTGGTTGCATGACCAGCAGCCTGCCGCGCTGATCTTTACGCTGCTGTCCGATACCGACTGGAACTTACTGGAGTCGCTCACCAGCAGTGCGGCCGACACGCTGCTCGTCGTTCTAGCAGAACGCGTCACGGTCGAGACGTCTGTTCGAGCGTTCCGCCTCGGAGCCGCCTGCATCCTGCCGCGGAGCACCAGCCCGGCGGCGCTAAGCGAAGCATTTAGTGCGGCTTTGAACGGGCGGAGCACCGTCTCGCTCGACGTGCTTCGTGCCCTGATCTTCACGGCACCATCGGAACCGTCCGATGACTATCCGTCTACCCAGGAACGGGAATGGCTTCGTAGCCTCTCCCGTGGTGTGACCGTTGGCCGACTCGCTGTCGAGGCTGGATACTCGGAGCGCATGATGTTTCGACTACTCCGGAATCTTTACACTCGTATCGGCGCAGCTGGACGCGCGGATGCCCTGGTTACGGCTCAGGCGAAGGGGTGGCTCGGACCCTAAGCAGTGCCCGCAGGCGGGCAAGCCCATCACGATCGTCTGCCACCAGTTCCCGAAAGAGGCTGCGCCGACGCGCTTGAATGCCTGGGTAGTCAGCGAGTTCCACGGCGGACTGGTATGCGTCGAGCGCTGCCTCCTCATCAGGCGCAGAGTGGCGGATGAGCGCCAGTCCCGCAAGCTGGAGTGCTGTGAAGTCAAGAGAATCGTAGAGTTTGGGTTCTGTGTTGGGCACCCGTTGCAAGATCGCAAGCCCTCGCACAAAGTCGTCCTCTGCTGGCCGCCGACGCCTACGCCTCCACTCCACAATGCCTCGCAAGGCGTATGCCCCTGCTCCTGGCATGCCGTGGCCAGACCGCACGGCCAGGTCAGCGGCCGCGTGGGCGTTTGCAAGGTCGCTGCGGCGTAAATGCAGCAGGGCAAGTGTGGTGCCAGTGATCCTTAAGAGGTTGGGATGACTTGTCTCCGCAGCAAGCCGGTGCGCCGTTTGCGCTGCAACGGTAGCGCTCACATCGTCACCGTCGAGCAAATAGGCCCACGCCCGCAGGTCGTCGCACGTGCCCGCGAGTATCTCGGCACCGTTGACGCGTGCTTCTTCGCCAGCCTGCTCAGCTAAAACGATACTCCTGACATATTCACCCTTTTCCAGAGCAATCTTGGCGTCAGCCAACAACAGTCTTGCGGCCAACCGCGCGTTGTCAGCGTCGTCCGCGCTGCTTGTAAGCTCGCCAGCAGCGTGCTCGGCGATATCTTGCCGAGCGGACGCGATAGCCCGAGTGGCGGCATCGAACTTTCCCAATTCCGTAAGGCAGATAGCCTCGTTGTAGCGCGCGTCAGCCCGGCTCCACACCTCACGACCGGAAGTCGTCAGTTCGACCGCTTCCTGAAAGGCGTCGAGTGCTGCACCAACCCAGCCTTGGGCCAGGTAAGACACCCCGAGCTGATTAAGTAGTATCAGCTGATTCTCGTTGTCTTTCAGCTCTGCATTACGCCGGCCCGCGCGCACTACATGTTCAACGGCCTCCTTTAATCTTCCCTGCTGCAATAGCGCCCGACCCAAGAGGCTATCGGTGAGAACAAGTGCGTGGGTATTGGTCGGCATTGAGGAGAGTCGCCTCAAGTAGACGACGAGCACCCATGTCTGCCCCCATCCTTTAAGATAACGATCGTCGACCTCCTTTATGATCCGCAACGCGCGTTCACCATCACCGCAGTCCAAATACAGCTCAATCGAGTCGAGATACGCTTCAAGATCGGTCAGGCTGCGTAGCCTGCCGACAGCCTCAATCTCGCGCCCACAGCGGTAGAAGTAGTGGGCGGCACTACGTTGGAGGGTCACCCGAATTTCGGCGTCTGCCGTCAAGAAATCGGCGCGCTCCGCTGGAAGCAATGAAAAGCGCTCTTCCTCCTCCTCGGAGCGTCTACCGGTCCCCCGGACGATTCTCCGGTCTACAAGACTGGTCAGAGCTTCAGCGATACGGCTGTGGGTTGTCTCCCTTACGAGTGCCATTATTGCCTCTGCCGACACAGGGCGGCCGTAGATCGCGAGGGCCTGTGCCACGTCAAGTTCCACATCCCCGAGTGCGGCGACGGTGAGTTCGCCGAGCGACCGCCCGCTCGTCATAGTTTCGAGGAGGGTCTGCAGCATTGCAGGCCTGCCTGCCACCATGCCGTGAATTCGTTCCGCGGGACGCGGCCAGGTTCGCGTCAGCCCAGTAAACAGGCCCCACTGCCGCGACGACATGGGCAGCAAGCCCGTCCCAGTGGCTGAAGCAAGACCCGAGAGGAACTCGCGTAGCTCCTCCGGCGGCAGCCCTTCGAGCATTCCGACAGACATCACCACTGGGGACCGCAATCGCTGCGTTGTGACAAGGAGGACCTGGACTGCGTGCCGGTCTCGGCCGGCCAGGTCCTCGAGCAGCGCCAACAGTGTCTCGTCGCGGAGCTTGCCGTCATCGTCAAGCAACTGTTCCAGGTCGTCGAGGATGATGAGTACGCGTTGCCCACCAAGAGCACTAAGAACCGCATCAAGCTTTGCCAGTATGCTGAGGTCACGGTCGATGAGACGGGTCGTCAGTGCCGCCCGGATTTTGGCGTTGGGATGGGCTGCGGCCAATCCCTCGAGCACTGTCGCGGCGTTGAGTGCCGGGTAGCCGCCAGCGGTGAGATAGTCGACCGCACAATCGCCCTCCTGCTCTCGAGCAAACTTGGCAGCCACTGCAGTCTTGCCAACGCCGGCCTCACCGAGAAGTGCCGTGAGTACGGCGCCGGGCCGCTGGAGAGCAGCTTTTAGTTCACCAAGCACCTTCTCGCGACCTGTTACGCGGGGCGGAACGAATCCAGGTAGAGGACGAATCATTCTCGGCTTCAGAGAATCGCCAGGGCTCTCGGCACGATGAGGCGACAGCTGTTGATCCATCTGCTTCAGAGCTTCGCTATCGTTCGATGCTGCGGCCGGGCTCGCGGCAGGAAAACGCACCCCACGAGGAGAGGACAGTCCAGCGCGCACGCCAGGAAACGATGCTTTAGCAGGCCGTGGCCGTTCTCTATCCACCGCAGCAAGCAGTTTCTTACGCGCCGCGACCTCGTCCGAGCCCACTAAGTCCACATATACTCGTGTCATCAGCAGGCCTGGCGGTTCACACGGTTGCACCCGTACTGGAATCAACAAACCGAGCTCACCCCTCGGGTCCTGCGCGAACGCCACCCCCCACTCTGCCGCACCGAACTGCGACGCTAAATAAGCAGGCGTTAACACGGCAATCACCCGACTTGTCGATATCACGCCCTTCTGCATTTCGTGAACAAAATCCTTACCCGGGCGGATATCCGCCGTCTGGTACCGCGTCAAATAGCCAGCAGCCTCAAGCTCCACCGCTATCCACTCGGCCCAATCGCGATCTTCTGTTGCATAGCTGATGAAAAAACTCTTCAGCATTGGATCTTTGTCCACCAGCTTCTCCTGCGGCCGGAAGTACACATAGTACGCAACAACGGCCGCCGGTTGAAGTGACTAAAGATCGACAATAAAGTTTTTGTTTTTGTGGTATAAGCCGAAGATCGGTGGGCCTGCTCGCCTCAAGACAGCATCTCAAGATCGGTTGAAAAGTCGAACCGCTCGCGCCGGAGACGGTATGCTCGCGGCCCCATCCAGGATCCCAGACACATCCATCCATGTGTGTACGGGAGCCAAGCAGCTGTGATGAAGAGGGTGTCGAGCCCTTCCGGGTCCATCGGATCAACACGCCGACGAGCGGATCGCCAAGATCGAACAGCAGACGACGACTCTGGGCCTGTCAAGGCAAGTCCTGGCTTGCGAAGCGACTGCCGCTGCCGTCGCGCGAGCAAGGCGGAGGACGCCTGCTCTCTATCCTGTTCTCATTTCAAATGAACCACATGTCGCACGGCGCTCACACCCTGCTTCAACTGCTCAGAGCGCCACGATCGCCGCTGTCTCCGCTGGCAGCTCAATCCGGTCCCGCATCACCGTGACCCCCTCCCCCGTAGCCAGCAGCACCCGCCGCGCCACCCCCGGCAGGCTGACCCCTTGCCCCCGCCCAGCGAAGTTGGCGACCACCAACGTCTCCCCTCGCCGCATCAGGAGGAACTGATCCCCGTGCTGCACCGACACCGCGTGCATCCGAGGATCCGACAGGTCGGCCACCGACCGCCGCAGCCCAATCAACCGCTGGTAGAACGCCAACATCGAGGCATGCTCGGGCTTGTCCAGCTCCGCCCAGTCCAACCGCGACCGTACGAACGTCTCCGGATCCTGCGGATCTGGCACGTCCCCCTCGGGCCACCCGTGCGCCGCGAACTCCCGCCGCCGCCCAGTCCGCACCGCAGAGGCCAACTCCGGCTCCGGATGCGACGTGAAGAACTGCCACGGCGTTGAAGCAGCCCACTCCTCCCCCATGAACAGCATCGGCGTGAACGGCGCGGTCAGCAGCAGCATGGCCCCGACCCGCAGCAGCGCAGGCGACAACGAAGCCGAGATCCGATCCCCGGTGGCCCGGTTCCCGATCTGGTCGTGGTTCTGCAGGTACGCCACCAGCCGATGACCAGGAACGCGGGAGTCCAGAGGCCGCCCATGGTGCCGGTTACGGAAGCTGGACCACGTCCCCGCGTGGAAGAACCCGCCGGTCAGCACGTCCGACAGCGTCTCCAGGGAGCCGAAGTCGCCGTAGTAGCCCTGCCGCTCCCCCGTCAGCAACGTGTGCAGCGCGTGGTGGGCGTCGTCGTTCCACTGGGCGTGCAGCCCGAACCCACCCGCCTCCCGGGGGGTGATGAGCCGCGGGTCGTTGAGGTCGGATTCGGCGATCAGTGACAGCGGCCGGCCCAGGTGCGTCGACAGGGACTCGACCTCGATGGCCAGCTCTTCGAGCAGCGGGATCGCCCGGGTGTCCGGCAGCGCGTGGACGGCGTCCAGGCGCAGTCCGTCGACGTGGTAGTCGCGCAGCCACATGAGCACGCTGTCGATGATGTAGCGGCGTACCTCGTCGGAGTGCGGGCCGTCCAGGTTGACCGAGCGGCCCCAACTGTTGCTCTGCTCGGCGAGGTAGGGCCCGAACTGCGGCGCGTAGGCCCCGGAGGGCCCGAAATGGTTGTAGACAACGTCGAGGATCACCCCCAACCCGCGAGCGTGGGCGGCGTCGACGAACCGTTTCAGGCCGTCCGGGCCGCCGTAGGGCTCGTGTGGGGCATACCAGCAGACGCCGTCGTACCCCCAGTTGTGTTCGCCGTTGAAGGCGTTGACCGGGAGCAGTTCGATCAGGTCGACGCCGAGGTTCACCAGGTGGTCGAGGCGGTCGATGGCCGCGTCGAAGGTGCCCTCCGGGGTGAAGGTGCCGATGTGCAGCTCGTAGAGGATGCTGCCGGGCAGTTGCCGGCCCGTCCACAGGCTGTCGGACCACTCGAAAGCGGAGTGGTCATAGCGGCGGCTCGGCCCGTGCACCCCCGCAGGCTGCCACGGTGAGCGGGGGTCGGGCAGTGCGGTTTCGTCGTCGTTCAGCAGAAAGGAGTAGTCGAGGCCGGCGTCGGGGACCTCGACCAGCCACCAGCCGTCGGCGGCGGCGCGCATCTCGTGGTCGGTGTCGCCGGCCAGGCGCAGCCGCACCCGGCTGGCGTCCGGCGCCCAGACGGAGAATTCGGTCATGAAACGGCCTCCTCGGCAGCGGTGAGAGGAGCCAGCAGAGCGACGGGATAGTCCGCCAGAAGAGTGTCCAGCGACGTCTCCCCGCCACTGTAGACCCGGCCGGTGAACAGGTCCTTCACCTCGTTAACACCAAGCGACAGGGCTGTGTCGCGCCAGCCTCCGGAGCGCGCCAGACCCAGCGGCAGGCGGGTCGCCACGGCGATCGCGCCGCCCCTGTCGAACGCCACCACGTGCCGGCCCGCCGGCCCGTGCGCGGGCACCGGCCGGTAGCCGGTGAACAGCTCCGGGTGCGCCCGCCGCAACCGCAGCGTCCGCGACACCACGAGCAGCTTCGCCGCGCCGTCGGTGTCGACAGGGGGACGCCAGCCGCCGTCGAGCCGCGCCAGCATCTCCCGGCGTACGTCGAAGTCGACGGGCCGACGATTGTCCGGGTCAACGAGGGAGTTGTCCCACAGCTCGGTGCCCTGGTAGGTGTCCGGCACGCCGGGCATGGCGAGCTGGATCAGCTTCTGCCCGAGCGAGTTGCACCAGCCGGCCGGGGTGATGGCGGCGGCGAGTTCGGTCAGCTCGTCGTGCAGGCTCGGGTCGTCGTACATCCGGTCGATGACCGCGTGCATGGCCTGCTCGAAGACCGGGTCCGGGTCCGCCCAACTGGTCGAGGCCGCGGCCTCCCGGGCGGCCTTCTCGGCGTACGCGTGCAGCCGCTCCCGCTCGATCGGCCACGCGCCGACGGCGGTCTGCCAGAGCAGGTGGGCGAACGACGGGTCGGGCAGCGGGGCGTACTCCATCCAGGTTTGGACCTGCTCGGCCCAGCGGTCCGGCAGCTCGCTGAGCACGGCGAGGCGGGCGCGGACGTCCTCGCCGCGTTTGGTGTCGTGGGTGGAGAGGGTGGTCATGCTGGCGGGCCAGCGGACCTGGCGGGCGCCGGCGAAGCGGTGGAACTCCGCCGGTGGCACGCCGAAGTGGGCGGGGCTGCCGCCGACCTCGTTGAGGGCCACGAACCGGGTCCAGCGGTAGAAAGCGGTATCCTCCACGCCCTTGGCCATCACCGCGCCGGTGAGCTGCGGGAACCGCATCGCCAGTTCGTCGTCGCTGTCGCGCAGCCGGCGGGTGATCGCGTCCAGGGCGCCGGTCAGGTCGGGGCGGCGGCGACCGGCCTCGGAGCGGGCGGCGGCGAGGTGCCGGGCGCCGTGCGGCGGGTAGCCGCGGTAGACCGGGAACGCCGCGGCCAGCTCGGCGAGCGCCGCGCGGGCCTGCTCGGTCGGCACCTCGGGGGCGTCGTACCCGGTGGTGCCGTCCACCGGCCAGTCCGGCAGCTCCTCGCCGTACTCCAGGATCTTCTCCACCACGAGCCAGGCGTTCGGCGCGGCCTCGCGCAGCCGGGCCAGGTAGCCGCCGGGGTCGCGCAGACCGTCCGGGTGGTCGACGCGGATGCCGTCGACCTCGCCCGCGGCGGCCCAGCGCAGGATCAGCTCGTGGGTGGCGGCGAACACCGCCGGGTCCTCCACGCGCAGGCCCGCCAGGCCCGCGATGGCGAAGAACCGGCGGTACGTCAGCTCGGCGTCCCCACGCCGCCAGGAGACCAGCTCGTAGTTCTGCCGGTCGTGCACCTCGCGGGCGCTGCCGTCGCCGGTGCCGTCGGCGATCGGGAAGCGGTGCTCGTGGTAGCGCAGCTCCCCGTCGACGAGCTTCAGGTCGTCCAGGGCGGCCGGATCGTCGGCCAGCACCGGCAGCAGCAGCCGGCCCCGGTCCCAGTCGATGTCGAACCAGTCGGCGTACGACGAGTCGCGCCCCCGGCGCAGCACGTCCCACCAGGGCGGGTTGGCCGGCGGTACGGCGACCCCGGCGTGGTTGGGCACGATGTCGACGACCAGGCCGAGCCGCTTCTCGCGCAGCGCCCGCAGCAGCCGCTGCCGGGCGGCCTCGCCGCCCAGCTCCGGGTTGACCGTGCGGTGGTCGACCACGTCGTAGCCGTGCGCCGAACCGGGCGTCGCGGCCAGCAGCGGGGCCGTGTAGAGGTGGCTGACGCCCAGGTCGACGAGGTAGTCGAGGATGCCTGCGGTGGCGTCCAGGTCGAAGCCGGGACGGACCTGGACGCGGTAGGTGGCCTGCGGAGGGGTGGCGGCCATGTCAGATCGTCCTTTCCAGCACCACCAGGGAGCGGTCCGGCACCCGGATGGTGCCGCCCGCGCTGATCACCGTGGCGTCGTCGGGCTCGGGCTCGGCCGTGCTGATCACCCGTTCCCACTTCTGGCCGTACTCGCTGCCGGGCATCGTGAAGTCCAGCGGCGCGTCGTGGGCGTTGAAGCAGAGCAGGAACGAGGCGTCGTGGTGTTTCTGGCCGTACTGGCCGCGCTCGCGGATGCCCTCACCGTTGACGAACAGCGCCACCGAGCGGCCGAAGTCGTTGCCCCAGTCCTCGCCGGTCATCTCCCGCCCATCGGGGGTGTGCCAGGCCAGGTCGGGCAACGGCTCGTCGCTGCCGCGCCCGCCCACCGGCAGGCCGGTGAAGAACCGGCGACGGCGGAACACCTGGTGCCGCTTGCGGAAATCGGTGAGCGTACGGACGAAGTCCAGCAGCTGCTCGTCGACGTTGTCCCAGTCGATCCAGGCCAGCTCGCTGTCCTGGCAGTAGGCGTTGTTGTTGCCGTGCTGGGTGCGGCCCAGCTCGTCGCCGTGACCGATCATCGGCACGCCCTGCGAGAGCATCAGGGTGGCCAGGAAGTTGCGCCGCTGCTTGGCCCGCAGGGCGAGCACCGCGTCGTCGTCGGTGTCGCCCTCCACGCCGCAGTTCCACGACCGGTTGTGGCTCTCGCCGTCCCGGTTGTCCTCGCCGTTGGCCTCGTTGTGCTTGTCGTTGTACGACACCAGGTCGGTGAGCGTGAACCCGTCGTGGACGGTGACGAAGTTGATGCTGTGGAACGGACGGCGGCCGTCGTCCTGGTACAGGTCGGCGGAGCCGGAGATCCGCGACGCGAACTCGGCGAGGGTGGCCGGCTCACCGCGCCAGAAGTCCCGCACCGTGTCGCGGTACTTGCCGTTCCACTCGGTCCACAACGGCGGGAAGTTGCCCACCTGGTAGCCGCCGGGGCCGACGTCCCACGGCTCGGCGATCAGCTTGACCTGGCTGACCACCGGGTCCTGCTGGACCACCTCGAAGAAGGTCGACAGCCGGTCCACCTCGTAGAACTCGCGGGCCAGGGTGGCCGCCAGGTCGAACCGGAAGCCGTCGACGTGCATCTCGGTCACCCAGTACCGCAGCGAATCCATGATCAGTTGCAGCGAGTGCGGGCTGCGCACGTTGAGGCTGTTGCCGGTGCCCGTGTAGTCGACGAAGTAGCGCCGGTCCTCCTCGCTGAGCCGGTAGTAGCTGGGCGCGTCCACGCCCTTGAAGCTCAACGTCGGCCCGAGGTGGTTGCCCTCGGCGGTGTGGTTGTAGACCACGTCGAGGATGACCTCGATGCCCGCCGCGTGCAGCGCCTTGACCATGCCCCGGAACTCCTGCACCTGCTGCCCGAGGTGGCCCAGCGCCGAGTAGCCGTGGTGCGGTGCGAAGAAACCGATCGTGTTGTAACCCCAGTAGTTGCGCAGGCCCAGGTCGACGAGCCGGTGGTCGTGCACGAACTCGTGCACCGGCATCAGCTCGATCGCCGTCACCCCGAGCCGGGTCAGGTGCTCGATCATCGGCGGGGAGGCGATGCCCGCGTACGTGCCGCGCAGCTCCTCCGGGATGTCCGGGTGGCGCATGGTCAGCCCGCGCACGTGCGCCTCGTAGATCACTGAGTGGTGGTACGGCGTACGCGGCGGCTTGTCGTTGCCCCAGTCGAAGTACGGATTGACCACCACGGACTTCGGCATGAACGGCGCCGAGTCGCTCTCGTTCATCCGCTCCGGGTCGCCCATGTCGTAGTCGTACACCGCCGGGTCCCACGTCACGTCACCGTCGATGGCCTTGGCGTACGGGTCGAGCAGCAGCTTGTGCGGGTTGCAGCGCAGCCCGTTCGCCGGGTCGTACGGCCCGTGCACCCGGTAGCCGTAGCGCTGCCCCGGCTCGATGCCCGGCAGGTACGCGTGCCAGACGTAGGCGTCCACCTCGCGCAGCTCGACGCGGCGCTCGGCGCCGGTGTCCCACTCGTCGAAGAGGCAGAGTTCGATCCGCTCGGCCACCTCGGAGAAGATGGCGAAGTTGGTGCCCATCCCGTCGTAGGTGGCGCCCAGGGGATACCGCTCGCCCGGCCAGACCTGCATGTCGCTCCTTCAGACCATGGTCATGTGCGCACCGCGCCACGAGCGCGCCGACGACAGGTCGCCCGCGCGCACGCCGGTATTGCCCTGCGCCCCGGTGCGCCAATCCATCCTTTCAGGCGATGACCGGAATCCACCTGTCTGATGCGTGCTACACCCTCAGGTGTCCTCCGTCACCATGGACGGTTTCGAGGTGCGTTCCGGGGCTCGATGCCTTTTGCTTGTCGGGGGGCACGCGTCCGCGCGCGACCCCACTCGGCCCTCGGCCACCCTTTCCACCTCTCGCTCCGCCGCCACTGACGCCGGCGCGCACCACCATGCATGGACGGAGATTGATGTGACGACCCTGCGGGTCGATGAGCAGCTCGCTGCCACCAAGGACCGGGCCCACCGGCCCACCCTGACCTCCCGGCCGCAGCTTCCCGCGCAGCCCGGCCCGACCGCGCAGCCCGGCGCGATCGTGCCCGCGCACTCCGGTCCCGGGGTGCCGCCGCAGACCCGTCGCATCCTCATGTTGTCGTGGGAGTACCCGCCGGTGCTCGTCGGTGGCCTCGGCCGCCACGTCCACGCCCTCTCCGTCGCCCTCGCCGCCGCCGGCCACGACGTCACAGTCGTCACCCGCCACGCCGACGGCGCACCCCTGGAGGAATACGCCGACGGCGTACGCATCCTGCGCGCCCCCGAAGACCCCGTCACCTTCCCCCTCGCCACCAGCAGCCTCCTGGCCTGGACCATGGCCTTCAACCACACCCTCACCCGCACCGCCCTACGCGCCACCCAGGCCGGCAGCTACGACGTCATCCACGCCCATGACTGGCTCGTCGCCCACACCGCGATGACGTTGCGCGACCACCTGGACATCCCCCTCGTGAGCACCATCCACGCGACCGAGGCGGGTCGGCACCAGGGCTGGCTGCCCGAGGAGATGAACCGCACCATCCACGGTGTCGAGCAGTGGCTCAGCAGCGAGTCCGGTCGGGTGATCGTCTGCTCCGGCTATATGCGCGACGAGGTGGGCGCGCTGTTCGGCGTACCGGCCGGCCGCGTCGACGTGGTCGCCAACGGCGTCGAGTCGCACCGCTGGAAGGTGCCGGCGCGGGACGTGGCCGCGGCGCGGGCCCGGTTCGCCGGGGACGGCCCGCTGGTCACCTTCGCCGGCCGGCTCGTCTACGAGAAGGGCGTGCAGCACCTGATCGCCGCCCTCCCCCGCCTGCGCGAGCGGCACCCGGGGCTGCGCGCGGTGATCGCCGGCGACGGCCCGTACCGCGCCGAGCTGGAGGCCGAGGTGCACCGCCGTGGCCTGGGCGGCATGGTCACCATGCCGGGCTTCCTGGGCGGCAACGACCTGCCGGCGCTGATGGCCGCGTCCGACTGCTTCGCGGTGCCGAGCATCTACGAGCCGTTCGGCATGGTCGCCCTGGAGGGCGCTGCCGCCGGAGCGCCCCTGGCCGTCGCGGCCACCGGCGGTCTCGCCGAGATCGTGGAGCCGGGAGCGACCGGGATGACGTTCCGCCCGCACGACCCGGACGGGCTCGGCGACGCCGTCGACGCGCTGCTGTCCGACCGTGAGCGGGCCCGCGCCATGGCCCGTCGCGCCCGCCGGATGGTCCACGACCAGTACGGCTGGGCGGCCATCGCCCAGCGCACCGCCGCCAGCTACGCCGCGGCCATCGCCAACGACGCCACGTTCACGGCCGAGCGCACCGAGCAGCGGATGTCCCAGGGCCGGGCCCTCCCGGCGCTGCCCGAGGGCAACCTGCTCGCCGCCGCCGGCCTGCGCTGACCCGCTCTTTGATCGACTCGGTTTCCATGAAGTCGGGGCGTCCCTGTGCCGGGGACGCCCCGACTTCCCGTAGACCGAGTCGATCAAGCCGTGCTGGCCACGCCTCGCTCCTCAGCGCCGGCCGGTCAGGCCTGCCAGAATGTGCGGATGTCTCGTCCCGTTGACGCCCTCGATTCCGCCTTTCCGGTCGCCGCCGCCATCGCGCTGGACCTGATCCGGCGCCCCGAGGTGTCCGCGCAGTGGTCGAACCCGAGCGCCCTGCCGCACCTGTCCGTGGGTGCCCTGGCATGCCACCTCGGGCGGCAGGCCGTACGCGCGGCGGAACTGCTGCCGACACCCGCCGACCTGCCCACGCTGGACTCCGCCGACAACCACTACGAGCGGGCCGCCTGGGTCACCGAGGGCACGCCGGCCGCCGACGCGGTCGCCACGGGCTCGGACGAGGCCGACGCGCTGCGCGGCCCGGCAGACCTGCACGCCCGCTCCGGGGAGGCGCTGGCGAAGGTCAACGATCTGCTGTCGCGGGGCGCCGCCCTCGACGTCGTGCCGATCCCGTGGCAGGGCTGGTCCCTGCGCCGCGCCGACTTCCTGCTCACGCGCCAACTGGAGATCGTCGTGCACTCCGACGACCTCGCGGTCAGCGTCGGCGTACCCACGCCCGAGTTCCCGGCGGAGGTCTTCGACCCCGTACGCGACCTGCTGGTCCGCCTGGCCATCCGCCGGCACGGCCAGTCGGCGCTGATCGGGGCGCTGAGCCGCAGCGAGCGAGCCCGGGACATCTCCGCCTTCTGACCCTCAACCTCCGACGCGTCCCACACGCCGCCCCGCCCCGGGCACGGTGTCCCCCGGCCCCTCCGGGTCCATTGTTCTCGTCCTGTCGACCTGCCCCAGAAATGGGGCGGCCACCGGAAGCCAGAAGCGCGGACGCGTCACCGAAGCGCCGATCAGCGTCACCGAGAAGCCCACGGGTCGGGACCGCCCCTCGATCGACTCCAGTTCGCCGAAATTGGCCCGGGACCGCCCTTGATCGACTCCAGTCCGCCGAGATTGTGGTGTCCCGACGCCGTGTATACCGCGATATCGGCGGACTGGAGGGATCATCCGTGGGTCCAGCCCGACCAACCCGCCGAGCCATCCGTCGACGTGGCAGGCCGGAATCGGGCGCTCGAAGCCCACCATGCCCCGCCCCGCCCCGCCCCGCCCCGCCCCGGCCCCGTCACGCCGCACCCCGCCGCGCCAAGCCGCACCCCGTCACGCCTCGCCTCGCCCCACCACGGAACGCCCCCCTCCACGCCGCCGCCTCGCCCCATATCTGGGGCAGCTCGACAGGGGCCGAACCATGGACTCGGGGTACCGGTGGGAGGGCCACGGACCGCCACGCGAGCGGGCGGGCGGGTACGGCGCAGGCCGCCGGCCCGGATCGGGTCGGCGGCCTGCGGGCGGTGCGGGCGGTGCGGGCGGTGCGGGCGGTGCGGGCGGTGCGGGCGATGCGGAGGTGCGCGGTGCGAAAGAGCGGAGGTCAGCGCTCGGCGAAGGGGAGATAGTCCCGCTCGGCGGCGCCGACGTAGACCTGCCGCGGACGGCCGATCTTCGTCTCCGGGTCGTTGATCATCTCGCGCCACTGGGCGATCCAGCCGGGCAGCCGGCCGAGCGCGAACAGCACCGTGAACATCTTCGTGGGGAAGCCCATGGCCTTGTAGATCAGGCCGGTGTAGAAGTCCACGTTCGGGTAGAGCCGGCGGGAGACGAAGAAGTCGTCGGCGAGCGCGATCTCCTCCAGCTCCATGGCGATGTCCAGCAGCGGGTCCGGCTTGGCCATCCGGCCCAGCACGTCCTGCGCGGCCTTCTTGACGATCGCCGCCCGCGGGTCGTAGTTCTTGTAGACCCGGTGGCCGAAGCCCATGAGCTTGACGCCGTCCTGCTTGTCCTTGACCTTGCGGACGAAGGACCGGACGTCGTCGTCGCCGGCGTGGATCTGCTGGAGCATCTCCAGCACCGCCTGGTTGGCGCCGCCGTGCAGCGGGCCGAACAGCGCGTTCACGCCCGCCGAGACGGAGGCGAACAGGTTGGCGTTGCTGGAGCCGACCAGCCGGACGGTCGACGTGGAGCAGTTCTGCTCGTGGTCGGCGTGCAGGACGAAGAGCATGTCCAGCACCTTCGACATCACCGGGTCGACCTCGTACGGCTCCGCCGGCACACCGAAGGTCATGCGCAGCAGGTTGTCCACGTACCCGAGGGAGTTGTCCGGGTAGAGCAGCGGCTGCCCGATGGACTTCTTGTACGCGTACGAGGCGATGGTGGGGACCTTCGCCATGAGCCGGACCGTGGAGATCTCCACGTGCTCGGAGTCGAACGGGTCCAGGCTGTCCTGGTAGAAGGTCGACAGGGCGCTGACCGCCGACGACAGCACCGCCATCGGGTGCGCGTCGCGGGGGAAGCCGTCGAAGAAGCGGCGCATCTCCTCGTGCAGCAGCGAGTGCCGCCGGATCCACTCGGTGAACTCGGTCAGCTGCTGCTCGGTGGGCAGCTCACCGTAGATGAGCAGGTACGAGACCTCCAGGAAGGAGGACTTCTCGGCCAGCTGCTCGATCGGGTATCCCCGGTAACGCAGGATCCCCGCGTCGCCGTCGATGTAGGTGATCGCGGATGAGGCAGCTGCGGTGTTGACGAAACCGGGGTCGTACGTCGTCATCCCGGTTTCCTTCAGCAGCTTGCTCACCCCGATGCCAGCGGGGCCCTCGACCGCGGCGTGTACCGGCATCGACAGCTGCCCACCGGGGTGATCGAGCTTGACTTCCGTCATGTGGTTCCTCGCTTCGCCGGCAGATCTACGTTGAATTGCCTTCGCTTCTACCGTAATTGCGGCTCGGGGGACACTGCCCGCCGTGGTTCGGCGGTGAGGTATGCGTCACCCGATTCCCGACTGGGCCGCCGGGAAACCCACCCTCCCGCCAGCCGGGACGCCGGGTCAGGACAACGCGAGGCGTCGTAGCGTACCGTCCGCCGCGACCTGGTAGACGTCGAGCTGATTCGTGCCGGCGCGGAACAGCCGGTCGTCGGTGAGCAGCGCGGCGAAGCGGCGGCCGCCGGGGTCGGTCGGCACCACCGGGACCACCGCGCCGATCCGGCCGTTGACGGCGACGGCCAGGAGCGTGCCGTCCGGTATCGCGTCCGGCACGTCACCCCAGACCAGCGCCGGGAGGGTGCCGGTGTCCGGGTCGGTGGCCCGGAAGGCGGCCAGGTCGGCGACCTGGGCGCTGCCCCCGGTCGGGCCGGCGCGGACCTCGGTGCCCACCAGGGGGTGCGGTGTCGGCAGCGGCGGCGGGGTGGGCACGCCGCCGGGAAAGGTGACCACCTGCCCGGGGGTGTCGTAGAAGTGTTTCGTGGCGTCGGGGCGGGGGGCCTGCCGGGCGGAGCGGCCGTCGACGTGCCAGGGCAGGCGGATGCCGGCTTCGTCGGCGACCGTGGGCAGCAGATCGACGTGTTCCCAGTTGCGGTCGTCCACCCGGCCGGTCTGCTGCCCGGGTTCCTTCACGAACATGGGCACCCACGCGACCTCGCCGGCGGCGGCCTTGATGGCGTCCATGCCCCGGCCCTGCGCGCCCGGATGGAAGCTCACCCCGTGGTCGGCGGTGACGACGACGAGGGCCTGGTCGTAGAGGCCGCTGGCACGCAGCGTCCGCAGGGTCTCCCCGATCAGCCGGTCGGTGTAGCCGAGCTGGGCGAGGTGCCGCTGGCGGGCCAGCTCGACCCAGCCCGCGCCGTCGTTCGGCAGGTCCTCCGGGGCGTCGTAGCGTGCGCCGGACGGCAGGTACGCCCACGGGGAGTGCGGCATCAGCAGGTGCAGGAAGTGCAGGGCGGGTCGGGGCTGCGGCTTCAGGCCGGCCAGGAAGCTGGTGAACCGGGCCGGCTGGTTGTCGTCGAGGCTGTCCCAGCGGAACTTCGGATCGGCGGGGACCGGCTCGGCGGCGTCCAGGCCGGCTTCGACGCGGGTCTGCTCCCGGTAGGAGTCCTCCGGGTCGACGCGGGTGTTCGTCGGCCCGGCGACCTGACCGAGCAGTTTGCCGGTCTCGCGGACCAGCACACCGAGGCCCTGTTCGGGTGCGACGGGCTGCTCGCACCGGCTGGGTGGGCAGAGTCGGGTGATGCTCTCCTGGGCCTGGATGTCGTACAGGCCGCCGAAGGCGGTGAACAGGTTGTCCGGGTACTGCGAGTAGTGCGGCGCTACCGCCCGCGCCGGGTAGCGGCCGGTGAGCATCGCCGGCAACGCGTTGGGCGTCCAGCCGCTGACTCCGGTGGCGTTGCGGTACCAGGTCGAGCCTGCCGCCAGCTCGGCGAAGTGCGGGAACCGCGCCGCGTCGATCCGGCCGTCGCCGCCGAGGAGGCTGACCAGCGGCAGCTCGTCGAGGATCAGCATGACCACCGGCGGGTGCACTGCCGCGCCCTGCGCGGTGCCGACGGCACCGCCGTCGCCGCGGGGCAGCACGACCGCCGAGGTGGGCGAGACGAACAGGAACAGCGCCACGAAGGCCACCGGTCCGGCGGCGGCCAGTCGCAGCGCGCGGCCGGGCGAGCGCCACCGACGGTGGGCGGCCGCGCCGCCCAGACCGGCCAGACCGGCAAGCACCAGCAGGGGTACGCCCCGAAGCGGCGTCGTGTGCCGGCCCACCTGCACGGCGAGGGCGGCGAGCAGCAGCCCGACCAGCGTCGTGTGGGTGAGTGCGCGGGCGGTGCGGCCGGCCAGTCGGCTCAGTGCGCCGAGCAGCGCCACGGGCACGGTGGGCGCGAGGGCCACCAGGGCGACCAGCAGCAGGATCTGGCCGACGTCGGCGCGGTGAAAGAGGAAGAAGTCGGGGCTGCGGCCGAGTACGTCCAGCAGCGGCTGGGTGACGACCAGCCCGACCAGCGCCACGATCTCCAGCAGCCGGCCCAGCTCGCCGCGCCAGCCCCGGTCCCAGCGCCCGGGTGCCGGCGGGCCGGCGACGGGTCCCGACGGGTCGGCGACTGCCGGTTCAGCCACCCATCACCGCCCGGTAGAGCGTGCGGGTGCCCGAGGGCAGTTCCAGTCGGTCGGTGATCCGGCCCCGGGTCGCGAGGAGCCGTTCGAAGGTGTCGCGCCGGTAGTCCGGGAAGAGGCCGTCGGGCTTGTTGGCCAGCAGGCGGGTGGCCATCGGGTCGTCGGGGTGGACGAACTCCACCACCACGGCGCCGCCGGGTGCGCTCAGCCCGGCCAGCCAGTCGACGACCTCCGGCAGTGGCACGTTGCGGCCGATCGCCAGGTGGTGCACCAGGGCCAGAGCGAGCACGACGTCCGCCGACGCCCGCTGCGCGAAGCCGGCACGTTCGACGCCGCGCCAACCGCCACCGGGGGACGGGTCGGCCAGGTCGACGACCAGCGGCAGGATCCGTTGCTGCCCTTCGGAGCGCAGCGCCCGGTACAGCTCGTCGACCACTGCCGGGTCCTGCTCGACGGCCACCACGTAGTCGGCGTGCCCGGCGGCGAGTCGGGCGTACCGGCCGTCGTTGGCGCCCAGGTCGAGCACCAGGCGCGGGCGGGCGGCGGCGGCGACCGCGGTGACCACGAACTGCTCCTTGGCGACCCGGTCGCGCGCCGAGTAGCCGCAGGTGCGCTGGTAGTCCGACCAGTGGCTGCCCGACGGGCGGTGCTGCAGCCGGCGGACGAGCTTCTCGATGCCGCGTACGGTGGCCGCCTGCAGGTCCCGGGAGTAGCCGGCGGCGCGGAGTTGGGCCTTCACGTCGCTGGTGCTGGCGGCGGCGTTGCGGTGCTGCATGGCGCCGTGCAGGTGCAGGTGGGTCAGGACGCCGGGGCGCAGCCGGCGGGTTCCGCCGAAGAGGGGGCGCAGTTGGTCGGCTTCGATGCCGTCGACCTGGGCGCGCAGCCAGGGCTGGAAGTCCACGCCCAGGTGGGCGGTGAGCAGCAGCGGGTAGAGCACGGTCTGGCAGAACTGCCGGTAGCCGGCCCACGGCTCCCCGTCGCGGACCGGCTCGAACGAGCCGATGTCGATGAAGACCGGTTTCGCGCCGCGCCACTGCAGGTTGTAGGCGGAGCCGTCCTTGGTGGTGAAGCCGTTGGCGAGGGCGGTACGCAGGATCTCCAGGTGCAGCAGCGCGGCGTCGCGCAGCATGCCGAAGGACCACTCGTACGGGTGGGAGACGAACGGGATGCGCTCGTGGCGCAGCACCGCCGCCCACGGGGTGCCGGCCGCGTCGGGCACCAGCGTGGGCGGGGCGTCCTCGGTGGCGCAGACCTTGCCGGCCGAGACGAGCGTGGGAAAGAACGGGCTGGCCGCAAGGGTCCGCCAGTGCTCGGCTGCATGGGCGTCGAGCCCGCGCAGCACCTCGTCGCCGACGTGGAACACCCGGTTGGCGGGGTCGCGGAAGGAGGCGGGCTCGGGGCGTACCCCGGTGGGTGAGGTAGTCATCGTCGCGGCGACCGCTACCGCTGGTCGGTGGGTTGCCGGCGGAACCGGTCGACCAGCCGTCGCCAGTAGAGCTTGGCGGCGACCGCGGCGCCGGCCACCCCGCCGACGACGGCCTGCACGATCAGGCTGCCGGATCCCGCGTCCAGGTAGGCCAGATGGATCACCGACCGCTCCTTCCCCTCGCCCGTCTCGACACCGGCGTCCCGGGAATACAGCGGTGAGGCTTTTAACCCAGAAAGCCGGACTTGTCCATCACCGTACGCTGCTCATCTGCGCCGTCGCGGCCACATCGGAGGACTCCCAGCCTGGCCACAGAAAGCGGCCCTCCTCGGTACGCTGCGAAGGTGCGCTGGACAGTCGTGGACGCGCCACTGGACTCCTCCGGCGCGCGACGCGGCGAGGAGCGGGCCCCGGCCGCCCTGCGCCGGGCCGGCCTGCTGGACGCGCTCACCGCTGACGACGACGGGCAGGTGGACGAGGCGTGGCTCCGCGACCCGGCCCGCGACCCGGCGAGCGGGGTGATCGGGGCCGTCGGCCTGGTCCGGGCCGGCGCGGCGCTGAGCAGCCGGGTCGCCGCACTGATCTCCGACGGACGTCGGCCGCTCGTGCTCGGCGGGGACTGCGCGATCCTGCCCGGCATCTGCCGGGGCCTGCCGCGCACGACCGAGCTGTGGTTCGTCGACGCCCATCCCGACTTCCTCGACGGCGCGACATCGCCGACCGGCGAGGCCGCCGACATGGACCTCTCGGTGGTCACCGGGCACGGCCCGGCGGCCGCGATCGGCGTCGACGAGGCCCTGCTCGACCCCGCACGGGTGCACCTGCTCGGGCACCGCCCGCCCTCGGACGACGATGGCCGGGTCGAGGCAGCCCGGATCGACGCGGCGATCCACCAGGTGCCCGCAGCCGACCTGGTGCGCCGGGGCGCGGGGGCGGTCGGGGCGGCCCTGGCGGCCGGCGGCGACGAGCCGGCCTGGCTGCACCTCGACCTGGACGCGGTGGACCCGCGCGACCTACCGGCGGTGACCTACCCCGAGCCGGACGGGCTGCGCTGGCCCGACCTGGCGGCGCTCGTCACCCCGCTGGCCCGCGCCGACCGGCTGCTCGGGATGAGCGTGACCGACCTGAACGCCGACGAGGACCCCGACGGGCGCCACGCGCGGCGCGTCGTCGAGGTCCTCGCGGACGTGCTGGCCGGCTGACCGGCCGCCTCAGCCCCGCCGGTGGTGCATGCCGAGGCGCAGCAGCACGAAGCGCAGCACTGTCGCGGCCAGGTTCGCGGCCACCAGGACTGCCAGCTCCACGGGCCGGGCGGGCACGGCGACGAGCCCGTGCAGCACCGCCAGCGCCCCGCTGGTCAGCGCCAGGCCGAGCGCGAACGCCAGCAGCCCCTGCGCGTGGTGACGACCGGCGTGCCGGCTGCCGGTGATGCCGAACGTCAGCCGCCGGTTCGCAGCCGTGTTCGCCACCGCAGTCACCAGCAGGGCCAGCAGGTTCGCCGGCTGCGCCCCGAGCGCGCCCCGGGTGGCCACGAAGAGCAGCAGGTACGCCAGCGTGCTGGCCACCCCGACGGCGGCGAACCGGGTCAGTTGCCGGGGCAGCCCGACCGGCACCTGCGCCGGCGGCGCGGCCAGCGGCGCCCGGCCGAGCTGCGCGCGCAGCTCGGCCAGCGGCAGCGCGCCGGTCACCAGCGCCCGGCCGAGGCGGCCCATCCCCCGCAGGTCGGCCAGGGCGGTGGCGACGATGTCGACGCGGCTGTCCGGGTCGTCGACCCAGTCCACCGGCACCTCGTGGATGCGCAGCCCGGCCCGTTGGGCGAGCACCAGCAGCTCGGTGTCGAAGAACCAGCCGGTGTCGCGGACGTGCGGGAGCAGCCCGGCGGCCACGTCCGCGCGGATGGCCTTGAACCCGCACTGTGCGTCGGAGAACCGCGCCGCCAGCGCACCCCGCAGCAGCAGGTTGTAGGCCCGGGAGATCACCTCCCGTCTGGCGCCGCGCACCACCCGGGACGTACGCGCCAGCCGGGTGCCGATCGCCAGGTCGGAGTGGCCGGAGATGAGCGGCGCGACAAGCGGCAGCAGCGCCGCCAGATCGGTGGACAGGTCCACGTCCATGTACGCCAGCACCGGCGCGGACGACGCGGACCACGCGGCGGACAGCGCCCGCCCCCGCCCCTTGGCGTCCAGGTGGCGTACGCCGACGCCGGGCAGCTCGGCGGCGAGCGCCTCGGCCACGGCCAGGGTGCCGTCCACGCTGGCGTTGTCGGCGACGGTGATCTGGAACGGGTACGGGAAGTGCTCGGTGAGGTGGGCGTGCAACCGGCGTACGCACGGGCCGAGGTCGGTCTCCTCGTTGTAGACCGGAATCACCACGTCCAGCACCGCACCGGCGCTGGAGGACCGGGTCTGGACGGCGGCACGGGGGCCACTGAGCGCGGTCACGACGCGTCCCCGCCGGTGCTCAGGTCGTAGACGGTGACCCCGTCAACGGTCTGCGCCGTGAAGGTCTGCGCGACCCAGGTGGAGATCTCCTGCGAGGCGGAGCTGCCACCGTTGGCCCGGAAGCCGTCGCCACCCACGAAGTAGTGGATCTTGTGCTCGGCGACGTGGCGCTGGAACTGCGCGAGCGTCGGAGAGGGGTCACTGCCGTTGAACCCGCCGATCGGCATCACCGGGTCGCCGGTGGCCAACTGGTAGCCGGAGGCGTTGTTGGAACCGATGGTGGCCGCCACCCAGGTGTAGTCGTCGCTGTCGCGCTCCAGCAGCTCGCGCAGCGCGGCGCTGGGCTCGCGGGCGTCGAGCAGACCGCCCATGCCGCCCCCGGCCTCCCGGGCACCACCGCCGCCGGGCAGTCGGCCGCCGCCCGGAAAGCCCGGCACCTGAGCGCCGCCGGGAGCACCGGGTGCCTGCGTGCCGCCGGGGAAGCCCGGGAACTGCCCGCCGTTCTGATTGCCGGTGCGACCGTCGCCGCCGGGCGGTTGAGCGCCGGTGCGGCCGTCGCCGGGGAACCGCCCGCCGCCGGGGAACGCCGTGTCGCC
>NZ_MUZA01000002.1 GCF_021442385.1 Micromonospora sp. MH99
CCGGCGGTGGCGGTGGCCGCGCGGTTGCCCGTGGCGGCGAGCGCGGAGCCCACCCCGCCCTCGGCGCCGCCGGCGGTGGCACCGCCGTCGCGGGTGCCGGTGTCCGCGCCCCCGCCTCCGGTCACGGTGGCGGTCGCGTCGGAGAGCAGCCCGGCGCCGCGGTACCGCATCCACGTCCGCAATGTGGGCAACTCGCCGCTCGACACGACTGTGCGCCAGGAGTTGCCGTCGGGGTCGTCGCCCACCGCGATCAGCGGGGGCGGACAGTCCAGCCGCTCCGGCGGGTCCACGGCCGAGGTGACCTGGCGGTTGCGGCTGCCCGCGCACAGCACCACCACGCTGGGCACCGCGCTGACCGCTGTCGCGCCGGGTCAGCCGCTGACGGCACCGGCCTGCGCGTTCACCAGTGACGGCACCCGGCCGTACGACTGCGCCACCGCCACCTGGCAGGCGGCCGGAGCCGCCCCGGCGGCCGAGGTCACCCAGGCGCCGCCCTGGCGGCGGTATCCGGTGCTGCTGGCCGGGTTGGGCGTCCTGGTGCTGCTCAGCGCACTCGTGGTCTATGTGTGGCGTCGACGGCGCGGACGGCGGGTGACCGCCGCCGCCCTGGCCACCAACGGAACGCGGGACGGTGGGCGCGGGACGATCTACCCACGTCCGGCGACTCCCGACCCGCGCCGACGGCGGCGTACCCCGCCGGTCTGGCTGCTGGTTGGCGCGGCGGCGGTGGTGCTGGCGGGCGTGATCGGCACGGCCGGCTGGACGGCGACCCGGCAGGTGTCGTCGATCGACACCCAGAAGCAGCCGACCAGCGGCGCGTGGATGGGCACCGGGGTCTCCGGACCGGTGGGTGTGCCGCTGCGGGAGTCCGCGTTCGAGTTCACCGTCTACCGGATGACCTGTGGCGCGGCGGACGCGGCCGGCGGGACCGGCGCGGCAACGGCCGGGGGTCGGCGCTGCCAGGCCACCGTGGGTGTGCGCAACGTCACCGGCAGCCAGCAGCCCTGGCACGGCCAGCTGCAACGCGCCTACCTGCCGGGCGGACGGTGGGTGAGCACTGACGAGCCGGCCACCCGGACGGCCAACCTGGGTCGGGACGTCTTCGCCAACCCGGTGGCCGCGGGCAGCCGGGTGGTGCTCCCGCTGGTGTTCACCGTCGACGGGCGGGACCCGCCCCAGCAGCTGGAGCTGCGCAGCGGCGTGTTCTCCGCCGGCGTCCGGGTGCACATGCCCTGACCGGCGATCGGGCGGCGGTCGTACCCTGGGGTCCGTGACCGCCGCCCTCGCCCCCGCCGTGCTCGACGTGGCGGCCTGGCGTGCGCGCCGCCGGGCTCACGAGGAGCGGGTGGACGTGTGGCTGACGCCGCACCTGGCCCGACGACGTCGGGGTGAGCGGCATCCGGTGGCCGACTTCCTGTTCACCTACTACTCGCACCGACCGGCGCAGCTGCGCCGGTGGCACCCGGGCGCGGGGGTCGAGCTGCGCGACGCGGATCCGGCGGAGTTCGGCCGGGACTACCGCGCCACCGCCGCCGGGGTCACCCTCGACACCGAGGCGGTACGCGGGCGACGCGGCGAGTCGATCGCGTGGATCCGCTCGCTGCTGGCGGCCACTGCCGCCCGACCGGCGCACTTCGGCTGCTTCGGGATGCACGAGTGGGCGATGGTGTACCGGCAGACCCGCGAGGAGCTGCGGCACAACGCCTGGCCGTTGCGGTTGGATCCGGAGCGGACCGCCGCGGTCGTCGAGGAGCGCGGGGTGCGGTGCAGCCACTTCGACGCGTTCCGGTTCTTCACCCCGCCGGCCCGGCCGTTGAACCTGCTCACCCCGACCCGGGAGACGCAGCACGCGCACGAGCAGCCGGGCTGTCTGCACGCCAACATGGACCTCTACAAGTGGGCGTACAAGTTGTCGCCGCTGGTGCCCTCGGAACTGGTGGCGGACTGTTTCGAGCTGGCCCGGGAGGTCCGCACGTTGGACATGCGGGCCAGCCCGTACGACCTGGCGGCGCTCGGTCACCCGCCGGTACGGGTGGAGACCGTCCAGGGTCGGGCGGAGTACGCCGCAGCGCAGCGCGAGTTCGCCGACCGTGCGGCAGTGCTCCGCGACCGGCTGCTGGCCGCCGTTCCCGGCTGACCGTCGACGGCCCCGCGCGGCCGGCGGCCCCGCCCGTGCCGTGGCCCGGGGTCAGCGCGAGCGGGCTCGCAGACCGTCGAGGAGCAACGCGACCACTGCGGCCAGGTCGTCGTCGAGGCCGGGCTCGCTCCACTCCGTCCGGTGCGACGGGTGGTGGAACCGCGCGGTGGCCTGCAACAGCGCGCGGCCGGCCACCGCCGGGTCGGGCACGGTGAACTCGCCGGCGGCGACGCCGTCCGCGACGATCAGGCTGAGCTGACCGGCGAGAACCTCCAGGTGGTTGGCGACCGCTCCCTCGGAGAGCGTGGCGAGCTGGTGGAAGTTGTCGAACAGCTCCGGGTCCTCCCGGGCCATCCGCCGCTTGGTGCCGCTCAGCTCGGCCAGCCACCGGCGCAGCCGTTGCGGGGCCGGGTCGGTGCCGGTGGCGACGCCGATCAGCGGGGTGGAGACGCGGGCCAGCCAGCGTTCGGCGACCGCCTCGCGCAGCGCGGCCTTGCTGGCGAAGTGCCGGTAGACGCTGCCGTGGCTGACACCCAGCGCGCGTGCCACGTCCAGCACCGTGGCCTTCGCCGGGCCGTACCGGCGCAGCACCTCCTCGGCGGTGTCGAGGATGCGATCGGCGGTCAGGGCTGTGGTGTCGCTCATCGCCCCAGCCTCCCTGACCGCGTGGCCCGTCGTGGCGCGACCCCCGGCCGGCGGTCGCGCCACGACCGGGTTGTCATGACCGCTCGCTGTCCAGGAACGCCATCTGCGCCTCGTCGTACCGGCTGCCGGCCACCGCGTCGGCGGGGACGGCGGCCTCGATGGCGGCCAGGTCCGTCTCGGTCAGCGTGACCGCGGCGGCGCCGAGGGCCTCGGTGAGCCGGTCCCGACGGCGGGCGCCGATCAGGGGTACGACGGTCTCGCCCCGGGCGAGCACCCAGGCGATGGCGATCTGCGCCACGGTGACGCCCCGCGCCTCGGCGATGGCGCGCAGCGCGTCCACGAGGGCGAGGTTGCGGTCCAGGTTCGCGCCGGCGAAGCGCGGCAGGTGGCTGCGGAAGTCGGTGCCGGCGGTCTCCCGCTGCGGCGTCCAGTGGCCGCTGATCAGCCCTCGGGAGAGCACGCCGTACGCGGTGATCCCGACGCCCAGCTCACGCGCGGTCGGCAGGATCTCGGCCTCGGGGGCGCGGGAGATCAACGAGTACTCGATCTGGAGGTCGCTGATGGGGTGCACGGCGTGCGCCCGGCGCAGCGTGTCGGCGCTGACCTCGGACAGCCCGATGTGCCGGACGTGACCCGCCTTCACCAGCTCGGCCAGGGTGCCCACGACGTCCTCCACCGGCACGTCGGGGTTGAGCCGGGCGGGGCGGTAGATGTCGACGTGGTCGGTGCCGAGCCGGCGCAGCGTGTACGCCAGGAAGTTCTTGATCGCGACGGGTCGGACGTCGTTGCCGTTCCAACCGCCGTCGACGTCGCGCAGAGCGCCGAACTTCACGCTGATCACCGCGTTGTCCCGGTTACGGCCGCGCAGCGCGTCGCGCAGCAGCATCTCGTTGTGGCCCATGCCGTAGAAGTCGCCCGTGTCGAGCAGGGTGATGCCGGCGTCCAGGGCGGCGTGGATGGTGGCGATGCTCTCGGCCTCGTCGGCGGGGCCGTAGAGATCCGACATGCCCATCAGGCCGAGTCCGAGCGCGGAGACGGTGGGGCCGGTGGTGCCGAGGGTGCGGGTGTTCATGAGGTGTTCCTCTCCTGGGGTGACATGCCGACCATACACACTTCGGCTGACAGATTCCAGATTCTGTCACTCGACAGTCAGAGAGGTCACTCACACAGCTCGGTGATGGTGGACTAGTCGCCGTCGACGCGGCGGTCGCGCTTGCGCTGCGACTGGCGCTTCTTCTCGGCCAGCCGGCGCTCCTTGGCACCCCGGGACGGCTTGGTCGCCCGGCGCGGCGGCGGGGGCGGCGCGGCCGCCTCGCGCAACAGCGCGACCAGCCGCTCGCGGGCCGCCTCCCGGTTGGCGAGCTGCGCCCGGTGCTCGCTGGCCGCGATCGTGAGCACGCCGTCCACCAGCCGGTTGGCGAGTCGTTCCAGCGCCCGCGACCGGATCCAGTCGGGCACCGACGGAGAGTTGGCCAGGTCGTAGCTCAGCTCGACCCGCGAGTCGGCGGTGTTCACGCCCTGCCCGCCGGGGCCGGACGAGCGGGAGAAGCGCTCCCGCAGCTCCCCGGCGGGGACGACCCACCGATCGGTCACCCGCAGTCCGTCGTCCACGCCCCGAGGCTAGCCCGCCCCGGCCCGCCCCGGGTCACCGGCGCGGATGCTCACTCTGCGTCGTGGACGGGCTCGGTGCCGGGCCGGCGGTCTCGTCGTCCGAGCCGACCGCGGCGTACGCCACGGCGCCGAATAGCAGCAGCCCGATCACGGCGGCCTTCACCGCGACCCCGCGGATCAGCAACCACGCGCCCCGGCGAGCGCCGGGCACCGATTTCTTCGCGGTCTGGTAGTCGGTCCACCCGCGTCGCGCCCGGGCGTACGCCGACCCCACCGCACATCCGATGATCAGGCCCACCAGCAGGAGGACCGTGAGAAGAGGACGCTCCACCTCCGCCAGTATCCATACCGAGCGTCATATTTCCATGGCCCGATGACGTGTGGCCGGATATCCGACACTGGAGGCGGCCCGATGGGCCGTACGAGCAGCTCAGCCACCCTTGCCGATGATCGTGTCGGCGGTCTGCTGCACCTGGTCGATCGGAATGGCGAAGCCGATGCCGATCGACCCGTTGCCGTCGATCGTGGCGATCGCGGTGTTCACCCCGACCACCTCGCCTCGGGCGTTGACCAGCGGCCCGCCCGAGTTGCCGGGGTTGATCGACGCGTCGGTCTGCACCGCGCGGTGCCGGCTGTTGCCCAACCGCACCTGGCGGTCCAGCGCGCTGACGATGCCCGCGGTGACCGTCCCCGACAGCCCCAGCGGTGAGCCCACCGCCAGCACCGGCTCACCGACCCGGGTGGCACCGGGCTTGGCCAGCGGCAACGGGGCGAGGCCGGCCGACGGCGGCACCTTCAGCACCGCCAGGTCGCTGCGCGGCTCCCGGCCGACCACCTCGGCCTCGTACCGGCGGCCGTCGGGCAGCTCCACCGTGACCGGTCCACCACCGCCCTTGGCCAGGATGTGGTCGTTGGTGACCAGGTGCTGCTGGTCGTCGATGGCGAACCCGGAACCGGTCGCGGACGCGCCGTTCGCGCCACCGGCGAGCACCGACACCACACCGGGCACGGTCCGCTCGGCGGCGGTGACCAGCTCCGCCGGCACCGGTGCGGCGGACGCCGCGGACGATCCCGTGCCGTCCCGACTGGCCACCACGCCGCCGGCCAGGGCGCCCGAGACGGCCGACACCGCGATGACCGCAAACGCGGCGAGCAGCCGGCCGGGGCGCCGCCCGCCAGGGTCCCGCCCCGAGCCGGGCGCGTCCCACCACCCGCGCCCGTCCGGGTCGAGCTCCGGCGAGATGAACCAGGGACCGCGCGGTTCGCCCAGTCCGGTCTGCACTGCCATGCGTACTCCTCACGGTCGACGTCGGCGCTGTGGATCAGGGCAGTCGGGAGAACCAGCGCATCGAGCCGGCGGCGGCGCCCATCGCGAACACCAGCCCGAGGCCGATGAACCGGGCCGAGACGTCCTGGCGTTCGGTGCGGTAGCCGACCGAGCTGCCGATGTCGTCGTAGACGGCGCGCAACTCGTCGCTGGTGCTGGCCTCGTGGAACATTCCGCCGGTCTCGTCGGCGACGGCCTTGAGGGTCTGCCCGTCGACCGGCACCTGGATCGGTCGTCCGCCCCGGTCCACGAAGCCGGACGGCGTGCCGAAGGAGATCGCGTGCACCGGCACCTTCGCCGCGACCGCCTCTCCCGCCGCCTCCATCGGGTCCATCCCGGAGGTGTTGGCTCCGTCGGAGAGCAGGATGATCCGGGCCGGCGGTGGCTCCTTCGCGGCCTCGCTGTCCAGGCTCTTGACCGCGCCGAGTGAGGTGTTGATGGCCTCACCGATCGCGGTGCCCTGCACCCCGGTCACCCCCTCGGCGAGGCGACCGATGCCCTCGTCCAGGGCGTCCCGGTCGGTGCCGGGCGGCACCAGGACGGCGGCGCTGCCGGCGAACGCGACAAGCCCCACGTTGAACTCGTCGGGCAGGCCCTCGACGAAACGTCGTGCCGCCTGTTTGGCCGCCGCCAGCCGGTCCGGCTCCACGTCGGTGGCGAGCATGGAGGTGGACACGTCGACGGCGACCATCACTGTGGCGCGTTCCCGGGGGACCCGGACCTCGGCGGTGGGCCTGGCGAAACCGACCACGAGCAGCGCCAGCATGGCCAGGAACAGCCCGGCCGGGACGTGCCGGCGCCAGGCCGGACGAACGGGCGCCACCCGGTCCAGCAGCCGCAGGTTGGTGAAGCGGACGGCGTACCTGCTGCGTCTGCGCTGCATCACCAGGTACGCGCCGACCAGCGCGAGCACGCCGATCAGCAGCCAGAGTCGCAACGGGGACTCCCAGGTCACGCGGCACCTCCCCGGACGGCTCCGGCCGGCGCGGCGGCCATCCGCCGCTGGGCGTGCACGTGCCGGACGATGTCGGCGCTGAAGTCCCGGTCGGTGCGCAGCGCCAGGTGCGTGGCAGCGCTCCGGCGCAGCGCCTGGCGGACCTGGTCACGCTGGGCGGCGGCGGCCGCGGCGTACCGCTCCCGCAGGCGGCGGTCCGATGTGCACACCTCGCGGCGGCGGCCGGTCTCCGGGTCGACGAGCGTGATCAGCCCGACGTCGGGCAGTTCCAGTTCGCGCGGATCGGTCACCTCGATCGCCAGCACCTGGTGGCGGGCGGACAGCCGACGCAGGGTGCGCTCCCAGGGTGGCGGCTCGTCGGGGTCGTCGGGCAGGCCGTCGAGAAAGTCGGAAACCACCACGACCAGCCCGCGCTGGTTGGCGACCCGGTGCACCGCGTCGAGCCCGTCCGCCAACTCCGCCGCCGCGACCGGCTGCGGGGTCTCCGGCCGCGACCGGGACCGGTCGCCGGGCTCGGTCGCGCGCGGCGCGGTCAGCAGCGCGCGGAGCAGACCGAGCAGGTGGGTACGCCCGCTCCGGGCGGGAAAACGTCGTACCCCGTCGGCGCGCAGCACCTGGGCGCCCAGCCGGTTGCCGATGCCGGCGGTCAGGAAGCCCACCGCCGCCACGGCGGCCACCGCCAGCTCCCGCTTGTCCAGCTCGGCGGTGCCGAACTCCATGCTGGCGCTGGCGTCGACGAGCAGCCAGGTGGTGAGTTCCCGGTCGGCGTCTACCTGCCGGACGTGCGGCACCGCGGTCCGGGCGGTCACCGCCCAGTCCATCCGGCGGACCTCGTCCTCCCCCGGCCGGTACTCGCGGCTGCCGGCGGGTTCGCTGCCCGGCCCGGGGAGCAGGCCACGGTACTGGCCGTGCAGCAGACCGTTGAGCCGGCGGGTGACTGTCAGTTCCAGTCGGCGCAGCCGCTGGTCGGGGGTCAGCTCGGCCAGGCTCGGGTCGGGCGGGGTGGCCACCGACGTACGGCCGGCGCGTCTCACGCCGCCGCCAGGTCGGGGGCGTGCTGAGGGTGCCCGGTGGCCACCCGGGGCGGCGGCACCGCCTCCACGAGCCGCCGGACCAGGCTCTCGGCCGAGACCCCGTCGGCCACGGCGTCGAAGGAGAGCACCAGCCGGTGGGACAGGACGTCCACCGCCAGTTCCCGGACGTCCTCGGGCAGCACGTACTCGCGTCCCCGCAGCAGCGCCTGCGCGCGGGCGGCGGCGACCAGGCCGAGCGTCGCCCGCGGGCTGGCGCCGTACGCCAGCAGCGGCGCGAGCTCGGCCAGCCCGAACCGGCCCGGGTCGCGGGTGGCGAGGATGAGCCGGACGACGTACTCGGCCAGGGCGTGGTGGACGAAGACCCGCTCGGCGTGCTCCTGGAGCAGTCGCAGGCGTTGCGGGTCGAGCACCTGGCGGGCCCGGGGCCGGTCGGTGCTCATCCGGTAGAGGATGGCCAG
Organism: Micromonospora sp. MH99; assembly: GCF_021442385.1. Classification (GTDB taxonomy): domain Bacteria; phylum Actinomycetota; class Actinomycetes; order Mycobacteriales; family Micromonosporaceae; genus Micromonospora. The sequence continues at coordinate 8,168 of NZ_MUZA01000002.1, forward strand.
CTCGTCGGCGTCGCTGGGATAGTCGACGACGACCTTCATGAGGAACCTGTCGCGCTGCGCCTCGGGGAGCTGGTAGACCCCCTCGGACTCGATCGGGTTCTGCGTGGCCAGCACCAGGAACGGCGTCGGCACCGGCCAGCTGCGCCCGCCGATGGAGACCTGCCGTTCGGCCATCGCCTCCAGCAGCGCCGACTGGACCTTGGCCGGCGCGCGGTTGATCTCGTCGGCGAGCACCAGGTTGGCCATGATCGGGCCCAGCTCGATGTCGAAGGTCTCCTTGGAGGCCCGGTAGATCCGGGTGCCGACGATGTCGGAGGGGACCAGGTCCGGGGTGAACTGGATCCGGGAGAAGGTCCCGCCGACCACTGTGGCGAGGGTCTGCGCCGCAAGGGTCTTGGCCACGCCGGGCACGCCCTCCAGAAGGCAGTGCCCGTTGGCGATGAGTGCGGTGAGCAGACGTTCGACGAGCCGATCCTGCCCGACGATCACGCGTTTGACCTCGAAGAGGGTCTGTTCCAGCTCCGCGCCGGTCGGCTCGGGATCGACCGAGGTGGGCAGGCTGGCCAGGGTGTCCGAGATGTCCGTCACGGTGCTTGCTTCCCGGGCGGGGGCCTCGGCAAACGTCGGATTGTGAGCGCCGGACGGGTCCGTTGTGTCCCGAATGAGCAGGAGCCGCCCGGACGGGGAACAACCGGGAGGACCCGCTCGCACGGGCATGACCACCCCGACAGGGCAGGAGCCGGCCGGCGGCGACGAGGAACCCCAGGACACGACACGGCCCCCGCAGTCGACTGCGGGGGCCGGACGTTCGAATCGGTCAGGGCAGGTGGACGACCAGGTGGAAGCCCAGGTCGGTCGGGGTGCCCGCCGAGTTGCGGGTCTGCACGAAGACCGCGTTCGGCGTGCTGAGCCGGGGCGCCACCGAGATCTCGCCGGCCGGCGGGATGCAGCAGGCGTCGGCCCGGCCAACGGTGGCCACGTAGACACCCGAGGTGACGACCTGGCCGAACTGCACCTCGTACTGCCCGGTGCCGTACTTGATGACCGTGCCGGTGCCGCGCGCCTTGGTGCCGTTGGAGTTGACGACGACGATTGTGGTGGAGGCGACGAGCGTGGTGTTGGCCTTCAGCGCGGCCTTGGCCTTGCGGGCCGACTCGGCCGTGACCGGTGGTTGGGCGTTGGTGCCGCGCGCCGCCGGCTGGACGGACGCCTGCGGCGCCTTCGCCGACGGCTGGGCGACGGCGATCCCCCCGCCAGCCAGGGTGAGCGCCAGGACAGCGAGCGTGACCGCCGCCGCCTTACGTCGGAAGAATGTTCTCATGACAGGTCCCCCTTGTGTGACCGTGCGAATTCGGCCGACCCGCGGGGCGGGACGGATGACTGCCAATAATGGGATCGACGACGACACGAGAACCGGTTGAAGCTCGCTCGCCCGTAGTCGGGAAAGTTGATTTCTCGTTGACCTGCATCCGGTCTGAGCTGCTGTTACTACTCAGCGTTGCGTCGTTTAACCAGATGGAACGTAGCACCGCAAAAAGCGGGAGGTCAATAGTTGATCTCGCATTATCGGCCTGTCGTGCAGCCGTCAGATATTTGTGAAAGATGAACGTGTCAACCATTCACACAAATTGCGGGGGCCCGCCACCGCTACGCTGACCGCCATGATCGTCGACACTGCACCCACGCCGACCCGCCGCCGGGCGTCGATCGGCACAGCGCTCTGCTGGGTGGCGGTCGCGCCCACTGCCGCCTGGGCCGCCGTACGACTGGCGGGGCTGGACCGGGGGCCGCTGGTGCAGGCGCTCGCCTTCACCCCGTACGTCGCCGGGTTCAGCGTGCTGGCCCTCGGCCTCACCGTCGCCCTGCGGCGCTGGTGGCCGGCGGCGGTCGCGGCCCTGGCCGCGGTGGCACTTGTCGGCGTGGTGGCCCCCCGGGCGCTGGCCACCCCACAGCCGGCGGCGACCGGCCCGACGATCCGGCTGCTCACGGCCAACCTGCTCGTCGGGGCCGCCGACCCGGGGGCACTCGTCGAGCTGGTCCGGCAGCACCGGGTCGACGTGCTCACCGTGCAGGAGTTCACACCTGAGGCGCAGGCCGGCCTGGACCGCGTCGGCCTCGACCGGCTGCTGCCGTACCGGCAGCTCAACGCGCAGGTGGGCACGCCCGGTTCCGCGCTCTACTCGCGGTGGCCGATCAGCGAGGGCGGCATCCGCCACAACCGTGGTGGCTGGGGGTTCACCCAGGCGTACGGCACGCTCGCCGTCCCCGGCGGGCCCCCGGTCCGGGTCGAGTCGGCGCACCCCTCGGCGCCGTACGCGCTGGACCAGGTCGACGCCTGGCGTGCCGACCTGGTCGCCCAGCCACCGGCCACCCCCGACGGTGGCCTGCGGATCCTCGCCGGGGACTTCAACTCCACCCTGGACCACGGGCCGCTGCGCGCGCTGCTGCGCACCGGTTACGTCGACGCCGCGGACGCCACCGGCAAGGGTCTGACCGGCACGTGGGGGCCGTACGACGGTGACCTCATCCCCCCGGTCACGATCGACCACGTGCTCCTCGACCGCCGCATCGCCGCCGACAAGTTGGCCGTGTTCAACCTGCCCGGCAGCGACCACCGCCCCGTCCTGGCCACCCTCCGCCTGCCCGCGGCCTGACTTCCCCGCGATCTTGCACTTACTGTCCCGACATCCGGGGCACAAGCCGCGAACCGGCGACACAAAGTGCAAGATCGCGAGGGGTCAGGGGGTTGGCGACGAGGCCGAGGCGGGGGCCAGGCCGTAGGTCAGGGCGTCGACAAGGGCGTGCCAGCTGGCCTCGACCACGTTGGGGTGCACGCCCACAGTCGTCCAGTCGCGGCCGGTGTCGTCGGCCGTCTCCAGGAGCACCCGGGTGACGGCGCCCGTGCCGTGGCTGCCCTCCAGGATGCGCACCTTGTAGTCGGCCAGCTCGAACTCGCGCAGCCGCGGATAGTGCCGCGCCAGGCCCACCCGCAGCGCCTCGTCGAGGGCGTTGACCGGGCCGTTGCCCTCCGCGGTGGCGATCACCCGCTCGCCGCGTACCCGGATCTTCACGGTCGCCTCGGAGACGACCGCGCCGTCCTCGCGGTGCTCGACCAACACCCGGTACGACTCCAGGGTGAACGGCCGGGCCGGGCCGCCCTCGGGCAGCTCGGAGCGGACCAGCAGCTCGAAGGAGGCGTCCGCCGCCTCGAAGGACCAACCGTCGGCCTCCAACTCCTTGACCCGCTTGGTGACCCGGGTCAGCGCCTCCGGACGGTCGGTCAGGTCCAGACCGAGCTCACGGCTCTTGAGCTCGACGCTGGCCCGACCGGCCATCTCGGTCACCAGGATCCGCATGTCGTTGCCCACCACCGACGGGTCCACGTGGTTGTAGAGCAACGGGTCGACCTTGATCGCGCTCGCGTGCAGCCCGGCCTTGTGGGCGAAGGCGGCGGCCCCGGCGTACGCCTGGTGGGTGTCGGGGGCGATGTTGGCGATCTCGGCGATGGCGTGCGAGACCCGCACCATCTGCGCCAGGCAGCCCTCCGGTAGGACGGGCATGCCGAGCTTGAGCTGGAGGTTGGCGACGACAGCGAAGATGTCGGCGTTGCCGGGGCGCTCGCCGTACCCGTTGGCGGTGCCCTGCACGTGGCGGACGCCGGCCTCGACGGCCGCGATCGTGTTGGCCACGGCGCACGAGGTGTCGTTCTGCGCGTGGATGCCGAACAGCGCCGGGTCGACGCCGAGCCGGTTGGTCAGGTCGACGATCGCGGCGGTCACCTGGGACGGCAGCATGCCGCCGTTGGTGTCGCAGAGGACCATCCGCTCGGCGCCCGCGGCGAGTGCGGTCTGCACCACTGACGCGCCGTACGCCGGGTCGTGGCGGTAGCCGTCGAAGAAGTGCTCGCCGTCGACGAACACCCGGCGGCCCTCGCGGACAAGGTGGCTGACGGTGTCGTGGATCATCGCCAGGTTCTCCGCGCCGGTGGTGCGCAGCGCACGCTCGACGTGGCGGATGTCGGCCTTGGCCACCAGCGCGACGGCCGGGGTCTGCGCGTCCAGCAGGGCGCGCACCTGGGGGTCGTCGGCGACCGCCACACCGGCCTTGCGGGTGGCGCCGAACGCGACCAGGACGGCGTGCCGCAGGTCCAGTTCGGTGCGGGCCCGGCGGAAGAACTCGGTGTCCTTGGGCACCGCGCCCGGCCAACCGCCCTCGATGAAGCCGACACCGAACTCGTCGAGCAGTCGGGCCACCGCCAGCTTGTCGACCACCGAGTAGGTGAGCCCCTCGCGCTGGGCGCCGTCGCGCAATGTCGTGTCGAAGACCTGGAACGTCATCAGGATCCTTTCTCGGAGCAACAAAAAGACCCCCCGCGGATGCGGGAGGTCTGCGCGCTCGGCGGAGGGAGAGCCGGCGCGCTAGGTCGCAATAATCAGGGCGGTGCTGGTCACGCTCGCTACTCTGCCACTCGCCCCCGTTCGTGGGAGAAACTATCCACATCTCGGGACGGCACGGCCGGTGTCGCCACGCCCGACCCGCCGGAAGACGACACCCCGCCCAAAGGAGGCCCTGTGCTCACCGTGTCGCTCGACGCCCCGCCCGCCACCGAGGCCGAGGGCTGACCCGTGGGACTGGACACCATCCGGGCCGCCCTGCCCGCGTACGCCACGGACATCGCCCACAACCTCGACGCCACCATCGGCGCCTCGACGCTGACCCCGGCGCGGACGTGGGGCACGGCCCTGGCCTGTGCGGTGGCCGCCCGCAATCCGCTGGTACTGCGCGAGATCGCTGCCGAGGCGCTCGACCACCTCGGGCCGGACGGCGTCGAGGCGGCCAAGGGCGCGGCTGCCGTCATGGCGATGACCAACATCTACTACCGGGCCACCCACCTCGTCGGCGACCCCGAGTACGCCTCGATGCCAGCCCGGCTCCGCATGCAGATCATCGCCCGTCCGGGCGTGGACAAGAGCGACTTCAAACTGTGGTGCCTCGGCGTCTCGGCGATCAGCGGCTGCGAGGTCTGCCTCCAGACGCAGGAGAAGGCGCTGCGTCGCCGTGGCGTCACCCCCGAACAGGTGCACGAGGCCCTGCGGATCTCCGCCGTCGTGCACGCGGCGGCGGTCACGCTGGACGCCGAGGCAGCTCTGGCCTGACACCCCGCACGCCAGCCGGTCGCCGTTTCCGGGACCCCGCCGCCGGGTAGCTCCTGCGGGGACGCACCCAGCGACGCCGAGACGATCGGCGACAGTCAGGAGTGAACGGCATGGACAGGATCGACCCGCACGCCGCCCACGCCGGGCCCGACCCGCTGCACGGCGGTGACCAGGGCGCCGTCGCGGGCGGCGCACCGACCGGCACCTTCGACCCCTGGCGCTACCGGGACGCGGCCGGAGTGGCCGACGCCGACCTGGTCGGCTACAAGGTCGAGGCCACCGACGGCGGAGTCGGCAAGATCGACAGCGCCAGTCACGAGGTCGGCGGCAGCTACCTGGTCGTGGACACCGGGCCGTGGATCTTCGGCAAGAAGGTGATGCTGCCCGCCGGCACCGTCAACCAGGTCGACCACGACCAGCGCACCGTCTCCGTGGATCGCACCCGGGACCAGATCAAGGCCGCCCCGGAGTACGACGAGACCAGCCACAGCGACCCGACGTACCGGGACCAGCTGGGCGGTTACTACGACGAGACGTACGGCGCTCTCCCGCCGGGCACCGCACGCTGAACGATCGGGCTCAACGGCCGGTGGGACGCGAGCCCACCGGCCGTTACCGTGTGAACGTGGACGCCACCGAGGACAAACGACACATCCCGCTGCCCGCCACCTTCAACTTCCGCGACGTCGGCGGCTACCTCAGCCACGACGGCCGCACCGTGCGCCGAGGTCGCCTCTACCGCTCCGACTCCCTGCACCGCCTCGACGAGCAGGACCGGGACGCGTTCGCCGCGATCGGCATCCGCACCGTCATCGACCTGCGCCGCCCCACCGAGGTGGAGCGCGACGGTCGGGTGCCCGCGTACCAGGGGCTGACCTACCGCAACATTCACCCGGAGCACGACGACTGGTCGGGTACGCCGCACGAGAAGGGCACCGACCTGGCCCGCTACCTCGCCGACCGGTACGCCGACCTGGCCCAGACCGGCACCGCGGGACTGGCCGAGGCGATCGGACTGATCGCCGATTCCGCGAACGCCCCGGTCGTGGTGCACTGCGTGGCCGGCAAGGACCGCACCGGCATCGTCTGCGCCCTCACCCTCGCCGTCCTGGGCGTCGACGACGCCGACATCACCGCCGACTACGCGCTGAGCACCGAGGCGTCGGCCCGGTTCAGCGCCTGGCTGGCCGAGACCATGCCGAACGCGGCGGCGGTGCCCGCGCCGTTCCTGGCCTCGCCCGCCGAGGCCATGCAGATGTTCCTGGACGAGCTGCGCGCGGGCCACGGCTCGATCGAGGCGTACCTGCGCCACGCCGGGGTGACCGACGAGCAGCTCGCGGCCCTGCGCGACCACCTGCTCGACGAGATCTGACCCGCCGCGCTGACCGGCCCGTTCGCACGGGCCGGTCAGCGCCGGACGTCAGAGGACCTTGCGCACCCAGCCGTGCGGGTCGGCGGCCTTGCCGCGCTGAATGTCGACCAGCTGCTGCCGCAGCGACATGCTGACCCGGCCGGGCTCGCCGCCACCGATCAGGAACTCACCGTCGGGGAACTTCACCTGACCGATCGGGGTGATCACCGCGGCGGTGCCGCAGGCGAAGACCTCGCGCAGCCGGCCGCTGGCCGCGTCGGCCTGCCAGTCGGCGAACGAGACCGACCGCTCCTCGACAGAGTGCCCGGCCTTGCCGGCCAGCGTCATGATCGCCTCCCGGGTGATGCCGGGAAGGATCGTGCCGTTCAGCGGCGGGGTGACCACCGAGTCGTCGTCGTAGACGAAGAAGACGTTCATGCCGCCCAGTTCCTCGACGAAACGGCGCTCCACCGCGTCGAGGAAGACCACCTGATCGCAGCCGGCCTCGATGGCCTCCGCCTGGGCCGCCAGCGACGTGGCGTAGTTGCCGCCACACTTGGCCGCGCCAGTGCCTCCGGGCGCCGCGCGGGTGTAATCCGGGGAGACCCAGACCGTGACCGGCTTGACGCCACCGGTGAAGTACGCCCCCACCGGCGAGGCGATCACCATGTACAGGTATTCGTTGGCCGGGCGGACGCCGAGGAAGACCTCGCTGGCGAACATGAACGGCCGCAGGTAGAGGCTGCCGTCCTCGCCGGTGGGGATCCACTCCCGGTCGATCTCGATCAGCTTGTGCAGCGAGTCGACGAACACCTCGGGCGGCAGCTCCGGCATCGCCATCCGCTGCGCCGACTCGACGAACCGGGCCGCGTTGGCGTCCGGCCGGAACATCGTCACGCCGCCGTCGGCGGTCCGGTACGCCTTCAACCCCTCGAAGATCTCCTGCGCGTAGTGCAGCACCGCGCTGGCCGGGTCCATCGGGATCGGGCCACGCGCCTCCACCCGGGCGTCGTACCAGCCCTTGCCGTCGGCGTACCGCACGGTGACCATGTGGTCGGTGAAGACGCGGCCGAACCCCGGGTTGGCCAGCAGGGCGGCCCGGTCGGCGGCGGATACCGGCGCGGGATTCGGACGGATCTCGAAGTCGAGCTTGTCACCACCGCTCATAGCGCTGACCTCCCTGGGGAACAACGGCATGCGGGATCGCACACCGACATGGTTGTGCCAGAAACTTACCCCGAACGGTCGTTCAGAAGGTAGGGCCGCTCGGGACCGGGTGGACTGCCCGGACAGGCGGATACCGCCGCTGACCCTGGCGGGTCGCGGCGGTCAGGCTACGGCGTGGGTGGCGAGCCGGTCGCCGACCTCGGCGGTGCGCAGTGCCGCGCCCGGGGTGCGGCCGGCCAGCTCGGCCGCGACCGCCGCGTTGACCCGCGTCGCCGCCTCGGCGTGCCCGAGCTGCTCCAGCAGCAACGCGACCGACAGCACCGCGGCCACCGGGTCGGCGACGCCCTGCCCGGCGATGTCCGGCGCGGAGCCGTGCACCGGCTCGAACATCGAGGGGTACGCGCCCTCGGGGTTGATGCACCCGCTGGCGGCCAGCCCGATCCCGCCGGTGACCGCGGCGGCGATGTCGGTGAGGATGTCGCCGAACAGGTTGTCGGTGACCACCACGTCGTAGCGCTGCGGCTGGGTCACCAGGAACATCGCGGCCGCGTCGACGTGCTGGTACTCCGTCGTGACGTCCGGGTGCTCGGCAGCGACCGCCTCGAAGGCCCGCGCCCACAGCGACCCGGCGTGGGTCAGCACGTTGGTCTTGTGCACCAGGGTGACCTTGCGCCGCTCCCGGCGGTCGGCACGGGCGAACGCGTCACGGATGACCCGCTCCACGCCGTGTCGGGTGTTGAGGCTCTCCTCGGTGGCGACCTCGGCGGGCGTGTCGCGGTGCAGGGTGCCGCCGGCGCCGGCGTAGAGCCCCTCGGTGCCCTCGCGCACCACCACCAGGTCGACCTCGCCGGGCTTCACGTTGCCCAGCGGACCGGCGACGCCGGGCCAGAGTCGCGACGGGCGCAGGTTGACGTACTGGTCGAAGGCGAACCGGAGCTTGAGCAGCAGGCCGCGTTCCAGGACACCCGGCGGAACCGTGGGGTCACCCACCGCGCCGAGCAGGATCGCGTCGTGCCCGGCCAGCTCGGTCAGCACCGAGTCGGGCAGCACCTCACCGGTACGATGCCAGCGGGCGGCGCCGAGGTCGTACTCGGTGGCCTGCACGCCGGGGAGCACCGCGTCGAGGACCTTCCGAGCCTGCGCGACCACCTCGGGCCCGATGCCGTCCCCGGCCACCACCGCGATCCGCGCCACGCCCGTACTCCCCACGCTCGACTGCCCTGTCCGGGCAACGGTACGTCGGTGTCCCGCAACCCGGTACGATCCTTCCAATATCTGGGATCGGCGGATACACAGCACCCTCTCAGCTGGGACTCATGGGGCGATCATCTGCGCTGCCTACGGTAGGGGGCAGCGGGTCAGGGGGCCCGCGAACGGTGGTCGTGACGACGCGACGTCAACTGCGAGGGGGCAGGTGCCATGCGCATCGACGAGCAGCCGCGGACCCGCTGGCCGGATCCCTCGGCGTTCCGGAACCGCCGGCCGGACCTGCGGCTCGGCCAGCGCCGGCACCGGATCGACCCGACCGCCGCCACCGACGGCCGGATCGCCGTGCAGCACACCGTGCGAACCGCCACCGCCGAATACACCCTGCTGCTCAACGCTCCCGTCCGGCTCGGCCGTCGGGGCGTCGGCGAGGCGCTGCGGGACAGCGTCGCGGAGCTGCGCGCCATCGACATGACCTACGGCCCGAACCGCCCGGAGAGCCTGGTCTCCATGCTGCGGCGAGGGGAGATCACCCCGGAGTCGTACCCGCCACTGGCCGACCTGGTGGACCGCTGCACGGCCATGCGGGCCGCCACCGACGGCTGGTTCGACGCCTGGGCGGTGCCCGGCGGCTTCGACCCGGGCGGCCTGCTGGGTGGCTGGGCCGTGGAACGTGCCGCCGCCCGGCTGCGCGCCGCAGGCATCCACGACTACGCAGTACTCGCCGGCGCCGACCTGGTGGTCCGCGGCCGGGCACCGCACGGCGGGCCGTGGCGGGTGGCGGTGCACCACCCCACGGCACCCGAGCGCGCGCCGCTGGTGCTGGAGATGACCGCCGGGGCCGTCGGCACCTCGGGAGTGACCGGGCGTCAGGGGCACGTGGTCGACCCGCACACCGGCGAGCCGGCCAACCAGCTCGTCGCCGCGACCGTCGTCGGCCCGGACCTGACGGTCGCCGACGCGTACGCCACCGCGCTCTACGCCGCCGGGCCCACCGGCCTGGCGTGGTTCCGGGGCGGCTCCGACTATCGCGCGCTCTTCGCCCACCGGCGCTGAACCCCGTCGCACCACGAGCCCCGGCTCCCCACGGGACTGCGGCTCTGACCCGCGCTCGGGCGGGCCGGGGATAGCGGCGGCACCTCGGGTGTCCGGCACGGTCGGGCCGCTGCGATCGGCCCCCACGGCCTCGGCAACGGCCGTGGGGGCCGGTCAGCGACGAGTGCGCGTGGCTCGCACAATCGAGGGGTGCGGACCGGTCGGGCCGGACGTCGGCCGCGCCACCCGAAGACGGGCCGGCGCCGCGACCTGCGGCCAGTAACCGCAGTCGTACGCTAGCGAATCGACGCAACTCGACGCAAGAGTCTCCACAGCGGACTCTCCCGACCGGTGCGTGGCGGGTCGGCGATTGGCCTGCGGCGAGGCAGTTTCGACATGGTGAACGACGGATGGCACGCTGTCCGCCGTGAGTTTCGATCTGAGTGTGTGGGCCCTGGAGGACGGGGCGACGCCCGAGGACGTGCGGGCAGCTGTCGACGGTTGCCGGCAGGGGCGGCACGTGGACCGTTACCCGGACCCGCGCGTCGTCGGCTTCTACCGGGCGATCACGGCGTCCTATCCGGACCGACACCCCGGCCCGGACAGCCCGTGGGCCGTGGCGCCGCTGCACGCCGCCCACGACCACGTCGAGCTGAACCTGCACCCGACCTGCGCGGACCAGGTGCTGCTGGACATCGAGCGACTGGCCGGGGAGCACGGGTTGATGCTCTTCGACCCGCAGGACGGCTCGGTCTACCCGCCCCCGGCCCGGCTGCCCCACTGACCCGAGGCGGGGTGGGCCGGGCATCCCGGCCGCGTGACACCCCGAGGGCTGGGCATCCCCCGCACCCGGGGGTACGACAGAGGGGCCCGGCGTGTCGCCGGGCCCCCCGTGGTGCTGCCGTCTGTGCCGCCGGGGCCGATCGTGCGCGGCCGGTGGCGTGACCGCCGACTACTCGTCGCGCAGGTCCGCCGCGCTGGCGGCGGTCGCGCCGATCGAGTCGGCCGCCGAGGTGAGCAGCTCCGCGCCGAGCGCCTGGTCGACGGTGAGCGTCATCAGGGTCTCGCCGCCCGCCTCACGCCGGGCCACCTGCATCGCGGCGATGTTGATGCCCGACTCGCCGAGCAGGGTGCCGACGGTGCCGACGACGCCCGGCCGGTCGGCGTAGCGCAGGAAGAGCAGGATGCCCTCCGCGGCGATCTCCACGTCGAAACCGTCCACCTCGGTCAGTCGGGGGACGTCGCGGGCGCCGGAGTGGGTGACCGTGCCGGAGACGCTGACCGTGCGGCCGTCCGGCAGAGCGCCGCGCACCGTCACGAGGGTGGGCTGGTCGGCCGTCTCGGCCAGGCTCTCCAGCGTGACCTCGACGCCGCGCTCGGCGGCCAGGTGCGGGGCGTTGACGTAGGTGACCTGCTCCTCGACGACGGAGCTGAACAGGCCCTTCGTCGCGGCGAGCTTGAGCACCGACACGTCGTGGCCGACGATCTCGCCGCGCACCTCCACGGCGACGCTGGCGGCGACCCCGCCGGCGACGGCGGTGAACGCGCGGCCCAGCTTCTCGGCAAGCGGGAGCAGCGGGCGGACGTCCTCGGCGACCACGCCGCCGGCCTGGACGTTCACCGCGTCGGGGACGAACTCGCCCTGCAACGCCAGCTTCACGCTCTTGGCCACCGCGAGGCCCGCCTTGTCCTGCGCCTCGTGCGTCGAGGCGCCCAGGTGCGGGGTGGCCACCACGTTGTCGAAGGCGAACAGCGGCGAGGAGGTGCACGGCTCCTTGGAGTACACGTCGACGCCGGCGCCGGCGACCCGACCCTCGGCGATGGCGTTCGCGAGCGCCTGCTCGTCCACCAGGCCACCGCGGGCGGCGTTCACGATGCGGACGCCGGGCTTGACGATCGCCAGCTCCTTCTCACCGATCAGGCCCACCGTCTCGGGCGTCTTCGGCAGGTGGATGGAGATGAAGTCGCTCTCGCGCAGCAGCTCGTCCAACCCGACCAGGCGGACGCCGAGCTGCGCCGCACGGGCCGGCTGGATGTACGGGTCGTACGCGATCAGCCGGGTGCCGAAGGCGGCGATGCGCTGCGCGAAGAGCACCCCGATACGACCGAGCCCGACCACGCCGACGGTCTTGCCCTGCACCTCGACACCTGTGTACTTCGACCGCTTCCACTCCCCCGCCTTGAGCGCGGAGCTGGCGCTCGCGGTGTTGCGGGCCACGGCGAGCAGCAGTGCGACTGCCTGCTCGGCGGCGGAGACGATGTTGGAGGTGGGCGCGTTGACGACCATGACGCCCCGTGCGGTGGCGGCCGGCACCTCGACGTTGTCCAGACCGACGCCGGCCCGGGCGACCACCTTGAGTCGCGGCGCGGCGGCGACCGCCTCGGCGTCGATCTGGGTCGCGCTGCGCACGATGACGGCGTCGGCCTCGGAGAGCGCCGAGAGCAGGGCCGGACGGTCGGTGCCGTCGACGTGACGGACGTCGAAGTCGTGAGCGAGCACCTCGATGGCGGCGGGGGCGAGTTCTTCGGCGATCAGTACGACAGGATTCATCGGTCCTCGTAGAGGTCGTGTTTGCGATCGGCCCGGGCGGCGGGGCGCCGCACTGCGCCCCGCGCTGATCCGTGCCGTGGCCGTCAGGTGCCGGCTCAGCGCACCTACCCGCGATCGTAGGGGCCACGCTGGCCGGCGTGTTCCGGTCTTCGGGGTGAGTGCCCTCACACGCGCGGTCGAGCGATGGACATCACCCGTTCACCACCGCGAAACCGTCGTCGCGCGCCGTGCGCACGGGGTGGGGCTCACCACTGTGGTGGGCGACATACCGCAGAGGTATGAATATGCCTGCCAGGTATACGGCTCACCGGCGACACTGCCACCCGAGGAAGTGCCAGGGCCGCCGCCGGCGGAGGCGCATCGTCGACGGCCCCGGGTCGCGCTGGGGAGAGCGCGGGCCCGGGGCCGTCGGAGACTCGTCTGGCCGGACGGTCAGGCGGTCTCGGTGATCGGACGGTCGACCCAGCTCATCATCCCGCGCAGCTTCCGGCCGGTCTCCTCGATCGGGTGCGCCGCACCCTCGGCCTGCCACTTGGTGAAGTTCGGCCGGCCGGCCTCGTCCTCGGCGACCCACTCGCGGGCGAACTCGCCCGACTGGATCTCACCCAGGATCTTGCGCATCTCGTCCTTGACCCGGGAGTCGATGATGCGCGAGCCCCGGGACAGGTCGCCGTACTCGGCGGTGTCGGAGATGCTGTAACGCATCTTCGCGATGCCGCCCTCGTACATGAGGTCGACGATCAGCTTCAGCTCGTGCAGGCACTCGAAGTACGCGACCTCCGGGGCGTAGCCCGCCTCGGTGAGCACCTCGAAACCGGTCTGCACCAGCGCCGAGGCGCCGCCGCAGAGCACCGCCTGCTCGCCGAAGAGGTCGGTCTCGGTCTCCTCGGTGAAGGTGGTCCTGATCGCGCCGGCCCGGGTGCCGCCGATCCCCTTGGCGTACGCGAGGGCGAGCGCGAGCGCGTTGCCGCTGGCGTCCTGCTCGACGGCGACGAGACAGGGCACGCCCTTGCCGTCGCTGTACTGGCGGCGGACCAGGTGGCCGGGGCCCTTGGGCGCGACCATCGCCACGTCCACCTCGGCCGGCGGCTTGATCAGGCCGTACCGGATGTTGAAGCCGTGGCCGAAGAAGATCGCCTTGCCCGGAGCCAGGTGCGGCTCGATCGACTCGGCGTAGATCTTGCGCTGGGCGGTGTCCGGCGCGAGCACCATGATCACGTCCGCCTCGGCCGAGGCCTCTGCCGGCGTGAGCACCCGCAGGCCCTGCTCCTCGGCCTTCGGACGGCTCTTCGAGCCCTCCGGCAGACCGATCACCACGTCGACGCCGGAGTCGCGCAGCGACAGCGCGTGGGCGTGCCCCTGGCTGCCGTAGCCGATCACCGCGACCTTCTTGGCCTGGATCAGGCCGAGGTCGGCATCGTCGTCGTAGTACACCTCAACGCTCATGAGAACTTCCCTTTCGTACGACGGCCTGAGTGCCCGTCGTGGTCTGTGCGGATGGGTCAGGCGGCGCGCAGCGCGGGGCCGGCGGTGATCGAACGCGAGCCGCGCCCGATGGCCACCAGCCCGGACTGGACCATTTCCTTGATGCCGAAGGACTCGAGGTCGCGCAGCAGCGCGTCGAGCTTGTCCGGTGTGCCGGTTGCCTCGATGGTCAGGGTGTCCGGTGCGACGTCAACCACCCGGGCGCGGAACAGGTTGACGGTCTCCAGCACCTGCGACCGCGCGGACCGGTCGGCACGGACCTTCACCAGCAGCAGCTCGCGGGCAACCGAGACCTGCGGGTCCAGCTCAACGATCTTGAGCACGTTGACCAGCTTGTTGAGCTGCTTGGTGACCTGCTCCAACGGGGACGACTCCGCGTTGACCACGATGGTGATCCGGGAGACGTCCGGGTTCTCGGTCTCGCCGACGGCGAGGCTGTCGATGTTGAACCCGCGCCGGGAGAACAGGCCCGAGACCCGGGCGAGCACGCCGGGCTTGTTCTCCACAAGCACTGACAGGGTATGCATGGTCATGGTCAGATGTCATCCTCGTCGAAGACCGGGCGGACGCCACGGGCGAACATGATCTCGTCGTTGCTGGTGCCGGCGGCGACCATCGGCCAGACCATCGCGTCCTTGCCGACCACGAAGTCGATCACCACTGGCGCGTCGTTGATCTCCATCGCGGCGGCGATGGTCTTGTCCACGTCAGCCGCGCTCTCGCACCGCAGCCCGACGCAGCCCAGGGCCTCGGCGAGCTTGACGAAGTCCGGGATGCGGTGCTTGTGGGTGCCGAGCTCGGTGTTGGAGTAGCGCTCGTTGTAGAAGAGCGTCTGCCACTGGCGGACCATGCCGAGATTGCCGTTGTTGATGACGGCGATCTTGACCGGGATGCCCTCCAACGCACAGGTGGCCAACTCCTGGTTGGTCATCTGGAAGCAGCCGTCCCCGTCCACCGCCCAGACCACCGTGTCCGGCTTGCCGACCTTGGCGCCCATCGCCGCCGGAACCGCGTAGCCCATCGTGCCGAGGCCGCCGGAATTCAACCAGGTGTACGGCTTCTCGTAGGAGATGAACTGCGACGCCCACATCTGGTGCTGGCCCACCCCGGCCACGAAGATCGCGTCCGGGCCGACGATCTCGCCCAGCCGCTTGATCACGTACTGCGGGGACAGGGTCCCGTCGACCGGCTCGTCGTAGCCCAGCGGGTAACGGTTGCGCAGGTCGTCCAGCTGCGTCCACCAGTCACCGAGGTCGGCCGTACGCCCCGCCGACCGCTCGGCGGTGACCGCGGCGATCAGCTCGTCGATGACGTGCTTGGCGTCACCGACGATCGGCACGTCCACGTGCCGGTTCTTGCCGATCTCGGCGGGGTCGATGTCCGCGTGCACGACCGCCGCGTCCGGGGCGAACGAGTCCAGCTTGCCGGTGACCCGGTCGTCGAAGCGTGCGCCCAGCGCGACGATCAGATCCGCCTTCTGCAGGCCGTAGACCGCGGCGACGGTGCCGTGCATGCCGGGCATCCCCAGGTGCTGCTGATGCGAGTCGGGGAACGCGCCGAGCGCCATCAGCGTGGTGACGACCGGGATGCCGGTCAGCTCGGCCAGCCGGCGCAGTCCGTCGGTGGCACCGGCCTTGAGCACCCCGCCGCCAACGTAGAGCACCGGCCGCCGGGCTGCGGCCATCAGCCGCGCCGCCTCCCGGATCTGCTTACCGTGCGGGTGCAGGGTGGGCCGGTAGCCGGGCAGGTCCAGGGTGGGCGGCCAGGAGAAGGTGGTCGCCGCCTGGAGCACGTCCTTGGGGATGTCGACCAGCACCGGGCCGGGCCGGCCCGTGCTGGCCAGGTGGAACGCCTCGGCCAGCACCTGCGGGATCTCCTCGGCGGTCTGCACGAGGAAGTTATGCTTGGTGATCGGCAGCGTGATGCCCTGGATGTCCGCCTCCTGGAAGGCGTCGGTGCCGATGGACGGGCGGGCCACCTGACCGGTGATCGCCACCATCGCCACCGAGTCCATGTACGCGTCGGCGATCGGCGTGACCAGGTTGGTCGCGCCCGGGCCGGAGGTCGCCATGCAGACGCCGACCTTGCCGGTGGCCTGCGCGTACCCGGTCGCCGCGTGCCCGGCGCCCTGCTCGTGGCGGACCAGGATGTGCCGGACGGTGGAGTCGTAGAGCGGGTCGTACGCCGGCAGGATCGCGCCACCCGGGATGCCGAAGACGACGTCGACGCCGAGCGCCTCCAGGGACCGCACCAGCGAGCCGGCGCCGGAGACCTGGGCCGGCGCGGCTGTCCGTACGGCCGGGACAGCCGGGGTGGCCGCGGCGCGCGCGGCGGCGGCGGGGTCGACGGTGCCGGCCGGGTCGGCGGTCGCGCGGGCCCGCCGGGCGGTGTGGGCGAGGGTCTCGGGCGTGGGTCTCGTCATGGCGGTTCTGGCCTTCGGCTGGAGTGGCTGGGGCTTGTTCAGCGGTGCGAGGCGGGCGTGGGCCCGTCGCGACAGGTTCCGACGGCAATAAAAACGGCCCTCGTGCAGATGCACGGGGCCAGCGCACTCTCGATGAGGGAGAGTGCGCTCAGGTAAGTACTCGCAGCGACCGGTACGACGACATGCGGCTAAGCCTGACGCATCTCACGCGATGAGTCAACTGATCCCACATGTTGGTTAACGGAGGGCGGCGAGTCGGCCGACGCCGCGCCGTCACCAGACGGCATGACCTGCCCGGACCCGCCGGAAACCCGGCGCGGAGCGGGCAGCGGGGCGGGCCGCGCACCCGGCGAGGTGGCCGCCTCCAGCATCGCCTCCAGGTGCTCGGCCGGAACTCCCCAGCCGAACAGCGCGCCCTGCCCGAACCGGCAGCCCGCGGCGACCACCGCGGCCAGCTCGGTAGGCGTGGTGACCCCCTCGGCGATGACCTCCAGGCCCAACTGGTGGCCCAGCCGCATCACGATGTCGACCATGGGCGCGAACGCCGGACCGTCCTGGCCCACCGGGCGGACCGGCTCGTGCTCGGCCACCAGGCTGTGGTCGATCTTCAGGATGTCGATCGGCAGCCGGCGCAGCTGCCCCAGGGACGAGTAGCCGGCGCCGAAGTCGTCCAGCGCGATCCGTACGCCGGTCAGCCGCAGCGCGGTCAGCCGCCGGATCAGCTCGTCCAGGTCGGTGGCGACCGCGTGCTCGGTGACCTCCAGCACCAGGCGCTGCGGCGGAACATGGTGGGCGCGCAGGGCCTCGGCGACCTGGACCACGTACTCCGGGGCGTGCAGCTCGCGCGGCGAGACGTTCACCGAGACCCAGACGTCGTGCCCGTCGCTCAGCCAACGGGAGAGCTGGTAGCAGGCCTGGTGCAGCACCCACGCGCCGAGCGTGGCGATCATCCCGCACTCCTCGGCGAGCGGGATGAACTCGTCCGGGCGGATGTTGCCCAGCTCGGGGTGGTGCCAGCGCAGCAGCGCCTCGGCGCCGACCGGCCGCACCGACGGCAGCGACGCCACCGGCTGGAAGGCCAACCGCAGCTCGTCGCGCTCGATCGCGCCCCGCAGCTCGTGCTCCAGCGTGGTGCGGCGGCGCAGCAACTGGTCGTACGCGGCGTCGTAACGCTCGATCCGGTTCTTGCCGCGCTGCTTGGCGTAGCGCAGCGCCAGGTCGGCGTGGCGCAGCAGCAGCTCCACGTCGGGTTCGCCGGCCCACCCGGCCACGCCGATGCTCACGGACAGAAAGACCGGGCCTTCCGGCTGGTCGTACGGCCGGTTGAGCACGCCGAGCAGCCGCTCGGCCACCCGATCCGCCTCGGTGGGCGGGGCCGGCATGAGCACGGCGAACTCGTCGCCGCCGAGCCGGGCCGCCACGTCACCCGGGCGCAGGTTGCCGCGCAGCCGGCGGCCCACCTCGGCCAACACGGCGTCGCCCACGTCGTGGCCGCGCATGTCGTTGACGTTCTTGAAGCCGTCCAGATCCAGACCGAGCAGCACGCACGGGGTGCCCGCCGCCGCGCCGTCGTGCAGCGCGCGCAGCAGCCCCCGCCGGTTGGCCAGCGACGTCAGCGGGTCGGTGTGCGCCAGCTCGCGAAAGTGCGCCTCCCGCTCGGCCAGCCGACCGGCGTAGTCCCGGACGTCCTTGAGGGTGAGGTACTGCCGCGCCACCAGGGCGAAGCCCTCGACGCTGCCGGCGACAATGGCGGGCGCCGTGAACCGCCCGTCCTGCAGGAGGTGGTACATCGCCGAGGCCGCCATGGCCAGCATCGGGGCGATGGCGTACTCGCCGTCGCGACCGATCAGGTCCAGCTCGACGTGCCCGGGCCGGTCGGCCTGGTGGACGGCGAGCCCGGTGGTCAGCAGGCCCGCCGCCAGCACCGCGGCGCCGGCGAGCGCCATCGTCGGCCCCGCCTGGCAGAGCCCGGCGCTGAGGCCCAGCCCGCCGCAGCTCACCGCGCTGATCCCGGCCGTGAGCACGGCCAGCCGCTGACGCGGGGCGGCCGCCCGGAAGACGACGATCACGGCGAGGCCGGCGCCGAGCGCCGCGCTCACCGTCGCCACCAGGATCGCCGGGCAGGCCATCGGCGTGGCGGCGCCGAGCAGCCGGGTCGGCTCGGAGAAGAGCACCCAGCCGACGAACCACAGCGCCGCCGCCATGGTCAGACCGTCCAGGGCGAGCCGGGCGGTCCCCGCGGCGGTGGCGGCGACCCCCGGCAGCCGGAGCAGCCCGGCCGCGAAGGCCAGCCCGCTCACCGCCGTGCCGATCGCCGCCACGGTGGCCCAGCCGGTGCGCTGACTCTGCTCGTGGGCCCAGTGCTCGTTGGTGGAGAGCACGGCCACCAGACCGACCAACAGACTGGCCAGGGACGTCCCGGCGGCGGCCGCGAGCAGCAGGTGCGCCGGCCGGCGCGGCCCGCTGCGCCTCCGCGCGACAATGGTCAGCAGCACGGTGGCCGCGGCTGCGACCAGACCGCTCAACGCCGCGACGGCGACCATGCCCGGGGGGAGATGCACGCCATCAAGAGTGCCGGATGGGCGCACGCCGTGGGAGACCGGATGTGCATCTGTTGGGACACGGCGGATACACCGGATGCCTGACGCGGCGGCGGTGTCATGCTGGTACGCATGCCTGAGCTGCGATCGAGGACTTCCACACACGGTCGGACGATGGCCGGCGCCCGGGCCCTCTGGCGGGCCACCGGGATGACCGACGACGATTTCGGAAAGCCGATCGTCGCCATCGCGAACAGTTTCACCCAGTTCGTGCCGGGTCACGTCCACCTGAAGGACATGGGCGGTCTGGTCGCCGACGCGGTGGCCGAGGCCGGCGGCGTCGGGCGGGAGTTCAACACGATCGCGGTCGACGACGGCATCGCGATGGGCCACGGCGGCATGCTCTACTCCCTGCCCAGCCGGGAGTTGATCGCCGACGCGGTGGAGTACATGGTCAACGCGCACTGCGCGGACGCCCTGGTCTGCATCTCGAACTGCGACAAGATCACCCCGGGCATGCTGCTGGCGGCGCTGCGCCTCAACATCCCGACAGTCTTCGTCTCCGGCGGCCCGATGGAGGCCGGCAAGACGACGGCGATCGAGGGCGTCGTGCACAGCAAGATCGACCTGATCGACGCGATGATCGCGTCGTCGAACGAGGCGGTCACCGACGATCAGCTCGGCGAGATCGAGCGCTCCGCCTGCCCCACCTGCGGCTCCTGCTCCGGGATGTTCACCGCCAACTCGATGAACTGCCTCACCGAGGCGATCGGGCTCGCCCTGCCCGGCAACGGTTCGACGCTGGCCACCCACGCCGCGCGCCGGTCGCTCTTCGTCGAGGCCGGCCGCACCGTCGTGGACATCGCCAAGCGGTGGTACGACGGCGACGACGACTCGGTGCTCCCCCGCACGGTCGCCTCCAAGGCCGCCTTCGAGAACGCGGTCGCCCTGGACGTGGCGATGGGCGGCTCCACCAACACCGTGCTGCACCTGCTGGCCGCCGCCCGCGAGGCGGAGCTGGACTTCGGTGTCGCCGACATCGACGCCATCTCCCGACGGGTCCCGTGCCTGGCCAAGGTCGCCCCGAACTCCCCGAAGTACCACATGGAGGACGTGCACCGGGCCGGTGGCATCCCGGCGATCCTCGGCGAGCTGGACCGGGCCGGGCAGCTCAACCGGAACGTGCACGCCGTGCACTCCCCCTCGCTGGCGCAGTGGCTCTCCGACTGGGACGTGCGCGGCGGCTCGCCGACGCCGACGGCTGTCGAGCTGTTCCACGCGGCACCGGGCGGGGTCCGCACCGTCGAGCCCTTCTCCACCACCAACCGCTGGTCGACGCTCGACACCGACGCGGCCGAGGGCTGCATCCGCGACCGCGAGCACGCGTACTCCGCCGACGGCGGCCTCGCCATCCTGCACGGCAACCTGGCCCCGGAGGGCTGCGTCGTGAAGACCGCAGGCGTGCCGGACGACTGTCTGACCTTCCGCGGTCCGGCGAAGGTCTACGAGTCGCAGGACGACGCGGTGACCGCGATCCTCGCCAAGGAGGTCGTCGCCGGCGACGTCGTGGTGATCCGCTACGAGGGCCCCAAGGGTGGCCCCGGCATGCAGGAGATGCTCTACCCCACCTCGTTCCTCAAGGGTCGCGGGCTGGGCCGCTCCTGCGCGCTGCTCACCGACGGCCGCTTCTCCGGCGGCACGTCCGGCCTCTCCATCGGGCACGCCTCCCCCGAGGCCGCCTCCGGTGGGCTGATCGCCCTGGTCCGCGAGGGCGACGAGATCGTCATCGACATCCCGGGCCGGTCCATCGAGCTGAACGTGCCCGCCGACGAGCTGGAGGCGCGACGGGTGGCCGAGGAGAAGCGCGACAAGCCGTACACCCCCGTGGACCGGCAGCGGCCGGTGTCGGCGGCGCTGCGCGCGTACGCCTCGATGGCCACCTCGGCCAGCGACGGCGCCTACCGCCGCGTCCCGGAGTAGACAACAGGCCGCGACCACACGACGTCAGCGATGTCGGGGCATCCCGTCGACCCGGATGCCCCGATATCAGCCGGTCGGGCCGATCGCCACGGAGAGCGCGGCCGCACGGGCGTGCCGGATCGCGGCCGGCGTGTCAGTGAAGACCAGCCCTTCGCGGCGCAGCTCGTCAGCCACCCCCAGGGTGGTGAGCACCTGGTCGTGGGCGGGTGTGATGCCGGAGAGCAGGACGGTGATCCCGCGTCCGCGCAGCCGTCGGATCGCGTCACCGAGGACGTGCGCGCCGGTGGCGTCCATGGTGGTCACGCGGGACATCCGCAGGATGACCACGCGAACGTCGGCGACCTCGGAGAGTTCGAGCAGGAAGGTGTGGGCCGCGGCGAAGAAGAGCGGCCCGTCCAGCCGGTACGCGACGATGTGTTCGGTGAGCAGCGCGTACTCCTCGTCGCTGTGTTCACCGGGGTCGAGGGGCACCTGTTCCAGCCGGGCGCTGCGGGCTACCGCGCGCAGGGCCAGCACCACGGCGACGCCGACGCCGACCGCCACGGCGGTGACGAGGTCCCAGATCACCGTGACGGCGAAGGTGAGTACCAGCACTACCGCGTCGCCCCGGGTGGCGCGGGCCAGCGCCCACAACGAACCAGCCTCCACCATGCGGACCGTGGTGGCCAGCAGGACCCCGGCCAGGGCGGCGAGTGGGATCCGGCCGACCAACGGCGCGGCGGCCAGCACGATGGCGGCGAGGGCGACGGCGTGGGTGAGGGCCGCCAGCTTCGAGGCCGCTCCGGCGCGGACGTTGACCGCCGTACGGGCGATGGCGGCGGTCGCCGGAATGCCGCCGAAGAGCGGGGCGGCGAGGTTGGCCAGCCCCTGACCGAAGAGTTCCCGGTCCGGGTCGTGCCGCTCGCCGACGGTCATGCCGTCGGCGACGGTGGCGGAGAGCAGGCTCTCCAGGGCGGCGAGCGCGGCGACGGCGAGCGCGCTGGGCAGCAGCACGCCGAGCGCGCCGAGGTCGAGGAAGCCGAGTGAGGGCGCTGGTAGGCCCTGCGGCAGCGCACCGATCCGGACCAGGTCGAGCGGCGCGACCTCGGCGAGGACGGTGGCGGCCGCCACGCCGAGCAGGGAGAACGGCAGGCCCGGCCGCCACCGGGCGCCCAGCAGCATCAGCGCCGCGACGGCGAGGGCCACCGCGAGCGCCGCCGGCCGCGGGTGTACGACGAAACGGGCTACCGCGTCGGCGGCGACGGCCCAGATCTTCTCTCCGTGCGCGTCGGTGACGCCGAGCGCGGCGGGCACCTGTTGCAGGGCGATGACCACGGCGATGCCGGCGGTGAAGCCCTCCAGCACCGGGGTGGGCAGGTAGCGGACGTACCGGCCCAGGCGGGCCACGGCGAGCGCGATCAGCACCAGGCCGGCCATCGCTCCGACCATGAGCACGCCGGTGGCTCCGAACTGCTGCACCACCGGCACCAGCACCACGGTCATCGCCCCGGTCGGCCCGGAGACCTGGAGGTTGGAGCCGCCGAAGACGGCGGCCACCGCGCCGGCGATCACGGCGGTGATCAGACCGGCCTGGGCGCCGAGCCCCGAGGTGACGCCGAACGCCAGCGCCAGTGGCAGCGCCACCACCGCCACGGTGAGCCCGGCCAGCAGGTCGCGGCGCGGTGAACGGTGGACGGCCGCCCAGTCGGCCCGGCCGGGCAGCAGCCCGAGGATCCGCTCGCGGGTCGCCCGGATGGCGACGCTCACCGGTCGCCGCTCGTGGCGCGCAACTCGTCGAGGAGGGAGTCCCGGTCGGTCAGGACCGAGCCGAGGATGCGTCGACCGGCGGCCAGCAGGTCGGCGACGTCGGGGGTGCTGAGCGCGTACATGACGAGGGGGCCGTCGCGGTGTGAGGTGACCATTCCGGCACGGCGCAGCACGGCGAGCTGCTGGGAGAGGTTCGACGCCTCGACCTCGATCATGGCGAGCAGGTCGCGGACCGGTTTCGGGCCGTCCTGGAGCAGCTCCAGCACCCGGATGCGCACCGGATGCCCGAGGGTGCGAAATAGCTCGGCCTTCGCCTGGTACAGCGGCACCGACATGTACACCCCTCCCCGGTCGACACGAAGACTTTATCACTTGAAGAAATCTTCAACTAGCGCCAAGGCGGTGGCCGGTCGGCCGGTAACGGTCTCCTAGCTCCGCTCGATGTCGTTCACGCAGCGCAGCACCGGCCGACGGGTCAGAGCCGCCCCGTCCAGTGACGCGCCCGCGCTCACCGTGAACGTCGTCGACTCGCCGGGCAGCAGGGTGACCAGGGCGCTGTCCACTGTGGCGGAGGCGTCCAGCCGGTCCGGGAAGAGGGTCAGCTCGCGCAGCACCGTGCGGGCGGTGACGCGCACCCGCTGACCTCCGTCGACCGGTTCGACAGTCGCGTCCCAGGCCGCCGCCGGCCAGTCGACGTCCCGGTCCTCGGCGAAGAACCACAGCGCCCGCTCCACGGCGTCGCCAGCCTCCGCGACCAGCAGCTCACGGCGGCTCTCGTCCGGCCGCGCCAGCTCCGCCGGCAGCGCCAGCACCACCGAGGAGTACGCCGGGACGTCGAGGTCGACCGAGGTCTTCGCCCTCGGCTCCCCGGCGAGGGTGGTGCGGGTGACCGTGGCCGGCGCGGTCCATGCCTCGGCTGTCTCGTTCACCGCCACCAGGGCCAGCCCACCGTCGCGGGGCTGCACGGTCAACAGCCGGTCGGCGTACGCGTGGCGCAGCGCATACCACAGGGGTTTGCGGCGACCGTCGCCGTCGACGGCCGACCAGGAGGTCACCGGCCAGCAGTCGTTGAGCTGCCAGACGAGCGTGCCGGCACAGACGTCGCGGTGCGAGCGGAAGTGCTCCACCCCGAGCTGGATGGCCCGCGCCTGGTTGAGCTGCGTCAGGTAGTGCCAGTCGTCGAAGTCGACCGGGGCGGGCAGGTGCGCGTCCAGGCCCCGCTGGAGCTTGGCGTCGCCGTTGGCCGCCTTCTGGTGGTGCGCCATGCCCGGCGAGTCGGGGGCGAGCGGATCATCGCTGAGCGCCCGCCGCAACGTGGCGTACGCCGGTGGGGCCTGGTAGCCGAACTCGGCGACGAAGCGCGGGACGTACTCCCGGTATCTCGTGTAGTCGTCGGTGTTCCACACGTCCCAGATGTGGGTGGTGCCGTGCGCCGGGTCGTTGGGGTGGATGGCCTCGGTGCCCGACCAGGGGCTGCCCGGCCAGTACGGGCGGGTCGGGTCCAGCTCGCCGACGATGCGGGGCAGGACGTCGAGGTAGTAGCCCCGGCCCCAGGTGCGGCCGGCGAGGGGTTCCTGCCAGTCCCAGTCGTGCCAGCCCCAGATGTTCTCGTTGTTGCCGGTCCACAGGACCAGCGACGGGTGCGGCGTCAGCCGGGTCACCTGCTCGGCGGCCTCGGCGGCGACCTCGCTGGCGAACGGCTCCTCCTCGGGGTACGCGGCGCAGGCGAAGAGGAAGTCCTGCTGGACGAGCAGACCGCGTTCGTCAGCGAGGTCGTAGAAGTCCTCCGACTCGTACCGGCCGCCGCCCCAGACGCGCAGCAGGTTGACGTTGGCCCCGATCGCCTGGTCGAACCGCCCGGCCAGCCGATCGCGCGTGATCCGGGTGGGGAACGCGTCGTCGGGGATCCAGTTGACTCCCCGGACGAAGACCGGAACGTCGTTGACCGACAGCACGAACGGGGTGCCGTGTTCGTCGGGGGTGGTGTCCAGCCGCACCGAGCGGAAACCGATCCGCCGCGACCAGCCGTCCAGGGTGTCCCCGTCCGGCGCGTGCAGGGTCACCTCCAGCAGGTGACGGCTCTGTTCGCCGTACCCCCGTGGCCACCACAGCGCGGGCTCGCGGACGGTGAGGGTCAGCACGGCCGTGCGCTGCCCGGCCGGAACGACCACCTCGGCGCTGACGTCGGCGACTGTGGCGCGGACGGTCAGCGGGACGTCCGCGACCCGCTCGACCTCGACGTGCACCTCGACCCGGCCGTCGCCGCCGGCGAGGGTGACCAGCGGGCGGACGCCTGCCAGCCGGGCCGTTGACCAGGCGTGCAGGGCGATGTCCTGCCAGATGCCGGCGGTCACCAGCGTCGGCCCCCAGTCCCAGCCGAAGTTGCAGGCCATCTTGCGGACGAACTGGAAGGGCTCCGGATACGCGTTGGGGCGGTCGCCGAGGCGGTCGCGCTGCGCCTCGGCGTAGCGGTAGGCCGACCCGAACGCGACGGCCAGGTCGTTGTCGCCGTCGCGCAGCAGCGAGGAGACGTCGAACCGGTGGCCGCGGTGCATGTTCTCGGTACGGCCGACCTCGACCCCGTTGACGCTGATGGTGGCGACGGTGTCCAGGCCGGCGCAGACCAGGTCGACCCGGTCGTGGTCGCCGGCCGGAGCCCCGAAGGTCGTCCGGTAGTGCCAGTCGGTACGCCCGATCCAGGCCAGGGACAGCTCGTTGTCGTCGAGGTACGGATCGGCGATCAGCCCGGCGTCGAGCAGGTCGGTGTGCACGCACCCGGGGACGGTCGCCGGCACGGATCGACCGGCGATCTCCGCCGGCACCTGCGCTCCGGGTGCCGCCCGCAGGGTCCAGCCGTCGTGGAGGGCCTGTCGACTCAAGACTTCA
Organism: Micromonospora sp. MH99; assembly: GCF_021442385.1. GTDB lineage: Bacteria > Actinomycetota > Actinomycetes > Mycobacteriales > Micromonosporaceae > Micromonospora. Next base: position 33,693 of record NZ_MUZA01000002.1, read on the forward strand.
CCGCACCTTCGTGACCTTCGTGGTCGAGAGAACGTGGACTGAACCGGATAAGCTCAGCCACCGTACGATTCGACTTCCGGGCTGTCAAAGACCGGTTGACGAGCCCCGAGCGGTAGAGGAGCACGCCGGTGAAGCGGCCGACAATCGCCGACGTCGCCCGTCGCGCAGGCGTGTCCAAGGGTGCCGTGTCGTACGCGCTGAACGGGCAGCCCGGAGTCTCGGCGGCCACCCGGGCACGCATTCTCGCCATCGCTACCGAGATCGGGTTCAGCCCGAGCAGCGCCGCGCGGGCGCTCTCCGCCGCCACCGCCGGCGCCGTCGGCCTGGCCCTGTGCCGGCCCGCCCGGACGCTGGGCGTCGAGCCGTTCTTCATGGCGCTGATCAGTGGTGTGGAGGCCGAACTCTCGGCCCGCTCGTACGCGCTGACCCTCCAGGTGGTGGCCGACCACGACGCCGAGATCGCGGTGTACCGGCGCTGGTGGGGCGAGCGCCGGGTGGACGGGGTGCTCGTCTGCGACCTGCGCACCGACGACCGCCGCATCGCCGCCCTGCAACAGCTCCAACTGCCGGCCGTGGTGATCGGCGGGCCCGGCGGCACCGGCGAGCTGGCCAGCCTCTGGTCCGACGACGCGGTCGCGCTGACCGAGGCGGTGGAGTACCTGGTGGCGCTCGGGCACCGCCGCATCGCCCGGGTCGGCGGCCTGCCCGACCTGCGCCACACCGAGATCCGTACCGACGCCTTCGCGGCGGTGTGCCAGCGCCTCGGCCTGACCGAGGCGGTCACCGTCTTCTCCGACTACACAGGTGAGGAGGGTGGCCGGGTCACCCGCCGACTGCTCAGCTCCGCCGCGCGGCCCACGGCGGTCATCTACGACAACGACGTGATGGCCGTCGCCGGGCTCTCGGTCGCCCAGGAGATGGGCCTCACCGTGCCGGACGACCTGTCCATCGTGGCGTGGGACGACTCGCCCCTGTGCCGGCTGGTGCACCCGCCCCTGACGGCGCTGGGCCGCGACATCCCGGCGTACGGCGCGCACGCCGCCCGCCACCTGCTCGCCGTCATCGGGGGGCAGCCGGCGACGCGCGTGCAGGACGAGAGCCCGCAGCTGACCCCGCGCGGCAGCACCGCACCGCCGCGCGACAAGTGAACCGGTTCAGTGCCTCAGCGGGACGCCGAGGGGAACTCCTCGAAGTACGCCTCGACCCGCTCGGCGGTGGCCGGACGGACCAGCGCGAAGCCCTGCCCGTAGCGGCAGCCGGCCCGACGCGCCCCCTCGACCTGGGCCGGTGACTCCAACTCCTCGGCGACGATCTCCACACCCAACCGCTCGCCCACGCTGACCACCACGTCGATCAACGGCGGCTGCCCCACCGGCTGTGCCCCCACCAGCTCGGGGCCCACCTTCAGCAGGTCGATCGGCAGGCGGCGCAGCTGGGCCAGTGACGCGTGCTCGGCCCGGAAGTCGTCGAGCGCGGTGCGGACACCCAGCGACCGGAGCCCCGCCAGCCGGGCCACCACTGTCGACAGGTCGGCGCCGATCTGCGGCTCGGCCACCTCCACCACCAACCGCTCCGGCGACACCCCGTACGCGGCCAGCACCGCGGCGGTGCGCTGCACGAAGTCGGGAATGGTCAACTCCCGGGTGGTCACGTTGATCGCCATCCACAGCTCACGGGGGCCCGCCGACCAGTCGGCCAACTGTCGGCAGGCCCGGTCCAGCACCCACCATTCGAACTCACCGACCAGATCCAGATCCTCGGCGACCGGCAGCAACTCGGCCGGAAGCACCGTGCCCAGCACCGGGCTGCGCCAGCGCAGAAGCGCCTCGGCGCCCACCGGCTGCCGGTCGGTCAGGTCGAGCACCGGCTGGTAGACCAGGTCCAGCTCCCCCCGCGCCACCGCGCCGGGCAGCTCACGTTCCAGATCGAGCCGGCGCACCAACTGCTCCTCCAGGAACGCGTCGTACCACTCGACCCGGTCCCGGCCGAGCTGCACCGCACGCCGCCGGGCCAGCTCGGCCTGACGGAGCACGTCGGCAGGCCCCGCCCCACCGACCTCGGCCAGCCCGATGCTCGCCTGCACGCGCAGCACCGACCCGGCCGGTTGGTAGGGCGGAGTCAACGCGGTCAGCAGCCGGGTGCCCAGCGCGTACGCCAGCACCGGCCCGGCGGGGGTGACCACCGCGAAGCCGGTGCCGGTGCAGCCGGTCACCAGGTCGTCGGGCCCAACGACCGCGCGAGCCCGCCGGACCGCCTCGGCCAGCACGTCCTCCCGCGCGACCGGGCCGAGCCCGTCCACGCCGTGCAGCTCCACCAGCAGCAGCGCGCCGGTCGGCGCGGGCACGTCGCCGATGGCGGCGAGGGCGTCCAGCAGCGCCGCCCGGTCCCCGGCCGAACCGGACCGGTGGTCGGACGTCGACCAGGCGACACCCACGTCGGGCCACGCCGCGTCGACGCCGCTCGTCGCGGCGGCACCACCGTTCATCGCGGCGGCGCCACCGTCGGAAAGCCAGGCGCCGTCGACGCCCGCGGTCGCGCCCGGCTCGGACGACCACGGCGTGGCGTCGGGGCTCAGGTCGTGCGTGGACGCGCCCTCGGTCGTACCCGGCCAGGGCGGTTGCGCCGCCCGGTGCTGTCGGACCGTGCGATCGGGGCGTCGGCGGTGTGCGGCGGGCCGCCCCCCGGCGCCCGCGTCGCCGGCGCGCAGCAGCTCCCGCAGGACCAGTGGTGGCACCGCCGCCAGGGCAAGCAGCACACTCGTCCGGTCCGGAGTGCGGCCGGATCCCACGTTCAGCCCCGCCGCGAGCAGCAGCACCGACGCCGGGAGCACCACCCGTGGCCACGTCACGGCGGGCGGCCCGGTCACCGGCTGCGCGCTGGCCGTCGCCAGCGCGGACCTCGCGCCCAGCGCGGTCAGCAGCATCCCGAGCACCAGCGGCGGCGCCGCGAGCAGCGCCGCCCGGCCCGTCGGCGCGGGTGGCAGGACCGTCAGCAGCGCCAGCCCGACCAGGGTGAGCAGGGCGCCGCCCCGGCAGATCGCGTCGCCCGAGCGCCGAGAGGACCCGGTGAACGTGTGAAGCGCGGCCATGCCCAGCACTCCGAGCGCCAGCGCCGCCACCAGTCGGGCCGGCGCCGGCAGCGTGTCGGGGGGCAGCAGCAACCAGCCGGCGAGGGTCAGACCGACAGTCGGGCCGGTCGCCTCGACCAGCCCTCGCAGCCGCGCCGCGCGCGGCGACCGGACGGGGAGCCGACGCAGCCCGGCCACGGACAGGACCGCCACGGTCAGCGATCCGAGCAGCGCGGCAGCGCGGTGCCCGGCGTCGACCAGCGGCAACGCGGCGGCCACGCAGCCGGCCGCCACCACCGCCGCGTCGAGCAGCACAGCTGCCGTCCGCCACGAGGGGTCGGTGGATCGGTGGCCGGCGAGCCGGGAGAGTCGTACGCCGGCGAGCGTGGCGCCCGCGCCACCGGACAACGCGATCACCACCGGGGCCGGGACCAGCTCGGCAGCCCCGGCGAGGACGAGCAGCGCCACGGCCGTGGACACGGCGACCTCCGGGGCCGCCCGGCGGGGGACGAGAACACGGAACGGGTACGCGAGGAGCACGGCGGTCGCCTTCGTGAGGGGGCACGGGGCGGTGCGACGGTGCAAGGCGGCGGACGTTGCGGGTCCGCTGCCCAACAGTGGGAAACGACCGGCGACCAGATTGGTTACGCGTCGATCACCGGCGCGAAGCAGTGACCTGTGTCACTGTACGGCGTCCGGACCCCGTGGCGCCGCCCGCCGCGACCCGCGCCGACCAGGGGTGGGATCATCGCGGGGTGAGTACGCCCGACACGGTCCGCTTCCGCTACAACCAAGCCATCCTGGCCGCCGCCGTCATCGCCTTCGTCGGCGCCCTGCCGCTGGCCAACGCCCGGGCGTACCTGCTGCCGGTGCTGCTCGTCCCCCTCGCCGTCGGGGTGTGGGCCTGGCGGGCCGGCACCGACGCCGACGCCCGGGAACTGCGCCTGCGGGCGCTGTTCGGGCAGCGTCGGATCGGCTGGGACCGGGTCGTCGAGCTGGCCACCGACGCGCGCGGGCGTGCCGTCGCCCGCCTCGACGACGGCCAGCAGGTCCTCCTACCGGCAGTCCGCGGCACCGACCTGCCCCGACTGGTCTCGGCCACCGGCCAGACGCTGCCGGACGGGGCCGCCGAAACACCCGGCCCGTGAGCCCGACCCGTGCCGCGCGGCCCGATCAGTAGCCGTCGACCACCGTGTTGATCAGCGGCTGACCGGCGGCGAACCGCCGTACCTGGTCGCCGACCAGCCGGTACGCGCGCGGCAGCAGCCCGCGCACCGAGCCGGCCACGTGCGGGGTGAGCAGCACGTTCGGCATCGTCCACAGCGGGGAGTCGGCGGGAAGCGGCTCCGGGTCGGTGACGTCCAGCGCGGCCGAGATCCGACCGGTGGCCAGTTCGGCGACGAGCGCCTCGGTACGGGCCACCGGGCCGCGCGCCGCGTTGACGAGCAGCGCCCCGTCCGGCATCGCCGCCAGGAAGTCCTCGTCGATCAGGCCACGGGTCTGGTCGGTGAGCGGCACCAGCACGACCACCACGTCGGCGTCGGGCAGCAGCCGAGGCAGCTCCGCGACGGCGTGCACGCCCTGCTCGGGCCGGGCCGTCCGGGCGACCAGGGTGAAGCTCACCTCGAACGGCGCGAGCCGGTCCCGCACCGCCGTGCCGATCGAGCCGGCCCCGATGATCAGCACCCGCTTACCGGTCAGCTCGTCGGTCGGCGCGTTGCCGTCGTACGCCCACCGCCGCTGCGCCTGCGCGCGGGCGAAGGCTCCGAAGGCCCGCAGCTGGGCGAGGATCGCGGTGACCACCCACTCGGCGGTGGACGGGTCGTGCACCCCACGGGCGTCGCAGAGGGTGACCCCCTCGGGCATCCGGCCGACCCAGGCGTCCGCCCCGGCGGAGAGCAGCTGCACCGCCTCCAGATCATGGAGTTCGTGCAGCAGCGCCGTCGCGTCCGACCCGCTCAGGAACGGCGGTACCCAGAAACGGACGTCGGCCGGGTCGGACGGCAACCGGTCGGCGTGTTCGGCGACCTCCACAGTCACGTCCGGGGGCAGCTCGCCGACGAGGTTCAGGCCGGCCTGATGCGGAATCCATACCTTCACGTCCGCCGACGATAGCCTCCGGCGCGACGGCCGGTGCGGGCACGGCGGTGATCCGGCGTCACGGGGGATGGCGCGCGGCGTCGGCGCGGGCGAGACTCGGCACACCGATGTTCGGTCCCGGCCCTGACGAGGTATAACCAAGGATCGGAGGGCCGGTCGGCCTCCGCCCCGGCAGACAGGTGCTCGATGACCGACGGCTCCCCCGCCAGCGCGCGACGTTCGACCGCCCCACCCCCGGCGCTCGGCGACGCGGCGCGGCTGCGCGCGCTGGCCGACACCGGTCTGGACGCCGCACCGGACGAGGCGTTCGACAGGTTCGCCCGACTGGTCAGTGACCTGCTGGAGGTTCCGGTCGCGCTGGTCTCCCTGGTCTCCGCCGACCGGCAGTTCTTCCCGGGCGCGGTGGGTCTGCCCGAGCCGTGGTCGCAGCGGCGGCAGACCCCGTTGAGCCACTCGTTCTGCCAGCACGTGGTGGACATCGAGGTGCCGATGGTGTTGCCGGACGCCCGGCTCTACCCCCGCGTACGCGACAACCTGGCCATCGACGACCTCGGCGTCGTCGCGTACGCCGGGATGCCGTTGACCGACCTCTCCGGCCGGGTGCTCGGCTCGCTGTGCGCCATCGACAACAAGCCCCGGGCGTGGACCGCCGGGCAGCTGCGGACGCTCGCCGACCTCGCCGCCGCCTGCTCGTCGGAGCTGCGACTGCGGATCGCGCTGGACGGCGCGCAGGAGGCGCGTCGGCGGGTCGTCCGGGCACACCAGCGGCTGGAGCTGCTGGCCGGTGTGAGCGAGACGCTCGCCGGCACGCTGGACGTGGGCACGTCGCTGCGCCGCCTCGCCGCCACCATGGTGCCGCTGCTCGCCGACTGGTGCCTGCTCACGCTGGTCGGGCCATCGGGACAGCCCCGGGAGGTGGTCGCGGTGCACCGTGATCCGGCCCGGGCGCCGGACGTCGACCGCTTCGCCGAGCTGCTGCGTACGGGGCTGAGCCAGGATTCCATCATCCGGGCGGTGCTGCGCACCGGCCAGCCGCGGCTCGGCGGCGTCGCGTCGCTGGACGACGTGGCGCGGGGCACCATCGACCCGGAGATGCCGGCGATCGCCGAGCGGCTGGGCATCGCCTCCTACCTCAGCGTGCCGGTGCGGGCCGTCGGAGGCACCGTGCTGGGCGCGATCACGCTGGTCAACGCCGCCGACCGTCAGCAGTTCGACGACCGCGACCTGCTCACCGCCGTGGACATCGGCCGCCGGGCCGGGCAGTCCGTCGGCAACAGCTCGATGTACGGCGAGCAGCGGCACGTAGCCGAGGTGCTGCAACACAGCATGCTGCCGCGGCTGCCGGTCGTGACGGAGTTGGAGCTGGCGGCCCGCTACCAGCCGGCGGCCGACCGGGTGGAGGTGGGCGGCGACTGGTACGACGCCTTCATGCAACCCGACGGTGACCTGATCGCGGCGATCGGGGACGTGGCGGGGCACGACATCGAGGCGGCGGCGACCATGGGCCAGCTGCGCAACCTGGTGCGTGGCAACGCGTTCGGCCGGCCGGACGCGGTCGGGGCGTTGATGAGCCACCTGGACAGCGCCATCCGGGGGCTGCGGCTGCCCATCGCGGCCACCGCGACGCTGGTGCGCATCTGTGACCCGCGCTCCGGGGTCCGTGCGGTGACCTGGTGCAACGCCGGGCACCCGCCGGCGCTGGTGGTGCGGGCCGGCGGTGCGGTGGAGGTCCTCGAAGCGACGCCGGAGCCGTTGCTGGGCCTGGCCCGGCCGACGCCGCGGACCAGCCACTCGACAAGCCTGGCCACCGGCGACACGCTGCTGCTCTACACCGACGGGCTGATCGAGCGTCGGGACCGGTCCATCGACGACGGGCTCGCCGAACTGGTGCACCGGTTGACCGGCACCGACACCGTCCCCCTCGACGACCTGTGTGACCTGCTCCTCGCCTCGATCCAGCACCGCGAGGACGACACGGCGCTGCTGGCCGTGCGGGCCCGCTGAGCGGTCGCGGCACGAGCCGGGGCCCATCCGTCGGGCCCGGCCGGGCCGTCCGGCGGGCTACCCTGGGCCGGGTGAGAGCCCGTCTCCCGTACCCTCGCGTCCGCCGCCTCCGGGTGGTCCTCGCGGCGTCCTGCGCGGCGCTGCTGCTCGCCACGGGTTGCAGCTTCGGCGAGCCGGAGCCGGACCCGGCGGGCGAGCCGCCCAACCTGCCGACCCCGTCGGCGCCGGCGAGCGCCGGCGGCGCGGGCCAGCAGGCGGTGGCAACCGTCCTGGCCAAGGGGCTGCGGGTGCCGTGGGCCATCGCGTTCCTGCCCGACGGCGGCGCGCTGGTCACCGAACGGGACAGCGGCCGGATCCTCCAGGTCGGTCCGGAGTCCGGCCCGGACGGGCTGCGGGTGCGGGTGGTGCAGACGATCAGCGACGTGGCGGCGGCGGGCGAGGGTGGCCTGCTCGGCATCGCCGTCTCCCCCGGCTACGCCCGGGACCGGACGGTCTTCGTCTACTACACCGCCGAGCAGGACAACCGGGTCGCCCGCCTGCAACTCGGCGGCCAACCCACAGCGATTCTCACCGGTATCCCGAAGGCGAACGTGCACAACGGTGGCGGGTTGGGCTTCGGCCCGGACGGGCAGCTCTACGTCAGCACGGGTGACGCGGGCGAGCGCCCCAACGCGCAGGACACGAAGAGCCTCGGCGGCAAGATCCTGCGGATCACCGCCGACGGCAAGCCCGCGCCGGGCAACCCTTACCCCGGCTCCCCGGTCTGGTCGCTGGGTCACCGCAACGTGCAGGGCTTCGCCTGGGACGACGCCAAGCGGATGTACGCCGTGGAGTTCGGCCAGAACACCTGGGACGAGATCAACCAGATCACCAAGGGCGGCAACTACGGGTGGCCGGACGTCGAGGGGCGGGCCGGCGACAAGCGGTTCACCGACCCGATCACGCAGTGGGCGACGTCCGACGCGTCCTGCTCCGGGCTCGCGGCGACGGACCGGCTGCTGGTCACCGGCTGCCTGCGCGGCAAGCGACTCTGGGTGATGGAGCTGACCGACACCGGCACGCTGCTCGGGCAGCCCAGCGAGCTGCTCACCAACCGGTACGGTCGGCTGCGCGCGGTGGCCGCCGCACCGGACGGTTCGCTCTGGGTGAGCACCTCCAACCACGACGGGCGGGGTGACCCGGCGGCCGACGACGACCGCCTCCTGCGGGTGGTCTTCGCCGGCGGCGACGGCGGTCGCAGCTGACCTGCGTCACCTTCCGCGCGGGTTTGCCAAGATCTTCCGACGGGCAGGTCAGAATCTCAGCATGGACGGGCAACGCGACGAGCAGCACGACGACGCCGAGGGCCGGGGTGACCCGGTGACCGGTGGCGAGCCGTCGCGCCCGTCGCGCCGGCGGATCGGTAGGCCCGGCGGGCCGGTGCGGCGCACGGGCGTGATCCTCGCGGTGCTCGTGGTGGCCCTGGCCGGCGCCGTGCTCGGGGTGCTGGCCGGTGGGCGGGTGAACACCGACATCGGCCCGTTCCGGGCCAACCTCACCCTCTCCCCGGCCAGCGAGGGCGGGACGACGATCGACGTGCCACCGCTCGGCGCCCTGCTGCTGGACAGCCACAGCGGGCCGACCCACCTCACCGTGCGGCTGGGCGCGCTGGACCAGGGGCGCACCGAGGCGCTGCTCGACGACCCGGCGAGCATCAGCCGAGCCAGCCAGAGCGCCGTGGAGGACGTCCGCTCGGGGGTGATGCGGCTGGGCCTGCGGACCCTCGCCTCGGCGGTGCTGGTCACCCTGATCCTGGCCGGGTTGATCTTCCGCGATGTGCGGCGTACCGCCTGGGCGGGCGGGTTGGCGCTGCTGGTCACCGCCGGCAGCCTCGGCACGGCCGCGGCGACCCTGCGCCCCCAGGCGATCGAGGAGCCGCGCTACGAGGGCCTGCTGGTCAACGCCCCCGCCATCGTCGGCGACGCCCGCCGCATCGCCAACGACTACACCAAGTACGCCGAGCAGCTGCAACGCATCGTCGGCAACGTCAGCCAGCTCTACACGACCGTGTCGGCGCTGCCGGTGCTGGAGCCGGCACCCGGCACCACCCGGGTCCTGCACGTCTCCGACATGCACCTCAACCCGACCGGCTGGCAGCTGATCCGCACGGTGGTGGAGCAGTTCGGCATCGACGTGGTCATCGACACCGGGGACATCACTGACTGGGGCAGCGAGCCGGAGGCGTCCTTCGTCGGCTCGATCAGCCTGCTCAAGAAGCCGTACGTGTTCATCCGCGGCAACCACGACTCGGGCAAGACCGCCGCGGCGGTGGCCCGCCAGCCGAACGCGATAGTGCTGAACAACTCCACCACCACCGTCGCCGGGCTGACCATCGCCGGTATCGGCGACCCGCGCTTCACCCCGGACAAGAACACCTCACCGGCCGGCAGCGGGCTGACCCAGGAGGTGGCCGACCAGGTGATCGGCGTCGGAACGCAGCTCGCCGCGACGGTGCGCAGCTCGCCCCGGCCCGTCAACATCGCGCTGGTGCACGACCCGGCGTCCGCCGGGCCGCTCGCCGGCACCTGCCCGCTGGTGCTCGCCGGGCACACCCACGCCCGGCAGGTCTCCAAGCTGCCGCAGGCACCCGGCCAGCAGCCCACCACCCTGTTCGTGGAGGGCTCGACCGGCGGGGCCGGGCTGCGCGGGCTGGAGGGTGAGAAGCCGACCCCGCTGTCGATGACAGTGCTCTACTTCGACCCGCAGAAGATGCTCCAGGCGTACGACGACATCACCGTCGGCGGCACCGGCCAGGCCCAGGTCAACCTGGAACGCCACATCGTGCAGGACCCGAACGCCGGCACTCCCGCGTCGGTCACCCCCACCCCGACCCGCTGAGCGCGGACCGGGGCGGACGGGGCGCGTCAGCGGAGGGCGAGCGCGGCCAGGGCCGCGTTGACGACGCTGCCGGGCATCAGGTCGTGCAGCTCGTACAGGTCGGCCACACTGCCGGACTGGCCGAACTCGTCCACCCCGAGCGGCACCGCCGGGGCGCCGAGCGCCGACCCGAGCCAGGCCATCGCGTGCGACGCCGCGTCGTGCACCGTCACCACCGGCACCCGGTCGGCGAACGCGGACCGCAGCGCGCCCGGCACGCTGGGCACGGTCGCGGTCCGTACGCCCTGACGCAGGGTGCGCTGCCAGGCCCGGTAGAGCCGGTCAAGACTCGTCACGTCGACCACGTGCGCGGCGACGCCCTCCTCGGCCAACTCCGCAGCGGCGGCCAGCACCTCCGGCAGCACCGCGCCGGAGGCGGCCAGCTGCACCACCGGGGCGTCGGCCAGGTGCGGGTACGCCTGGTGCGCGTCGACCAACCGGTACGCCCCGGCGACCACCTGGCGGCGCAGCACCGCGTCGCCGAGCCGGGCCCGGGCCGCCTCGAACGGCGCCTGGTCCAGCGGACGGGTGCTCAGCCGGAAGTAGTACGCCCCGTCCTCGGTCGGCGCTGCCGTCGCGGCCGGGGTCACCCCGCCGGCGATCTGCCCGAGCGCGTCGCAGAGCAGCCAGTCGAGGCTGCCCGCGTACGCCGGTTCGAGGAACGTCACCCCGGGCAGCTCCAGGCCGACCGAGGCGGTGATGGTGGACTGGTGTGCGCCGCCCTCGGGGGCGAGGGTGATGCCCGACGGGGTGCCGGCCACCACGAACCGGGAACCGGAGTACGTGCCGTACAGGAACGCGTCCAGGCCGCGCAGCACGAACGGGTCGTAGACCGTGCCGACCGGCAGCAGCGGCTGCCCCGACAGGTCCCACGACAGGCCGAGCTGACCCAGCAGCAGGAACAGGTTCATCTCCGAGATGCCCAGCTCGATGTGCTGCCCGGACGGGCTCTCGGTCCAGCGCAGCATCCGGTCCTCGGTCCAGGAACGCTGCTCGGTGGGGGCGAACACCCCGGTCTTGTTGATGAACCCGGCCAGGTTGGTGGAGGTGGCCACGTCCGGGGCGGTGGTCACCAGGTAGCGGCCGACCTCCCGGTCGCGCGCCAGGTCCACCAGCACCCGACCGAAGACCTCCTGCGTGGAGATCGGCTTGTTGGCGCGTACTCCCGTGCTCTCCGGAACGGTGACCCCCAGCGCGCGCTCGCGCGGCGCGCGGGACAGCGCCTCGCGGCGGGCGCCGGCCCGGATGCCGGCCGGTGACGCCGGGTCGAGGCGGTCCCACTCGGTCTCGGCGGTCAGGCCCTGCGCGGCCCGCAGCGCGTCGACCTGCTCGGTGCTGAGCAGCGCCGAGTGGTTGCGCGGATTGCCTGCGATGGGCAACCCCCAACCCTTGACGGTGTACGCGAAGACGACGCTGGGCCGGTCGGTGACCGCGTCGCACTGGGCGTACGCGTCGAGCATCGCGGACAGATCGTGCCCACCCAGGTCGGTGACGAGCGGGCGCAGCTCCTCGTCGTCGATGCCCGCCACGAACGCGCCCACCTCGGCCGGCGCACCGTCCAGGAACTGCTTGCGCAGGGCCGGACCGGTCAACCCGAACAGCGACTGGTACTGCTCGTTGGGCATCGCGTCGATCCAGTCGCGCAGCGCCCCGCCACCCGGGCGGGCATACGCCTCGGCGAGCCGGCGGCCGTACTTGACCTCCACGACGTGCCAGCCGGCCGCCTCGAACTGACCCCGCCACTGCTTGATCCGGATGCCGGGCACCACCCGGTCCAGTGACTGCCGGTTGAAGTCGACGAGCCACATCACGTTGCCCAGCCCGGTGGTGGCCGGGTCGGCGACGGCCTCCCAGATGTTGCCCTCGTCCAGCTCGGCGTCGCCGATCAGCGCCACGAACCGGGAGTGCGGCCGGGCGCCGAAGTGCGCGTCGACGTACCGGCGGGTGGCGGCGGCGAACAGCGGCGCCGCCGCGCCCAGGCCCACCGAGCCGGTGGAGAAGTCCACCTCGTCCGGGTCCTTGGTGCGCGACGGGTACGACTGGAGGCCGCCCCGGGCCCGCAGCCGGGGCAGGTACGAGCGGTCCAGGTTGCCCAGCAGGTACTGGATGGCGTGGAACACCGGCGAGGCGTGCGGCTTGACGGCGACACGGTCCTCGGCGTCCAGGTGCGCGAACCACAGCGCGGTCATCGCCGTGACGAGGGACGCGCTGGACGCCTGGTGGCCGCCGACCTTCACCCCGTCGCCGGTGGCCCGGTCGTGGTTGGCGGCGTCCACGATCCGGGTGGCGAGCCAGAGCACCCGCCGCTGGATCTCGTCGAGGACATCGAGGTCGTGCTGGTTCACGGTGGCTCCATCCGGGCGTCGCCGTTGACGCCCACACGAGGGGTGGCGGGGTGCACGACGAACACCGCCGGCGCTCACTGCGCCAGCGGTGTTCGTCCCTGCGGATCAGCCCTGGACGCCGAGGCGCTCCAGGATCAACTCACGGACGGTCTTCGCGTCGGCCTGACCACGGGTGGTCTTCATGACCGCGCCGACGAGAGCGCCGGCCGCCGCGACCTTGCCGCTACGGATCTTGTCGGCGATGCCGGGGTTCGCGGCGATCGCCTCGTCCACGGCGGCGGTGAGCGCGCCGGTGTCCGAAACGACCTCCAGGCCACGGCTAGTCATGATCTCGGTGGGCGAACCCTCACCGTCGACCACGCCCTCCAGCACCGTACGGGCCATCTTGTCGTTGAGCTTGCCCGCGTCGACCAGGCCCTGCAACTCGGCGACCTGCGCGGGGGTGGCGCCGATGTCGGCCAGCTCCACGCCGCTCTCGTTGGCCCGCCGGGACAGCTCGCCCAGCCACCACTTGCGGGCCGCCGCCGGGGTGGTGCCGGCGGCCACGGTGGCCTCGATCAGCTCGACCGCGCCGGCGTTGAGCACCGACTGCATGTCCAGGTCGGACAGGCCCCACTGCTCCTGGAGCCGACGCCGGTGCACCCGGGGCAGCTCCGGCAGGGCGGCCTTCAGCTCGGCGACCCAGGCCGGGTCCGGTGCGACAGGCACCAGGTCCGGCTCCGGGAAGTACCGGTAGTCGGTGGCCGTCTCCTTCGAGCGCCCCGGCGTGGTGTCGCCGGTGTCCTCGTGGAAGTGCCGGGTCTCCTGGGTGATCCGGCCGCCCGCGTCCAGCACCGACGCCTGCCGCAGCATCTCCGAACGGACCGCCCGCTCCACCGACCGCAGCGAGTTCACGTTCTTGGTCTCGGTGCGGGTGCCCCACTCCTGGCCCGGCAGGTTGAGCGAGGTGTTCACGTCACAGCGCAGCGAACCCTCCTCCATCCGCACGTCCGAGACGCCGAGCGTGCGGATCACGTCGCGCAGCTCGGTGACGTACGCCTTGGCCACCTCGGGGGCGAGCGCACCGGTGCCCGTCACCGGCTTCGTGACGATCTCGACCAGCGGGATGCCGGCCCGGTTGTAGTCGACGAGCGACTCGGTCGCACCGTGGATGCGGCCGGTCGCGCCACCGACGTGCAGCGTCTTGCCGGTGTCCTCCTCCAGGTGCACCCGCTCGATCTCGATGCGTACCGTCTCGCCGTTCACCTCGACGTCCAGGTAGCCGTCGACGCAGATCGGCTCGTCGTACTGGCTGATCTGGAAGTTCTTCGGCATGTCCGGGTAGAAGTAGTTCTTGCGGGCGAACCGGCACCACTCGGCGATCGAGCAGTTCAACGCCAGGCCGATCCGGATGATCGCCTCGATGGCCGCCTTGTTGGCCACCGGCAGCGACCCCGGCAGACCCAGGCACACCGGGCAGACCCGGGTGTTCGGCTCGCCACCGAAATCCGTCGGGCAGCCGCACCACATCTTGGTGTTCGTGCCCAACTCGACGTGGGTCTCCAGGCCGATCACCGGTTCGTAGCGCGCGACGACCTCGTCGTACGCGGGAAGCGTCGTCGTCATCTGGGCTCCTGCCTCACAGTGCCGGTGGGGTGAACGTGCCGACCGCGGACTCCAGCGCGGCGGCGACCCGGTACATCCGGTCGTCGGCCATCGTCGGGGCCATCACCTGCAGGCCGACGGGCAGCCCCTCGGAGAGGCCGCAGGGCACCGAGATGCCCGGCCCGCCGTACAGGTTGGTCGGGATGGTGAACAGGTCGGCCAGGTACATCTGGTACGGGTCGGCGGTGCGGGCGCCGATCGGGAAGGCCGTGAACGGGGTGGTCGGCGAGATCAACGCGTCGACCCGCTCGAACGCGGCGGTGAAGTCCCTGGTGATCAGCGTACGGACCTTCTGCGCCTGCCCGTAGTACGCGTCGTAGTAGCCCGACGACAGCGCGTACGTGCCGACCATGATGCGGCGCTTGACCTCGGGACCGAAACCGGCCTCCCGGGTCAGCGACATGACCTCCTCCAGCGACCGGTTGCCGTCGTCGCCGACCCGCAGGCCGAACCGGACGCCGTCGAACCGGGCCAGGTTGGAGGAGCACTCGCTCGGGGCGATCAGGTAGTACGCCGGCAGCGCGTACGCGAACGTCGGGCAGGAGACCTCGACGACCTCGGCGCCCATCTTGGTCAGCGCGTCCACCGACTCGCGGAACGCCGCCATCACGCCCGGCTCGGCGCCCTCGCCGATGAATTCGCTGACGATGCCGAGCCGCACACCGGTCAGGTCACCGGTCGCGCCCAGCTTCGCCGCGGCCACCACGTCCGGCACCGGCTGCGGGATGGAGGTCGAGTCACGCGGGTCGTGCCCGGCGATCACCTGGTGCAGCAGGGCCGCGTCGAGCACGTTGCGGGCGCACGGGCCGGGGGTGTCCAGCGACGACGAGAACGCGACAAGCCCGTAGCGGGAGGTGCCGCCGTAGGTGGGCTTCGCGCCGACGGTGCCGGTGACCGCGCCGGGCTGGCGGATCGAGCCGCCGGTGTCCGAGCCGATCGCCAGCGGCGCCTCGTACGCGGCCAGCGCGGCAGCGCTGCCACCGCCCGAGCCGCCCGGGATCCGGCTCAGGTCCCACGGGTTGTGCGTCGGGCCGTACGCCGAGTACTCCGTGGAGGAGCCCATGGCGAACTCGTCCATGTTCGTCTTGCCGAGCATCACCGTGCCGGCCTCGCGCAGCCGCTGGACGATCGTCGCGTCGTACGGCGGGCGCCAGCCCTCCAGGATCTTCGACCCCACGGTGGTCGGCACGCCACGGGTGGCGAGCACGTCCTTCACCGCGACCGGCACCCCGGCCAGGGGGCCCAGCACCTCGCCCGCGGCGCGGCGCTCGTCCACCTCGCGGGCCGCGGCGAGCGCGCCGTCGGTGTCGACGTGCAGGAAGGCGTGCACCTGCTCGTCGACTGCGGCGATCCGGTCCAGGTGTGCCCGGGTCACCTCGACGGCGGAGGTCTCGCCGCCGGCGACCAGCGCGGCGATCTCCGTCGCGGTCATTCTGGTCAGGTCGCTCATGCCGTCCCTCCGCTTCGCTCCGCGACGCCAGTCGCCCGTGCACGTCCGCTCATGAGGCCACGTCCTCGGTCAGGATGCGCGGGACGCGGAACCGCTGGTCCTCGACGTCCGGCGCACCCGACAGCGCCTCCTGCGGCGTCAGGCACGGCGTGACGACGTCCTCGCGGAAGATGTTGGTCAGCGGCACCGAGTGCGAGGTTGGCGGGATGTCCGCGGCGGCGACCTCGCCGACCTGGGCGACCGCCTGGAGGATCACGTCGAGCTGGCCGGCGAAGGTGTCCAGCTCCTCCTCGGTGACGGCGAGCCGCGACAGGCGTGCCAGGTGCGCGACCTCCTCGCGGGAGATGGCGGCCATCCGTGCCCCCTTCTGATGTCCTGCTGGTCGGGCGGTGTGCCGACGCGCGACGCGTGCGGCGTGACGCGCGGTGACCGGAGCGAGTCTATTGTTCCGCTCCCTCCGCCGGCTGCTCGGGTGGGTCAGCGGGTCGACCGGCGGCCGGCCTCCGGCTCGGGGCCACCCGTCGGGCGGACCGGCCGGTAACGGGCCAGCCAGGTGACCAGCTCCTCGGCGGGCATCGGCCGGGCGTAGAACCAGCCCTGGGCGGCATCGCAGCCGGCGGCGTACAACATCCGCCAGGTCCGCTCGTCCTCCACGCCCTCGGCGACCACCCGCAGCCCCAACGCGCCCGCCAACTCGATCATCGACCGGACGATCGCCGCGTCGTCGGCGTCCTCGGCCATGCCGAGCACGAACGACCGGTCCACCTTCACCTCGGACAGCGGAAGCCGGCGCAGATGTTGCAGCGACGAGTAGCCGGTGCCGAAGTCGTCCAGCGCGATGGCCACCCCGATGCGGTGCAGCCGGGAGATGGTGGCCAACACCCGGCGCGGATCCGCCATCAGGGCACCCTCGGTGATCTCCAGTTGCAGCCGCTCGGCCGGCACCCCGTAGCTGGCCAGCCGGTCGGCGATCTGGTCGGCGATCTCGCCGGTGTGCAGATCCCGCACGCTGACGTTCAGCGCCGCACGCAACCCGATGCCGGCCGCCGACCACTTGGCGAGCTGCTCCACCACGTCGTCCACCACTCGCCGGGTGAGCAGCCGCATCACCGCGCTCTGCTCGGCGACCCGGATCAGCTCCTCCGGGTCGACCATGCCCCGGCGCGGGTGCCGCCAGCGCAGCAGAGCCTCGACGCCGACGACCTCGCCGGTCGCGATGGCGATCTGCGGTTGGTAGTACATGGTGATCTCACCGGCGTCGTCGACCGGCTCGCCGCCGTCGCGCACCCACCCGGTCGACTCGGTCGCCTGCGCCTCGGGAGTCGACCCGCCCTCGCGCCCCCGGCGGTCCCGGCCCGGCGGTGGCACCGCGCCGCCGTTGGGCGACCGCCGACCCTGGCCACCAGCGTGCCGATCCCGGAACGGGCCGGAACGGGTGCCGGGGATCGTCGCGCGGCTGTTGCGGCCCCGGATCGGGTCGGCGGCGGTGGCGATCCGGTTGATCAGCTCGTCGTCGTGCAGCAGCTCGCCGCCGGACCGCCGCCGGCGGCCCCACCAGCGCACGCCCGCCGGCGACGCCGGGCCGAGTACCGGCGCACCGCCCGGATGCGGCGCGGCCTTGGCCGCCGCCGGGGTGGGCAGCGCCGCACCGTCACCGCCGCGCACCTCGGCCTCCACCGCGAGGGGTACGTCTGCCGTCCGCTCGGGCTCACCCGGCTCGGCGGCCGACGGGCCGGATTCCAGCACCCGGCGGAGGTCGGCGAGCAGACCGAGCCGCTCGGCCGAGTTGTGGTCCGACTCCGGGGCGTACACGGCGACCGTGTCGTTGCGGTGCTTCGCGTCGTACATCGCCACGTCGGCGTGCCGCATCAGCGTGGCGAAGTCCTCGCCGTGCTCCGGGAAGAGGGCGATCCCGATGGAGCCGCCGACGTCCAACGGCAACCCGTCCAACGGCACCGGCTCGGCCAGCGCCCCGACCACCCGGTCGGCCATCTCACGCGCCTGGCTGGCGTCGGTCAGCCCGGTCATCACGATGGCGAACTCGTCCCCACCCAGCCGGGCGATCATCTGCGGCCGAGGCTCCACGTCGGTGAGCCGGGCGCTGACCTCGACCAGGAGCCGGTCGCCCACCGCGTGCCCGAGCGCGTCGTTGACGTTCTTGAAGCGGTCCAGGTCGATGAGCAGCAGCGCCAGGTGCCCGCCGGGCTCGCCGCGGGCGGTCCGCTCGGCGTGCAGGTGCACCTGCTCGGCCACCTCGGCCAGCAACGCCTTGCGGTTGGGCAGGCCGGTCAGCGGGTCGGCGGCGGCGAGGTGCTGCTGCTCGACGGTCAGCCGGGCCATCCGGTACACGGCGAAGAGCGGCACCAGGACCAGCGGAATCAGCGCCGCGCTGAGACGGGCGGCGGCGACCAGCACCGGAGCGAGCAGCAGCAGCGAGCCGGTGGAGAGCAGTTCGAAACCGACGCCCTGACGGACGGTGGGCCACCAGCGGCCGCCGAAGCGCAGTCGTACCGCCCAGCTCACCAGGCCGTAGTTCACGACGAACCAGGCCAACGTCGCCCCGCCGACGGCTGCCACGTCGGTGCCGTGCAGGCGACCGCCGTCGAAGACGGTGCCCGGCCCGAGGTGGATGACGCCGTACGCGGCGGCGAGGGCGCAAGCGTACTGGCCGACGTTGAACGCGGTCCGCCACGCGGCGTGGCGCATCCGCCAACCAGAGACGATCACCCCCACGGCCTGCACCGCCACCGCCGGGCCGAGCCCCCAACCGAGCAGGATCGCGAAGGTGAAACAGGTGGACGGGAAGACCGCCGAGGTCTGCCGTCGCCCCGGCGGAACGAACGGGCGCGCGTCGCAGACCACCGCGAGGGCGGCCATCGTCCAGAACGCCACAGGTAGGTGGGGCAGCTCGTCGGGGAGCGTCGTCAGTGGACCCGTGGCGGTCACCGCCGCGACCACCAGGATGCCGACGACGAAGGCGGTGAACGGCGTCACCCGCCCAGGCGGGACGGAGTTGCGCGGGTCGGCGACCTCCATCACACCTCCCGAGGAACTGTCGACGTGCCGACGAGCACGCCGTGAACCAATGAAACGCCCTCGGCCCCGGGTTTCCCGGTATGACAGTCACGAATCGGTCGTAGTCGTAATTAAGTTGGTATACGCGACGGGCCGCCGCGTCGGCAGGTCGCCGCGGTCAGCCCTCCACCCGGGCGACCTCCCGCGCGGCGTCCGGGCCGTCGTCCAACAGCACCCGGAACCCGTCCTCGTCGAGCACCGGCACCTTGAGGCTGGCCGCCTTGTCGGCCTTGGAACCCGGGTTGTCCCCCACGACGACGAAGCTCGTCTTCTTGGAGACCGACCCGCTGACCTTGCCGCCCCTGGTCTGCACGGCCTCGGCGGCCTGGTCGCGCGAGAAGCCGGCGAGGGTGCCCGTCACCACGACCGTCAACCCTTCGAGCGGGCGCGGGCCCTCGTCGACGGCCTCCTCGGCCATCCGTACGCCCGCCTCGGCCCACTTGCGGACCACCTCGCGGTGCCAGTCCACGGCGAACCACTCCCGGATGCTGGCCGCGATGGTCGGCCCGACCCCGTCGACCGAGGACAGCTCCTCCTCGCTGGCGGCGTCGATGGCCTCCATCGAGCGGAAGTGCCGGGCCAGCGCCTGGGCGGCGGTGGGGCCGACGTGCCGGATGGAGAGCGCCACCAGCACCCGCCACAGGTCACGTTCCCGGGCGACGGCCAGATTGTCGAGCAGCTTGACCGCGTTGCTGCCGAGGCTGCCGTCCTTGTTGACGAAGAACGGTGACCGGGACAGCTGGTCGGCGTCGAGCTGGAAGAGGTCACCCTCGTCGGTGATGATCTCCGCGTCCAGCAGTGCCGCCGCGCCCTTGTAGCCCAGCACCTCGATGTCGAACGCGCCACGACCGGCGAGGTGGAACACCCGCTCGCGGAGCTGGGCCGGGCAACTGCGGGTGTTCGGGCACCGGATGTCGACGTCGCCCTCCTTGGACGGCGCGAGCGGGGTGCCGCAGGCCGGGCAGGTGGTCGGCATGACGAACGGGCGGGCGTCGGCGGGCCGCAGATCGACCACCGGGCCGAGCACCTCGGGAATCACGTCGCCGGCCTTGCGCAGCACCACCGTGTCGCCGATCAGCACACCCTTGCGCTCGACCTCGCGGGCGTTGTGCAGGGTGGCGAGCGCGACGGTGGAACCGGCCACCCGCACCGGTTCGAGGACGGCGAACGGGGTGACCCGACCCGTGCGCCCCACGTTGACGTCGATGTCGAGCAGCTTGGTGGTCACCTCCTCCGGCGGGTACTTGAAGGCGATCGCCCAGCGGGGTGCACGGCTGGTCGAGCCCAGGCGACCCTGGATGGAGACCGGGTCGACCTTGACCACCACACCGTCGATCTCATGCTCGACGTCGTGACGGTGCTCGGCGTAGTAGGCGATGTATTCCGCCACGCCGGACAGATCCGGGACCACCCGCCACCGGTCACTCGTCGGCAGCCCCCACGCCTTCAGCGCCGCGTACGACTCCGACTGCGCGGTGGGCTGGAACCCTCGGCGGGCGCCGATGCCGTGCACGACGAGACGCAACGGTCGGGAGGCGGTCACCCGGGGGTCCTTCTGCCGCAGACTGCCAGCGGCGGCGTTACGCGGGTTGGCGAACGGCGCCCGCCCCTGCTCGACCAGGCTCGCGTTGAGGTCGGCGAACCCGGCCACCGGGAAGTAGATCTCGCCCCGGACCTCCAGCAGCTCGGGCACCGTCGGGAACTCGGCGGACGGCGCAAGCTGGCTGGGCACGTCCCGAATGCTGCGCACATTGGCGGTGACGTCCTCGCCGGTGCGGCCGTCGCCACGGGTGGCCGCCCGGACCAGTCGACCGGCCTCGTAGGTCAGGTTGATCGCCAGACCGTCGACCTTCAACTCGCAGAGGTAGGGAACCGGCCCGCCCGCGTCCCGCTCGACCCGCTCGGCCCAGGCCGCCAACTCCTCGTCGGCGAAGGCGTTGTCGAGCGAGAGCATCCGCTCGGCGTGCGTGACCGGCGTGAAGTCGGTGGAGAACGTGCCGCCCACCCGCTGGGTCGGCGAATCCGGCGTCCGCAGCGCCGGGAACTCCTCCTCCAACGCCTCCAGCTCACGCAACTGCTTGTCGAACTCGGCATCGGTGATGATCGGCGAGTCCAGCACGTAGTAGCGGTACTGATGCTCGGTCAGCTCACGGCTCAGCGTGGCGTGCCGCTCCCGCGCCTGCGGCGTCGGCTCCGCGCCGGCCGCCGCCTCCTGAGCCGGGCTGACCTGTTGACCGATCTGCTCCTCGGACACCCCGCCACCTTCGGACACGCCTGCGACCTCCCTGATCACGCTACTAAGGCACGGTATCGGTCCGGGGTGACAATCCGACGCCCACCTGCGCCACCGGTAACACCCCGCGCAGCCCGGCGACGCCCCGCCCGGCGACGCCCCGGGACCCGGCGACGCCCCACCCGACGCCGAACGGCGATCGACGCCGGACTCGCCGGCCGTTGATCGACTCCAGATCGCCGACCTGGGGGTGTCCGAGCGCCCTGATGCCCCCACCTCGGCGATGTGGAGTGGATCACGGGCGGCGCAGGCCGTCGGCCCTCAGTCGGGAGGGCCCGGCCGGGCGCGGGCGGGAGACCCGCGGGCGGGAGTGTCCCGGCGGCGCGTGCGGCGGTGCCGGCGACGGGAGGGGTTCGGGCGGTGCGGGCAGTCGGGAGGGGTTCGAGCGGTGCGGGCAGTGGGGAGGGTCCGGGCAGTGCGGGCGGTCGGCCCGTAGGCGCGAAGGTCCGGGCGGCGCGGCCGTCGGCGGGAGGGTTCGGCCGGTGTGCGCGGTCGGCCCGCGGGCGGGAAGGGTCCGGCCGGCGCGGGCGGCGGTGTCGTCGGCGGGCGGCAGGGGCGGTGACGTGCGAGGATCGCCGAACGAAGCGGCCGGCGTGCCGCCCTGACGCGGAGGTGGCGATGACCCGGGCGTTGCTCTGGGCGGCGGCGATCCTGCTGGCGGTGGCCGCCGGCTGGGCGTGGAACAGTTGGCGGCACCGGGCAAACAGCCGACGCTCGACCGACCGACCTGACCGCGGCGCCCCGACCCGCACGGGTGGTCGTCGTCCCGCGCCGCCGAGGCCACGCGGCACCGATCGGCCGTCCACCACGCCGCGCTCCCGCGACACCGATCGGGCGGCCGGCACTCCGGCGGCCGGCGAGATCTGGTGGGCCGACGTGCCGTACGTCGACGGCAGCGGCTCGAAGGTGCGGCCCTGCCTGGTGCTGCGCGCCGACTCCCGGGGCGCCGACGTTCTGAAGATCACCAGTCAGGACAAGAGCGACCGGGACGACCACGTCCGGATTCCCACCCGGGACTGGGATCCCGGCGCCGAGCACGACAGCTACCTGAGCCTGACCGAGCCGATCCGAATCAGCTCGGCCGACTTCGCCGACCGCGCCGGCCGTTGTGACGCCGACCTGTGGCGCAAGGTCCGCAGCCTGCGCCACCTGCCCACCAGCTGACACCGGGCCACAGGCCACCGGCCACCCCGGCCGCAGACCACCCCGGCCCCGTACCCATGATCCACTCGGATTCCAGGAACCCGGGGTGTCCGACCGCCAGCAACACCCCGACTTCAAGGAACCCGAGTCGATCACCCCACCCCGACCGGGGCACGGGGGCGTCAGTCCCAGGCTGCGCCGAGGGTGGCGAGTTGGTCGGCGTACTCGATGCGGTCGGCCCATCCGGGCGGCCAGGCCGCCATCCCGGTGGCCGCGCCCACGAAGGCGCCGGCCAGGGCGGCGATCGAATCGGAGTCGCCGGCGGTGGTAGCGCCCCGGGCCAGCGCGGCGACCGGGTCGTCAGCGTGGCGTACGGCGCAGAACAGCGCGGTGGCCAGTGCCTCCTCGGCCACCCAGCCCTCCCCCGTTGCCTGGCACGGGTCGCCGCCGTCGTCCGGCTCGGCGAGGGCGACGGTCAGTCGGCGCAGCGCCGCCAGGCACTCGTCCCAGCCGCGAGCGATGAAGTCCTCCGGCGTGTCGACCCCGGGGCGCCGCCAGAGATCGCCCAGCCACTCGCCGTGGTAGACGCGGCGCTGGGACCGCGCCCGTTCGGTGAGATTCGCGGGAAGCTCCGCGAGCGTGACGCCCCCACGCAGGGCGAAGACGGCGTACGCGGTGATGTCGCTGGCGGCCAACCCGGTCGGGTGGCCGTGGGTGAGGCCGGCCTGCAACTGGGCCAGTCCGGCCAGTGTGTCGAGGTCGGCGTCCAGCATCCCTACCGGCGTCACGCGCATGTTGGCGCCGCAGCCCTTGGAGTCGGCGATCGTCGCCTCCTGCCAGGGCAGCCCTCGGCCCAGGTCGGCGCAGGCGCGTAGGCAGGTCATCCCGGGGGCGCGGTTGTTGTCGGGGCTGACCGACCAGGCCACGAAACGCTGTCGCAGCAGCGGCTCCACCGCCTGCGGAGTGAGCGACGGCGCCTCGTGCAGCGCCCAACCCACCGCCAGCGCCATCTGGGTGTCGTCGGTGACCAGCGCCGGCTCGCCGGTCAGCTCACGC
Organism: Micromonospora sp. MH99; assembly: GCF_021442385.1. Taxonomy (GTDB): domain Bacteria; phylum Actinomycetota; class Actinomycetes; order Mycobacteriales; family Micromonosporaceae; genus Micromonospora. The sequence continues at coordinate 56,786 of NZ_MUZA01000002.1, forward strand.
GGGCCGGTCGGGCCGTAGCGGTGTCGGATCTCGGCGACGGTCAGGAACTCGGTGGGCTTGCCCAGGGCGTCGCCGTAGGCGAGGCCGAAGAGCGAACCGGAGGCGCGCGACGGAGAGGAGTGGATCACGGCGGCCATGATGCCGGGCCGCCGCAACCCACGCCATGCTCAGTCCCAGCAGAGGCAGAACGGGTGGCCGGCCGGGTCGGCATAGACCCGGAAGCCCTCGCCCTCGCCGGGCAGCCGCCGAGCACCTAGCGCGAGCGCCGCCTTCTCGGCGCTCTCGATGTCGTCCACCGTCACGTCGAGGTGGAACTGCTGGGGGCGCTCCGGGTCCGGCCAGGCCGGCGGCCGCAGGTTGAGTGCCCGCTGGAACGCCAGGCGGGGCTGGTGCCCGGGCGGGCCGCCCAGCACCACCCACTCGTCATCGGCCTCGCCCTCGGCCTCGAACAGGGCGATGCCGAGCAGCTCGGAGTAGAACGCGGCCAGCGCCCGCGGATCGGGGCAGTCGATCACCACTGAACGTAGCTGTCCAATCATGACCGTCATCCTGCCCACGGGGTACGACAGGAAAACGTCACTCCTCGGTGAACCGGCGGCCGGCATCCCGGCAGGCCGCGAGCACCGCCCGGGCGTACTGGGGGGTGGCTCCGGCCAGGCCGCACGCCGGGGTGACGACCACCTGCTCGGCGAGTTGCCGACGGGGAAAGCCGAGGCGGTCCCAGATCTGGCGTACCCGGTCGGCGACCTGCGCGGAGGTCGGTGCGCCACCGGCCGACGGCGGCCGGGTCGGTGCGGCGCCGGCCAGCAGTCCGAGGCCCGCGTCGATGGCCTCGCCCAGCGGGTCCAGGTCGGTGACCAGGTCGAGGTCGAGGGCGACCGCGACGGCGCCGGTGGAACGGATCAGCTCCAGCGGCACCTGCGGGGCGCAGCAGTGCACCACAGTGGGTACGCCCACCGCGTCGACGACAGTGCGCAGCAGAGCGGCCGCGTCGGCTGACTCCACCGCCCGGTACGCGCCCAGCCCGCTCTCGGTGGGCACCCGCCCGGCCAGCACGGTCGGCAGCGACGGCTCGTCCAGTTGCAGCAGCACCGATGCCCCGGGCAGCCGTCGGGCGACCGCCGCGACGTGCCCGCGCAGCCCTTCGGCGAGGGAGCCGGTGAGGTCGCGGACCGCGCCGGTGTCACGCAGCAGCCGGCCGCCGATCGGCAGTTCCAGCGAGGCGGCCAGGGTGAGTGGGCCGGCGGCCTGCACCTTGATCGGGCCGGCGTACCCCTCGGCCTGCTCGGCGAGCTGGTCCAGGTCACGTTCCATCAGGTCCCGGGCCCGGCGCAGGTCACGGCCGGGGCGGGGAGCGACCCGCCAACGCCCGGTGTACAGCTCGACGGGCAGCTCGACCAGCAGCCCGGCGCTGCGGCCGATCAGGTCGGCGCCGGGGCCACGTGCGGGCAGCTCGGGCAGGTGCGGCAGCTCGGGAAGCTCACCGAGGACGACCCGCTGGGCCTCGGCGATGTCGGTGCCGGGCAACGAACCGATACCGGTCGCCGCGCCGGCCGGCCAGGGCCACGCCTGATCTGTCACGGCCGAAGGCTATCCCGCTGGCCGCGCCGGCCGCTCGGCGACCACGCGCCGAGGGCCCGGTCAGCCGGTGATGGTCGCGGAGCCGAGGACGATGTCGCCGGCCGGGTCCGGTCGGTACGCCACCACGGCCTGCCCGGCGGCCACACCGCGGACCGGCCGACGCAGCTCGGCGTGCAGCGTGTCGCCGTCGAGGTCGACGGTCGCCGGCACCACGTCACCGTGCGCGCGCAACTGCACCTCGCACTCGACCGGCGCGACCGGACGGGGGCCACCGGTCCACACCGGGCGGGTGGCCCGCACCTGGGAGACCTCCAGCGCCTCGGCCGGACCGACGGTGACCGTGTTGGTCTTGGGCGTGATGGAGAGCACGTAGCGCGGTCGGCCGTCGGGGGCGGGCCGATCCAGGTGCAGGCCGCGACGCTGCCCCACCGTGTAGGCGTACGCGCCGGTGTGACTGCCGACCACCGCGCCGGTGCTCGCGTCGACGACGTCGCCGGGCGCCTCGCCGAGCCGGCCGGCGAGGAAGCCGCGGGTGTCGCCGTCGGCGATGAAGCAGATGTCGTGGGAGTCCGGCTTGTCGGCCACCGCCAGGCCGCGCTCGGCGGCCTCCGTGCGGACCTGCGCCTTCGTCGAGTCGCCGAGCGGGAACATCGACCGGTCCAGCTGCTCGCGGGTGAGGACCGCCAGCACGTACGACTGGTCCTTGGCCACGTCGACGCTGCGGCGCAGCAGCCCGTCCGGGCCGAGCCGGGCGTGGTGGCCGGTGACCACCGCGTCGAAGCCCAGGGCCACCGCCCGGTCCAGCACCGCCGCGAACTTGATCTTCTCGTTGCAGCGCAGGCACGGATTTGGCGTACGACCCGCGGCGTACTCGGCCACGAAGTCGTCGACCACGTCCTCGTGGAAACGGTCGGCCATGTCCCACACGTAGAACGGGATGCCGATCACGTCGGCGGCCCGGCGGGCGTCCCGGGAGTCCTCCAGGGTGCAGCAGCCGCGCGCCCCGGTCCGGTACGTCTGCGGGTTGCGGGCCAGCGCCAGGTGCACGCCTGTCACGTCATGCCCGGCCGCCACCGCCCGCGCCGCCGCCACGGCCGAGTCAACCCCGCCCGACATCGCCGCCAAAACCCTCACCAGCCCGCTCCCTTCCCGTCCCGTCCCCGCGCCAACCCTATCCACCAGCCCGGGAACCCACCCCGCCCCACCTGGTCGATCATGGAATCGTGGTGGGTGACAGAAGCCGCTTATCTCCCCACGCCGGGCACCACCACTCCATGATCGACCGGGTGGGGCGGGAGTTAGCGGGGGGTGCGGGGGGCTGCTGCTCGGCGGGCTCGTTCCACCGCCGCCGGTAGGGCCGCTACCAGGGCGTCCACGTCGGCCTGGGTGCTGGTGTGGCCGAGGGTGAAACGCAGGGAGGAACGGGCGCGGTCGTCGTCGGCGCCCATCGCCAGCAGGACGTGCGAGGGCTGGGCCACCCCCGCCGAGCAGGCCGAACCCGTCGAGCAGGCGATGCCCTGGGCGTCCAGCAGGAGCAGCAGGGCGTCGCCCTCGCAGCCCGGGAAGGAGAAGTGCGCGTTGCCGGGCAGCCGGTCGGTCGGATCACCGTTGTAGACCACCTCGGGCACCGCTCGGCGGACCCGCTCGATCAGGTCGTCGCGGAGCGCGGCGACCCGGGCCGCGTACTCCTGCTGGCCCTTCACGGCCGTCTCGACGGCGACCGCGAAGGCGACGATGCCCGCGGTGTCCAGCGTGCCGGAACGGACGTCGCGTTCCTGGCCGCCGCCGTGCAGCAGCGGGACGGCCGCGACGTCCCGGCCGAGCAGCAGCGCGCCCACCCCGATCGGGCCGCCCAGCTTGTGCCCGGTGACGGTGAGCGCGGCGGCCCCGCTGGCGGCGAAGTCGACGGGCACCTGACCGACGGCCTGGATGGCGTCGGTGTGGAAGGGCACGCCGTGCTCGGCGGCGACGGCGGCCAGCTCGGCCACCGGCTGTACGGTGCCGACCTCATTGTTGGCCCACATGGCGGTGACCAGGGCCACCCGGTCGGCATACGCGGTCAGCTCGGCACGCAGGGTCTCCGGGTCGAGACGACCGGCGGAGTCCACCGGCAGCCAGCCGATCTCGGCTCTCTCGTGCTCGATGAGCCAGTCGACCGAATCCAGCACGGCGTGGTGCTCGACGGCGCTGGAGATCACCCGTCGGCGGTCGGGGCCGGCGCCCCGGCGGGCCCAGAAGATGCCCTTGACCGCGAGGTTGTCGCTCTCCGTGCCGCCACCGGTGAAGATCACCTCGGACGGCCGGGCGCCTAGCACCGCGGCCACCCGCTCGCGCGACTCCTCGACCCGGCGACGGGCACGACGACCCGCCGCGTGCAGGGAGGACGCGTTGCCGACCTCGCGGGCGGTAGCGACGTACGCCTCCAGTGCCTCGTCGAGCATCGGAGTCGTCGCCGCGTGATCCAGGTAAGCCATCACCGTTCAGCGTACGGCCGGGTTGTCAGAGACCGGAGGGCGGAGTGGGCTCCATGCGACGGTGCCGGGGTGGGATTCCCCCACCCCGGCACCGCTGCGACCGCCCGGTCAGGCGGGCACCGCCGTGACGACGATGTTGTCGCGGTACTTGCGGGCCTTGGCGTCGAACGGCCCGCCGCAGGTGATCAGCGTCAGTCGCGGCTTGCCGTCGCGGGCGAAGTACCGCTCCAGCGGGATCTTGGTCTTGGCGTACTCCTCCCGGGCGACGACCCGGTACTCGCGCGCCTTGCCGTCGCTGCCGGTCGCGGTCAGGGTGTCGCCCTGGTCCAGCTCGCGCAGCCGGAAGAACGCCCCCTTGCCCTGCTTGGCGCTGTCCACGTGACCGGCGATGACCACCGAACCGGCGTCCGCCTCCAGGCCGGGGCCGTAGCGGTACCAGCCGATCTGATCGACGCTGGGCGGCACCTCGAACTCGTTGGTCCGCTCGTTGATGCCCACCGCGTTGACGGTGGCCGTGACGTCGATCCCGGGGATCACCAGCCGGACCGGGGGGACGATCCCGGCGCCGGCCGGCAGCTCACCGGCGGCCACCGGCACCGACGGGTCGGCGTCGGCGGCCGAGGGGGTCGCGCTGGCGGCAAGCGTGCTCGCCTCCTCGGCGCCGACGTTCCCGGCCGGCTGGGAGTTGCACGCCACCAGGGTGGCGACGGTGAGCGCGGCAACGCCGGCGGCCAGGGCCGCCAGCGCGCCGCAGTTGCGCACCGTCACTTGCGACCGGTCCGCGCGGTCGCCATCCGCACCCCACCACCGAGCAGCATGAGTACGCCGGCACCGGCCAGCGCGTACCACCAGGTCTGCACGCCGGTGCCCGCCTGGCCACCGTCACCGCTCGGCACGCCGCCCGGGGCGGAGTGCAGGCCGGTGATCGTCTGAGCCACCACGTCGAGGTTCTTGTCCTCGGCCGAGCCGATCGCGTAGACGATCGTGGCGGTGCCCTCCTTGAGGTTGAGGTCCGCCGGGCCGATGGCCACGGTGTCGGTGCCGGCCAGCACCACGTCCGCCTTCACCGTGCCGGCGTCGACGTCGGCCTTGGCCTCCTTCGGGTTGGTCAGGCCCTTGAAGACCGGGGTGCCACCGGCACGCACGTCGACCGCCGGGGCGGCGGCGGTGTGCCGGACGATCAGCCGGGCCTTACCGGCGTCGACCTTCGAGACGTCGTTCACGAACGGCGTGATCTTCGGCTTGCCGGCGGCGTCGAGGTGGGCGGCGAGGCTGATGTTCGCCCCACCCGGCACCTCGGCGTTGTCGACCTTGAGGATCGCGCTGCCGACCGGCTCGCCCGGCTTGGTGAGGGCGATGTCGTACTCGCCCTCGGCCAGGTTCAGCGGGCCGGCCACGTCACCGGGCTTGAAGTTGTTGAGCGTCTTCTTGCCGTTGACGTAGACGTCGACCGGGGTGTCCGGGATGCCGTGCACGACGGAGACCTTCGACGTGGCGGCGTACGCGGGGCTGGCGGTGAACGCGGCGACGCCGGCGAAGGCCAACGCGGCGACGGCGCCGCCCGCGGCGACCCGACGGAAGTACGAGAGCTGCATGTCTGCCTCCTGGTGATTGGTGCTGATTCGTCAGGCCTGGCTTGCAGAACGGGTTACGCCGGCTCCGCGACGGCTGGATGCGCCCTCGACGCGATTTCTTTTTCCGGCCACCACCGCATCCGGATCGGGTCCGACGGACGAAGAGCTGGTGAGATGACATCGACCGGGAAAGTGGGGCGGGGACTGTGGCAGCTACAGTCGGGTATGCCCCATCGAAGGCGGGACGCCTGATGACGGCGCTACCACAACAACCGGACCCACCGGTGGACGACCTCGCGCCCCGGTTTCGGTCCGGCGACGAGGTGGCGCTGCGCGAGGCGTACGACCGCTACGGCCGCGCCGTCCTCCACCTGGCCACCTCCATGCTGGCCAACCGCGCCGACGCCGAGGATGTGACGCAGGCGACGTTCGTGGCCGCCTGGCTGGGAAGGGACACCTTCGATCCGGCCAAGGGGTCGTTGATCGGCTGGCTGCTCGGCATCGGCCGGCGCAAGGTGATCGACCGGATGCGGGCCACGGCGCGGGAGACCCGCGTGGTGGAGACGGTCCGGCAGTTGCCCGAGCCGGCGCAGTCGACACCAGACCCGGACCGGGTGGTGGACCGGCTGGTCATCGCGGACGAGCTGGCACGCCTGCCCGACGACCAGCGACGCATGCTGGAGCTGGCCTTCTACGACGACCTGACACACCAGCAGATAGCCACGGTGACCGGGGTGCCGCTGGGCACGGTGAAGAGTCACATCCGGCGCGGCATGGCGAGCTTGAAACGCAGATGGGAGGTGGACGGTGCAGCACCTGGAGCACGAGCGGCTGGTTTTTCTGGCGCTCGGTGAGAGCGACGCGGACAACGGGGAGAGCACCCACCTCGACACCTGCGCGCACTGCCGCGCGGAGCTGACGGCTCTGCGGCAGGTGGCCGGGCTCGGCGTGGAGACGCAGGGCCTCGGTGACCTGCCCGACCCGCCGGAGCACATCTGGCGGGGCATCACCGCCGAGATCAGGGCGGCCGAGGCCGTACCGTCGCTGACCGAGGCCCGCCGGCAGCAGGCCGCCGAGCAGGCGACGATCGGGCAGCGGCCGGGCGGCTCGCCAACCGCGCCTGCGGCACCGGATGTCGCGGGCCCCGGACCGGGCGGCCGGTCACGGTCCCGTCGACGTGCCGGTTGGTCGCGCTGGGCGGCCACCGCGGTGACCGCCGTCGCGGCGGCGGCGATCGGCGTGGTGGGCACCGTCTCGGTGCTGCGCCCAGACGAGCCGGCGCCCGCTCCGACGCCCGCGGTGCTGGCCAGCGCGCCCCTGGCCGCCTTCGGTTCGACGCCGAAGTCCGCCCAGGGTGACGCGCGGGTTCTGCAGAGCGGCCAACTACATCTGCATGTGGCGAATCTCCCGCGCGTGCCGGGGTACTACGAGGTCTGGCTCATCAACCCGACGAACATGGAGATGTTCTCGATCGGCACCCTCGGTGTCGACTCGGACGCTCTGCTGCCCCTGCCTCCGAATGTCGACCTCAAGAGCTACTCGGTGGTCGACGTCTCCGCTGAGAAGTACGACAACAACACCCGCCACTCCGGCGACAGCCTGTTGAGAGGCACCCTGACGGGCTGATCAGCGGGCCGGCTCAGCTCCCCGGCCCGCTGATCAGCTCCCACGAAAAAGTGGCCGCCCGGCGACGGGCGGCCACTTTTCGGTTCCTGCACTGTCACTTACGCTTGCGGATCTCCTCGGCGGCCTGCGGGACGATCTTGAACAGGTCGCCCACCACGCCGAAGTCGGCCAACTCGAAGATCGGTGCCTCGCCGTCCTTGTTGACGGCGACGATCGTCTTCGAGGTCTGCATGCCGGCCCGGTGCTGGATGGCGCCGGAGATGCCGAGCGCGACGTAGAGCTGCGGGGAGACCGTCTTGCCGGTCTGGCCCACCTGGAACTGGTGCGGGTAGAAGCCGGAGTCGACAGCCGCACGGGACGCGCCGACGGCGCCGCCGAGCAGGTCGGCCAGCTCCTCGACCAGCTTGAAGTTGTCGGCGTTGCCGACACCCCGGCCACCGGAGACGACGACGCCGGCCTCGGTCAGCTCGGGGCGGGAGCCCTTCTGCTCGGCGACCCGCTCGACGACCTTGGCCAGCTTGTCGGTGTCGGTGACCGACACGGTCAGCTGCTCGATCGCCGGGCTCGCGGCGGCCGGGGCCGGGGTGACCGAGTTGGGCCGGACGGTGACCAGCGGCAGACCCTTGGTGACCTTGGACTTGACGATCGTGGAGCCGGCGAAGGCGACCTGGGTGGCGGTGCCGTCGGCGGCCAGGCCGACCACGTCGGTCAGGATGCCGTTGTCCAGCTTGACGGCGAGGCGGGCGGCGATCTCCTTGCCCTCCTGGGCCGAGGCCAGCAGCACGGCGGCCGGCTGCACCCGGTTGACCAGCTCGGCCAGCACTGTCGCCTTGGGGGCCACCAGGTAGCCGTCGATCTCGTCACCCTCGGCGGCGTAGATCTTCTCCGCGCCGTACTCGCCCAGCTTGGCGCTCAGCGCCTCGGCCGCGCCGGCGCCACCGAGCACCACGGCGCTCGGGGTGCCCAGCTCACGCGCGAGGGTGAGCATCTCCAGGGTGACCTTCTTGACGCCGAATTCCTTGGTGGCTTCGACGACGACGAGAACCTCAGACATGTCAGAACCCCCCTCTCACACGAACTTCTCGGTGGCGAGGAACTCGACCAGCTTGACGCCGCCCTCGCCCTCATCGGTGATCTTGGCGCCGCCGGAGCGCGGCGGGCGCTTGGTGTGCTCGACGACGGCGCTTGTCGCACCGTCGAAGCCCACCTCGGTCGGCGCGACGCCGAGGTCGGCCAGGGAGAACGTCTGCACCGGCTTCTTCTTGGCCGCCATGATGCCCTTGAACGAGGGGTAGCGCGGCTCGTTGATGGTGTCCCACACGGAGACCACGGCCGGGGTGGAGGCGGTGACGACCTCGTAGCCCTCCTCGGTCTGCCGCTCGACGGTCAGCGTGGCGCCGTCGACGGTGAGCTTGCGGGCACCGGTGAGCGCCGCGACGCCGAGCCGCTCGGCGATCATGTGCGGCATGACCTGGACCCGGCCGTCGGTGGACTCGGCGCCGCAGATCACCAGGTCGGCGTTGAGCTGACCGAGGACGGCGGCGAGCACCTTCGAGGTGGCCACGGCGCAGGAACCGTGCAGGGCGTCGTCCACGACGTGCACGGCCTTGTCCGGGCCCATGGAGAGCGCCTTGCGGATCGACTCGGTCGCCCGGTCCGGACCCATCGTCAGGATGGTGACCTCGCCACCGTGCGCCTCCTTGATCTTCAGCGCCTCCTCGATGGCGTACTCGTCCATCTCGTTGATCACGTTGTTCGCCGAACCGCGGTCGACGGTGTTGTCGTCATTGCGCAGGTTGCGGTCCGCGCCCGAATCAGGCACCTGCTTGACGAGTACGACGATATTCATCGCGCTTCGACGACCCTCCTGTGTGGTGTTGCGATTGGCTCGCCCGGTTGGGCCGCAGCCTCGCGCGTCGGTCGACGCCAGGTCAACCGCGGGCTGCTGTGCAGTTGCCCACGGCGCAATGTTACCTGCCAGTAGGTTGCGACCACCGGGCACTCAGAGTGACACAGCTCACCGGCACCCGCGCGGTCAGGCCGGCTCGGCCAGCGCACCCCGGATCTGGTCGATGGCGGCGGCCTCGGCCGGGGCCACCCCGTCGTGCGCGCGGGCCACCCGGTCCGCCGCGGTCAACACCACCGAGCGGTACGCCTCGACGTCGGCCGGCGACTTCTCCCGCAGGATCCGCACCGCCCGGCCGAGCGCCGGCAACACCACCGACTCGATCTCCAACTGGGAGTCCCGGGGCAGCCGGGGCAGCGGACCGGTGGTCAGCGCCTCCTTGACCACCCCACTGGCATCGGCCAGCGCGCCGGAGGCGGCGACGCTCTCCCGGATCACGCCCAGCATCCCCGGATCGGCGTTCGAGACCAGGAAGATCGCGCCGAAGGCACCCGTCTTGAGGGTCAGGCGCTCCTCGTCCGTCAACCGCTGTTCCATGATCACGGAGTGTAGACGTACGGGGTGGTGGTGGTGACCGGGACGAGGCCGAGTCGCTCCAGGATCGGCCGGCTGTCCTCGGAACAGTCGACCTGCAGCAGCGTCCGGCCCCGCTGGTCGGCCAGCCGGGCCCGGTAGGTGACCAGCGCCCGGTAGATGCCCCGGTGCCGCCACTGCGCCAGGGTCGAGCCACCCCACAGGGTGGCGAAGCCGGTGTTCGCCGGGAAGCGCACCCAGCCGGCGCTGACCACCGTGTCGTCCACCTCCGCCACCACCACGGTGATCGAGTGCGGGTCGGCGTCGATCTCCTTGGCCAGACCCCACACGAGGTGCGAGCGGTCCTCCTGCCAGACTTCCTCCTCCATGGCGGCGATCCGCTCCAGGTCGACGCGGGCGCTCACCTCACGAAGGCGTACCCCCTCGGGGACGACGGGCAGCGCGGCGGCCAGCGGCGCGACCGGCCCGACCACGACGGTCTCCCGGTCCTCCGGCACGAAGCCGGCGGCGCGCAGCCGATCCGCCAGGTCCGCCGGTTCGTCGTGCCCGTTGAGCTTCCACTCGACCGACTGGCCGCGCTCGCGGAACAGCGCCACCTGCCGGGCGATCAGCTCGTCCAGCGCGTCGCCGGTCAACCCGCCCAGGTCGCGGTAGGTGAGGAACCCCCCGGCGTCGAGCCCGATGATCCGGACCAGCGGCCCGTCCCGCTCCACGGTCACCCCGGCCGGAACCGGGTCGGGGATCTCCGGGCGGAGCTGGTTGTCGTAGGCGGTGCGCAGCGTGGTCACATCAAGATCGGTCACCACACCAGGCTAAGACCCCGGGGAAGCGGATAATCTCCCAGCATGTGGGAGGTGATCAGGCGGTGGTTCGACCCGACCGAGGCGCGCGCCGTCGGTGAGACACCCGACTACCGGTTCTCGCTGGCCAACGAGCGGACCTTCCTGGCCTGGCTGCGCACCAGCCTGGCGCTGGTCGGTGGCGGGCTGGCCGCCGCGCAGTTCCTGCCGCAGCTGCCGATGAGCCACCTGCGGGAGGTCATCGCGGTCGCGCTGCTGCTGCTCGGCGGCGCCGTCGCGATCCGCGCCGTGGACCACTGGGCGCGTACCGAACGGGCCATCCGGCTCGGTCAGGAGCTGCCCGCCTCCCGCTTCCCCGCCGTCCTCGCCCTCGCCGTGGGCGCCGGCGCGGTGCTGCTGGTCATCGCGGTGCTGGCGCGCGCGATCGGTGGACGGTGAGCGCCGGACGCGATCCCGGGCTGCAACCGGAGCGGACCCGGCTGGCCTGGCGACGCACCCTGCTGACGCTGACCGTGGTGACCGCGCTCGCCGTCCGGTTGGCGTCCAACGGCGGCCCGTTCGGAGCGGTGGTCGCCGGTGCGGCCGTCCTGGTCTGGGGCGGCGTGCTCGTGCTCTGCTGGCCCCGCGGAACCGGCACCGGGGCCGCCCGCACCGGCGGCCGGACCTTGCCGCTGGTCGCGCTGGGCACCGTCGGGCTCGCACTGCTCGGCGTGCTGGTGACGGTTCGCGGACTGTGGTGACGGGACGCGGTGCGCCATGATGGGTGCATGGCCCGGCTGTACGTTCTCCTCTTCCTGGCGCAGATTGTCCTCGCCGTCTGCGCGCTGATCAGTTGCCTCTCCGCCGAGGAGGGCCAGATCCGCGCCCTTCCCCGGATCGCCTGGGTGCTGATCATCCTGTTCTTCCCCCTGGTCGGGTCGATCGCCTGGTTCATCGCCGGCCGGGAGCCCGGCACCGCGACCCGCACGGCGTGGCCCTCCGGCAACGGCTCCACCGATCGGCAGCCGCGCCGCCCGCTCGCTCCCGACGACGACCCGGAGTTCCTGCGCTCCGTGCAGGACCGCACCCGCCAGCAGGACCAGGAACTCTTCCGCCGCTGGGAGGAGGACCTGCGCCGGCGTGAGGACGACCTGCGCCGCCGCGACGGTGATCCGCCCCGTGAGGGTGACCGGCCGGAGGTGTGAGCACCAGCTCGGCCGGTACGCAGCTCAGACCCGACGCCTGAGGCCGCGTACGGCCAGCGGCGCGAAGATCACCGCGATGCCGGCGCCCCACAGCAGCGTCTGGAGCACCGGCCCGGCCACCGGCCCACCGACCAGCAGGCCCCGCAGCGCGTCGGCCACCACTGTCACCGGGTTGACCTCCACCCAGTTCTGCAACCAGCCCGGCATCCGGTCGGTCGGGACGAAGATGTTGCTGGTGAAGGTCAGCGGGAAGATCACCATGAAGCCGAAGATCTGCACCTTGTCCGGTTCACTCACCAGCACCCCGACGAGCACCGAGATCCAGGACGCGGCCAGCGTGAACGCCAGCAGCAGCGCGAACGCCCCCACCACGCCGAGCACGCCGTTGCCGACCCGGAAGCCGAGGATCGACCCGACGCCGAGCAGCAGCGCGATCGACCACGCCTGCTTGACGGTGTCGGCGAGGATCCGGCCGGCCAGCGGCGCCCACCGGGCGATGGGCAGCGCCCGCAGCCGGTCGAAGACGCCCTTGGTGAGGTCGTTGTTCAGCCCGAACCCCGTCGTCATCGTGGCGAAGAGCGCGTTCTGCACCATGATGCCGGGCAGCATGAAGGTGAGGTACTCGCCGGACGAGCCTGCGATGGCCGGGCCGAAGACGTAGGTGAACAGCAGCACGAACATCACCGGCTGGATGCTGAGGTCGAGCAGCTCCATCGGGTTGTGTTTGATCTGCACGAGGCTGCGCCAGGCCAGCGTGAAGGTGTGCCGCAGCCCGGCGGCGACTCCGAGTCGCCGGGCCGGGGCGAGCGCGGGGCTGAGCGTCGCGGAGGTCATGCCGGGGTCCTTTCCAGGTCGGTGTCGGCCGGGGCGTCCTCGGCCCGGTGGCCGGTGAGGGAGAGGAAGACCTCGTCCAGGCTCGCGCCGCGCAGCGCCAGCTCGGCGACCGGGATCTCGGCCGCGTCGAGGCGGCTCACCATGACGGGCAGTACGCGAGCGTCGTTCACCGCGACGGTGACCGCGGTCTGCGCGACCTCGGGGGTCACGCCGGCCACCTCGGCGGCGATGGCGACCACGGTGCCGAGATCGGCGACGTCGGCTGGGCGCACGGTGAGGGTCTGGCCGCCGGTCTTCGCCTTCAGCTCCTCCGGCGTCCCCTGGGCGATCACCCGCCCGTGGTCGACCACGGCGATCTCGCCGGCGAGCTGGTCGGCCTCCTCCAGGTACTGGGTGGTGAGCAGCACCGTCACCCCGTCCGCGACCAAGGTGCGCACGACGTCCCACAGGTCGTTGCGGCTGCGCGGGTCCAGGCCGGTGGTCGGCTCGTCGAGGAACAGCACCTGCGGCCTACCGACCAGGCTGGCGGCGAGGTCCAGTCGCCGCCGCATTCCGCCGGAGAACGTCTTCACGGCCCGGTCGGCGGCGTCGCTCAGCCCGAAGTCGTCGAGCAGTTGCCGGCCCCGCTGCTTGGCGTCGGCCCGGCTGAGACCGAGCAACCGCCCGATCAGCAGCAGGTTCTCCGCGCCGGTCAGGGTCTCGTCGACCGAGGCGTACTGGCCGGTGAGGCCGATCAGCTGACGCACGCGGTGGGCGTCGCGGACCACGTCGAAGCCGCCCACCGTGGCATGTCCCTCGTCGGCGCGCAGCAGGGTGGCGAGCACCCGTACCGCAGTGGTCTTGCCGGCGCCGTTCGGCCCGAGCAGACCGAAGACCGTCCCGGTCGGGACCGCCAGGTCAACTCCGGCGAGGGCGGTGGTGGCGCCGAAACGCCGCACCAGACCCTCGGCGCGGATCGCGTGGTCCATCGCAACTCCTGTCGTCTGCGGGTGTTGACACCACCATGGGCGACAGGGCTGACATCCCGCCGATCCCGCGCTGACGTTACGGCGACCGACGCTGACATTCCGCCTATTTAGCTGCGGGAAGACGCGCGCCGCCGCCGCCCGCGAGGGGCGACGGCGGCTGCGGGTGCGACTCAGGCCAGGTTCGACGAGCGGGGGTACGCGTCGGTCGGGTCGGTGAGCACGTTGACGAGGTACGGCACTCCGGCGTCGAACGCCCGCTTGAGGGCCGGGCCCAGGTCGGCGGCCTTGGCGACCGTCTCCCCGGCGCCGCCGAGCGCGCTGACGACCGTGTCGTAGCGCAGCTCGGGCTGGAGGTCGGCGGCGACGTCGTAGCCGTACATGGCCTTCATCGGGTGCTTCTCCAGCCCCCAGATGCCGTTGTTGCCGACGACGATCACCACGGGCAGCTTCTGGCGGACCAGCGACTCGACGTCCATCAGCGAGAAGCCGGCCGCGCCGTCGCCCATCAGCACGCAGATCTGCCGGTCCGGGTGGCTGACCCGGGCGCCCATCGCGTAGCCCATGCCGGTGCCCAGGCAGCCGTACGGGCCCGGGTCCAGCCAGGTGCCGGGCTGCGACGGCTCCAGATACCGACCGGCGTACGAGACGAAGTCGCCTCCGTCACCGATGGTGATCGCGTCCGGGGCGAGCGCCCGGCGCAGTTCGCCGTAGATGCGGGCCGGCCGGATCGGGTCGGTCTCGGCGGCCATCTCGGCGGCGTCCCGGGCCTTCGCCGCGTCCTCGGCGACCCGCAGGTCGGCGATCCAGTCGGTGTGGTCGGCCCGGTCACCGGCGTGGTCGGCCAGCGCGGAGAGGATCAGGCGCAGGTCGCCGGCCGGGGCCACGGCCGGCTGCACGTGCGTGGCGCGCTGACTGGGAGCGTCGACGATGTGCACCACCTTGGCCTCGCCGAAGTCACCGAAGCTGAGCCGGAAGTCCAGCGGCGTGCCGACCACCACGACGACGTCGGCGCCGGAGAGCGCGGCGCGGCGGGCCTTGGCGAAGGCGAGGGGATGCTCCGGGGGCAGGGAGCCGCGGCCCATGCCGTTGGTGAAGACCGGCACCTGCAACGCCTCGGCGGCCTCGCGCAGGGCCGCCACCGCGTCGCCCGCGTAGACGTCCGAGCCGGCGATGATGACCGGCCGCTGCGCGCCGGCGATCAGCGTCGCGGCCCGGCTGACCTCGTCCGGGTCCGGCTCGGCGGGGTCGACGCCGGACGGCGCGGGCAGGTCGGCGTCGGCGACCGAGAAGACGGTCTCCAGCGGGAAGTCCAGGAAGACCGGGCCGCGGTGCGGGGTGAGCGCTGCGGTGAGGGCGGCGCCCACCGCACGGGGGATGTCGTCGGTGCTGAACACCGTCTCGGCGTGCTTGGTGACCGGGGTGACCAGCGGCAGGTGGTCCATCTCCTGGAGGCTGCCCGATCCCCAGCGGAACGCGGGTGCCCGGCCACCGAGCACCAGCACCGGGGACGCGTTGAAGAAGGCGCTGGTCATGCCCGAGATGCCGTTGGTGACGCCCGGCCCGGCGGTGAGCACGGCGAGGCCGGGACGGCGCTGGAGCTTGGCCACCGCCTCGGCGGCGAAGACCGCGGACTGCTCGTGCCGGACGTCGTAGATCGGGAAGTCGGCCTTGTGCGCGGCGTCGTACAGCGGGAAGACGTGCCCGCCGGACAGCGTGAACATCTCCCGTACGCCGTGGGCGCGTAGTGCCGCGAGGGCCAATTCTCCGCCGTGCCCCTCGATCCGCTCCGTCATTCGCCGCTCCCCTTCGTTCCTCATGACCGAGGCCCCACGCTACTGGCCGGTAGGAACAATGTGAACCGTTCTCAGCTAATCATCAGCGGCCGGTGAAGTCCGGCTTGCGCTTCTCGACGAACGCCGCCATGCCCTCGCGCCGGTCGTCGGTTGCGAACAGGGCCGCGAAGAGCTGACTCTCCCAGGCCAGGCCGGAGTTCAGGTCCATGTCCAGGCCGCCGTCGACAGCCAGCTTCGCCGCGCGCAGCGCCTGCACAGGCCCCTTGAGGTACGGCGTGACGAGCGCGACCGCCGCGTCGTAGACCTCGGCAGCCGGGGCGACCCGGTCGGCCAGGCCGATCCGCAGCGCCTCCTGCGCGTCCACCATCCGCCCCGACATGATCAGATCCTTCGCGCGCGCCGGCCCGACCAGGCGGGCCAGTCGCTGGGTGCCGCCCGCACCGGGGATGATGCCGAGCCTGATCTCCGGCTGGCCGAGCTTGGCGTCCTCGGCCACGACCCGCCAGTCGCAGGCCAGCGCCAGCTCGCAGCCCCCGCCCAGGGCGTAGCCGGTGATCGCGGCGACCACCGGCTTGGGGATGCGGGCGATCGCGCCGAGCGCGCTGGACAGGGCAGCCGCCCGGTCGGCCATGTCCACGTAGGACATGTCGGCCATCTGCTTGATGTCCGCCCCGGCGGCGAAGACCTTCTCCCCGCCGTACACGATGACGGCGCGGACCTCGGGGTCGGCGGTGGCCGCCGTGGCGGCGGCGCGCAACTCCTCCTGCACCTGGGTGTTGAGCGCGTTCATCGGCGGCCGCTCCAGCCGGATCGTGCCGATGCCGTCAGTGGTCTCCAGCCGAACGAACTCGCCCACGCTGCCCTCACTTCCTCGTCGAAGTCGCGTGCCAACCTTACGACCCGGCTCGTTGGGGTAAGTAGTGTGGTGTCAGCCCCTCGGGCGGGAGTCCAGCCATGATCACGTATTACGACGACAGGTCGGTGCAGGTCACCTCCACCGCCGTCCAGGTCGACGGCCGCAGCTACTCGCTGGCCGAGATCACCATGGTCTGGCACCGCCGGGGCAGCCGCTCCTGGCGGGTGCTGGTCGGGCGCGGCGCGCTCGGCGCCGCGCTGGCCGGCCCACTTGTCGCGGCCGTGCTCGGCATCGGCCTGGCCGTCTGGCTGCACCGCTCCCCCACCGTGACCATCGCCATCGTCGGCGCCTCGGTGCTGGTCGGGCTGGCCGTCGGCCCGGTCGCCGACTTCCTCTTCGAACACCTGGACCGCTCGTACGCCAGGGGCAGCCGGCAGATGGAGATCTGGGCCCGCTGGCGCGGGCAGCCGGTGCGGTTGCTGCACACCGGCGACGCCCTGCGCTTCGGGCAGATCTACCGGGCGGTGCAGCGCGCGATGGAGCACACCCAGCCGGCCGCCCGGCCCACCGCGCGCCGCTAGCCCTCTCGCCGTTCGCCGATCTGGGGCAGTTCCGTCGACCGCTGACGGAACTGTCGCGGCCGCCGCCGAGGCGCGCGAGTTGCCTGCCGGTGGTTAGGCTTAGTGATGACCCTCTATTACCGGGACGACGCGGTGCAGGTGACCTCCGAGTCGATCCGGGCCGGCGGCCAGGTGATCGCCCTGCCCGACGTGACGTTCGTCTGGCACGAACGAGGGCAGAAGACCCTCGCCGTACGCGGCCGGGTGCTGGGTCGCGGTGTGCTGGTCCTGCTGCTGTCGCTGCCGCCCCTCGTCGCGCTGGTCTGCGTGGTCTCGCTGGCCTGGTCGGCGCAGGATCGGGGCAACTGGCAACTGGCGCTGATCATCCTGGCCGCCTGCGCGGTGGGGGCGCTGGCGCTGGCCCCGTTCCTGGAGATTCCCCTCGGCTGGCTGGACCGCTCGTACGAGCGCGGCAGCCACGTGCACGAGCTGTGGGTGCAGCACCACGGTCAGGAGCACATGCTGCTGCGCACGCCGGACGCGCTACGGTTCGGGCAGATCTACCGGGCCGTGCAGCGCGCCGTCGAACAGCAGGGGGACCATCGATGACCACCCGTCGCGGCGAGGCCGTCGCGCTCGCCGGGCTGCTCGCCACGGCCGGCGTCACCCACCTGCTGCGCCCCGGCTTCTACGACCCGATCGTGCCGCGCGCGCTGCCCGGGCCGGCCCGGCTCTGGACGTACGCCAGCGGGGTCGCCGAGCTGGCGGTGGCGGCGGCGGTGGCACACCCCGCGACCCGGCGGGCCGGCGGTCGGGCCGCCGCCGCGCTGTTCGTCGCCGTGCTGCCGGCCAACGTGAAGATGGCTGTGGACTGGCGGCACCGGCGGCCGTCGAAACGGGCCGTCGCCTACGGCCGGGTGCCGATGCAGGTCCCACTGATCTGGTGGGCGCTGCGGGTCGCCCGCGCCGGCCGCTAGACCCCCGGCCGGGCGTCAGCTCGACGGCGGAGCCGTCAGGTCAGGGGCAGGGTGGTGGCGATCGGCCAGCCCAGCAGGGCGGCGCCCACGAGCGCCGGCAGCCAGCGCGGGGTCGCGTACCGGCGCAGCACCGCCGCCCACAGCACGTGCCAGCCGAGCAGCACCGCGAACAACGGCACCACCAGCAGCACGAACCCGGGCGCCAGGCCGACCACCGCCGACGTGCTCAGCACGAGCACGGTGACCGCGACGACAAGCAGACGACGCCAGGTCCGGCCGGCCGCGACCTGCTCGACGCCCAGCAGAAACAGCAGGCACGCGCCCAGCACCACCGGGAGCAGCCACCAGCGGGCGCCGACGGGCAGCGCCGAGGTCAGCCCGAGGTGGATCGGCAGACCCACGGCGCTGACGGCGTACGCCGTCAGCGCCAGCGCGGCGACAGTGGTCCGTGCCGGCGTACGGCGACCGGTCTCGTCCACGGCCACGCCGGGCGCTCGCGTCGCGGCGGGCAGCCAGCGTTGGCCGCCGCTCACCAGCAACCCGCTGACCAGCAGGAAGCCCGTGACGTAACCGCCGACCGCGAGCGGGAGACGGTTGGTCGGCAGGACGGCGGCGGCCGCCGCCGCGAGACCGCTCGCGAGGACGGCCAGCCCGAGCAGGACGAGACCACGCAGCGGCGGCCGGCCGGCGGCCGACGCCGTTCCTGCGCCGGCCCGCCGGCCCAGGAGCAGGGCAGCCAACGGGACGACGCCGATGGCGAACGCGAACACCAGCAGCGCCGCCCCGGCGAGCCGGACCAGCGGTCGGGGCGACGCGCTCCCGTCGACGCTGGGCAACCAGTCGGCGATCTCCTCGTGGGTGCGGGGCGCGAAGAGCACCGAGATGTGCTCCACCCCGGGCACCACCACCGCTGGCCGCCGGCCGACCGCCGCCCCGCGCCGCACCGCGTCGTCGGCCGCGCGCCGGAACGCGGGAAACTCCGCGCCGCCGACGATGAGCAACAACTCCGCCGGGCGACCCGGCGGCAGTTCGCCGGAGCCGGGCAGGGAGATCGCCACGGTCCGGGCGATCTCCGGATGCGCGGCCGCGTACCGGGTCACCGCGCCCGCGCCCATCGAGTGACCCACCAGCATGATCTGGGCGGGGTCCACGTCCGGCTGGGCGCGCAGATGTGCGACCGCGGCGTCCAGGTCGGCGGCGAGCGTCGCGGGTGACATGTCGGGGCCGAGTCGGGCCGCGTTGGCGCCGTGCCCGGCGAAGTCGAACAGCAGCGCCACCGCTCCTCGGCGGGCCACGGTGTCGGCGATCGGGCGCATCAGCCGCCCCGAGCCGGCGAACCCGTGCGCGATCACCACGCCGGGCCGCCGCGCGTCGGGTGTCGGCGGACCGGCGCGTACCTCGGTCATCGGCACGCCGTCGACGGTGACCTGCCGCACGGAGAGGCCGGCGTCCGCGCGGACCAGCACCGCCGTGCCGAGCGCGGCGGCCACCGCCGCGAGCACGGCGAGCAGGACGGCCGCGCGGGTGCTCGGAGGGTGGTGCGGCGAGGCGGCCGACATGCCGGCACCCTACCGCCGCGGACCGCACCGGTGATCGCCCGCGAGCGGTTGTGGCGGGGCCGACGCACACTTGGTCCCATGGCGATTCCCCTCCCCACACCAGGCGCCGTGGTCGGCCTGACCCGCTCCGCCCTCGATCAGGCGCTCGGCTCGGCGGCCTCGTTCGCCGCCGTGCCCGCCCGCGCGTTCGCGGTGCTCGACGGGGTGGAAGCGCTGCTGGCCAGGATCAACGGCGTGGTGGACCGGATCGAGACGACCCTGGACCGGACCGACGCGGTGCTCACCGACGCCGAGGCGGCGGTCCGCGAGGTAGCGGTGATCAGCGCCGCCGCGACCACCGCCATCGACACCGCCAGCGAGGTGGCGACGGCCGCCGCCGTGGTGGTCACCGAGGCCGAGAAGGTCGCGCACCTCGCCGGCACTGTGGTCACCGAGGCCGAGGCGGTGGCCGGCAGCGCCGCGGTCACCGTGGGCACCGCCGCGCAGGCGGCGACCACGGCGGCGGAGCTGCTGGCGGCGTACGAGCCGGCGCTGCGCCGGGCCGCGCCGATGACCGGGCGGTTCGTCGAGGAGCTGAGCCACGAGGAGATCACCGCGGCGATCCACCTGATCGACGAGTTGCCCAAGCTCAAGGAGCACCTGACCGCCGACATCCTGCCGATCCTGGCGACGCTGGACCGGGTCGGGCCCGACCTGCACGACCTGTTGGACGTCACCCGTGATCTCAAGCTCGCCGTGGCGGGCATCCCCGGTCTCGGCATGCTGCGGCGACGCGGCGAGAAGCTCAGCGACGAGCCTGCCGGCTGAGACCCACGCGCCGGCCGCTGGTCGGTGGCCGGGTCAGCAGTCGCAGGTGGTCGTCCCCCTTGGTGCGGTCAGCTCGTCGACGGGACGTCGGGTCAGCCCGGTCTCCGTCTCCACCGGCAGTCCCTCCCGTACCCAGTACTCGAACCCACCGAGCATCTCCTTGACCGGAACACCGAGCCGGGCGAACTCCAGCGCCGCCCGGGTCGCGCCGTTGCAGCCCGGCCCCCAGCAGTAGGTGACCACCGCGGTGCCGGCGGGGATCAGATCGGGCGCCCGGGCGGCGATCTCGGCGGTGGGCAGGTGCACCGCTCCCGGCAGGTGCCCCTGCGCCCAGCCGGCCACGCCCCGGGAGTCGACCACCACCAGCCCGGGGGTACGGGCCGCCAGGTCGGCGTGCACGTCACTCACATCGGTCTGGACGCTGAGTAGGGCGGAAAAGTGGGCGACTGCGACGTCCGGAGCGGCCGGCGGGACAGCGAAAGCAAAGGTCATGACACTGATCGTGGCCGCACCGGGCGGCCGGGACGAGTGGCGGGAACGACGTCCTGCGCTAACATCCCGCCATGCCGAACAGTGCGGTGGAGACGCGCCCGCGCCCGCTGCCAACGCCGCGACGGCCGGCCGCTCACCGCGTCGCCGTGCTCGCGTACCCGGGGATGTCGGTGTTCGAGACCGGCATCGTCACCGAGGTGTTCGGGCTGCCGCGCCCCGAGTTCGACGTCGAGTGGTACGACCTGGTGATCTGCGCCGAGAAGCCGGGGCCGGTCCCGGTCGTCGGCGGAGTCAGCCTGCACACCCCGTACGGCCTGGCGGAGCTGGCGGCGGCGCGGACGGTGATCGTGCCCGGCGTGCCGGACGTGACCGCCGACCCGTCGCCCGCGCTGGTGGCGGCGCTGCGGACGGCGCACGGACGCGGCGCCCGGATCATGTCGATCTGCTCGGGCGCGTTCGCGCTGGCCGGCGCCGGCCTGCTGGACGGGCGGCGGGCCACCACCCACTGGCGGTACGCGGAGCTGCTGGCACGGCGGTACCCGCGCGTCGAGGTGGACCCGGACGTGCTCTACCTCGATGACGGCGACCTGCTCACCAGCGCCGGCAGCGCCGCCGGCCTCGATCTCAGCGTGCACGTGGTGCGCCGTGACCACGGGGCGGCGATCGCCAACGCGGTCGCCCGCCGGTTGGTGATCCCGCCGCACCGCGACGGCGGACAGGCCCAGTTCGTCGAGGCGCCGGTGACCGCCGACCCGGACGACGACCGGATCGCCGCCAGCATCGACTGGGCGCTCGCGCACCTCACCGAGCCGCTGAGCGTCGCCCGGCTCGCCGCGCGGGCACACATGTCACCGCGCACCTATCTGCGGCACTTCACCCGGGCCACCGGGACCAGTCCGATCCGGTGGCTCATCGACCAGCGGGTCCGGGCCAGTCTGGCGCTGCTGGAGGAGACCGAAGCCCCGATCGAGCAGATCGCCGGCGCGGTGGGCTTCGACACCCCGGTGACCTTCCGCCACCACTTCGGACGGATCATGCTGACGTCACCGTCGGCGTACCGGCGGGCCTTCCACACGGGCGCCGGCCGGCCGGCGTGACGTGGTCGGGCGCCCCGACGTCGCGGTGCCCGACGACGCGTCAGCCCGGCGCGTACAGCGCGTCGATCTCGGCACGGTGCGGCAGGGCCACCGAGGCGCCGAGCTTGCGTACGCACGCCGCGCCGGCCGCCGCCGCCCAGCGCACGGCGTCGACGACGTCCCGCCCCTCGCCCCAGCCCACCGCCAGCGCGGCAGTGAACGCATCACCGGCCGCCGTGGAGTCGACCACGTCGACTCCGACGGCGGGCACGTGCACCTCGGTGCCGTCCCGGTCGACGTACCAGGCGCCCGCATCGCCGAGGGTGAGCACGGCGCGGGGCACCAGGTCGAGCAGCGCGCGGGGCTCCTCCCGGCCGCGACCGGTGAACGCCTGCGCCTCGCCCTCGTTGACGACCAGCAGGTCCACCGCCTGAAGCAGCTCCGGTGGGAGGTCCCGGGCCGGTGCGGCGTTGAGGATCACCCGGGTGCCGGCGGCCCGGGCGGCCAGCGCGGCGGCGGTCACCGTCTGCACCGGGATCTCCAGCTGGGCGACCAGGACGTCCGCCCCGCGCACCGTCGCCAGTTCCTCGTCGGTGAGACCGACCAGCGCGTCGTTCGCGCCGGGGGTGACCAGGATGGCGTTCTCCCCCTGCGCGTTGACCATCACGAGCGCCACGCCGGAGGCGCCGTAGACCACCCGAAGGTGGCCGGTGTCCACGCCGGCCGCCGTGATCCGGGCCCGGAGCGTCACGCCGAACGCGTCGGAGCCGATCGCGCCGAGGAAGGCGCAGGAGGCGCCGGCCCGGACCGCGGCGATGGCCTGGTTGGCGCCCTTGCCACCGGGCACCATCACGAAGTCGGTGCCGAGCATGGTCTCGCCCGGCCGGGGCAGCGACGGCGCCATCGCGACCAGGTCCATGTTGGCGCTGCCGACCACCACCACCCGGGTCTGCGACACGGTCACCCGCTCAGGCGGCGCGCGCGGTGTAGCGGTCGCCGGACCGCTCGACCACCAGCGGCAGACCGAAGGTCTTGGAGAGGTTGTCGCCGGTCACCGTCTCGGCGAGCAGACCCTGGGCGACGACGGCGCCCTCGCGCAGCAGCAGCGCGTGGGTGAACCCGGGCGGGATCTCCTCCACGTGGTGGGTGACGAGCACCATGGCGGGGGCGTCCGGGTCGTACGCCAGCTCGGCCAGGCGGGTGACCAGGTCCTCGCGGCCACCCAGATCGAGCCCGGCGGTGGGCTCGTCGAGCAGCAGCAGCTCTGGGTCGGTCATCAGTGCCCTGGCGATCTGGACGCGCTTGCGTTCGCCCTCGGAGAGCGTGCCGTAGCGGCGCTCGGCGAGGTTGCCGACACCGAGCTGGCTGAGCAACGCCCGCGCCCGCGCCTCGTCACCGCGGTCGTAGCTCTCCCGCCAACGGCCGACCACCGACCAGGCGGCGGTCACCACCACGTCGCTGACCTGCTCGTCGGCGGGGACCCGCTCGGCGAGCGCGGCGGTGGAGAGCCCGATGCGGGTACGCAGCTCGTTGACGTCGGTGCGGCCGATCCGCTCACCGAGCACGTGCGCGACGCCGGTGGTGGGGTGCAGCCGGCCGGCGGCCAGGTTGAGCAGGGTGGTCTTGCCCGCGCCGTTGGGGCCGAGCACCACCCAGCGCTCGTCCAGCTCGACCCGCCAGGTCAGGTCCTGCAGCAGGGCGGTGCCGGAGCGGCGTACGCCGACGCTGTCGAGGCTGACCACCAGATCCGGGTCCACGGGAGCGGCGGCAGGCGCGGCGCCGGCAGCGCCGGGGATCAGGTCACCAGTCACCCGACCATCCAACCACGCAGCGTCGGGGCGCCCCCCATGGGCGGCGCCCCCGCCATAGGGTGAGGCACCGTGTCGTTGATCACCACAGCCGGAGGACGACAGATGCCCGATCGACGTGTGGAGCCGCGCGGATGAGCGCGGTCATCGAGATCGAGGGTCTACGCAAGACCTTCCGCAGCGTGCGCCACGGCCCACGGGTGGCGGTCGACGGGTTCGACCTGCTGGTCGAGGCCGGGCAGATCCACGGCTTCCTGGGGCCCAACGGCTCCGGCAAGACGACCACGCTGCGCGCCCTGCTCGGGCTGGTCCGGGCCGACGGCGGGCGGATGACGGTGTTGGGCGAGCCGTCGCCGGAGCTGCTGCCCCGGGTGGCCGGCCGGGTCGGCGCGATCGTGGAGAGTCCGCAGTTCTTCGGCAACTTCACCGGGCGCCGCACACTACGGCTGCTGGCGCGCGCCGGTGGGGTGTCGATCTCCCGGGTGGACGAGGCGCTGGAGCTGGTGGGTCTGCGCGACCGCGGCGACGAGCGGGTGAAGGGTTACTCGCTGGGCATGAAGCAGCGCCTCGCGGTGGCGTCCGCGCTGCTGAAGGATCCGCGGCTGCTCATCCTGGACGAGCCGGCGAACGGCCTCGACCCGGCCGGCATCCGCGAGATGCGCGACCTGATGCGGTCGCTCGCGGCGGCCGGGGTGACCGTGCTGGTGTCCAGCCACATCCTGGGCGAGATCCAACTGATCTGCGACCACGTCACGATCATCTCGCGCGGGCGGCGGGTGGCGGCCGGCCGGGTGGACGAGGTGCTGGCGGGTCACGACCGGCACGAGTTCCTGGTCCGGGTTGCCGAGCCGGTCCGTGCCGCCGAGCTGCTGGGTGCGGCGGAGCTGACGGCTGCGGTCGAGGGTGACGCGCTGGTGGTGAGCGGGGCGACCGATCCGACGGTCATCAGCCGGGTGCTGGGCGAGCAGGGGCTGTGGGTGAGCGAGCTGACGCCGATCCGGCCCGATCTGGAGAGCGTCTTTCTGGAGCTGACCGGCGGCGGCGAGCATCCGTCGGTCCCGCGCCAGGTCGACGACTGGGCGCGGCCGTCCGGCGCCGACGACGCCGTGATCGATCTCGACGTACGGGGAGTGGACGCGTGAACCTGGTCCGGGCCGAGTTGGAGCGGCTGTCCGCGCGCCGCTTCGTGCAGCTCATGGTCGTCCTGCTGGCGCTGGCGTTCGCCGTCACGGCGGCGACGACACTGGCGGGCTCGCACAAGCCAACCTCCGCCGAGCTCAGCTCTGCGCGGGCGCAGGCCGCCGAGATGCTGCAGCGCAAGGAGGACACTCACCAGGCGTGCCTGGCCCGGCAGAACGGCACGCTTCCGCCCGGCTACACCGACGAGTACCTCCCGGCCGACTGCTCGGAGGTGGACCCCATCCGGCAGGACCGGTTGCCGATCGCGGCCGACTATCTGCCCGGGGTGTTCAGCTTCGAGCAGCAGGCCCGCCCGCTGCTCTACTTCCTCATCGCTTTCCTGGTGCTGTTCGGGTTCCTGGTCGGCGCCTCGTACATCGGGGCGGATCTGAACTCTGGCGGTGTGGTGAACCTGCTGCTGTGGCGACCGCGCCGGCTGACGGTGCTCGGCGCGAAGCTGGGCACCCTGCTCGGCACGGTGTTGGCGCTGGCGGTGGCGGCCTCTCTGGTCTACCTGGCGACCTTCTGGGTGATCGGGCAGACCGCCGGGCTGGCCGGCCAGTTGAGCGGGGACTTCTGGCGTTCGCTGGGCGCGATCCACGGACGCGGCCTGGTGCTGGTGCTGCTGGCCACGGCCCTGGGCT
The DNA here is from genome assembly GCF_021442385.1 of Micromonospora sp. MH99. Taxonomy (GTDB): domain Bacteria; phylum Actinomycetota; class Actinomycetes; order Mycobacteriales; family Micromonosporaceae; genus Micromonospora. The sequence continues at coordinate 82,018 of NZ_MUZA01000002.1, forward strand.
TCGCCATCGCGACGCTGGGCCGGCACACCTCCGCGGCGCTCGGCGTGGCCGCCGCGTACGCCGTGGTGTGGGAGCTGGGCGCCCGGCTGGTGATGGAGATCGTCGACGCCCGGCGGCCGGACCGATGGATGCTCTCCAGCCACATCGTGGCGTGGCTCAACGGCGAGGTGCGTTTCTGGGACAATCAGCTCTGCACAAGCAGCTCCGGCACCGGCTCCTGCTCGGGCTTCTACAGCCTGACCTGGGGCCCGTCGCTGGTGGTGCTGCTCGTGATCACCGGTGGCTTGACCATGGCGGCGTTCGCCACCTTCCGTCGCCGCGACCTGATCTGAGGTCCACCCGGGCCGCCCCGCCGTGGGCGGCTTGGCAGCCTGGCCCGGCAACAGGTTGCAGCGTCGCTGCCACCGGTGAAATATTCCTTCACATGACCGCCCCAGCGGGCTCAGCCGACGGTGGAGCCGAACACCTCGTCGCGGACGGCGTCCAGGGCGGTGCGCAGCGCGCCGCGCAGGATCGGCTCCTCGGTGAGGCCGGTGGGCACCACCCGCGGCCGGACCAGGGTGATCGCCGCGACCTCCCGTTGCACCCGGTCGGCGAGTGCCGTCCCGCCGGCCTGGCCGACCTCGCCGGCCAGCACGACCAACGGCGGGTCGAGCACCACACAGGTGCTTGCCACGCCGAGCGCGAGCCGACGGGCCAACTCGTCGAGCATCGGGCCGCCCGCGGCGCCACCGGCGACGGCCGCGCGGACGGCCTCGGCGGCGTCGCTGGCCGGGTAGCCGTGCTCGCGGGCCACCGCGCGTACCGAGTCGCCGCCGATCACCTGCTGGAAGGCCGGCTTGGCACGCCGCGAGACGTCGCGCGGGATCGGCGCTCCGGGCACCGGCAGGTAGCCGATCTCACCGGCCGCCCCGCTGCTGCCGTGGTGCAGGCGACCACCCAGCATGATCGCCAGGCCGACGCCGGCACCCACCCAGACGAGGACGAAGTCGGCCACGCCCTGCGCGGCGCCGGACTGCGCCTCGGCCACCGCGGCCAGGTTCACGTCGTTCTCGAAGACCACAGGCGTGTGCAGGTCGTCGCGCAGCGCGGCGAGCAGGCCGCTGTGCCAGCGCGGCAGGTTGAACGCGAAGGTGATGTCGCCGGTGTGCGGGTCGACCAGACCCGGCGTGCCGAGCACGATCCGGCGGACGCTGCTGAGCTGAGCCTGGGCGCTGCTGGCGGCCTGCACCACTGCGTTGTGCACCACGCCCACCGGATCGTCGGTGTCCCGTGTCGACTGCTCCACGCGGCCGATGACGGCACCGGTGATGTCGGCGCAGGCGGCCACCACGCGGTCCGGCCCGACGTCCACGCCGACGACGTGGGCGCTGTTCGGACGCACCGCGTACAGCTGGGCGTTCGGCCCCCGCCCGCCGGCCTGCTCACCGACCCGGCTGACCAGGCCGCGCTCCTCCAGCCGCTCGACGAGTTGCGAGGCGGTGACCTTGGACAGCCCGGTCAGCTCGCCGAGCCGGGCCCGGGTGAGCGGCCCACGCTCCAGCAGCAGTTCCAACGCCGCGCGGTCGTTGAGCGCCCGCAACAGGCGGGGGGTGCCGGGCAGCCGGGTCGCACTCATGCCACGTCCTCTAGTTTTAGTAAACTTTGCTAACTGTAAACCGACCTGCGAACGGGTAGCCGTAGCGTAACGGCCACCCGGAGGCAGAGCGCTCGGCCGACCCGGCAGGGCGACGACCACCGCGGGTACGACGCTCGTGCCCGAAGGACCGAAGGGGAGATCACGTGGGGCTCGATCCAGGACTGCGTCGGCTCGCGCTGGGCACGTTGCTCGCCGCGTACCCGGGACCGGTCCCGCCGGACTGGGCGGTCGACCTCGTGGCCGACGGGCTGGCCGGGCACACGCTGTTCGGCACGAACGTGCACGACCCCGCGCAGGTGGCGGCGGGCACCGCGGCGCTGCGCGCCGGCCGGGCCGACGTGCTGATCGCCATCGACGAGGAGGGTGGCGACGTGACGCGGCTGGCACACGCCACCGGCAGCCCGTACCCGGGCAACGCCGCGCTCGGCGCGGTCGACGACGTGGAGCTGACCCGACGGGTCTACCAGTCGATCGGCGCCGAACTGGCGGCGCTCGGCATCACCGTCAACCTCGCCCCCACCGTCGACGTGAACACCGCCGACGACAACCCCGTGATCGGCACCCGCTCCTTCGGCGCCGACCCCGTCCGGGTGGCCGTCCACTCGGCCGCCGCCGTGAGCGGCCTGCAGTCCGCAGGCGTCGCGGCCTGCGCCAAGCACTTCCCCGGCCACGGCGCCACCATCGCCGACTCCCACCACGAGCTGCCCACCGTGGACGTACCGCTGGAGGTGCTCCGCCAGCGGGACCTGCCGCCGTTCGCCGCGGTCGTCGCGGCCGGGGCGCGTGCCGTGATGACCGCGCACATCCGGGTGCCGGCGCTGACCGGAGACGATCCGGCCACCTTCAGCCGGGCCGTCCTGGTCGACCTGCTGCGCACCGAGTACGGCTTCACCGGCACGGTGATCACCGACGCGCTGGAGATGAAGGGGGCCGCGGTGGCCGCCGGAGGCGTCGGACCGGCCGCAGTCCGGGCCCTGTCGGCCGGCGCCGACCTGCTCTGCATCGGCGCGAAGGTCGACGCCGCGCTTGTCGAGCGGGTGGCCGCCGAGATCGCCGAGGCGACCGCCGACGGTCGGCTGCCGATCGCCCGGGTCGAGGAGGCGGCCGGCCGTGCCGCCGCGCTCGCCGCCTGGACCCGGGCCGCCGGCGCGTCATCGACCGCCGCCGACCCCGATCTGGGGTACGCGGTGGCACGCCGGGCGGTGCGGGTGCACGGGACGCTCACCGGCCTGGACGAGCCGCTGGTGGTGCAGTTGCACACCGAGTCCACCATCGCCGAGGGACGGGTGCCGTGGGGCCTCGGCCCGCACCTCGACGGCACTCGGGAGATCCGGGTGATCGCCAGCGAGACCGACCCGGCCACGCTGCGCGGGTTGGCCGGCGAGCGTCCGATCGTGCTTGTCGGACGACACCTGCACCGGCTGCCCGGCGGCCCGGAACTGATCGCCGACCTAGCGGCCCAGCACCCGGTGACCGTGGTGGAGATGGGCTGGCCGGCACAGTGGCGCCCAGCGGGCGTACGCGCCTTCGTCACCACCTACGGCGCGAGCCACGCCAACGGCCGCGCGGCGGCCGAGGCCCTGGGTCTGGCGCACTGAATCTCGACGCCGTCCGGTCGGGCTCCAGGGCTCGACCGGGCGGCGCTCAGTGCTGCACCACAGTGTCCACAGTCACCTGTCGCCTTTTCTTGAACATGTTCAATACTCGCTCTAGGCTGACGTCATCGGGTTGAACACGTTCAAGGAAGGCGTCCACATGGACATCAAGGTCTGGATGTACGTGATCTACCTGGCGGTCAGCGTCGGCCTGACCATCTGGGTGGCTCGAGCGCTGTCCCGCAACGGGCAGGTCTTCCTGGAGGAGGTGTTCGCCGACGAACGACTCGCCCGAGCGGTCAACAGCCTCCTGGTGGTCGGCTTCTACCTGCTCAACCTCGGCTACGTCACGGTGGCCATGAAGCACCCCGACCCGGTGCTCACCACCAGTCAGGCCATGGAGGAGCTGTCCCTCAAGATCGGCCTGGTGCTGCTGGTGCTCGGCGCGCTGCACTTCTTCAACGTCTTCGCACTGGGCCGCTACCGCCGCAGCCGTCTCCGCCAGTTCGCCACGCACCCGCCCATCGCACCGATCGGCCGGCTCCCCATGCCGCCCGCACCGCACGGCGCACACCCGAGCGGGCCCTACCCGGTCGGCGCACAGCCGGTCGGGCCCTACCCGGCGGGACCACAGCCGGCGGGACCCCAGCCGGTGGGCCCACAGCCGGGCGCCGCACAGCCCCGCGCGGCACAGCCCGCCGCCGACGGGCCGGGGACCAACCCCGCGACCCGATGACCGCCGCACCGGTCGGCGGGCCCTCGGATCCCACCGCGTTCGGGGGCGGTGGGGTCCGGGGGTTCACCGTCCTGTTCGACGCGAACTGCCCGATCTGCCGGGCCGCCCGCCGGTGGCTCGCGTCCCGCGCCCAACTCGTACCCCTGGAGTTCGTGCCGGCCGGCTCGGCCGAGGCCCGGCGGCGCTTCCCCGGCCTGGACCATGACGCGACCCTGCGTGACCTGACCGTCGTGGCCGACACCGGCGAGGTGTACGCGGGCGACGGCGCCTGGTTCGCCTGCCTCTGGGCGTTGGCCGACCACCGGTCGGCGGCCGAACGGCTGTCCCGGCCGCATCTGCTGCCGCTGGCCCGGCAGGTGGTGGCGACCGCCTCCGCGATCCGGGAACGGGTCCGCGATCCGTGGGCCGAGCCGACCGACGAGCCGGCGGGATACCGTGACCCCGATGACCGAGCAACAGGCGCCGACGACTGCGGGTGAACCTGCGACCGCCCGGGGCGAGCAGACCCGGCAGCTGATCCGGGACACCGCGATGCGGCTGTTCCGCGAGCGCGGCTACGCCCAGACCACGATGCGGGCGATCGCGCAGGAGGCTGGCGTCGCGGTGGGCAACGCCTACTACTACTTCGGCTCGAAGGACCACCTGATCCAGGAGTTCTACGCCCAGTCCCAGGTCGAGCACCGGGCGAAGGCCCAACCGGTGCTCGACCGGGAGGTGACGTTCGGCGACCGGCTGGCCGGGGTGCTGCACGCTGGCATCGACGTGTTGACCCCGTCGCACGCGTTCGCGGCGACCTTCTTCAAGACCGCGGCCGAGCCGACCTCTCCGCTCAGTCCCTTCTCGGCCGAGTCGTCCGGCCCCCGGCAGGCGGCGATCGAGCTGTTCGCCGAAGTGCTGACCGGCTCGACCGCCAAGGTCGACGCGGAGTTGCGCCCCGCACTGCCCGAGCTGCTCTGGCTGGCGTACATGGGCGTCGTCCTCTACTGGGTGCACGACCGGTCGCCCGGTCAGATCAAGACCCGGCAGTTGATCGACGGCGTGGTGCCGCTGATCGACCGACTGGTCGCGTTGTCGCGGCTGCGGGTGCTCCGCCCGGTGACCCGACAGGTGCTCGACCTCATCCGCACGCTGCGTCACTGACCGGTTCACACCCAACGCGCGGCTCCGCCGCAGGTCAAGTCCGTTATTCGACACTCCGACCCGACAGCTCGCACCTTGCACCGGGCACATTCGATACGTAGCGTGATCGACATCGGATCGACCCGTCCACCGACGCGGCCGATCGCCCGAGAACCGGGGCCTGGGGGCAGGTTGCGGACCGTGGATCCGGCCCGGGATCCACGGTCCGCGCACTGAGACCGGCGCCCGGCGACCGCGCCGCCTCAGCGCGGATAGACCCCGTACGCCCGCCAACCCCGGTCCGGGAAGCCCGCCGCCTCGGCCACCCGGGCGGAGGCGTGATTGCCCTTCTCGTGCAGGTACGTCGGCACCGCCCCCTCGTCCAGGACCCGCCGCGCCGCCTGCGCCACCAGCCGACGGGCGAGGCCCCGGCCCCGAGCCGCAGGCGCGGTGCCGATGGCCAGTTCGTGCCCGTACGCGTCGTGGCGTTTTATCCCGGCTCCGGCGAGGTAGGCGCCGTCCGCGTCGCGGACCACGAGCACCTGCCGGTCGAACAGCCGCAGCCAGGGCGGCAGGCCGGGGGCTGTCGACTCGGTCCACTCCCCCACGTCGGGAAGCGGCGCGGGAGACAGACTCCACCGGAACGGACCGTCGTGCACGCAGAAGGCGGGCAGGCCGACGGCTTCCGGCAGTGCCGCGAGCATGCGGTCCGGAGCGCGCTCGACCAACGCCCGGATCGCCGCCACCCGGTCCGGCGCGACGGAGAGCACCGCGCTCCGACCGGTGTCGACGGCGAGGGCCGGTCGTAGCCGCCCGTCCCAGGCCGGCCTGAGGCGACGATGCGAGGCGACCACGTGCAGCCCCGGGCCGGCCGGCCACTGGCCGAGCCACGAGGCCAGGTGCAGCTGGAGCCGCCGGTCGAGCATGCCTACCTCCCGTCGCCGGACACGTCGTGGATCACCGTACGCGCAGCGGCCCGAGCGGGCGGGCCTTCCCGTCGGGACCGGGTGACCGGGCCCGTGAATGCGCCGGACACGGTGCTGCCCGAGATGCGGGAACCGGGTGGCGAGATCGACCGTCATAGGTATTTCCATACATGGACACCTTTGTTTGGGACGGTATGGTCATGCCGATTCAGCCGAACGACCGCTTCCACCAGGACCCCACGCGACTCTGGCGGGCAGCGGAGGTCGCCGGACCCCTTCCGGCCCAACCGCGCTACCGGGTGACCCGCACGACGGGCACCCTGTCCTGGGCCAAGCTGAACAGACTGCCGGCCGGCAGCTCCAGCCGGCACGGCCTCAACACGCGCTGACCCGCCGCAACGGCCCGGCCAGCACCGAAGGCGGCGTCTGACGCTGGTTGGGGACGACACACCGCAGGAGGACCAGCGCCGGCATTCGCACACCTGTCGGGTAATTTCTTCCAGGTCCGGCACCCCGGCCTACGACAGGAGAAGCTCCGCGCATGGGCAAGAAGACGATCCACGTCTCCGACTTCACCGGCACCGTTCTGCAGCAGGACGACGAGGTGGTTCGTGTCGTCGTCCTGGAGCACCCGGACCTGGTCGCCGGGCCCGTGCAGCTCGACGCCACCCCGGGCGAGGTGGAGAGCATCGACGACGCCGCGCTGGATGTGGCGGTGGTGGAGATCCACGACCGGCACGGCGGCGGCGAGCCACGACGGGTGGTCCTGACCGCCAGCGAGTTCGACGCGATGGCCACCGACGTCCCGATGGCGCAGTTGCTGAAGACTGCCGAGCGGGTCCGCCCGCCCAAGGCCCGCAAGAGCACCGAGAAAATCGACTACGGCACGCTGGAGCACGCCGGCAAGCCGCACCGGGGCCGGGTCACCGAGGAGGAGGCCCGACTGGTCCGCGAGCAGCTCGACGAGGTCAACAAGCGGCTCGCCGACGCGGGCGTACGCCAGATCGACCCGGCCGATCCGGAGCACGCCCTGCGCTACGGCTTCCCCGAGGTGTCCTGATCCCGGGTACTCACTTCTTTCCGACGGCGGCGGCGAGGGCGGCGGACAGGTCGCCCTCGACCGCCGCCTTGTCCAGGCCCAGGTTGGTGAGCACGCCAGCGCCGTCCTCCTGCTCCAGCAGGGCGAGCAGGATGTGCTCGGTGCCGATGTAGTTGTGCCCGAGGCGCAGCGCCTCCCGGAAGGTCAGCTCCAACGCCTTCTTGCCGCGCGCGTCGTACGGGATGAGCTCCGGAACCTGCTCCGCGCGCGGTGGGAGGACGGCACCGACCGCCTCCCGCACCGCCTCGGGGGTGGCGCCCCGACCGGCCATCACCCTGGCGGCAAGGCCCTCCGGCTCGGCCAGCAGGCCCAGCACCAGGTGCTCGGGGCCGATCTCGGCGTTACCGCTGGCACGGGCCTCCTCCTGCGAGGCCACCACCACGTTGCGGGCCCGGGGGGTGAACCGGGCGAAGCCGGCGTTGGGGTCGAGCGCCGCGGCCTCGGTGGAGCCCTTCGCCACGAAGCGCTTCTGCGCGGCCTGCTTGCTGACCCCCATGCTGCGGCCGATGTCGGTCCACGAGGCGCCCGAGCGCCGGGCCTGATCGACGAAGTGCCCGATCAGGTGGTCGGCGACCTCGCCGAGGTGGTCGGCGGCGATCACCGCGTCGGTGAGCTGGTCGAGCGCGTCGGTGTGCGCCTTCTTGATCGCCTGGATCAGATCGTCGAGCTTGACTTGGTCGTTCATCTGGAAAGGTTCGGTCATGCGTCAACCATAGGTTGACGATCTCGCATCGTCAACCACGAGTTGACGCACTTTCCTGCTCACTCGACGAACTCCGGCAGGCGCTGGGCGACGGACGCCGGGGCGGGCATCCGCGCGATCTCCTCGGCGACGTCACGGACCGCCGCACGCTGCGCGGCGTGTGGCGCGAGCAGACGCCGGGTCTGCTCGGCGACCGCCTCCGCATCCACCTCACCGGGCAGGAGCCGCAGGGCGACACCGGCGGCGCTGAGCGCCTCGGCATCGGCGAACTGGGTGGCGCCCTGCGGAATGAGCACCTGCGGCACGCCTGCCGCGAGCGCGCCGAGGGTGGTGCCACTGCCGCCGTGGTGCACCACCACGTCCACGAGCGGCAGCAGCTCCGCCTGCGGCACCCAGCGGTGCACGGTGACCCGGTCGGGGATGTCGCCAAGCTCCTCCGGGGGCACGCGACCCGCGGCGACCACCACCTGCGCATCCAGCGTCGCCAGACCGGCGATGGCCGTCCGGAGCAGCTCCGGCGTGCCGAACGCGGTGCCGAGGGACAGGTAGATCAGAGGCCGGGATGTCCGGTGTCGCACCGCCGGGGGCAGCGGGGCCGGCGTCGAGAAGGCGACCGGCCGCAGCTCGATCCGACGCTCGGTGGCGAGGAACGTCTCGTCCTGCAGGGAGGGCGGCCAGATGTCGAGATGCGGGCGGCCGGCGACCTCGGCGTTCGCGGTGGGCAGTTCGAGGCCGATGCCGTCGGGAAACAGACGACCGAACCCGTGCCACAGGCCCGGGATGCCGGCCCGATGAGCGGCGACGGCGGCTCCCGGCATACCCCACTCGTGCACCACCAGGTCGGGTCGAAGACGCTCCAGCTCCGGTTCCAGATCCTCGGCGTACGCCTCGTAGAAGACGTCGCCGGGGCGGAACGGCCGTAGGCCGTTCGCGGCGAGCGGCGCGTGCACCGCCTCGCCAACGGCGAAGTGCACGTCATGACCGGCCTCGCGGGCGGCGATGGCCAACGGGATCAACGGATAGGTGTGACCGACGGAGGCAAGACTGGCGAACAGCACGCGCATGGCGTCGCACGCTACCCGCCACACCGTCGGCCCGGCCCGTCACGCCGGCCCGTATACGGTGAGCCCGGCTGCACAGCAAAGGAGGGGCGGTCATGCGTCTGCACGTGGGATGCGCGATGTGGACCCACCGGTCGTGGCCGGGTCACTCGCTGCCGTCCGGAGAGCGCCTGCGGCACTACGCGAGCTGGTGCGACGCCGTCGAGGGAAACACGACGTTCTACGCGACGCCGGCTCGGGACACCGTGACGTCCTGGGCGGCGCAGACCGATCCCCGCTTCCGGTTCGTCCTCAAACTCCCCAAGGTCGTCACGCACGAACGCCGGCTCACCGACGTCGGCGACCCGCTGCGCGCCTTTCTGGACGCGATCGAGCCCCTCGGTCCCCGCGCCCACGCGCTCTGGATCCAGTTGCCGGGGTCGTTCTCGCCCGCCGACGTGCCCGCCCTCGACCGGTTCCTCGGCCAGCTCCCGCGCTCCCACCGGTACGCCGTGGAGGTGCGCCACCCGGCGTTCTTCACCGACCCGCACGCGATCCGGCGGCTCGAGGAGACCCTCACCGCCGCCTCGGCCGAATGGATCCCCTTCGACACCACCGCGTTCTTCGCCAGTCCGCCGACCAGCGACGCGGAACGCGACGCCTGGACCAAGAAGCCACGGGTGCCGCTGCGGTCGGTCGCGCTGACCGACCGCCCGATCGTCCGTTACCTGGGCCGCGACGACAGCGCCCGGACGGTGCAGGGATGGCAGCGCTGGGTCGAGGTCGCCGCCGACTGGCTGCGCGAGGGTCGCTCCCCCACCGTGTTCATCCACACGCCGGACAACGCCGACGCGCCGGCACTCGCCCGCCGCTTCCACGACGAGGTACGGGCGCGCGTGCCGGGGCTCGACGCACTGCCCGAACCGATACCTGTCGAACCACTCACCCTCTTCTGACGCGTACGCCCGCGGTCACGCCTCCCGGTCGAGCAGGGCGTCGAGGTGATGGGCCGTGCTGATCAGCGAGAGGTGACTGAACGCCTGCGGGAAGTTGCCGATCTGTTCACCGGTGGGCGCGATCTCCTCCGAGTAGAGCCCCAGCGGCGTGCTGTACGTCAGCATCTTCTCGAACGTCAGCCGGGCGTCGTCGAGCCGACCGGACTGGGCGAGGGCCTGGACGTACCAGAAGGTGCACATGCTGAAGGTGCCCTCGGAGCCGGCGAGCCCGTCGGGCGAGGCCTTCGGGTCGTAGCGGTAGACGAGGCTGTCCGAGACCAGCTCGTTGTCGATCGCCCGCAACGTCGACAGCCACATCGGATCGTTCGGCGCGATGAAGCCCACCCCGGGCATCGCGAGCAGCGAGGCGTCGGTGATGTCGGTGCGGTAGTGCTGCACGAAGGCCTGTCGTTCCGGATGGAATCCCCGAGCGACGACCTGCTCGTAGACGGCGTTGCGTTCGTCCGCCCAGCGGGTGATGCTCGCGGGACGCCCACGTGCGTGGGCGATGCGGATCGCGCGGTCGAACGCGAGCCAGCACATCATCCGCCCGTAGGTGAAGTCCTGCCGCCCGGAGCGGGTCTCCCAGATGCCGTCCTCGGGCTGGTTCCAGTTGTCGCAGAGCCAGTCCAGCAGGCCGGCCGTCTTGCGCCACCCGTCGTACGACGTCATCAGCCCGCTCTGGTCGGCGAGATGCAGCGAGTTGAGCGCCTCGCCGTAGATGTCCAGTTGCACCTGGCCCGCCGCGCCGTTGCCGATCCGTACCGGCGCCGAGCGGCGGTACCCCTCCAGGTGGCCCAACACCTCCTCGGACAGGTCCGGCGAGCCGTCGACGCGGTACATGATCTGCAGAGGCGAGTCGCCGTCGTGGGCGTCCCGGATGCGCGCTTCGAGCCAGGACAGGTACGTCTGGGCCTCCTCGGTGAAACCGATGCTGAGCAGCGCGTGCACCGAGAACGAGGCGTCGCGGATCCAGGTGTAGCGGTAGTCCCAGTTCCGTGGCCCGCCGATCTGCTCCGGCAACCCCGCCGTCGGGGCGGCGACCAGGGCGCCCGTCGGGGCGTACGTCATGAGCTTGAGCGTCATCGCCGACCTGTCGACCATCTCCCGCCAGCGACCGGTGTAGGACGAACGGGCGACCCACCGACGCCAGTAGTCCCTGGTCTCGGCGAGCAGTTCGCACGCCTCGGCGGTGCTGACGGCCCGGGGTGCGTGTGGGCAGGCCGTCTCCAGGACGACGCCACCGATGTCGCCCGCGTGCAGCACGTTGGAAAAGCAGACGCCCTCGGCGTCGCGCTGGATCGTCCGCCTGTCGACGAGGCCCTCCGCGTTCATGAAGGGGGTCATGGTGAGAGAGAGGGTCGAGCTGCGGAAGACGTCGCCCTCCGGGTGGACCTCCAGCTCGTACGGATCTCGCGCGTAGTTGAACCGCGGCCGGCAGTCGAAGCGGAAGCGCATGGTCCCCCGGACCATCCGCACCAGCCGGATCAACCGGTGCCGGTCGGTGGCCTGCTCGCCCGTGACGGGCATGAAGTCCAACAGCTCCCCGACCCCGTCGGCGCTGTGGAAACGGGTGATCAGGATCGGTGTGCCGGGTAGGTAGAGCTGTTTGCTCGAATACTCGACACCGTCGGGGGACAGCTGGAAATGGCCACCTTTTCGACGGTCCAGCAGGGCGGCGAAGATGCTCGGCGAGTCGAAGCGCGGCGCGCAGAACCAGTCGATCGTGCCGTCCTTGCTGATCAGCGCGGCGGTCTGCAGGTCACCGATCAGGCCGTGCTCCTCCACACCCGGGTACGTCGTCTCCACGTTGGCTCCCGCCGTTCGTCGGACTGACGGCGGCGACTACCCGGCATACCGCGCGCTACACGGCTGGCCGTCTCCGTGTCGGGAGACGAAGCTGTCGGTGCTCGCCGATAGCGTGACCACCGGACGACATCGACGAGAGGACACCAGGTGAGCCTGCGCGGATTCGCCACCCTGAACATCTGGGCGGACGACGTGGCGGCGGCCACTGACTGGTACGCCCGATTCCTGGGCCAGGAGGCCTACTTCTCGCGGCCCGGTCCGGACGGGCGTCCCGCCTACACGGAGTTCCGCGTCGGCGACTACCAGGCGGAGCTGGGCATCATCGACCGCAGGTACGCGCCAGCCGGCTCGGCGACCGGCCCCGGCGGCGCTGTCATGCACTGGCACGTGGACGACCTCGACGCCACCGTGGACCGACTCCTCGCGATGGGCGCCACGGAATACCAGCCGATCACGTCGCACGGGGACGCCGGGTTCGTCACCGCGGCGGTGGTGGACCCTTTCGGCAACGTGCTGGGCGTCATGACCAACCCGCACTACCTCGACGTTCTCGCGTCCTTCAGGTCGGCCTGACCTGAACGTGCCCGGCTTCCCCGTACGCCACCGCACAGCACTGATGGTCCCGATTGCGGGAAGAGCGACGCGGGGGCACCCGCCGTCGGCCAGGACGGCAGGTGCCCCCGCGATCGGGGCGGAGATCAGCTCAGCGAGCCGACCCCTCCGGGCTGTACGACGCCGTTGACGGTGAGCTGGTACGGCGCGTACTGCGTCACCTGCTCGGTCGGCTCGTCGTACGCCACCACGGCGACGACCTTGGGGAACGCGTCCAGCACGGCCAACTGCACCTTGCCGATCGTGACCTCGGACTTGCCGTTGGACTCGAACTGCCAGGCGATCGAGTGCTTCTCGTCGATGCCGATGAGCCGCAGGTTCCAGTTCTTGACTTGGGTCGGCCGGATCTCGGTGGGTGAGTCGAACGGCGTCAGGCTGGCGCCGTCACTTAGCGTCTTCCCGCCGAGGGTGATGTCGTCGAGCAGCAGGCCGCCCTCGTTGACGCCGCCGTCGCTGACGTAGCGGAAGCCGAGCAGCACGGTCTTGCCGGCGTACGCCGACAGGTCGTACGAGCGTGCCTCGAATCCGTCGGTCGTGCCGTTGAGCGCCGGCCCCAGCGGGCCCTCGACCGTGTGGTCGCCGGGGATCGCCGTGTACGTGGCGCCGCCGTCGGTCGAGACGGTCACGTAGCCGTAGTCGAAGCCGAGCTCCGCGCCGTACTTGGCGAGGAACCGCAGCGTCGGGTCCGCGGTCGGGACCTCGACGGAGGTGACCGCCGCCGAGTCGAGGCTGTTGGCGTTGCCGGAGAACAGCACGGCGTTGCCCGGACGGTCCGGGTCCGAAGTGGTGCTCGTCCACGCCAGTGGGAGCGCCGGCAGGGTCTTCGCGCCCTGGAACTTCACCGAACGCAGATCCCGACCGCTGAGCACCTTGCCCTTCGCGGCGCCGAGTTGCACGTAGTCGGCGCCGTTCGGCGCGACACCCGGCGTGCCGTTGGCCGCCGCGCTTGCGAGGTTGACGGTGGAGCGCAGGCTCGGCGTGGTGACCCGGCTCTTGGCGACGCCGAGGGTGATGCCCAGCTTCGACTCGCCGACGAGCTTGTCCAGCAGGGTCATCGACTGGAAGTCATGGACGACCTGGTAGACGTCGTGCACGCCGACGGTCTCCAGCTCGGCGTCGAGACTGGCGATGCCCTGCCGCTCGCCGTCGCGGTGCAGCCGGGACATGAAGGCCGCGCCGTAGCGGTCGTACAGGAACATCATCATCGAGTACGCGCTGCCGTAGTCGGCGAGCACCGCGTTCGGGTCGGGACTCTCGTCCCACAGGGTCAGGGAGTTCTCCGGCCCGCCGCACTCGCGCGGGTTGGTGTTGTACGGCGTCTGGACGGTGCCGAAACCCTGGTAGCAGTAGAGGTGGCTGTCCGCTCCCCGGTCGAAGACGGTGGCCTTCGAGTTGCTGTAACCGGTCAGCGACATGGCGAAGTCGGAGAGACCCTCGTTGATCCAGTTACCCTCGAACGGGTCGGTGTAGTAGTGCGCGAGGTGCTGCCACTCGTGGGCGAACGTGCCCTCGTAGCTGTTCGGCCGCGCGCCACGACTGGTGCACAGGTCGTCGGTGGGCTCGTCCGGCGGGTTCGCCGTCATCCGGTGCAGCCAGTCGAACGCGTCGACGGTCATCACGTTCCGGTCGAGCAGCTCGTTGAACTGCGCCGAGAAGAAGCCGGCGACGTAGGTCGGCGCGGCCGGGAACGTGTAGTAGTTGTCGTCGCGCACGTTGTCCACGAGGGTGACGGTCTTGTCGCCCGCACCCGTGTAGACACCGCCGTTGCCGTCGGCGTCCGGCCCGATCTGGGCGTTCGTGCCGTCGCGGTCCGGCGGGGTGCTGAAGGCGTTCGTCTCTTTCGGGTACATGTTGTTGTCGAACTCGTCGACGAGGTGCTGCACCTGCGTGTCGGTGATCTGCGTCGAGGACGGCACCTGGGCGCGGCAGTCGCCGGCCGGGAATGCCAGGTCGTTGGCGACCCAGACCTCGATGTGCTCACCGACGGCCCGCAGCGTGTACTCCTTGCGGTAGACGGTGCCCTCGACGTCGTCGAGGCCGAGCCACTGCCGGACCGTACCGACCGCCGGCGTCTCGACGGTCGCCTTCTGCGCCTGCCGGCGGGCCTGGGTGCGCGGCTGGTAGCGCGGCGGCGTCGCGATGGGCCGCCCGTCGAGCGTGAAGTCCTTGCGGGTGAGCTCACGCATGTCGCTCGGCTGGGCGGCCTTCGACGCGGCGGGTTCCGCCACTGCCGGTGACGCCGCGACGACGACGGAGAGGGCCGGTAGGACGAGGACGGCGGCGAGCGTCCCGGCGATGCGGGTGCGTGCCATGGAACCTCCTTCAGGGGGTCTGACCCGGTGCCCGTGACTCGGCCGGGATGCCAGCCGCTCACGCTGATCATTTGACCGACGACACGGTAGCCCGAGGCAACCATGTCTCTCGACTGATCATGGGAGCGATCCATGTCACCCCGCCGACCTATTCCCTCGGCGTCGCCCGCGTGCTGACCCGAGGCGACGCGGACCATCCCGGTTGCCGCCTGCCGGCAGGGCTTACGGCCTCAGCCGTCGTGGCGTCCGCTCACGTCGCCGGGCAGCCACCGCAGCGCGGCGTCGACAGTGTCCTGCGGGGTGCTGTTGAAGGCGATCGCCGCGCCGGGAGCGTGCTGCCGGACAAGGTTGACCACCCTCTCGAAGAGCGGGAGCAACGGCTCGTGCTTGCGGATGCCGCCGCCGACCACCACACAGGCGAAGTCCCTGCGGGTCAGCGCCTCGACGATCGCGGTCTCAGGGTCGTCGTCCGGCGCCACCAGGCACATGTCGGCCTCGACGCCGTGCTCCGCGAAACGGGCCTGACCGCGGGCTATCGCCGCGACCACCGGCTCCGGGTCCCAGCCCGGGATCCGTGCCGGATCAAGACCGATCACCAGTACGGGACCCAGCGCCATACGCACTCCTGTAGGACGGTCCACCCTCGCTCAGCACCGTCGATGCTGCCACAGGTGAGCACTCAACCTGCCGAATGGCGGGCGGCCACCGGTGGCCAACCGGGCTGCGCTACGGGAGCGGCACGTTCGGGAGCAGGTCGTCGTCGCGGCCGATCTGGGGCAGCCCGGCGGCGGTCGCGATGGCCTCGACGGCCTCGTCCAGTCCGGTGGTCTCGGGCAGGACGAGTTCGTCGGGCCAGCCCAGGACGTCGCGGGCGACGTACCAGCCGCTCATCTGCTCGGCGGTGAACTCCGTGGCCTGCGGGCGGGTGAGGTGCCGGCGCAGGGTCTCGGCCAGGGACACGTCGAGGTAGCAGAACAGCGACCGCCCTCGGTGGCCGTCCCGCAGCGAAGTCAGCATGCTGCGATACCGGCTGCTGTGCATGATGCCCTCCACCACAACGTGATACCCGTGGTCGAGGGCGAACCGAACGGTCTGCCCGATCAACGCCGGTGCCGCACCGCCGGGCCGGTCCCGTTCGCGCAGGACGATACGGCGCAGGTAGTCCTGCTCGACCAGGGCGCAGCCCCGGCCGTGCCGGCGTCGTAGCTCGCGGGCGATGCTGCTCTTGCCCGAGCCGGAGTTTCCCCGAACGCAGACGAGGACCGTATCCGGGCTGCCCGTGAGTTCGGCGAGCATGACGCTGGCCGACACCCGCCGCACCCGATCACGTTCGAGGTCGCCGGTGGACGCTCAGGGTCGGCGCTGCGGCAGGACGAGCAGCGTCACGGAGTTCGCCGGGTACGTCGCGCTGACGCCGCCCCGGGCCACCCGGAGATCCGCACCCCGGACGATCGAGGTGAGGTCGGCCGGGCTGTAGGTGAACCGCTGCGCCTTGTCGCCGCCGTGGAATCCGGCGAGCGCCAACCGTGAGGTCAGATCGCCGCCCGTCTTGTTGACCACCATCACGGTGAGCGCCTTGTCGGACGAGCGTTGCGCGGCGTAGACCGCGAGCTGCCCCTGATCGCCGCTGACCGCCGACACGCTCACGTCGCCGAACCTGCTCCCGGCTCCGTCGTAGTTCCGGTACATCCGGAACGCGTACGCGCCGGGGTCGGTCGGTTTGGGTTCGCCCCAGATGGTGGCCAGGTCCAGACCCTCGCGCCCGAAGATGCCGAGGACGTCGGCCTGTGCGAGGGCGCCGTTGATGTCGTCCAGCGCGCCCCAGTTGTATTCGGTGATGGCGACCTTGGTGCCGGGGTAGTACTGCGCGACCCATGCCTTCATCTGGCGGATGAACTGCAACGGCGGCGCGTTCACCCCGCCGGGGCCGATCCACGACTCGTCGACGTACGTCGGATCCCACAGGGACCGGGTGGACCGCAGCCGCAGCGCGTTGGAATCCGGGTCCTTGCCGCCACTGATCTGCGGGTAGTAGTGCTGATCGAAGTAGTCGAGGAAGCGCTTGCCGCCGTGGGCGTCGCTGAAGTCCTTCATGTTCTTCAGGTACCACTGGGACAGGTTGAGCCCGCCGTGCGCGGCCGCGTCGGCCCCCGGCGTGCACCCGTCCACGCCGGACGCCACCCATTCGCAGTAGCCCCAGCCGGAGGGGCCGAGCACCGCGGCGCGCGGGTCGGCGGCCTTGATGGCCGCGGCGGTCGCCGTGCCCTTGCCGCCCAGCTCGTCGTAGCTCACCGGGTCGGGATGCACGTCGCGGTGGGTGGAGTTCCACAGCACCGGCTCGTTGTCGAGTTCGTAGATCGACACGCCGCCGCGTGACGCCGGACCGAACTGGGTCACCAGATGCGAGACCATCTCGCCGGCGAACGACGCGTCGGCCGGGATCGAGGTGTCCGTAGGGTCCGCCCCGGTCAGGTTCGCGTCGGCGTGCCGGCCGTTGCCGCAGTTGGGGTCCCACTGGTCGAACGAGTCCTGCTCGGGAAAGCGGGTGGCCGGGAAGCCGCAGGCGAACGGGTGCGACGAGGGCGAGTCCTTCGCCACCCATCCGATCAACGGCACGGCGACCACCTGCTTGGTCCCGTGGTCCCGGTTTCGCTGGACGAACGCCTCGACCGTGTTGTCCGGCCCGGCCACGATGTTCTCGAAGTACCAGTCGCTGCCCGTGTTGTAGGTGTGGTTCTTGAAGTTGTAGCGGCTGGTCGCATTACCACCCCAGCGGGCCACCGGCGTGCCGAGTTCAGCGACGAGCGACGGGTCGCCGCCGTTCATGCCGTAGATGTCGGGGCTGATCTTGTGGCGGGCGGCGGCCACGTCCACGGCCAGGGTGAGGTCGGCGGCGGCCTCCGCCGGGCCGGCGACGGCCTGGGTGGTCAGCAGCCCCGCCACGAGAGATCCGGCCACACCGATCACCGTGGCCCGGCGCGGCTTGCGCCGTCGTTGCACACCCATCAGAAACTCCTGCCGCCGATCAGCCCGGGACGGACCGAACCCACGAACACATTACTTGTTGTCTATCTCAAGTCAATCGATTCGCGTCTATTGGTTTAGCGATGATCGTCGTGGGTGAGCAGCAGGAACGTCGCAAGGGCGGGATCGCGGACCCTGACCCGGACCTTTGCCACCGACGTACGCGAAAAAGGCCCCGACCCGGTGGGAACCACCAGATCGGGGCCTTGATCGTTGGTGCGCCGCCAGGGACTCGAACCCCGAACCCGCGGATTAAGAGTCCGCTGCTCTGCCAGTTGAGCTAGCGGCGCCCGCTGACAACGACGAGCACGCTAACACGCCTTCGAACCGGCCCTGCGACCCGTCCCCGGGGCCGGACGCGGTGCGTTCAGTGCGCGGGGTTCGGCGTGTGCGGCAGTTTGCCGAGTTGGCGCCAGTTCGTCTCCGCGACGTCGACGCCGTAGTGCTTGGCGGCGGCGAGGATGTTCTGGAACGCCAGGTCGCGCTCCTTGTCGGTGACACCCTGCACCTGATCGAAGCGAGCGACGGCATTACGGACGTGACTCGCGTCGGTCATCGGTTCCTTGCGCTTGTCGGGGAACGCGAAAACGCTCTCCGGCAGCTCACGCTTGTCCTTCTCCGACAGGCCGCCGTGCTTCTCGTGCGGCTTCCAGGTTGTCTTCATCACCCACCATTACCCACTTGTTGTCCGGTAGCACATGCTGGCCGGACGAGGTGTGGGCGGTGATGCGGACAGCCCGGGGCCGGGCCGTCATCGGCCCGGCCCCGGGTGCTGTCGGTCGGTCAGCTCCGCAGGCTCCACTGCTGGTTCGGGCCACCGTTGCACGACCAAAGGATGATCTTCGTGCCATTGGCGCTGGCGGCGCCGTTGGCATCCAGGCAGAGCCCGGACTGGCCGTTCGTGATCGTGCCGTTGGCGTTGACGTTCCACTGCTGGTTGAGCCCGCCGTGGCAGTCCCAGATGATGACCTGGGTGCCGTTGGCCGTGCCGGCCCCGGAAGCGTCCAGGCACTTGTTGCCGTACACCATCAGCTGCTTGCTGGCGGTGGCGGTCCACCGCTGGTTCGCGCCCCCGCCGCAGTCCCACAGCTGCACCTGGGTGCCGTTGGTGGTGGACGAGTTGGGGACCTCGACGCAACGGCCGGACTGGCCGCCCACGAGCTGCCCGCCCTGCTGGCTGCCGCCGCCGCTCTGCTGCCGGACGATCGACGTCGATTCGGCCGACCGGTTGCCCTGTGCGTCGACGACGTAGAGCCGGTACTCGCCCTGACTCGTCGGCACGGCGATCGACGTGGCGGTGCCGGAAGCCCTGGTCATCGTCGGCCCGGCGGTGAAGGTGGTCGTGCCGTACGGAGCCAGCCAGACCGACTTGGTGGCATCGCCGGTGCTCCGGATCGGGATCGACGCCGTGGTGCTGGTGACGAACGTGCTGGCCGGCAGCACGTAGTTGGGTGCGGAGAAGTTGCTCGCCGGGATGATGTCCCGGTAGGCGTCCTCCAGGCCGGAGTTGGCCGCGATGGTGTACGCCGCAGCCGGCCAGACGTAGTCGGAGGAGACGAGGATGTCGGCGACCGTGCTGTTCGGCAGGTTCTTGTTCGACACCTTGTTGATCGGACCGTAGATCTGCGTGATGCTCAGATCGTGCTTCCGACCGAAGTCGTCGGAATTGATCATCCAGGTGACGTTCTTGTCGATGCTCAGGACGTTGTCCCGGAAGGTGATGTACGCCGACCCCTCGTCCGGGTGCAGTCCGTACTTGTGGCCCGAGGGCACGCCCTGGAGGTAGTTGTTGGTGATCGTGGTCCCGGGCTGGCTGCCCAGGGTGTAGATCGGCGCCGTGTCGCTGAGGCGCTGGACCGTGTCGATGATGTGGTTGTAGCTGATGGTGTTGTTGCGCGCCGTCGTGGTCGGCCGGTTGGGCACGATCGAGCCCGACGACCCGTCGAAGTTCCACCAGCCCCAGCCCATCGTGATGCCCGACCAGGGGGCCTTCTCGATCCGGTTGCGCTGGATCGTGAGGGTGTCGACGAAGTACGCCGAGATGGGGCTGTGCCCGTTGAACAGGACGGCGCTGTCGTAGATGTAGTTGTTCTTGATCTCGATGTTCTTCGGCAGCCCCTCGACCTGCGGGAGGTACTTCTCCCGGTTGGTCGACGTGCCGTCTCCGATGTAGACGTGCTGCGGATGGCCGACGTCGATGGCGGAGCCGGCGATGTCGTTCGTGTAGTTGCCGATCAACTGCGAGTTCTGCACGTCGTTGACCATGCTGATGCCGTCGGCGCCGGTGTGCTGGATCCGGTTGCGTTGCAGGAGGATCCCGTCGGCGTTCTGCACCTGGACGATGCCGGGGGTGACGTCCACGTTGCGGTAGTAGTAGACGTGGAAGTTGCCCTTGGCGTACACCTGGGCGCCGAGGTTGCCCTGCTGCGCCTGCTTGAAGGACGAGCCGGCGACGTTGAACAGGTTCCAGTCGGAGTGCTGCACGGTCAGGCCGGAGAACGTGATGTTGCGCGCGTGGCTGCTCGTCGAGGTGCCGGCGACCCGCAGCAGGGTGGTGACGTTGTTCGGCGCGTAGACCGCGGCGGTCGACATGTTGTCGGCGCTGGCCTTGTAGTAGTAGACCGTCTTCGTGCCCTTGTCGAAGTAGAACTCACCGGGGGCGTCGAGGAACTCGTACGCGTTCATGAGTTTGTGGCTGCCGCCGACCTGGGCGTTGCCGTTGAACGCGCCCTGCGCGATGGCCGCGCCCGGCTGCTGGAATAGGGCGACCCGGTTCGCGCCGTCGGTGGTCACCTGGCGGACCCCCACGATGGCGGTGGTCCAGGTCGTGCCCGTCTCGATCTCGATGTCGTCCTGGTTGCGGGGGATGGCGGGGAAGTCGCTCTGGCTGTACTTCGCGCCGTCGCACTGCGAGCCCGACTCCCACGCCCAGGACGCCTGACCGGCGGTGACGTTGTACGTCCCGTAGCACCCCGCCGAACTGACGGTCTTGGTCGCCATCTGCGCCCGCTTGTCGTTGACGTAGAGCGTGCGCAGCTTGGTGCTGCGATCCAGCGGCGCCTTCCAGATGTTGCCGCTGTGCTGGGTCCATCCGGTCACCTGGACGCCGCCGTCGAGGATGGGGGTCTCGCCGGGATAGGCGGCGTAGCTGATCCGGTACCCGTTGGTGCCGGAGTCGCTGGCGCCGAACTCGATGGTGCTGGTGACCGGGTATCTGCCGCCGCGCAGGTACACGTTGATGTCGCCGGTCATGTTCGCGTTCACACTGCGGACGGCGTCGCGTGCGCGTTGCACCGTCTTGAACGGCGACTGGAGGGTCCCCGCGTTGCTGTCGTTCCCGTCCGGGGCGACGTAGTAGGTCTCCTGAACGGCGGCCGCGGCCGGGCGCTGCTGTGACATCACGGCGGGCACCGTGGCGGCGATGAGCATCGCCGCCGCGATCAATGCCGTTCGGGTGGTGGATGCGGCTGTTCTCACGTGCTGTCCTTCCTGGTCGTCGACGTGGTGCCTGAGGCGTGTATCGAGCGACGAGCAGGGAACAGCGACGCCACTTAGGACCGGCGGGGGCACCTGCCGCCCGGCCGCACTCTTTTGCCAATCGCTACGAACTCTCTCCGGGAGCGTAAGTCACACGTGTGACGACTGCAATACGGGATTGTAACCCGTCTATGCGTAAATGCCTTCTAAATAGGTCAAAGGGGCCGGCTGACCCCCATCGCCATGGCGGATCATCCGATGAATTCGCGGGCCTGGCGCTTCCACCGAGGAAGCACGGTCCGGGACGGCTCGGGCCGGGGCGAACGGCACCCCGGCCCGAGCCGACGCGTCATCTGAGGGAGAAGTCCGCCAGCCGCAGCGCGGAGTCGAACACCAGGTACACGTCGTGAGTGCCGGCGGTCCGGGCCACCTCGGCGCTGACGCTCACGTACCGGTAGTCGTCGCCGGTGCTGGGCACGGTGGCCGTGCCGAGCAGCCGGCCGGTGGGCGAACCCAGCCGGACCTGAATCGTGCCGGCACCCACCGCCGCCCTGGCGACCCTCGCCGTGAAGGTGTGGGCGCCGGGGCGCAGCGCGGAACCGGCGAAGGCGATCCACTGACCGGCGGCGGTGGCGCCGACGGCCGTACCCCGCGCCTTCGTCTCGTCGACGAGCCGGACCCCCGCGTACCTGTCGAAGTTCTCGGCCCGAGTGGTCCGGGAGAGGTCCCGGGCCGGGATCGTCGCACCGCGCACCGCGACCGCCGTCCGTGCCCGGATGTCGTCCGCGTTCGTGCCGACCAGCAGGTCGTACGTGGACGACTCGACCACCCACCGGCTGCGGGTGACGTCCCAGTTCGCCAGGTCGGCGACGGGCAGCCGGAGCGTCACGGCCCGGGTCTGCCCGGGTGCGAGCTGCACCCGCTGGAACGCCTTGAGCGCCCGGATCGGGGTCTTCACCCGGGAGGTGCGCTGGTGGGTGTAGAGCTGGACGACCTCGGACCCGGCTCGGCTGCCGGTGTTGGTCACGTCGACGCTTACCGAGATCGTGCCGTCGGCCGCGACCGAGCGGGCGTCGGTGCGGGGCTGGCCGTACCGGAAGCGGGTGTACGACAGCCCGTGGCCGAACGGATAGAGCGGCTTCGCGGTGCTGTAGAGGTAGGTCTGCCCGGACGAGATGATGTCGTACTCCAGCAGGTCCGGCGGTAGTTGCCGGTCCGAGCGGTACCAGGTCTGGGTGAGCTTGCCGGACGGGTTGCGGTCGCCGAACAGGACGTCGGCGACGGCGTGCCCGGTCTCGGCGCCCGCGTGGGTGGTCCAGACGATCGCCGGAACGTGCTCCTGCTCCCAGCCGATGGTGACCGGGTAGCTGGTCTGGAGCACCAGCACGGTGTGCGGGTTGGCCTTGGTCACCGCCTTGACCAGCGCTTCCTGGCCGGCGCTCAACGCCGTCGAGGTGCGGTCGTGCGCCTCGCGTCCGTTGATGAACGGGTTACTGCCGACGACCAGGACGGCGGTGTCGGCCGCCTTGGCCGCCGCGACGGCGCGGTCGACTCCGCTGCTGATCACCTCGCGGGCGAAGTGGGTCGCGTCCGCCGCGGTGGACGCGCCGAGCGTGAGGGCGCCGCCGTCGCCGACCGTGACGTACGTGTTGGCGCCGAACCAGCTCTCGGTCGTCTCGTAGCCGGTGTAGCGCAGCGCGACGGTACCGTCGGCCTGCGGCTCCAGCATGAACTGCTGCTGGACGTACCAGCCGTTCGGCTGTTCGTCGCGGGTGATGAAGGGCCCCCAGTTGTAGCCGAGGTAGCGGCCGTTGGCAGCGTTGCGCAGCGTCACCACACCCTGGCCCCAGTCCACCGCGTCGAACTGGGCGGCGAGCGAGGCGGTGGCACCGGTCGCGGCGACCGGGTCGGCGTCGGTGGTGCCGGTGGCCGTGACGTACCGGCCGGTCGCCGGGTCCTTCAGGGCGATCCGGTCCGCGCCGTCGAGCCCGCTGACGCTGGCAGAGCCGCCCAGCCGCTCGCGGATGCCGTCCAGCGCGGTCACCTCGTACGGCAGGTCGGCGCCGTACCAGTCGGAGTAGAGGGTGTCGGCCAACGGGCCGAGCACGGCCACCTTGCGGGTCCGGGACGGGTTGAGCGGAAGGGCCTGTCGGGAGTTCTTCAGCAGCACCATCGCCGCACCGGCGGCCTGCCGCGCCAGCCGCTGGTGCTCGGGGCTGTTGATGACGTCCGGGGTGATGCCGCCGTAGCGGCCGCCTCCCGGGTCGAACTCACCGAGGCGGAACCGGACGTTCAGGGTCTCGGAGATCCGGGCGTCGATGTCCGCCTCGGTGAGCAGGCCGGAGGCGAGGGCCTGCTTGATGGCGGTGACCGTCGGCTGGGCGTTCGTGTCGTCGGTGATGAAGCTGTTGACGCCGGCCTTGATGATCGCGGCGTTCGCCTCAGGCTGGGTGGCGTAGTAGCCCTGCGAAGCGACCAGGTTGTTCGGCGCCCAGGCGTCGGTGACATTCATCAGCGGCTGGTCGGTCCAGCCGCGCACCACAGTCGCCAGGTCCGGGTCAACCGTGGCGGGACGACCGTTGACCAGGTTGTACGAGGCCATCACCCCGGTCGCCGCGTCGGCGGCGATGGCCGGCCGGAAGGCCGCGCGGTCGTACTCGTTGAGGACCCGTGGGGGCACGTTCGACGAGGTGACGTCGCGCCGGACCTCGTTGTTGTAGGCCAGGTAGTGCTTGAGGGTCGGTGCGCTCTTGAGGTGGTCCGGGTCCCCGCCGGTCATCCCCGAGCCGTACGCGGTGGAGATCTTCGCCGTGAGCAGCGGATCCTCGGAGTAGCCCTCCTCGTTCCGCCCCCACCGAGGGTCACGGAGCAGGTTGACCACCGGCGCCCAGAGGTTGAGGCCCCAGACCCGGGGGTTCTGCGCGTGGTAGCCGCGCGCCTCGTCGCCCACGGCCGAGCCGACCCGCTGGATCAGGTCGGTGTCCCAGGTGCTCGCCATGCCCACCGGCTGCGGGAAGGACGTGCCGCGAGCCTTCACGACCGCGCCGTTGTTGTCGATGTCGGTGGACCAGGCGACCCCGTGCAGCGCCTCGGTGCCGGTCTTGAACAGGCCGATGCCCAGCCGGGGAACCGCCGGCTGGTACTGGTGCAGCCACGAGACCTTCTCGTCCAGGGTGAGCCGGCCGAGCAGGTCGTCGACCCGGGCCTGCACGGGCAGGTGGGGATCTCGGAACGGGTAGGTGGGTTCGGCGTGCGCCGTGCCGGGAACGGCCGGTAGGACGAGCAGTGCGAGCGCGAGCGCGGTGATCCCGCGCCGAAGGCGCCTGTTCCGCATGCGGTTTCTCCTCATGTCGTACGAGCGACGCCACGAAGGACGCCGAGACCGGCGTGGCCAGGCTCGACACCCGGTTGACGGGCCTGAACGACGAATCGTCGAAGCGCTTCGACGATCCGGCCGCAGGGACCACGGCCATGATCTGGTGATTTTCGGCAACTATAGATGCGAGCCGATGGGATGCACCAGTGGTCGGCGGGCGGCGCCCGGCCGGGCAGGGCCCCACCCGTTCGTCGACCAGGCGGCTCCGTTGATCAAGCGGGTAAACTCGTTATCGCTGCGTGCTGCGCTGTCGGCACGGCATCGACGCGCGCGGCCGGACAGCTACGACCGGTCGCTCGGTCACGAGCCCGCAGTCGACAGCAGAAATCCGCTCCGCGCCGCTCGAGGGGGACGTCACCAGGTGAGCACGCACTCGATGTTGCTGTTCGTGCTCGCCGCCGTCGCGGTCATCGTCGCCGTGCGATGGGTCGCGGCCCGCACCGGCCTGCCGGCGGCCGCGCTGCTGCCGCTCATCGGCATCGCGTACGCGCTGCTCCCCGGCCCCAACATCGAGCTGGATCCCGACCTCGTGCTCATGGTCGTGCTGCCGCCGTTGCTCTACAGCGCCGCGCTGGACTCCTCGCTGCTGGACATCCGCCGCAACCTGCGCATCGTGGTCAGCCTGTCCGTGCTGCTGGTGCTCCTCACCGGAGTGCTCGTCGGCATCGGGTTCCACCTGTTCGTCGCCGGCGCGACACTCGCTGCCGGGATCGCGGTCGGCGCCGCCGTCGCGCCGCCCGACCCGGTGGCCGCCCTCGCGGTGGGCCGCCGGGTCAACCTGCCGCCGAAGATGGTCACGATCATCCAGGGCGAGGGGCTGCTGAACGACGCCACAGCCCTGACGATGCTCAGCGTCGCGGTGGCCGCAGCCGTGGGCGGCGAGTTCTCGTTCCCGGGAGCCGTGGCGAAGTTCCTGCTGGCGGCGGTCGGCGGAATCGCAGTTGGCGCCGCAGTCGCCTGGCTGGTCCGGCTGGCCCGACCGCTCACCACCGACCCGTTGATGTCCAACGCCATCTCGCTCGCGACACCGTTCGTGGCCTACCTGCTGGGCGAGGAGCTGCACGTCTCCGGGGTGCTCGCCGTGGTGATCGCCGGGCTGATCGTCGGCCACCAGACGCCCCAGCTCGGCTCCGGGGCCGCCCGGTTGCAGACCAGCGCCGTGTGGCGGCTTGTCGACTTCCTCCTCGAAGGCTTCGTCTTCCTGCTGATCGGCCAGCAGCTCCCCGAGGTCGTGAAGGGCCTGCGCCAGTACGAGACGTCGACAATCGTCATCGCCGTCGCGGTGTCGGTAGGCGTGGTGCTGCTGCTGCGCCCCGCCTGGCTGGTGCTGACCCAGTCCCTCCCCCGGTCGCTGCACACCCGGCTGGGCGGCGTCTCCGAGCAGGACGACAGCGACGAGCCCGGCAGCGCCCGCCAGATCGCCCGCGCCGACCGCAACGCCCAACGGCTGTCCCCACGCGAGGTGACCGCGCTGAGCTGGTCGGGCACCCGTGGTGTCATCAGCCTGGCCGCGATCTTCACCCTGCCGTTGACCACCCGCAGCGGCGCCCCCTTCCCCGACCGCGACCTGCTGCTGTTCTGCACCTTCGTGGTCGTCCTGGTCACACTCGTCGGGCAGGGCCTGACGTTCGCGCCGCTCGTGCGCAGGCTCGGGCTACGCGCCAATGAGACCGACCAGGCCCGCGTCCGCAACGAGGCCCGCTCGGCGGCGGTCGAGGCCGCTCTGGCCCGCCTGGACGAGGTCGCCGCCGAGGACCCGGACAGCGGGGTGGCCGTCAACACCACCCGCACCCAGTTGCTGGCCCGCCTGGCGCGCTACCGCGGACGGCTCGACCTGCTCGAACAGAGCGAGTCGTCCGAGATACCGACCTCACCGCAGTACGAGACGGCGCTCCAGGTCCGCCGGACGGCGATCGACGCCCAGCGGGAGGAACTCGTGCGCTGGCGGGACAGCGGTCGGCTGCCCGACGAGGAACTGCGCGTCCTGGAACGCGAACTCGATCACGAGGAGCTGCTGCTGCCCAAGCGGACGTCCAGCTGACCGGCCGACCCTGCGGTCAGTCGTGCTGGCCCCGGCCTATCGCCAGGCGCACCAGCGCCGCGCCCTTCTCGGGGTCCAGGCCGCTGGCGATGAGCAGGTCGTGGGCGATGGTCCGGAACTCGCCCACGGCGATCATCCCGGAGTAGCCCAGTCGGTGACTGTGCAGGCGGGTGGGGTCGCGGACGGACCCGCCCTGCGCGCGTCCGACCAGCTCGACCGCCTCCAGGATCCGCTCGCGCGGCTCCCGTGGCTCCTCCCGGGCGATGATCGCTGCACGCAGCTCCTGCGCGCTGTCGGCCAGCAGGTCGATGGCGGCGGAGAGCTCCTCCGGCAGCGGCTCGTCGTCCTTGAGCGCCGTCGTGAGCCGCCTCGCCAGAGACCGGCAACTGTGCAGGCTGCGTTCCAGATGTCGGATCGACTCCGCGTGGAGGGCGAACGAGTCGCGTTCGTTCCAGCGCAGCGGCGCGAGTCGCACCACCTCCTGGGCGGCCTGCAGCCCGTCCCGTAACGCGATGATCTGCGGGCCGATGTTCCGCAGCTCGCGCAGGGCCTGCTCCGCCTGCCCGAGATCACGCACGCGCAGCGCCGCCGCCAGGTGGTGCATGGCGACCACCGCGGGGCCGACCACGGGCTCGGCCAGTCGGTGCAGTGTCCGCCGCGGATGGATGGGCACCAGCAGCAGACTGACCGCCAACCCGATCAGCCCTCCGACCGTGGCGTCCACGAACCGGGGGATGGACAGGTCACGGACTGGTGGTTCGAGGGTGGCGATGAGCACCGCCGTACCGCCGGCCTGGGTGAGCAGCGAACCGCCACCCTTGAGCAGGATGGCCACGATGATCGCCAACAGGACGACCCCACCGGTCTGCCACGGGCCGATACCGAACAGCGGCATGAGCGTGTCACCCACGGCGAGCCCGAGCACCACCCCGACCAGCAACTCGATGGTGCGTCGCAGGCGGGAACCCATCGAGGCGGCCGCGATGCCGACCGCAGTGGTGGGCGCGAAGACCGGCGACGGATTGCCGAGGAACCGGTACACGACGAACCACGCGAGCGCCGCGGCGACGGCGGCCTGCACGGCGAGCAGCCCGTAGAGCCGGAAACGCCAGGCGCGTACGCGCCACGCCTCGCGCGCCCGCTCCCGCAGTGCGGCGAACGCCCGGGCGGCGCGAGACGGCCCGTGCGGTGGTGGGCCCGGTTCGGCTGCCGAATCCTCACTCGCGGGCATGCGCGCCGCATACCCACCGGACGCGGACCTATCCGTGCCGCCGACGCCCGCGCGGGCGCTGTTGACCGCCGCCCCGCCGGTGCTGGTGACACCGACCGGCGGGGCGACGATCACGGTACGCGGACTACCTCTTGGCGATCTTGATGGTCGCCGTACGGTAGTTGTTGCGTCTGTCGTTCTTCGTCGGGTCGTAGTTCTTCTCGATGTTGCCGGCGCTGTCCACCGAGAACCAGCGGAACGTCGTCGTCTCGGTCACGTGGAACACCTGCCCCGGCTCCCGGAACTCGGTCGCCGCATAGCGCGGCGACTGGAGCGTGGGTCGGCTGCCGTCGGTCGTGTAGTAGATGGTGGCCGGCTCGCTCGTCTCGAAGCGCACGTCGACCGGCCCGCGGTACGTCCCGGCGCCGGGAACGAGCTTGGACGTCGGGTTCTTCCGATCCCGGCCCCAGTCCGCCGCGACCCGGAACATCTCCATGATCCCGTTTGCGTACTCCATCGTCTCGGCGTGGCCGCTGACCAGCTCGGGGTTTCCCACCCACTCCGGCTGGAACGAGCCGCCCTGCCAGTCGCCGGTGGCCGGGTTGTAGACGGAGCCACCGACCTCCCAGCCGAACGCGTAGATCCCGTAGGTGTAGTACAGGTCCTCGCGCACGTTGCCCGCGGAGGAGTAGAGGACGTCGGACGAGCCGCCGACGTTCTCCGGCGTGACGACCGTCTCCCGGTGCGCCTTGACCTGCGACAGGATCCGGGACGCCGACTGCCAGTAGAACGCCTCGTCGCCCAGCGGCGGACGCGGCGTGGTGATCCGCCCGTCCGCGATGTACGCACCGGGCTGCCAGAACAGCTGCCCGCCGTTGGAGTGCACGGACATCATGAACTTGATGTTCGAAAACTTCTCGACCAGCCAGATGATGTTCTTCGACTCGGGCTCGGACAGCTCCTCCGGCCCCTGGTAGGTGCCGCTGACGCAGTTGGTCGACCCTCCCGCGTAGCCGTCGTGGCCCGACCCGACCCGGTAGTTCCGGTTCAGGTCGACGCCCCAGGAGTTCCGCTGCCCCGGGTCGGCGGTCGCGTCCGGGCAGTGGTTCGTCATGTTCTTCCGCTGGGAGGCGAAGTTGTAGAAGCTGTAGTTCGCCCCGTCGGGGTTGTTGGAGAGGATGAAGAAGACGTCGGTGTTCTCGACGATCTTCTTCGTCTCCCGGTCGGACCGGTAGTTGTGCACCAGGCGCTCGGCCGACTCCAGGCTGGTCGTCGCCGGCACCCACTCGCGGGCGTGGTCCTGCGCCTGGATGAGAACGCCGGGCTTGCTGCCGTCACGGTGCTTGCCGATCCGCAGGACGGGGATGGTGACCGGGCCCCGCGGCACCTCACCGTCCGGTGCGCCGACGCGCTTCTGGTCGAGGAAGTCGGTCAACGCGACCGGGCCGCCCGTCGGGGCGACGATGCCGGTGCCCGCGTTGGTGCGGTACGGGTGCGCCCGGTCGATGAGGCCCTGGGACCGGGTCGTCAGCGCGTCCGCCACCTGGGTGGCCGTACTCGCCGGCGCACCGGAGGCGTCAGTGCCGAGCAGGACGCGGACCGCCTTGCCCGCGACCTCCACGGTGAGCGGGAGATCCGCCCCCGGCCGGTCCACGAACTCGACAGTGACGTCGTTGCCACCCTCGTGGCCCCACGCCGCCGAGCTGACCACGACTGCCGACTGACCCGTACCGCCGATCGTGGCCTGCGCCTTGCGCTGGTAGCCGTTGGTCTGGTTCGGGAGGTAGACGATCTCGGCGATGTCCGGGTACTGGCGGGCGATCTCCGTCGCGCGGCTGTAGAGCTGCTGCGGGTGCCGGTAGCCGTCCACGAAGTCGGACTTGTAGGACGGGTTCGCCGTCAGCGGTGGCGGAGCGTCCTCAAGCCAGTCGGAGACCGTGCCGGTGGCGACGCCGCCGGTTGAGCTCGTGACCCGGATCTGGTTCGGGCGCGCGTCGAGCTTGAACAGGTTGCGGTGGAACATGTACTGCCCCGAGTCGACGAAGCGGCTCATCGTCCGGGCGAAGCCGAACGGCGTGGCCCGGCCCGAGTCGTTCTCGAGCTGCATCTCGACGACCGGTTCGGCCTGCTGCCCCTCGGTGGTGCGCGCCTCGACGTAGAGGAAGCCCTGGCCCTTGGTGGTGAACCAGTCGGCACGGGCGATCCGCACCGTCGCCTCGTGGCTGGCCGGTTGCGCCACCCGCGCGGCAGCGCCCGCGATGCCGCCATCGGCCTCGTCACTCCAGCCGAACCCGACGCCGGCGCCGAGGACCTCGACGCCCATCGCCGTCAGTTCGGTGATCTGCTCGGTGGTGACGACCGCCTCGCCCTCGATGCCGGTCGGCACGCGCCGGAGGCCGTGTTCGAGGTCGAAGCCGGCAGCGACGACCTTGTCCAGCATGTCGGCGCCGGCCAGCCTGACGTGTACGCGGCGTACCTGGTCCACGGCCCCAAGCTGGGATGGCGCGGAGCCGGCCGTGGCGGTCGGGCCCGCGGGATCCGCGCCCGCCGGCCCGGTCGACACGAGGACGCCCGCCATCAGGGCGGGCAGCACCACAAACGCGATGCGCCGTTGTCTGCGTCGCATATCCCCTCCTTCGTGTTCCCACTGATCCACATAGGACGGACGGATGACGCTCGCGCATCCTGGGTCTGAGCACGGGTGATGGCTGGCGTGGCGAGAAGGTCCGGGGGCTCTGCGCGAGTCCGGTGAGCGTATGCGGATCTTCATCGGCATCGGCCGGGATCAACGTAATTTGAGCATTACTTGAGGCATCGCCGGTGGCTGCGGTCGCCCGCCTTCACCCAGCCCCGGTGACCACCCGTGGTTGATCCGCCGCCGGCCGGGTAGCTGAACACCATGCGACTACCGACCCTGGTCAAGACCGCAGCGGCGGTCACCGTTACGGCCGCCGCCGGGACAGCGGTGAACGACACCTCCAACGGCTGGTACCGGCGGCTGCGCAAGCCGAGCTGGCAGCCACCGCCGGTGGCGTTCCCGTTGGCGTGGACGCCGCTGTACGCGTTGATCGCGGTGGCCGGCGCCCGCGTACTGGACCGCACCGACGGTGCCGATCGCGCCGCCTTCACCCGCGCCTACGCGCTCAACCTGGCTCTCAACTTCGGCTGGAGCGCGTTGTTCTTCAAGGCCCGCAGGCCCACCGTCGCGCTGGCCGAGATCGCCGCGCTCAACGCCTCGAACTTCGCGCTCGTCCGCCGCGCCTCCCGGGTCGACCCGGTCGCGGGTGCCGCGCTGGCCCCGTACGCCGCGTGGACGCTCTTCGCCACCGCGCTCAACGGCGCCATCGTCCACCTCAACAGCAACAGGTGACAGCTCAGTTTGTGTGACCTGGGCGGCTCGCAACCAATCTCCACGGTGTACGACGATGTCCCGTGAAGGCGAGGTTGTGAGCGTGACCTATCACGCGTACCCGAACAGAACCGACCTGTCGGCGGTGGTGGACGCGGCCCGCCGCGGTGACCACGCCGCGACGGACGAGTTGGTCTCGCACTACCTGCCACTTGTGTACAACATCGTGGGCCGGGCGCTGAATCGGTCCGCGGACGTCGACGACGTCGTGCAGAACACGATGTTGAGCGTCGTACGAGGGCTGGCGGGCGTACGCGATCCGCGGCTCTTCCGGTCCTGGCTGGTCGCCGTCACCATGAACGAGGTCCGCGCCTACCGGCAGCACCGGCACACCACACCGACGCCGCCGGAGGACATCGACAACATGGTCGCCCCGGGTTCGGACTTCGAGGATCTGACCCTGACCCAGCTGCGCCTGTCCGATCAGCGCCGGGAGGTGGTCCTGGCCACGCGCTGGCTGGACGACGACCACCGCCACCTGCTCTCCCTGTGGTGGCTGGTCGAGGCCGGTCACCTGTCCCGCGCCGACCTGGTCGACGCGTTGCAGATCGACCCGCACCACGTGACCGTCCGCGTGGCCCGGATGAAGGCGCAGTTGGACACCGCTCGGCTGGTGGTGCGGGCCCTCATCGCCCGGCCCGGCTGCGCCGGCCTCCTCGACACGGCCGCCGACTGGGACGGTCAACCGGCGCCGGTGTGGCGCAAGCGGCTGGCGCGGCACATCCGCACCTGCGCGCACTGCCCGAACACCACCTCCGACCTGGTGCCGGCCGAACGGCTGCTGGCCGGGCTCGCGCTCACGCCGATCCCGTCCCGCCTCGCCTCGGACGTCACACACCGGGTGAACCTCGCCTCCGCGACGCCTGGCGCTGCCTCGGCAGGGGCGCACGCGAAGGCCGGGTTGTGGCACCAGGCCCGCGTCACGGCACTGTCCCTACCCAAGACGCTGGTCGGCGCCGTCGCGGCTGTCGCACTGGTGGGAGGGGGTGGGCTCGTCCTGGCCAACTACACCGGCGGCCCGAGGCAACAGCCGGCGAGCGCCACCGGCGCCGAGCCCTCGACCGCGATCACCGAATTCGCCGCCGAGGCCGGCGAACCCGCGATCGTGTCACAGTCACCGGCAGCGCCCGAGCCCTCCCCGACCGCCGCGCGCCCGAGCCCCACCCCCACCAGGTCGGCGACGCCCACCAAACGACCGAAGCCGACCACCGCACCGACCAGGTCGGCCAAGGCGTCAACCGGCTCCTCGGCCGGCTCCTCGGCCGGGGTGTCCGCCGCCGAACAACGCCTGCTGGTGCTGCTCAACGAGCGGCGCCGCGCGCTCGGGCTGCCCGAGGTCGCGATGCGCACGAACGAGCAACGCGCCGCGGAGGCCTGCGTGAAGCAGAACCTGGACGCGGGCACGATGACGCACTGCGGCCACGAGGTCCTGTTCGCGTCCTCGGGCACCGCCACGCCCGAGCAGATGATCGAGGTCTGGTTCAACAGTCCCGCGCACAAGGACGCGCTGACCTACGCCAGCTCCCGCTTCGCCGGCCCGGCCATCGTCTCCAACGGCACCCGCCAGATCGCCGCCATCAACATCGACTACTGAGGCTCGCCGGCCCGGGCGGGACCCCGCCGGGGACGGGTGGCGAGAATCAGGCGGACCCTGGCATTTTCGCCTCTCGTCCTCGGCGGCGGGCCTTTCCTACGCTCCTTCCGACAGGCTTTCCGCCAACGGGAACGGGCTGGATCGTGCTTCGTTATGTCATGCCTGTGGTGATCGGGCTGGTCTACGTCGGGCTCAACTCCCTCGTGCCGGAGCCGCACCGGCGGCGCCTGAACGCGCTCGTCGTCACCGGCGCCGGGGCCGCCTACATCAGCGGTGGCGGGTTCGGGCTGTGGGAGCTGGCCTTCTGCGCGCTGCTGCTGGTGGTGGGATACGCCGGGCTCACCTCGTACACCTTCATCGGCGTCGGATGGCTCCTGCACACGGTCTGGGACGTGCTGCACCACAGGCGCGGCACCCCGATCATCGCGTCGCTGCACGACTCGTCGTTCGGCTGCGCGCTCTGCGACCCGGTGATCGCGCTCTGGTGCTGCACCGGCGGCCTGTCGGTCCGAGACCTGTACGACCGGGTCGCGCGGCGCCCGGCCGGCACGCGCCCACCGGTCACCGCACAGCCCTGACTGGTTGAATTTCGCCATGCACACGGTGGCCGTGCTCGCCCTCGACAGCGTCGTCCCGTTCGACCTGTCCACCCCGATGGAGGTCTTCCAGCGCACCCGCCTGCCCGACGGCAGCGCCGGCTACCGCGTCCTCGTCTGCGCCGCCACACCGACGGTCACCGCGGGCGCGTTCAGCATCGCGGTGCCGTGGGGCCTGGACGTCCTGGCCGACGCCGACACCGTGATCGTGCCGGGTGTCTCCGACCCCGGCGCGGCGACGCCTCCCGCGGTCCTCGACTCGCTGCGCGCGGCCGCCGCGAACGGCGCCCGGATCGCCTCGATCTGCGGCGGCGCGTTCACCCTCGCCGCCACCGGCCTGCTCGACGGACACCGTGCCACGACGCACTGGGTCGCCACCGACCAGCTCGCCGCTCAGCATCCGCGGGTGCGGGTCGACCCCAACGTGCTCTACGTGGACAGCGGCCAGTTCCTGACCTCCGCCGGCGCCGCCGCAGGGCTCGACCTGTGCCTGCATCTGGTCCGCCGCGACCACGGCGCAGCCGTCGCCGCCGAGGTGGCGAGGTTGTCCGTCATGCCGCTGGAACGCGCGGGCGGACAGGCGCAGTTCATCACGCACGAACCACCGGCCCCCGAGGGGGCGACCCTGGAACCGCTGCTGGCCTGGATGCGCGACAACTCCCGGCGTGAGCTGACCCTCGCCGACATCGCCCGCCATGCCGGGATGAGTACCCGGACGTTGAACCGGCGGTTCCGCGACCAGACCGGGACCACGCCTCTGCGATGGCTGCACCGGGTCCGCGTCCACCGGGCGCAGCACCTCCTGGAGACCACCGCCCAACCCGTCGACCGGGTGGCGACGCAGGTCGGGTTCGGCTCCACCACCGCCTTTCGGGACCGCTTCAAGCGAATCACCGGCACCAGCCCGCAGGCGTACCGGCGTAGCTTTCGCGGTGGCTGACGGCGGCGCGCGGGATGGTCGAGGGTGCGCGAGAGACGAAAAAGACCCCGGCCTGGCAGAGATCTGCCACGTCGGGGTCTAGCTCGTTGGTGCGCCGCCAGGGACTCGAACCCCGA
This sequence comes from Micromonospora sp. MH99, assembly GCF_021442385.1. Lineage (GTDB taxonomy): Bacteria > Actinomycetota > Actinomycetes > Mycobacteriales > Micromonosporaceae > Micromonospora. The sequence goes on from NZ_MUZA01000002.1 coordinate 116,386, forward strand.
ACCCGCGGATTAAGAGTCCGCTGCTCTGCCAGTTGAGCTAGCGGCGCTCGATCGGCAACGGAGAGAACATTAGCACCCCGCCAACCCGGGCTCCAATCCGGTTACCCGGCTCCCCCCTTCGGTCGAGCTTATTGGGCATATGGCCACAAACCGGCCGTCAGCCCCGGGACGGGGGCGTGGGTCGCGGCACTGATACGGCACGATGTCCGCCAGGTACGCGAGAACAGAGGTGGGGATGGCACGGTTCACGCGAGCCGGGGCGGTGGTGGGCGCTCTGACCCTGGCGGCGTCGCTGGCACTGACCGGGTGCGGCGACGAGCAGAAGAAGCCGGAATTCGTCGGCGGTACGTCGACAGACGCAAGTGCCGTACCCGAATCGGCCGCTCCGTCGACATCGGGCGCGTCGAGCGCGCCCAGCGGGCCGTCGCTGACGCTGAGCCCGGCCAACGGCACGAAGAACAAGCCCGTGAGCACGGAGATCAGCGCCAAGCTCCCGGACGGCGGCAAGGTGGCCTCGGTCACCCTGACCGCGGCCGGCGGGGGCTCGGTGGAGGGCAAGCTGCGCACCGACGGCTCCGCCTGGGTGCCGTCGGCTCCCCTGAAGTACGGCACCAACTACACCGCGACGGTGACGGCCACCGGGTCCGACGGCACGACGAGCCAGGGCACCAGCACCTTCACCACGATGGCCAAGCCGAAGTCGACAATCGGGTCGGGCCTCTACCTCTTCGACGACAAGAGCTACGGGGTCGCCATGCCGGTGGTCACCGAGTTCCACCCGGGCATCCCGAAGAAGGACCGGGCCGCCGTCCAGAAGCGGATGTTCGTCAAGACCGATCCGCCGCAGCCGGGCGCCTGGCACTGGGTCGACAACGGCACCCAGGCCTACTACCGCGCACCGGAGTACTGGCAGCCGGGCACCACCATCACCGTGCGGATCGCGCTGGCCGGCGTGCCGCTGAGCAACGGCAAGTACGGTGACATCGACCGCAAGGCCACCGCCAAGATCGGCCGGTCGTTCGTGATGAAGGTCGACAACGCCACGAAGAAGATGTCGGTGTACGAGAACGGTGCGCTGTCCCGGACCATCCCGGTGAGCCTGGGCAAGAAGAGCACCCCGTCGTCGAGCGGCACGATGGTCGTGATGGAGAAGAAGGAGTCCACGGTCTTCGACACCCGCGACGATCCGGACCCGGCCAACCGCTACGTCACCGAGATCGACTTCGCTCAGCGGCTCACCTGGGGTGGCGAGTACATCCACGCCGCGCCCTGGTCGGAGCATGTGCAGGGGCGGTCCAACGTCTCGCACGGCTGCGTGAACGTGTCGATGGCGAACGCCAGGTGGCTGTTCGACAAGACGCGGATCGGTGATCCGATCACGATCAAGGGCACCGAGCGCAAGGTCGTCGCCGGCAACGGCTGGACGGCGTGGAGCCTGAGCTGGTCGGAGTTCGTGAAGGGCAGCGCTCTGCCGGTGCCCAAGGGTGGCTCCGGCCCGATGCTCTGAGGGTTCGACTCCTGCGCGCCGGCCCCTGCCGTTGGCACGGGCCGGCGCGTACCCTTGCACTGCCCGCGCCGCGACGACGGCGGCGGCGACCCCTCAGTCCCCCGCAAAGGCGAGCCCGAATCACGAAACGCCGGATAGTAACAAAAATCCGGCATCCTGATCGGCGTGTTCCGGTTCACCCTCGGCAACCGGGGCCGGTTCTGGCGCGTCATTAGGAGACGATGGGTCAGGGACCACGACTGTGAGGACATCATGCGAGCTAGCCAGGACCAGCTGATCCGGCCCCGTGGGCGACGCCGCGTGCTCGCGGCGGGGCTGCTCGCCGTGGCGCTGGCCTTCACCTCCGCCTGCACCGACAGCGACGGCGGTAAGCCGTCGTCGTGGCAGGGCGGCGACGAGAGCCCGGCGCCCAAGGCCGCAGCCACCATCAGTGAGCCGGCGGCGGACGCCAAGGACGTGCCGGCGTCCACCAGCATCACCTTCAGCACGAAGGACGCCGAGGAGACCACTGTCGACCTCAAGGACGCGGCCGGCAAGGCGGTCGAGGGCACCCTCGCCAAGGATGGCAAGACGTGGCTTCCGAACGGGGCGCTGGAGTACGGCACCAGCTACACCGCCACGGTCACCGCCACCGGCGACGACGGCCGGCCGGCCACGGCGACCAGCAGCTTCACCACGATGGCCAAGCCCGACAAGCAGGTACGGGTGAGCAGCTTCCTCGGCGACAACCAGGTGGTCGGCGTCGGGATGCCGCTGATCGTGAAGTTCAGCCGTGCCGTCCCGGAGGACTACCGCGACGACGTCCAGCGCCGGATGACGGTGACCTCGACGCCGGCCCAGGAGGGCATCTGGCACTGGGTCAGCCCCACCGAGATCCGGTACCGGCCGAAGGAGTTCTGGAAGGCGAACACAAAGGTCTCCTACCGCGTTCAGGCCGGTGGCCTGCCGATGGGTGACGGCTACTACGGCCGCTCGGACCTCTCCGTGGACGTCAAGATCGGCTCATCGCTGATCATGACCGTGGACAACAAGACCAAGCGGATGACGGTGACCCGCAACGGCTCGGTGATCAAGACCATCCCGGTCAGCCTGGGCAAGAAGAGCACCCCCTCGTCCAGCGGGACGATGGTCGTGATCGAGAAACTGCGCAAGACCGTGTTCGACACGATGGAGGAGCTGGGCCCCGAGGAGGGCTACCGCACCAAGATTGACTTCGCGCAGCGACTCACCTGGGGTGGCGAGTTCATCCACGCGGCCCCCTGGTCCGAGGGGCAGCAGGGCAGCGTCAACGTCTCGCACGGCTGCGTGAACGTGTCGATGGCCAACGGCGACTGGCTATTCAAGAACACCCAGATCGGCGACCCGATCACGGTCAAGGGCACCGAGCGCAAGCTCCAGAACGGCAACGGCTGGACCGACTGGAACATGAGCTGGGACGAGTACGTCAAGGGCAGCGCCCTGCCGTACGAGCCGCCGGCCGACCCGGACGCCACGCCGACCCCGGACGGCGCCGGCACCCCGTCCGCCACGCCGACCGCCTGAGCCAGCCGTCCGAATCGACCCGAGTTCCAGGAAACCGGGGTATCCGACAAGCCCGGATACCCCGGTTTCCTGGAACGGGAGATGTACCAGCCAGTCCCGAAAACGACTCAGGCCCCCTCCGAGGAGGGGGCCTGACATGTGGGGTGACTGATGGGAATTGAACCCACGACAACCGGGACCACAACCCGGTGCTCTGCCAACTGAGCTACAGCCACCACGCCTCCGACGCCCGGTCGATCGCCCCGGGCGGGGTGCGGACCAATAATAGCCACACCACCGCTCACGGCGTCCAGCGGGTTCCCCGCCGACCGCGCGGCCCCGCTCTAGAGCTCGGCGGCGATGCCCTTGGCGGTCTCGACGTCCGGGCCGGGAAGCGGAACGAAGATGGTGCGCCGGTAGTACTCCAGCTCCCGGATGCTCTCGCGGATGTCGGCGAGCGCCCGGTGCGCCAGGCCCTTCTGCGGCTGACCGAAGTACACCCGGGGGTACCAGCGGCGGCAGAGTTCCTTGATCGACGACACGTCGATCATGCGGTAGTGCAGGTGCGCGTCGAGGCGGGGCATGTCCCGGGCGATGAAGCCACGGTCGGTGGCGATCGAGTTGCCGCACAGTGGCGCGGTGCGCGGGTCCTTGACGAAGGTGCTGACGTACTCCAGCACCCGGTCCTCGGCCTCGGCCAGGGTGACCGCCGAGCGGCGGACCTCCTCGGTGAGGCCGGACTTGGCGTGCATGGTCTGGACGATCTCCGGCATCGCCTCCAACGCGGCCTCGTCGGCGTGGATCACCACGTCGACACCATCACCCAGCACATTGAGGTCGGGGTCGGTGACCAGTGCCGCGACCTCGATCAGCTTGTCACTGCCAAGGTCCAACCCGGTCATCTCACAGTCGATCCAGACGAGGAGATCAGCCACCGGGACAGCCTACGCGCAGCCCACGCCCCACGGCTGCGCGCTCTCGGCCGGACGGACCGCTAGGGTTTCTCAGGTGCCAGTCAAACCCGTCGCACCGCCCGCCGTCACCGACGACGATCCCGGCGGCCGTACGGTCCGTCGGCTGGTCGCGATCGTGGCGCTGATCGCCGTGCTGCCGGCGCTCTACCTGCCCGGCCTGGTGCACAACTTCTTCGACCTGAAGATCTACATGTCGGCGATGGACTGGTGGACGGCCGGCCACCCGCTCTACGACTACGTCCAGCCGGACCGGGTGCAGGGTGAGCTGTACTTCACGTACCCACCGTTCAGCGCGCTGCTGCTGTGGCCGTTCGGGCTGATCCGGCTCGGCGCCACCGTGGTGATCTTCACGGTGCTCACTCTGGTGGCCGTGGTGGTGACCACCCGGTGGCTGGTGACGCCGGTGATCGCCCGGCACCACCTGCCGCGAACGTTCACCCTGACCGTGGCCGTCCTGCTGGTGCTGGCGGTGGAGAGCACCCGGGAGACGATCACGTTCGGGCAGATCAACATGCTGCTGGTCGTGCTGATCCTGGCCGACCTGCTGTTCGCCGTACCGCAGGCACGGCGCTGGGCGGGGGTCGGCGTGGGGCTGGCGACGGCGCTCAAGCTCTTCCCGGGCATCTTCATCGTGTACCTGCTGGCCACCCGACGGTGGCGGGCCGCCGCGGTGGCGAGCGCGACGGCGGCGGCGGCGACGCTGCTCGCGGCGGCGGTCGCGCCCCGGGACTCGTGGCGGTTCTGGACGCAGGAGCTGTGGGACAACGACCGGGTGGGTCGCACCGACTACACCGGCAACCAGTCGCTCTTCGGGCTGCTCAGCCGGTTCACCGCGCCGGAGAAGCCGGACCGGTTGCTGTGGCTGCTGGTGGTCGCGGTGGTGGCCGCTTACGGCCTGTGGCGGGCTGCCCGCGCCGCGCGTGCCGGTGACGCGCTGACCGGCCTGACCCTTACCGGCCTGGTCGGCGCTCTGGTCAGCCCGATCACCTGGACCCACCACATCTACTGGTTCGTGCCGGCGGTGGTGGTGCTCGCCGACGCCGCGTTGAGCGCGAACCGGCCGGAGGAGTTCCGTCGACGGCGGTGGCTCGCCGGGCTCGCCGTGGGCACCGCCGCGTTGATCATTTACGGTGTGGTGTCGTTCCACGACTGGGGGGTCGCGCCGGTCCGCACCGACGACCCGGTGGACTTCGTGGCGCGCAACGGCTATGTGCTGCTCAGCCTGCTGCTGCTGGTGGTCCTGCCGGTCCGCGTGGCCCGCCCGGTCCGGACTGTGGAAAAGTCGCACCAAATGGACACAACTCCCCAGTAGCGACCATCGGCGCTAATCTGGACTCACCTACCTCAAGCGTCGCTCGGGTAGCACCGATCCCCCGGTGAGAGTGGCCCTCCGCGTCGGCAGCGCGGAGGGCCACTCGCCGCTTCAGTCCGTCGGCATCGGCCGTGCCGTGGGTTCGGCGCCGGCGGGCGGCCACGCCAGGCTCAACGCCACCTCCGGCGGGCGGGGCAGCCGGGCCGGCACGTCCAGGTCGGCGAGGGTGACCGGCCGGGTCGGTTCGGCGCCGGACGCCGACCGGGGCCACCCGGCCGCGCCGGAGCCGACCGGGGCGAGCTGTCGCACCGCCGGCAACGGCGGGGCCGCACCGGAATTCCGGGAACTCAGGCCGCTGAGCGACGTGACCCCGAGCCGGCCGGCGAGCACCGGCACCTGGTCCGGTTCGACAACGAAGACCACCTCCCGCGGACGCGGCGGACGCAGCAGGAGCAGCACCGCGCACGCCACCAGCAGCACCCCCACCGCCAGCAGACCCCAGGTGACCGGACCGACCCAACCCGCGCTCAGTTCGGCGCGCAGATCCAGGCTCAGGTCGGCGCGGCCGTCCGGGCGCATCACCACCAGGCTCATCGACTCGCCGCTCAGCTCGTCGGCGCTCCACTGGAGGGTGCCGACACCCTCGCGTACCCAGAACGGGCGGCCGAGCGGGGTGACGGCCGCGCCGGCGGGCGGGGCCGCCGCCGGGACCGCCGGGTCCGTGCGGACCGGCAGCGGACCTCGGGCCAACGCCACCCGGCGGACCGAGGCGTACGGCACCGACTCCAGCCACCGACGCACCTCGGCGGTGGGCGCCAGCCCCACGAAGGCCGGGCCGTCGGGGGTACGGGCGTCGAGCCGGAGGCGGGTCTGCGCGGCGCGCGTGAAGGGCGCCTCCCGCCGCAGCAACCGGTCGAGGTCGGTGACCACTACCGCGTGGCCGGGGGTGCGGACCGTCTCGAACCGGGCGGTGAAGGTCCCACCGGGGTCGGCGTGCCGGGTGACGAGCCACAGCCCGCCGCCGGCGAACAGCGCCGGGATCCCGATGACCAACAGCAGCATTCCGGTGATCACCCGCACGAACCGCATTCGCAGCGTCCCCCTCCGTAGCCAGATACCCGGCCGACCTTACCGACGTAGACCGGCTGATCAGGGGATATCGACGGCACGGCCGGCTTCGGTCCGGCGAAAGCACGCTGGCCCGCCGGAATCCGGCGGGCCAGTGGTGAGCGACGGGTCAGGACTTCGCGACCGGGCTCCGGCGGGTCCGGGCGAACGCGAGACCGCCGAGCACCAGGCCGGCCAGGCCGGCGACGAGGCCGGCGATGCCGAGGCCGATCGCGGTGCCGTCGCTCTCGTCATCGTCATCGTCGTCGTCGGCCGCGGCGACTGCCGTAGCGGCCGGGGCGGCCGACGCCGACGGCCCCGCGGTGGTGAGGGTGAGCACCGGGGCGGGCTTCTCCGGCTCCTCGCCGCCCGGCTGCGGCTCGTCGATCCACCGCGAGATGTTGCCGTCCGAGTACGTCTGGAGGGTCTTGAAGACCATCGACTCGACCTTCGGCAGCGGCCCCATGGAGACGCCGAACTCCTGGAACTGGCCCGGCTTGACCGCCGCGTCACCGGTAGCCGTCCAGGTGATCTTGGAGACCGCCTCGGTGAGCTGGCTGCCGTGCACGTCGATCGGCGGGTCCACCTTGCGCTTCTCCGTCGTCACCGTCCAACCGGGCACCGGGATGGTCGACACCGAGCCGATCGGCGCGTTCTCCGGCAGCACGACCTCCAGCTTGGTGGTCGACGCGGTGTCACTCTCGTTGGGCACCCGGAACGCCACCCGGGCGTAGCCGCCCTGGGTCGCCTCCTTCGGATTCACCGTGACGTGGGCGGACGCCGGCCCGGCGAAGCCGAGCACGGCGGTGGCGACGGCGGTGAACGCCAGGGCGGCAGCGGCGGTTGCGGTACGCCGGAGACGGGTCATGGGCTTGGGGAACCTCTCTAACGGATCGGCACGGTGGCGGTCACCGTGGCCTGGTCGATGTCGGACGTACGAACGGTGATCTTCAACTGCCAGTCGCCGGCGGCCGGCAGGCTGATGTCGCCGTAGGAGTGGTTGTCGGTGAGCGGCAGCAGCGGCAGCTCGATCGGCTCGATCCCGGCCGAGGGCAGCGCGGCGGTCGCCCGCCACTCCGCCACCGGCTGCGGCTGGTTGTCCTTGGTGTACGCGTACAGGTGCACCGAGTTGTTGCCCCGCTCGGCCGGGTCCAGCTCGACCTGGAGGGTGAACAGCGAGCTGGTCAGCGTGGTGGAGAAGAGCCCGGCCTGGGTGCCGGACGGCCCGGCCACGGCGGTGCGGGCGGGCGTGGTCTGCACCAGCGTCGCCGACAGCCCCAGCACCACCACGGTGACTGCCAACTCCACCAGGACCGCCCGGCGCACCGGCGTCGGTCGCTGGGCCGCCGTGCGTCGACGGACCAACTGCCGGGAGTACGCGGCCACGGCGATCACGATCGCGAACAGCCCGATCTTGGCGAGCAGCAGACGCCCGTACGTGGTGGTGAACAGGGCGTCCGGCGTGGCCACCTCGATCAGCGCCTGGACGGTGCCCGCCAGCAGCAGGGCCGACACGGCGAGCGCCGCCCAGCGTGACCAGATCGGCAGGATCGCGCCCAACTCCCGCTCGTCGGCCTGGCGCAGCAGGAAGACGGCGAGCATCAGCAGGCCGCCCAGCCAGACCGCCATGCTGCCCAGGTGCACCGCGTCGACCACCACGGAGACCGCCGGCGCCGGGGAGGCCGCCGGGTGCCCGGCCAGCGGCCAGGTCAGCAGGGCCGCCCCACCGAGCACGGCCAGGATGATCGCGTCGGCCCGGCCGGCCGGGCGGGCCAGCAGCGGCCGCAGCAGGAACGCCGAGGCCGCCAGTAGGCCGAGTCGGACCAGGTGGGCGGCGCCGAAGGCACTGCCGAACACGCTGCCGAACCCCTCGCCGGTCACCTCGAAGAGGCCGCCACCGGCGGTGTAGGGCACCTGCAACCACAGGTCGGCCAGGGTGGCCACGGCCACCAGAGAGAGACCGACCCAGGCCAGCCGGGTGGGACCCCGGCGGGAGAGCCGGCGCGGCCACAGCGCGGCGAGCACCAGCGCCGGCCCGACCAGCAGCACCAGACCGGCGTAGCCGAGGAAGCGGGCCACCTTCACGGCGTTCTCCACCACCGGGTCGGCGCGGCTGTCGTTGCCGGAATCGACAGGCGGCGTGGAGGGGGCGCCCACCGAGTAGGTGAACGCGCCGGAGACCGGGTGGCTGTCGGCGGAGATCACCCGGAAGGTCACCAGGTAGGTGCCGCGCTGACCGGCCGGGTCCACCGGGATGGTGACGACGCCGCCCTCGAAGGACGGCTCGCCCCGGTCGGCCCGGGCGCCGTCCGGCGCGATGACCCGGATCTTGTCGGGCACCTTGCGGACCGACTCGCTGAACGTGAGCACCACCTCGGCCGGCCCGCTCGACACCACCGACGAGGCGGCCGGGCTGCTGCTCGACAGCACCGCGTGGGCGCTGGCCGGGGTGGCGGGCGCGATCAACAGGGCGACGACGGTGACCAGGAGGCCGGCGGCGGCGGCCAGCCGGGCGATCCAGCGGCGGGGTGCGACAGTCATGCCGGCCATGGTCGCCGACGGACCTGGATGTCGGCGACCCGAGGCGGGGGATCGGCTCACCTGTGGCCAGCCGCCAGCGCCGCGCACGAGAGGTCGCGTGTCATGAGCAGGTAGTCGGCTGGCGGCGGGGAAAAGTTCCCGACGTGGCGCAGACCATCCAAGGGCCGAAGGACCCTGACGTCACACCCGGCGGCGCGTAACCTGGTTTGTCGTGATCCCCGTCCCGCGTGACTCCGGTGCCGCCGGTGCGACAGGTGACGTCGCCCGGGACCCGGCGACCGAGTCGGCCCTGAGCGCGCGCGACGGCGACCCCGCGGCCCAGGCCGTGTTCGTCCGGCTGACCCAGGCCGAGGTGTGGCGCTTCGCGGCCGCCCTGGTGGGCCCGGAGAGCGCCGACGACCTCACCCAGGAGACGTACCTGCGGGCCTTTCGGGCCCTGCCGGCGTTCGAGGGCCGGTCCAGTGTCCGCACGTGGCTGCTCGGCATCGCCCGGCGGGCCTGCGCCGACCACCTGCGGACGGTGATCCGGCGTCGCCGTCTCGACGAGCGGCTGGCCGCGAACGCGTACACCGACCGGCCGCATCCCGACCCGGCCGGGCAGCTCGGCGTCGCCGACCTCGTGCGTCGGCTGAGCCCCGAGCGACGTGCGGCGTTCGTGCTCACCCAACTGCTCGGCCTGTCGTACGCCGAGGCCGCCGACGTCGAGGGCGTTCCGGTGGGCACCATCCGCTCCCGGGTCGCCCGGGCCCGCGACGAGCTGGTCGAGGCCGTCGGCGACGCCCTCACCGGTTGAGTCCGGAACTTCCGGCGCAGACGGGACGACAAATGAACGTGACCGCACCCCCCATCCGGGCCGGCAGTTGGGCGGCCCTCCGCCCCTGGCTCAGCACGGCCGCCCGCCTCGGCCTCGCCGCCGTGTGGTTGGTCGCCGGGGCGTCGAAGGTCGGTGACCTGGCCGCCTCCGGCCGGGCCGTGAACGCCTACCAGGTGCTGCCGTACGACGTGGCGACAGTGGTCGGCGCCGCGCTGCCGTTCGTCGAGCTGGCCTTGGGCGTGCTGCTGCTGCTCGGTCTGGCCACCCGGCTCAGCGCGGGTATCTCCGTCGCGCTGCTGCTGGTCTTCATCGCGGGGATCTCCTCGGCCTGGACGCGTGGCCTGGCCATCGACTGCGGCTGCTTCGGCAGCGGCGGGCAGCTCGCCGAGGGACAGGCCCCGAGTTACCTCCCGGAGATCCTGCGGGACCTGGGATTCTTGGTGTTGGCCGGATTTCTGGTGATCTGGCCGCGTACGCCCGTCTCGGTGGACGGGTGGCTGTCCGCCGAACCGGCCGTGGAGGACGAGGATGAGTAGTCGCAAGGGGCAGCGGGACGCGGCTCGGGTCGTCCGCGAGCAACTGGCCCGCGAACGACGACGCCGCCGCACGCTCTGGGTCTCCGCCGCCGCCGTCGCGGTGCTGGTCATCGCCGGTCTGATCGGCTGGAGCGTGTGGTCCAGCCAGCGCTCGGACGACTTCACCACCCCGCCCGGCGCCAACGAGCCCGGCACCGGCATCGTCGTCGGCGGCGGGCCGGTCACCGTCGACGTCTACGAGGACTTCCTCTGCCCGGTCTGCAAGCAGTTCGAGCAGAGCACCGGGGCGACGCTGGAGCAGCTCGTGTCCGAGAACAAGGCGAAGGTGGTCTACCACCCGGTCGCGTTCCTCAACCGCTTCTCCACCACCGAGTACTCCACGCGCTCCTCGGCCGCCTCCGGGTGCGCGGCGGCCGGCGGCAAGTTCCACGAGTACGCCAAGGCGCTCTTCGCCAAGCAGCCGCCCGAGGGCAGCGCCGGGCTCAGCGACGACGAGCTGATCGACATCGGCGTCGGCGTGGGACTGGACCGCGGCTCATTCGGCGGCTGCGTGTCCGATGGCACGTACAAGACGTGGACCGAGCACGTCACCGAGGAGGCCAGCCGCAGCGACGTCACCGGCACGCCCACCGTCCTGGTCAACGGCCAGCCACTCGCCGACCGCAGCCCGCAGGGCCTCACCGCTGCCGTGGCGGCGGCCGGCAAGTGATCCGTACCCTGCTGGCGCGCGCCACCCTGATCGCCGCCACCGCCTGCGCGGCGACAGTGCTCACCGCGGCGCCCGCCGCCGCGCACGGCGCGGACGCCCCGGACGGCTCCGACTACCGCACCCGCGTCACCGGCGTCACGCCGGCCCGGCCCGGCCTGACGGTACGGGTGATCGAGGCGGGCGCCCGACTGGAGCTGACCAACCGCACCGGCCGGGCCATCGAGGTGATCGGCTACTCCGGCGAGCCGTACCTGCGGGTCGGTCCGGACGGCGTGTACGAGAACAGCCGGTCCCCCGCCACCTACCTCAACCGCACCCTCGCCGGGGACACGGCGCTGCCAGCCGACGCCGACCCGGCCGCCCCGCCGTCCTGGCGACGCGTCGACGACGGGGTCAGCGTGCGCTGGCACGACCAGAGGGCCCTGTGGCAGGAGTCGGCACCACCGGACGTGGCACGCGCCGCGCCCGAGCGTGAGCACCGGGTCCGGGACTGGACGATCCCGCTGCGCGACGGCGCCGACCCCGCGCAGATAGCCGGCACGCTGGACTGGGTGCCACCGCCGGACGCGTACACCTGGTGGGCGGTGACCATCGTCGGCCTGCTCGCGGTGGGCGCGCTCGGCCTGCTCGCCGCCGCCCCCACGGCCGGCGCCCGGGCGCTGTCCGCGGTGGGCGCGCTGCTGGTCGTCGGCGGCGCGGTCGCCGTGCTCTACCCCGTGGGGCGGGAGCTGGACGCTGGCGCCCAAGGCGTCGGCGGGGTGCTCGCCGGGCTGCTGGGCGGTCAGGTCTGGGCACTGCTCACCGGTCTGGGCGCGCTCGCCGCCGGTGCCTACGCGCTGGCCCGCCGCCCGGCGGCCGACTTCGCGGTGGCGCTGGCCGGCGCCTGCCTGGCCCTCTTCGCGGGCGTGGCGAACGCCGCGGTGTTCGCCCGGTCGGTCGCCCCGGTGCCGTGGTCACCCGAGGTCGCCCGCGCCATGGTGGCCGCAGTCCTGATCACCGGCGCCGGCGCGACAGCCGCCGGAGTCCTCCGCCTGCACGCCGCCTCCCGCGCCGCAGCCTTAACTGCCCCCGGCAAGTGATCAGCGCGCGACTCTCCCACCAGACGAGGATGTGCGGGTCGCCCTTTGCTCTGCTTCAACCCACGCAACACTTACGCGCCGTAGGTGTTGCCTCGGTTGAAGCAGAGCAAAGCGGGCGACGGGGGGTCGGGCCCCCGTCCGCGGCTGCGGGGCTACGCCGGCGGGGTGAAGCCGTAGGGGAGTTCCAGGCGGTGGCGGGCCAGCAGGGGCTCGTTGCTCAGCAGGTCGTGGGTGGGTGCGTCGGCGACGATCCGGCCGGCGTCCAGGATCACCGAGCGTTCGCACAGCTCCGCCGCGTACGGCAGGTCGTGCGTGACCATCAGCAGGGTCACCGGCAGGTTGCGCAGGATCTCCGCCAGCTCACGCCGGGCCGCCGGGTCCAGGTTCGACGAGGGCTCGTCAAGCACCAGGATCTCCGGGTGCATGGCCAGCACGGTGGCCACCGCCACCCGTCGGCGCTGCCCGAACGAGAGGTGCTGCGGTGCCCGGGCCCGATGCTCGCTCATCCCGACGGCGGCCAGCGCCTCGTCCACCTGGGCGGCCAGCTCCGCGCCGCGCAGGCCCAGGTTGGCCGGCCCGAACGCCACATCCTCCGCCACCGTGGGCAGAAAGAGCTGGTCGTCCGGGTCCTGGAAGACGATGCCCACCCGGCGACGCACCTCGGCAAGGGTCGCCCGGTCCGGCGTGACGGTCAGCCCGCCGACGCTCACGCTGCCCTCGGTCGGGGTGAGGATGCCGTTGAGGTGCAGCACCAGTGTCGTCTTACCGGCGCCGTTGGGCCCGAGCAGCGCCACCCGGTCACCGCGCGGCACCGTCAGGTCCACCCCGTGCAGGGCCACGTGACCGTCCGGGTACGCGTACCGGACGCCACGAACGTCCAGCGAGAGGGCGGTCTGCACGACACCGATCATGTCAGCACGACGGCGGTCGCGGCGATGGAGGCCGCCACCACCGGCACGGTCGCCGCGACCAGCCACTGACCTGCGGTCGCCGCGCCGTCGCCCTGCCACACCGCGGGCATCCGCCCCGTGTAGCCCCGCGACAGCATCGCCAGGTAGACCCGCTCGCCGCGCTCGAAGGCGCGCAGGAACAGCGCCCCGATGCCGGCGGCGAAACCGCGCAGCTGCCACAGGAAGCGGGGATCGTCACCCCGCGAGATCCGCGCCACCCGCATCCGCCGCGCCTCGCCGACCAGCACGTCGAGATAGCGAAGCATGAACGTGGCGATCTGGGTGAGCACCTGCGGGCAGCGCAGCCGGTCCAACCCGACGATCAGGTCCCGGGTGGTGGTGGTCGCCGCGAGCAACAGCGAGGCGAGGACACCGAGACTGCCCTTGGCCAGGATGTTCCACGCCCCGTGCAGGCCGTCCTCGGACAGCCGCAGCCCCAGCACCTCGACCCGCTCGCCGGCACCCAGGAACGGCAGCGCCACCGCGAACAGCACGAACGGCAGCTCGATCAGCGCGCGACTGAGCAGCCAGCGCGGCCCCACCCGGGCCAGCGCCGCCACCCCGGCCACCAGCAGGGCGTACGCGCCGAAGGCCCAGAACGCCTCGCGCGGGGTGGCCACCACGGCGATCGTGAAGACCACCATCGCCACGATCTTGACCTCGGGCGGGAGCCGGTGCACCGGCGAGGTCGACTCGCGGTACAACACATGCCCGTGACCGGCACCCATCCGCGTACCTCCTGCTCAGCCGGCCGCGCCGGTGCGGCGCCCGGCGTCACTGGCGGTGACCGGGTCGCCGGTCGCGTCGGTAGTGGTCGCAGCGTCCGCCGTCGCGTCGCGGGTGGCCGGGCCGTCGCCGGTGGTGGACGTGGTGCCTCGCCGCCGCAGCAGCCAGAAGCCGCCGACGCCGATCGCGAAGGTCACCAGCACCCCGAGCACCCCGGAGAGGCCTGTCGAGACGAAGCTGTTCTCGATGCCCCGCACGCCGTAGTCGGCGAGCGGGCTGTCCCCCAGCTCGTGCTCGCGGGCCTGCTGCGCCGGGCAGCTGCCACCGACGATGTTGTCGTCGGCGTCGACGGTGCAGCCCTTGAGCAGGGAGGAGTCCAGGCCGTCCGGGTGCGACGAGGCGTAGTTGCTCACGACACCGGCGAGCAGCAGGGCGACCAGCAGACCGCCGGCCAGGAACGCCCAGGAACGGTTCTTCATCGGACACCTCCGGAGACCGGGACGGCGGGGCTGGCGGGGGTGGGCAGCGCGCGCAGCGCGTACACCAGGTCGGGGCGCACCTTCGCGACGGTAAGCACTGTGGTCGCGGTGATCAGGCCCTCGCCGATGCCGATCAGCAGGTGTACGCCGGCCATCGTGCCGGCCAGGCCGGCGAGGTTGCCGCCCAGGTCGGTGGTGCCGCCCAGCCAGTACTCGACGACGAAGCCCTGGGACGCGACCACCACGCTGACCAGCGCCGCGACGAACGCCGTGACGGCCAGGCCCGCCCGCGTGCGGGGCAGCACCCGCAACAGCACGGCGATCAGCAGGTACGCCGCGGCGGTGCCGAGCAGCGCCATGTTGGTGATGTTCAGGCCGAGCATCGCCACACCGCCGTCGCCGAAGATCAGCGCCTGCACGACGAGCACCACTGCCACGCACAGCGCGCCGACCCACGGCCCGACCAGCATCGCGGCGAGCGCGCCACCGAGCAGGTGACCGCTCACACCGGCCGTGAAGATCGGAAAGTTGAGCATCTGGACGGCGAAGATGAACGCCGCGACCAGCCCGGCCATCGGGGCGAGCCGGTCGTCCAGGTCCCGCCGGCCGCGCAGGACGCATCCGGTGAGCGCGGCGAGCGCCAGCGCCGCGAAGACCGCCGCGACGGGGCCGTCGATGATCCCGTTCGAGATGTGCATCGCCAGTGTTTCCACGCGACCTCCCACGCGTCAGCGGACCCGTCCGGGACCGGCCGGGTCAGCCTATTTCCTAGGAGTTGTTGTTGCCAGACTCTGGCAACAACGGATGGTCTTGATCACCTTTGGCGGGCCCCGACGTCGCGCGCCGGCCACTTCCCGTTCGCTTTGGCCGGCTCCGAGATCTTGGACAGTTTCCGTCGGCAGCTGACGGAAACTGTCCAAGATCTGCTCATGCCCCTGCCAGAGGAGGGCGTGCCGCCGACGCCGGCACCGGTACGCACGGCGGTAGGGTCGGGTCATGACCGCGCCCGACCGCCTCTCCCCCGGTGACCCCGCGCCCGAGTTCACCCTCCCCACCGACACCGGCGACCAGCTCTCCCTGGCCGACCTGCGGGGCCGCAAGGTCGTCCTGTACGCCTACCCGGCGGCGATGACCCCCGGCTGCACCAAGCAGGCGTGCGACTTTCGCGACTCGCTCGCCTCGCTCCAGGCGGCCGGCTACGAGGTGGTCGGCATCTCCCCGGACAAGCCGGAGAAGCTGGCGAAGTTCCGCGACCGCGACGCCATCACCTTCGCACTGGTGTCGGACGTGGACAGGTCGGTGCTCACCGCGTACGGGGCGTACGGCGAGAAGCAGCTGTACGGCAAGACCGTCACCGGCGTGATCCGCTCGACCTTCGTCATCGACGCCGACGGCAAGATCGAACGGGCGCTCTACAACGTCAAGGCCACCGGGCACGTCGCCAAGCTCCGCCGCGACCTCGGCCTGGACTGAACTGGCGCACGCTCAAAGCGCGGGGTGAGTCACGGCACGACCTTCACCATCCTGAGGAAGGCCGGGCTCAACACCGTCGAAGCCAGACGCTCTAGACTTTGCGATTACGCGGGAGTGGCGGAACGGCAGACGCGCAGGTCTTAGGAACCTGTATCCGGAAGGATGTGGGGGTTCGAATCCCCTCTCCCGCACCGATCAACAAACACCGCGTGCCGCGGGAGCTGACTGTCGGCCGCGTCACGATCACAGGCAGGGAGCCTGGCCACCGGGTCAGGATGGGCGCCGTGAGTCTGCGCTTCGTCCTTGATCCCGAGCTGACCCCACGGCTGCGCGCCGACATCGTCGCCCTGTGGGTGGACGTCAGCAACGCCGGTGGCGCGGTGGGTTTCGTACCGCCGGTCACCGCCACCGATGTCCGTACGATCGCCGACCCGACGTTCGCGGGCATCGCGGACGGGCCGGACCGGCTGCTGGTCGGGTACGACGGCGACCGGCTTGTCGCGGTGCTGATCTTCGCCGACAACCGGTTCGGCCTCAAGGCGCACTGGTGTGTGCTGAAGCGGGTGATGGTCCACCCGGACACCCAGGGTGCGGGGCACGGGTCGGCGCTGATGCGCGAGGCCGCGCGACTGGGTCGGGAGTTGGGCCACGAGGCGCTGCACGTGACGGTGCGCGACGGGTTGGGGCTGGACGCGTTCTACCGCGGCCTCGGGTACCGGGAGATCGGTCGGCTGCCGGGCGCGCTGCGGGTGGCGCCGGGTGACGACCGCGACGAGATCCTCATGTGGCTCGACCTGGCGCCGACCGGCTGAGCCGCCAGCCGCACCAGGCCGGTCAGCCGCACCAGCGGGCGGTTGCCCCGGCCGGTCGGGTGGAGGGCCGGTCGACGACCGGGGTGGCCGGGGCGTTCGCCTTCGCCACCTCGGCCGGTGGGCGTGCCGCTGTCGGCTCACCGCCGGGTCGGCCGGTCGGTGGGCGAGCCGTCGCGGACGGTCGCGAGGTCCTGGCCACGACGCCGCGCTCGTACATCCGCACCACAGTGGACTGCACCTGACCGGGCGCCATCCGGATGCCGGACACGGTGACCCGGTGTCCGTACACGTCGCTGACCCGCACGCTGTACGGGCCGGGGCCCGCGCCGGAGGCCAGCAGCCAGTAGTTGTAGTCCTGCCGGGCGGTTGCCCGCCACGGGCCGTCGGCGCCTTGGCGCACCTCGACGGAGCGCAGCGGATTGCCGTGGTTGCCGACGCGGACGGCGAACCAGAACTGCGACGCGCCCTCCTTGATCCGGAAGCTCAGCGGGCCGGGCAGTGGCGGGTTGACCACCGCGCGGTAGGTGACCTGGACGAGGCCCTGCACCGGGTCGGCGATCCGGGCGAACGCTTCGCGGGACAGGTCGAGGTGCCCCGGCTCGCACTCCGGGCACTGGTCCATGATCAGGACGCGCACGGTGCCCTTCGGGCCGGTGACGTCGAGGAAACCGCCGCAGGCGGCGCCTGCGGCGTACTCGCTGGGGCCGAGCGCGACGTAGAGCCGGTTGGCTGGCGCCGCCGGGTTCGAGCAGTTGCCGCCGGTGCCCTTCGAGTCGTAGAAGGTCGCCTTGCCGCTGTGGGTGGCGGTGCCGGTGGGTGGCGCGGCGGCGAGCGTCCGGCCGGCCGCGCAGGCCGGGGCGGAGCCGGAGCGCAGGGCCAGGGTGAGCCCGAGCACCGCCGCGAGCACGACGACGCCGGTGGCGACCAGCCAGGGCACCGGGCCGGACGGGGACGCCGACCGGTCGTCCGGAGCCGGGTCCAGGTCGAGTTCGATGTCGACGTCTCGGACGTCCACACCTCGGACGTCGCCGCCTCTGCTGTCGACGCCGCCGGGAGCGCTTCCGTCGGTCACGTCGGCGATGCTGCCGGACCGGCGCGGGACCGGACAAGCCGGCTAAGCCAAAGCTAAGACAGCATCGACGCACGGTGACGGGTGCGCTCCCGCAGCGGATCCACGAACCGGAACTGCCGCCGCGTCAGGCTTCGACGACGACCGGGTCGCCGATGCGCACCTCACCACTGTCGACGGGGACCACGTTCAGTCCGAAGAGGAGCTTCTGGCCGACGTTTCGGTAGCGGCCGAGCGTGCGCAGCGGTTCCTTCGCGCGTACCCCGGTCTCCTGGTCGGTCGTGGTGACCACGCAGCGGTCGCACGGTCCGGCGGCGCGCAGCCACAGGTCACCGATGCGCAGCGACCGGCCGGCCCAGCCGTCCTCGGCCCAGGCCGGGGCACCGTCGACGACCAGGTTGGGTCGGAACCGGGTCATCGGCACCGGCTCCTCTCCCGCGTCGGCGAGCCAGCCGTTGAGGGCGTCGAGGGATGCGGCGTTGGTCAGCAGCAGCGGGTAGGCGTCGGCGAAGCTGACCTGGTCGCCGGTGTCGTGTTCGCGCGTGCCGGCGGCCACGTGCCGGGCCGGGTTGGCCAACCAGACCAGCCGGACGGGCCGGCCGAGCAGCGCGCCGAGCCAGGCGTCGGCCGCCGCGCCGGCGGGCAGCGCCTCGACCCGGATCGTCCGGCTGCGGAAGGTGCGTACCGCCACGGGGTCGCCGCCGGCCGGCTCCGGCACGTCGAGGTCGGGCTGCCCGTCCGCGCGCAGCACCAGGCCGCCCGGGCGCACCATGGCGCGTAGGCCGACCAGCAGCGTGGTCTCCCGCTGGGTGACGCCGACGCCGTCGGCGTCCACCACCATCCAGCGTCGGTCGCCGGCCAGGCCCCACGGCTGCACGAACGCGCCGTCGTGGTCGAGGCGGTGACAACCCTTGACGGGGTACGTGTGGATCGAGGTCAGCCGCACCCGGCCACCATGCCATGCCGATGCCGTCGCCGGGGTACCGGTGGTCGGCGTCGCACCAGCGGCGGGCGAGGAACCGTCCACATGGCAGCATCCGGCGACTGTACGAGGGTACGCGGCGCGGAACGGCCTTCAGTAGCATCGCGCCCATGCCACATCGTGAACAGACCTCGGAGCCCGGGACGGAACCGAGCACCGGTGCCGCCGGGTCCCTGGAGCCCGCCGAGGGAGCAACGCCAGGCGGTCCGCGGCCGCGTCGCCGGTGGCGGCGGATCCTCCTGATCAGCCTGCTGGTGCTGGTGGTGCTGGGTGCCGGTGGTGCGGTGGCCGGGGGGCTCTACCTCCGGTCGGTCGAGTCGGACATCGAGCGGGTCGACGCCTTCGACGGGGTGCCGGAGGAGTCCCGCCCCCAGCCGGCCGTCACCGGGGCCACCAACATCATGATCCTGGGCAGCGATTCCCGGGACCCGGAGCGGACGAGCGGGTCGCGCACCGACACGATCATCCTGGCCCACCTGCCCAAGGACCGGTCGAGCGCGCAACTGATCTCGATTCCCCGGGACACCTGGGTGCCGGTGCCCAAGTCGAAGGACGGCAACCACGGCGGGCGGGACGCGAAGGTCAACGCGGCCTACGCCTGGGGTGGGATTCCGCTCATGGTGCAGACCGTGGAGTCGTTCACCGGGGTCCGGGTGGACCATGTGGCCGTGATCGACTTCGCCGGTTTCAAGGAGATCATCGACGCGCTGGGCGGCATCGAGATCGACTCCGAGAAGAGCTTCACCTCGATCCACGAGCCGTTCCGGACGTTCAAGCAGGGTGTGCAGCGGATGGACGGGGAGACCGCCCTGGACTACTCACGTCAGCGCAAGCAGTTCGCCGACGGCGACTTCGCCCGGATCCGCCACCAGCAGCAGGTGATCCGCGCGATCATCGACAAGGCGTCGTCCGGTGGCATCATCACCAACCCCGTCAAGCTCAACGACTTCCTCAAGGCCACCTCGAACTCCGTCTCGGTGGACCGGGACCTGTCCCTGTTGGACATGGCCACGCAGCTGCGCGGGGTCCGGGGCGGCAACATGACGTTCCTGACCAGCCCCACCAAGGGCACCGGTCAGGTCGGTTCGGAGAGCGTCGTGTTCGCCGACAAGCCGCGGGTGAAGACGTTCTACGACGCGGTCCGGCGGGACTCGGTCGGCGAGATCGTCAGCCTCGGCAGCAAGAAGTAGGACTGGCCTGGACGACGGACGGTGGCCGCGAGGCCGCCGCCCGTCGCCGTAGGGGCAGGTGCCAGCGACGGATCAGTACGCGCCCCTGCGCGCCAGCACGACGCTGACGGTCTTCCAGAGGATGGCCAGGTCGTACAACAGCGACCAGTTGTCCACGTAGTGCAGGTCCAGCCGGACCGCGTCGTCCCAGGTCAGGTCGGAGCGACCGGAGATCTGCCAGAGGCCGGTGATGCCCGGTCGCACCAGCAGCCGCCGTCGTACGTCACCGCGGTAGTCGTCGTCCTCGGTGGGCAGCGGGCGGGGGCCCACCAGCGACATCTGGCCCCGCAGCACATTGATCAGCTGGGGCAGTTCGTCCAGTGAGAGCGCCCGCAGGTGCCGGCCGATCGGGGTGACCCGAGGATCATCCTTGATCTTGAAGAGCAGCCCGTCGCTCTCGTTCCGGTCGCGCAGGGCCGCCAGCCGCTCCTCGGCGTCGATGTACATGGTCCGGAACTTCCAGACCTTGAACGCCCGGCCCTCGTGGCCGATGCGAGTCTGGCGGAACATCACCGGCCCCGGACCGCTGGCCTTGATGGCCACCGCGATGGCGATCAGCACCGGGCTCAGGACGACAAGTCCCACCAGCGCCGTGACCCGGTCGAGCACGTTCTTGGCCAGCAGCGACAGGCCCGAGATCGTCGGCTCGTCCACGTTGAGCAGTGGCAGACCCTCGATCGGCCGGACGTGGATGCGGGGACCGGTGACGTCGGTGACCTGCGGAACCACCACGAGGTTGAGGCCGGTGCCCTCCAACTGCCAGGCCAGCTTGCGCAGCTCGTACGACTCCAGGCTGGCGGGGCCGCAGACCGCTATCGTGTCCGCGCCGATCTGCTGGACCAACGGAACCAGGTCCCAGCCCACGTACACCGGCACCGGGGCCGTCACCCGCGCGCCCGGGCTCGGGTGACGGGGCAGGTGGATCGCGATCGGATGCAGCCCGGCACCGTAGTTGCGGGTCACCACCTCGTGCAGGGCGAGCGCGTCGGAGAGCCGACCGACAAGCAGCACCTTCTGTGCCGCCCGCCCGGTACGCCGGACCCGGCGCAGCACCACCCGGGCGGCGAACCGCGCCACCAGCGTGTACACCAGCAGGCAGATGATGATGGCGGCGACCGTCGCCCGGGACAGGTCCTTCTTGAAACCGAGCGCCAGGAAGGACACCATGGCGGCCATCGCGAGGTTGGCCCGCGCCACCCTCTTCAGCTCCTCGGTGCCCAGCCCGAGCGCCCGCCTGTCGTACGCCCCGGCCGCGACGAGCATGACCAGCCACCCCACCGGCACCCCGACGTTCGCCACCAGCGTGAACGAACTGATGTTGCCCAGGACCCGCTGGTCCCAGAAGCCGGCATCGGCCTCGTCGAGCAGGGCGACCACGGTCCGGCTGGCGGCCAGGGCGGCGAGCACGTCGAGCAGCACCAGCCAGGCCACGTACCGTCGACGCCAGTTGGCCCGCGGCGCCGGACGCGCGAACACGGTCCGGGCCATGCCGTTGGAGGGGGGTGTGATCACCCCCAGATCGGGGTCGAACCTCGGTGCTTGCTGCGGGGTGACAGCCGAGAGGAACTGGGTGTGCGCGGACACGATCTTCCTTTCACCGACGCATGTCGTCAACGCTCGGGGGGTCGGTGGCGCGGCGCCTGCGGCCACCGGGGGGGGGGTGGGCTCAGCCCGGGCCGGGGCCGGCTCCGGTGGGGGACGGAATCCGGCGGAGTTGGTCCATGAGGGCGACGTGGGCCGGTTTGGGGACCAGAGCCGCGTCGAAGATGCAGGCCGCACCGTAACCCGGGTGGTATCCCGGTATCCAGCTGCGGGCGTCGGTGAAGCCCCACACCGTGAATGAGACGCAGGCCGGCACGGCGAGGCAGGCCTGAAGCACCTGGCGGTAGAGCGCCGCCTGGCGTTCCCGCTTCGCGGCGGTCTCCGGCAGCGCGATGCGCACGTCGAGTTCGGTGATCGCCACCGAGACACCCAGCTTCGCGAAGCGCCGCAGATTGCCCACCATGTCCCGGGGCCGCTCGTCCCAGCGCAGGTGGCTCTGGAACCCGACCCCGTCCACCGGTACGCCGGCGCGACGCAGCTCGCGCACCAACTCCAGCAGCGCATCGGCCTTGCGGGTCCGGCCCTCGACGCCGTAGTCGTTGATGAACAGCCGCGCGCCGGGATCGGCCGCGTGCGCCCACCGGAACATCTCGCCTATGTAGCCGGGGCCCAGCTTGCGCAGCCACAGCGTGTCGCGCAGCGAGCCGTCCTCGTCCAGCGCCTCGTTGATCACGTCCCACGCCCATACCCGACCGCGGTAGCGGGACACCACCGCTGTCACGTGGTCCCGCAGCACCGCCCGGAGCTGATCCGCCGACCACTGCGGATCCACCCAGCGCGGCACGTCGGTCCGACCCAGCAGGGTGTGGCCGTACACCGACTGGTCGTGTTGCTCGGCGAAGCCGACCAGCTGATCCGCGCCGGCCCACGTGTAGACGTCCGGCGACGGCTCGAGGTTGGCCCACTTCATGGCGTTCTCGGGGGTGATCGCGTCGAACTCCGAGCCGAGCAGCTCGCGGTACCCGGCGTCCAGGCTCATCCCCCGGCCGTCCGCGGCCGAGCCGACCCGGACCGTCGGCGGCATCAGGTCGCGCAGGGCCGGCGGTCGCGACACCGTCGGCGCCGGCACGGTCGGGACGGCGGGCTGGGCGCGGTCCCCGGACGTGCGCTCGATCCCGTACGCCACCGCCAAGCCGGTGGCCAGAAGGGCGACGACCACGAGGACGAGCGCCACGGCCAGCACCGCGCGGCGCGGCCGCCTCGCCGCGGTCGGCGACGCCACGGCAGGCGGCAGGGGCGCGACCGGTGCCGGCGGGGTCGGCTCGCGCTCCTGCATGGACACCCGGCCGGTCACCCCGCGGTCGGATCCGCTGCGACACCGAGCGCCCACGGCGCCCGGGTGAAGTTCCACCGTGCCCGTTCGGCGAACTCCTCACGGGTGAGGCCGGGCACCGCGTCGTCGGTGAGCATGCCGGTCAGCACCCGGGTCACCTCGCCCGGATCCTCGGGCACCCGCCCGAGCCGCAGGGACGGCGGCTGGTCGATGTCGTCGAGAAAGTCGTCGCACTTCTGCTGGTACGGCACCAGCGCGAACGGCACACCCGCCAGGTAGGCGAAGACGGCGCCGTGCAGCCGCATGTGCAGCCCCAGGTCGCACCGCTTCATCTCGTCCCAGCAGGCCCGTACGCCGTCGCGCGCCGTCACCACACGTACGTCACAGGTGCCGGCCACCGCCGCGCGGAGCCGCTCGCTGACCTGCTCGTCGCCGTGCTCGGCGTGGGTGTTGAAGACGAAGACGGTGACGTCCACCGGTTCCTTGAGCACCAGCGCCCGCACACCCTCGATCAGTGCGGCCTCACGCCGCCGCACATCCGGCGCGGCAGCCTCGTAGTCCACGCCGAGCAGGGTCACCCCGAGGCGGGCCCGCGCGCCCGGCGCCGGGCGGGGCCGGCGGGGTGGGATCGGCTCCCCCAGCGCCTCGGGCAGGAGGCCGGCGAGGTCACCCGCCGGGATGAGCAGGCCGGGATAGCCGGCACTGCGCAGGACCTGCGCGGACGCGGCGTCGCGGACCCCGATGACGTCGATCCGCTTCAGCACCTCGACCAGGCGGCGCTCCGCGGCGGTGGACAGGAACGGGCCGATCGAGACGCCGACAGCTGCCATCGGATGCCCGGAGAATCGGCTGAACAGGCTGAACAGCTTCTTCTCGCTCAACGGGCCCATGTCGCGAAAGACCGAGCCGCCACCGAAGACCAGCATCGAGGAGCGGCTCAGGAGCGCCGCCTTGCTCAGCAGCGCGCCGGCCCGGTCCCTGGCCCCGCGGCCGCCGTACCACCGGGGGCTCATGCCCACGCTGGCCTCGGGCAGGTCGACCATCGGCGGAGCGGCGAAGACCGGCTGCGTGGCACCCCAGTAGGTGCGGGTCGCCCAGTCCAGGACGACGCAGAAGGCGTTGTCCCCGACGTTCTCCATGCCGTAGTACCCGACCACGAGGGGACGCCGAGCGGCGGCGCTCGGTTCAGGACGCACGCGGGGCCCCCCTCGTCAGTCGCTGGCGCAGATCGTGCCACGACGGCAGATCGGCGTCCCCGACGACCCGTCGGCGGACCGCGGTCCACAGCAGGACACAGAGGACGATCTCCGCCGCGACGGTGGCCGCCGCCGCACCCATGATGCCCCAGAGTGGCGTGGCGACGGCCAGGGCCACCAGGAACACGAGGGCGCCCACCCCCTGGTACGCAACCTTGCGCCGAAGCAAGCCACCGCTGGTGAGCAGCGAGGCCACCGCCGCGCCGGCGAACCGGAACGGAATGGCCAGGGCGAGCACCGCCAGGACTGCGGCGGACTCCCGGTACTCCGGACCGAGCAGGAACGGCAGGCCCGGCATCCCGCCCAGCGCCACCACCATCGCGATGAGCACACCCAGCGCGAACATCCCGGTGCCGCCGTAGCGGTACGCCATCAGGATCGCGCCCCGGTCGGTCTGCGACCAACGGTGCAGCTTGGCCAGGAAGTACTGCTGAAAGACCACCCGGGGTACGAGGTACACGGCGGTCAGCACGGACATCGGCACGGACAGCACGGCCGCCGCCTCGGGACCGCGTACCTCGGCCACGGTGACCGTGCCCAGGTACATGCCGATCAGGTAGAACACGTTGCCCAGCACGAACGGGGTGGCGGCCCGGGCGACAGCGGTCACCGGCACCGCCGGACCGGGCGGCCCGGTGGGGCCCGCGTGCCCCTCCAGCGGCATGTCGCCACGAACGAAAGGCCGCATGACGACGGCACAGGCCACCACTGTCAGCACCGCGACAACCGCGTAGCCGGCCGCCGCCACCACCACCGAGAGCCCGAACAGCCACACGGCCAGTACCACCAGCACCCGGCCCAGGTGCGGCGCGGCCTGCAGGGCGGACAGCCCGGCGTACGCGCCGCGCAGTTGCTGCACCGACGCCACGAGCGCGAGCCCCGCCTGCGCGACGACAACTGTGGCCAGCAGCGCACGCACCCCACCCTCGGCGGGATCGTGCATCTCGGCGCCGCTCCAGGCCAGCGTGCCGGCGACGAGCAGCACGCACGCGATCAGCACCAGACGCAGCGACGGGCGCACCCAGCGGTAGGCCCCCTCCCCCTCCTGCCCGAACCGCTGCAACCAGAGCTCGGAGACGCCGAAGACCGCCAACGGCGCGGTCAGCGACACCACGGCGAGGGCCGCGGTGAACGTCCCGAACGCGGCCTGGGGGAGGCTGCGGGCCAGCAGGATCTGGGTGGCGAAGGCCGCGACGGTGACGCCGACCTGGCTCAGACCCAGCATGCCCAGATGGACCAGGACCCGCCTCACCCGCCCGCGCGACGCCGCCGGGCGCACCGGGCTGCCGGAGTGGAGGTCAACGGATGCGGGTGACAAGCCACTTGCCCGTCTCGCTCAACGCCCGCAGGGCCTTCATGCTCAGGCCCACGCCGGGAAACCGCCACGGCCGGTACATGTCGATCAGTCGGAACCAGAAGACCAGGCCGCCGAGACGACCCCTGGTGACGTTGCCGTCATGGCGCTGGAACCGCACGATGGGGTGGTCCAGATGGCAGGGGTGCACACCGGACCGCAGCGCGCGCAGCACCAGCTCGATGTCCTCGAAGAGCCGGAAGGTCTCGTCGTACCCGCCGATCCGGTCGAGCACCTGCCGGTCGATCGTGGTGCCGGAGTGCTTGAACGGCAGGCGCGGACGGATCAGGACGCCGAGCAGCATCCGGTCCGCCGAGGCGTACTCGGGCAGCCGGATCGGGCGGTCCACACCCTGGGTGATCTCGGTGTAGTCGGCGTACACCCAGCTCCGCCCGGTGGTGGTGAGCAGGTGGTGCAGCCGCGCGAGCGCGTCCTCGGTGAGTTCGTCGTCGGAGTCGAGCACCGTCAGATACCGCCCGAGGGCGGCACGCAGGCCACGGTTGCGGGCCTCCGCGATGCCGGTGGGAGGTTGGCTCACCACCCTGATCCGACGGTCGGTGGTGAACCCGGCCTCATCGATCACCTGCCGGACCGGCACCTGGGAACCGTCGTCGACGATGACGAGTTCGAAGTCCTGGTAGGTGTTGGCCAGCACGCTGCGGACCGCGTTGACGAGCAGGGCGGCCCGGTCCCGTACGACGATGCAGACCGTGAAGGTCGGCCGGACGACAGGTGTGGTGGCCGCGTCCACCTCGGTCCGGTCGGCCTGTCGGGGCGGGTGGGGGTGCTCCGCACGAACGGCCGCGGGGATCGAGGGATTCGTCATGTCGGCCCGCCCGACGCCACCGACCCGCTGTCGTCGGACCGCAGCGACGGCCCCGGCCGCGTGTCGTCGGACTCCGCGTCGACGGCGAGCACCGCCAGCATGCCGAGGAAGAAGAGCCAGAGGAAGTACGGGTACGCCAGGGGCTTCTGGGTGAGCCCGAAGATGATGAGCGTGGCGAAGAGCACCAGCAACGGCAGTCGACCGGACGGGCCGAGCTGCGCGCGGACGAAGCGGTACAGCCCGACGATGATCGCACCGACCAGGACGATGCCGGTGATCCCCCAGATGACCATGATTCGGATCAGGTCGTTGTGCATGTCCCACGGCTCGTAGCCGAAGCCGAACAACCACACGTCGGCGGACGAGCGACCGAGGATGTCGGCCACGTCGTTCCAGATCGCGCCCCGGCCGTGCATGAAGGTGTCGGAGCGGACGTCGAGCGACCCCACCTCGGTGAGGGCGACCCGGACCCGCTCCCAGATGGCCCCGCCCCAGAGTCCGCCGGCAACGGCGGCGACCGCCGCGGCCCCGCCGCCCACCAGCAGCGCCGACCGCCGGTCGACCCGGCCACCGGCCCGCCGGGACGCGATCAGCTCACGGACCCGCCGCGCCTCGAATGCGGCCACGATCACGATCAGGCAGAGGATCGTGAAGCGGTGCAGGGACACGGCGCCGGTGGCCACGAAGAGGCCGATCAGCGCGTACCGCACGGCGGCCGGTACCCGGAGCCGATCGCCCAGGACGTAGATCAGGAAGACCGAGAAGATGAGCAGCCGGCCGAGCGACATCGGGTGGTAGTAGCCACCCGAGGCGCGTCCGATCTTCTGCCAGTTGGCCAGCTCGAAGTAGAACGAGTAGGGAATGACTCCGGCGACCTGGAGCCAGGCCAATACACAGTGGACGATCGCGCCCGACAGGACGACACCGGTGACCAGGACGAGTCGCCGCGAGGTGATGAGGGACCGCCGCATCAGCAGCAGGCCGAGCAGCGCGATCGGGGCGAAGCCGACGATCAGTCGCAGCGCTTCGGCGGGAATGGCCGAGCGGGGCTCCAGATGCGCGCCGTAGATCGGGTAGCGCCGCACGTCGAAGAGGTCGAGCAGGTCACCGCGGGCGCCCACGAGGAGGAAGCTGACCGCCGAGCTGACCAGGAGCAGCACCAGCGCGCCCGCCACCAGCAGCAGCGGCCTGGGCGGCAGCCGACGGGCGCCCAGGGCGACGAGCCCGTACGCGGCGATCATCAGCATCGCGCCGACGGCGGTGAGCACCACGCCGAGGTCGATGCCGCCGCTGGACTTCTTCTCACCGATGTCGAGCAGCGGCTTCACCGCGATGAGAGCCAGGGCGCCGATGGTCAGGTAGCCGGCGATCTGCTCGTGGCGGGGCGTCGGCCCGTCCCGGTGCCCCACCTCCGGCCGTGGTCCTGGGGCCGGAGTGGTCAAGGTTCCCATCGCGGGTGTGTCTCCTCATCAATGTCCGCCGTGGGCGTCGGCCGGCGCCGTGGGCGCGCGCCGTCGCTCCGGCCGATGCCGCCGACCCGTCGATCCGTGGCCGAGGGCAGCTGCCGATAGGCGCCGATTGAGCCGAATGTCGCAAAGGGACATCCACTGTGCTCAACCGCCGCCCGGCCTCAGAATCACGAGGACGATACCAGCGCCCGGCGATATTCCGGGGGCCGCGGCCATCGTCCGACACACCTGTCGAACTGCGATTCAACCGGGTTGGCCCGACATTTCCGATTCACCAATTCGGCCGTTTTCCCGACAGTCTTGCGAGGGCGAGGCCGTCTCCGGCAAGCTGGACCGCCGTGCGTCAACCCGGTCGGCGCGGCACAAGGCGCGACCTGCCCGACCACCGGCACGACCCGACCAGATTCCTCGACCACGGACGATGGGACCTTTCGATGATCTCTGTGGTGATCGCGGCCCACAACGAGGCGCGGGTCATCGGGGGTTGCCTCGACGCGCTGCTCGCCGACGCCGGCCCGGACGACCTGGACATCGTGGTCGTGGCCAACGGCTGCACCGACGACACGGCGGCGGTCGCGGCCCGGCGCCCGGAGGTACGGGTCATCGAGCTGCCCGAGGCGGGAAAGGCCAACGCGCTCAACGTGGGTGACGCTGCCGCCCGCGCCTTTCCCCGGATCTACCTCGACGCGGACGTCGTCCTGAGCCCGGGAGCGCTACGCCTGATGGCCGCGACGCTTACCGAGGGCGACTCCCCGCCGCTGGCGGTCATGCCCCGGCGGCAGATGGTGACCAGCGGCCGGCCGGTGGCGGTGCACGCGTACTACGCCATCAACACCAGGCTGCCGATTTTCGCGGACGCGTTGTTCGGTCGTGGTGCCATCGGCATCTCGGAGGCCGGCCGGCGGCGCTTCGACCAATTCCCGGAGCAGATCGCCGACGACCTTTTCCTGGATTCACAGTTCTCCGCAAAGGAGAAGCGGGAGGTCGGCGACGCGACGTCCTATGTGCAGGCACCCCGGCGCACCCGCGATCTGCTGCGCACCCTGGCGCGGGTGCGCGCCGGCAACACGATGCTGCGGGCCAGCCACGACGGGGTCCGCCCGTCCGTCCCGTCGTCCTGGCTGCGCGACGTGGTCCTGCCCCGACCGTGGCTCGTCCCGGCAGCCACGGTCTACGTGGCGATCACGGTCGCCGCCGCGCTGCGGGCCCGCCGACACCCGCGCGACGGGTGGGGGCGGGACCACTCCACCCGCTGACCGCCTGAGGGTGCCGGGCGGTCCGGTCAGTACCGGGGGCGACGGCGGACGAACACCACCACCAGCACGATCAGCCCGACCAGCAGCACGCCGCCGAGACCGGCGAGCAACGTCAGCAGGAGCCGGGGTGGGCCGTCCGACTCGCCGGCGAGCCGGGCGCGGTCCACGGCGTTCTGCCGGTACGCCTGCGCCAGGAGGTTGACCGGCGACGCCTGCGCGACGCGGTCGAAGCTGGCGATGGCATCGTCGTTGCGGCCGGCGAAGAACGCGTCCAACCCGTCCCGGTACACCCGGTCGGTGTCGGTGAGGCTGCTGCTGGTGCCACCCGCGCCGAGCAGCCCGGTGACCACCGAGACCGGCACCAGCGCCCGGTTGGGCGTACCACTGGCCGCCCGGTCGGTGTCCAGCACGCCGACCACCCGACCTGTGGTGTCCAGTGCGACGCCACCGGCGGAGTAGATCCCGACGTCGTCGTTGAGCCGGGAGATGCTGACCGAGCCCTGGTTGGCCGTGCCGGCGACCTGGGCCGGCTTGCTCTCCACGGTGTAGGTCGCGGCCCGGAAGTCCGCGTCGGTGGTGCGGTAGCCCATCACGAGCAGAGCGGCGCCCGGGCCGGGCACACCGCCGTCGGCCAGCTGCACCGCCGGGAGGCCGGGTTGGGTCAGCTTCACCAGGGCGAGGTTGCCGGCGTCGGGCTCGAGGACCCGGACGATCTGGCCGGGGATGGCGGGGCTGGCGGTGAGGTCGCCCCGGGCCACGTTGAACTGGGCGAAGACCTGGCTGACGGGTTCCGAGCCGGGCTCGGCCCCGGTGAACACGCTGCTGTTCAACTTGCTCCGGACGTACTCGTCCAGCTGGGGTGCGGTCAGTTTCTTCTGCTCGATCAGGATCCGACCGAGCGTGTAGAGAGCCCGCTCCCTGGCCGCGTCCACTGCCGGGCGTACGCACTGACCGTTGGTGACGATGTGGCCGTCCGCGTTCACCACGAAGCCGCTGCACCGCCGCTTGAAGGTGACCGGCGTCGCGCTCAGTGGAACGTTGGACTTCGCCTCCCGCAGGGTGCCGGTGAAGACGGCCTCGACGAACACCATGGACGGTGCGGCGATGGCGAGGGACCGTTCCTCGACGCTGTACGGCGCGGCCTGCGCCCAGGGCTTCAGCCCGGGGTTGATCGCCGGGGCGCTGGGGAAGGCAGCGGTGCCGGACGCCGTCGGCAGGGCCTCCGGGACTGTCGGCTTCTCGTCGCCGGCGAGCGCCCAGACGGTGGCTCCGGCGCCCACCGCCACCGCCAGGGCCGCGGCGGCGACCCCGACCCACAGGCCGGTGCGGCGCGGCGGTGGCGCCGACGGCCTGATCCGCCGGACCGGACCGGCGAACGGGTCGTCGGAGGACGGTCGGTCCGCTTCCGGGAAGACCGGGTCCACTGTGGACGTCTCCGCGCCGGCACCGGAGACCGGTTGTGGCGCGGCCGAGACCGGCTGAACGGAAATCGGGCCACCGTGCATCGCCCACGGCGCGTGCGGCGGCGCGGACACCTGCGGCACACCCGAGACGGACTGCGGCGGCCCGGAGACCTGCTGCGGGGGCGCGGAGACCTGCTGGGGCACCGCGGAGACCTGCCCAGGGGGCCCGGAGACCTGCTGCGGCACCGCGGAGACCTGCCCGGGCGGCCCGGAGACCTGCTGGGGCACCACGGCGGCCGGGCTCACGGGGCCGGCGGTCGACGGCACGGCGGCGACGGGCGGCGCGGCTTCGCCCGGAACGGGTTGGTAGTCCATGCCCAGCGCCCGGAAGAGCTTCTCCGCGCCCGGTCCCGCCTCGGCCGGGTAGGCGACCCACGGCGCGGCGGCGGCGAAGTCCGCGTAGACGAACTGTTGGCCGCCCTGCGTCTGCGCCATCGCGTTGGCGGTGGCGGAGAACGCCTCCCGCCAGGCGGGCGTGGCCGCCACGGCGGCGTCCAGGACGGCCACGGTCACCAGCCGGCCCTGCCCGTCGATGGCCGCCCACGCCTTCCCCACCTGGCATCCGCCCAGCACGTGGGTGAACCTGTACGGGCCATCCGGCTGCATCCGCACTCCTCCGCTCAACCGCCGTGCGGATACTACAGAGAGCGCGCCAGTCGTCTCACTTCCGGTGCGACGGGAAGACCCCGGACGGTTGCCCTCTGAAAGTTTTCATGCATAGAGTCACGGAGTGAATGAAGGAGCTGTCCAGGCGTCGGCCGAACAGGTGTTCCACCTGTTCGACGGCGTACGGCTCACCCCGACCCAGCGTCGGATCGCGCACTGTCTCGTGCAACACGCGCCGGCCGTGGCGTACCTCTCCGCGGCGGAGGTCGCCGAACTGGCCGGGGTCAGCCAGCCCTCGGTCACCCGGTTCGCCGTCGCGCTCGGCCATGACGGCTATCCGGCGCTGCGCCGCCGGCTGCGCGACCTCACCAGCACGACGCCCGGCGGGCCGACGGACGCCGGCAACGAGCTCCAGCAGGCGGTACGCGCCGAGATGGGCAACCTCGACCGGCTGGCCGGCCAGCTCGCCGACACCGACCGGATCGCCGAGACCGGCCGGCTGCTCGCGACCAGCCGGCCGCTGCCGGTGCTCGGCCTGCGCGCCGCCGCGCCGCTGGCCGCGTACTTCGCCTACTTCGCCGCCAAGGTGCACCCGGACGTACGGGTGCTCGACGACGGCGGCAGCCTGCTCACCGACCGCCTGGAGCAGGCCGCCGAGGCCGGGGCGTCCGCCGTTCTCGCCTTCGTGCTGCCCCGCTACCCCCGCGAGACCCTGGACGCGCTGCGCGACGCGCGTGCCGCCGGACTGACCGTCGTGGCGATCACCGACTCGCCGGTCAGCCCGGCCGCCGAGCACACCGACGTGCTGCTGCCGGCCGCCGTCGGCGCCCAGCTCGTCTTCGACCTGCACACCGCCCCGATGACCCTGGCCATGGTGCTGTTGCAGGCGATCTGCGACGCCGCGCCGGCCGACACCCAACGCCGTCTGGAGGCGTTCGAAGCCTCCGCGGCCCGCCGACAGTTGTTCCTCGGTTGACCGGAGGAGACCGCAGATGACCCAGCCCATCCGTGCCGCACGGGGCAGCCAGCTCACCACCCGCGGGTGGCAGCAGGAGGCCGCCCTGCGGATGCTGATGAACAACCTCGACCCGGAGGTGGCCGAACGCCCCGACGACCTGGTCGTCTACGGCGGCACCGGCAAGGCGGCGCGGGACTGGCCGTCGTACCACGCGTTGGTCCGTACGCTCACCGACCTGCGCGAGGACGAGACGATGCTGGTGCAGTCGGGCCGCCCGGTGGGGGTCATGCGCACCCACGAGTGGGCGCCCCGGGTGCTGCTGGCCAACTCTAACCTGGTCGGTGACTGGGCCACCTGGCCGGAGTTCCGCCGCCTCGAACAGCTCGGCCTGACCATGTACGGGCAGATGACCGCCGGCTCGTGGATCTACATCGGCACCCAGGGCATCCTCCAGGGCACCTACGAGACGTTCGCGGCGGTGGCCGCGAAGAGGTTCGGAAGCACCCTCGCCGGCACGCTGACGCTGACCGCCGGCTGCGGCGGAATGGGTGGCGCACAGCCCCTCGCGGTCACCATGAACGGCGGCGTCTGCCTGATCGTGGACGTGGACCGCACCCGGCTCGACCGTCGCGTGCACGACCGCTACCTCGACGAGGTGGCCGACTCCCTGGACGACGCCGTCGAGCGGGCCCTCGCGGCGAAGCGGGACCGGCGGGCGTTGAGCGTCGGCGTCGTCGGCAACGCCGCCGAGGTCTTTCCCGAGCTGCTCGACCGGGGCGTCGCCATCGACATCGTGACCGACCAGACCAGCGCGCACGACCCGCTGGCGTACCTGCCGGTGGGGGTCGAGCTGGCCGACGCCCGCGACTACGCCGCCGCGAAGCCGGCCGAGTTCACCGACCGGGCCCGTGCGTCGATGGCGAAGCACGTCGAGGCGATGGTCGGCTTCCTCGACGCCGGCGCCGAGGTGTTCGACTACGGCAACTCGATCCGGGGCGAGGCGCAGCTCGGCGGCTACCAGCGGGCCTTCGACTTCCCCGGTTTCGTGCCCGCGTACATCCGGCCGCTGTTCTGCGAGGGCCGGGGCCCGTTCCGGTGGGCGGCGCTCTCCGGCGACCCGGCCGACATCGCGGCCACCGACCGCGCGATCCTGGACCTGTTCCCGGAGAACGAGTCGCTGGCCCGATGGATCAAGCTGGCCGGCGAGCGGGTCGCCTTCCAGGGCCTGCCGGCCCGGATCTGCTGGCTCGGTCAGGGCGAACGGGACCGGGCGGGTGTGCGGTTCAACGACATGGTCGCGTCCGGTGAGCTCTCCGCCCCGGTGGTGATCGGTCGTGACCACCTGGACACCGGCAGCGTCGCCAGCCCGTACCGGGAGACCGAGGGCATGGCCGACGGCTCCGACGCGATCGCCGACTGGCCGCTGCTCAACGCCCTGGTCAACACGGCCAGCGGGGCGTCCTGGGTGTCGATCCACCACGGCGGTGGCGTGGGCATCGGGCGGTCGATCCACGCCGGGCAGGTCTGCGTGGCCGACGGCACCGCCCTCGCCGGGCAGAAGATCGAGCGGGTGCTCACCAACGACCCGGCGATGGGCGTCATCCGACACGTCGACGCCGGCTACGACAGCGCCCGCGAGGTGGCCGAACGCACCGGGGTCCGGGTGCCCATGACGGAAGGCGGACCCGCATGAGCGACGACCTTTCCGCCCGTTTCCGGGCCCTGTGGGACGAGATCGCGCCGGTCGGACGGGACTCCGGCAGCGGCGGCTACCTGCGCTACGCGTTGACCGAGCCGGAGCAGGAGCTACGGGCCTGGTTCCGTACGCAGGCGCAGCGGCGGGGCCTGCCGGTCACCGAGGACGGCAACGGCAACCTGTTCGCCCACTGGGGTGACCCGGAGGGCGCCGACGCGGTGCTGACCGGCAGCCACTTCGACTCGGTGCCGCACGGCGGGGCGTACGACGGGCCGCTCGGCATCGTCAGCGCGTTCCTGGCCGTGGACGAGCTGCGCGCCGCCGGCGTCACCCCCGTCCGGCCGCTGGTGCTGGGCGCGTTCGTCGAGGAGGAGGGTGCCCGTTTCGGCGTACCCTGTCTGGGCTCGCGGCTGCTCACCGGCGCGCTGGCGGCCGACCGCGCGGCCGGCCTGCGCGACGCGGCCGGGGTGAGCTTCGCCGACGCGCTCGGCGCGGCGCCGGCGGGCGCCCGGCCGGAGCTGCTGGGCCGGTTCGGCGCCTTCGTGGAGCTGCACGTCGAGCAGGGCCGCGCGCTCCTCGATACGGACGCGCCGGTCGGGGTGGCCAGCGCGATCTGGCCGCACGGCCGCTGGCGCTTCGACGTGGTCGGCGAGGGCAACCACGCGGGTACGACCCGGATGGCCGACCGCCGCGACCCGATGCTGACCTTCGCGTTCACCGTGCTGGCGGCCAACAAGGAGGCCCGGCTGCGCGGGGCGCACGCCACAGTGGGCCGGGTCGCGGTCGAGCCCAACGCCACCAACGCGATCCCGTCGAAGGTGACCGGTTGGCTGGACGCCCGCGCCGCCGACCCGGACACGCTGACCGGGCTTGTCGACGCGGTACGCGGCAAGCTCGCCGAGCGGGCCCGCCGCGACGGTACGGAGGTGACAGTCACCGAGGAGTCGGTGACCCCGCTTGTCGCCTTCGACGGTGGGTTGGCCAAACGCCTGGCCACGCTGCTCGACGCGCCGGTGCTGCCGACCGGTGCGGGGCACGACGCCGGGGTGCTCGCCGCGCACCTGCCCACCGCGATGCTCTTCGTGCGCAACCCGACCGGGGTGTCGCACTCCCCCGCCGAGGCCGCCACCGACGACGACTGCGCCGCCGGGGTGCGCGCACTGGCCCGCGTGCTCAAGGAGCTGACATGCCGGTGACCCCGACGCGCTGGCTCGCCGAGTACGCCTGGCTGCCCGATCTCGCCCAGCCCACGCCCGACGTGCTCATCGAGACCGACGCCGGGGTGATCACCGCGGTGACCGCGTTGGCCGCGCCCGGCCGGCCGAGCGCAGGTGTGGACGTGTACGCCGACGCCGTGCCGCTGCCCGGCCTGACCCTGCCCGGCCTCGCGAATGTGCACTCGCACGCCTTCCACCGGGCGCTGCGCGGGCGTACCCACGGCGGCCGGGGCGACTTCTTCAGCTGGCGGGACCGGATGTACGCGGTGGCGGACCGGCTGGACCCGGACACCTACCTGGCGCTGGCCCGCGCCGTGTACGCCGAGATGGCCCTCGCGGGGGTCACCTGCGTCGGCGAGTTCCACTACCTGCACCACCGACCCGACGGCGGCGCGTACGACGACCCGAACGCGATGGGGGCGGCGCTGGTCGAGGCCGCCGCGCACGCCGGCATCCGGCTCACCCTGCTGGACGCCTGCTACCTGAGCGCCGGAGTGGACGGCCGGCCGCTCGCCGGGCCGCAGCGGCGCTTCGGCGACGGCGACGCGGCCCGCTGGGCGCAGCGCGTGTCGGCGTTCGCACCGGCGGACCCGCACGTCCGGGTGGGCGCGGCCGTGCACTCGGTGCGGGCGGTCCCCGCCGAGCAGTTGCGCACGGTCGCCGAGTGGGCCCGGGAGCGAAGCGCGCCGCTGCACGTACACCTCTCCGAGCAGCCCGCCGAGAACGACGAGTGCCGGGCCGTGCACGGGCGTACGCCCACCGCGCTGCTCGCCGAGCACGGGGTGCTCGGGCCGGACACCACAGCCGTGCACGCCACCCACCCGACAAGCGGCGACCTGACGCTGCTCGGCGACAGCCGGACCGGGGTGTGCCTCTGCCCGACCACCGAACGCGACCTCGCCGACGGCATCGGCCCCGCCCGGCGGATGGCCGACGCGGGGATCCGGCTGAGCCTGGGCAGCGACAGCCACGCCGTGATCGACCTGTTCGAGGAGGGCCGGGCGGTGGAGCTGGACGAGCGGCTGCGCACCCGCCGCCGTGGCCACTTCACGCCGGCGGGCCTGCTGACCATGGCGACCGCCGCCGGGCACGCGGCGCTGGGCTGGGCCGACGCCGGGCGGATCGCCGTGGGCGTCCGCGCCGACCTGGTCACGGTACGACTGGACAGCGCCCGCACCGCCGGTGTGCCGCCGGTGGGGACGTTCTTCGCCGCCGGAGCGGCCGACGTCGACCAGGTGGTGGTGGACGGCCGCGTGGTGGTGGCCGAGGGCCGGCACCTGAGCGTCGACGTGCCTGCCGAGTTGTCGGCGGCCATCGAGGCGGTGATCCCCTCATGAGCAGTCTGCTGGTCGACAACATCGGGGAGCTGGTCACCAACGGCGTCGGCGAGGGCCCGCTGGGCATCCGCCGCAAGGCGGCCGTGCTGATCGAGGAGGGCCGGGTGGCCTGGGTCGGGCCGGCCGCGTACGCGCCGGCCGCCGACCGGCGGATCGACGCCGGTGGCGCCGCCGTGCTGCCCGGCTTCGTGGACAGCCACGCGCACCTGGTCTTCGCCGGGGACCGGGCCGCCGAGTTCGCCGCCCGGATGGCCGGCGAGCGCTACACCGGCGGTGGCATCCGCACCACTGTCGGCGCGACCCGGGCCGCCACCGACGACGAGCTGCGGGCCACCGTGCGCCGGCTGCGCGGGGAGGCGCTGCGCCAGGGCACCACGACCATCGAGATCAAGAGTGGGTACGGCCTGAGCGTCGCCGACGAGGCCCGCTCACTGCGGATCGCCGCCGAGAGCAGCAGCGAGACCACCTTCCTCGGCGCCCACGTGGTGCCCCCCGAGTACGCCGACCGCCCCGACGACTACGTCGGACTCGTCTGCGGACCGATGCTTGCCGCCGCCGCGCCGCACGCCAAGTGGATCGACGTGTTCTGTGAGCGGGGCGCCTTCGACGTGGACCACGCCCGCGCCATCCTCGCCTGCGGGCAGGCCGCCGGGCTGGGCGTACGGCTGCACGCCAACCAGCTCGGCCCCGGCCCGGGCGTGCGGCTCGGGGTGGAGCTGGACGCGGCAAGCGTGGACCACTGCACCCACCTGTCGGACGCCGACATCGACGCGCTGGCCGGCACGGCCCACAGCGACGGGTCGGGCACCCGCACGGTCGCCACCCTGCTGCCCGGCGCCGAGTTCTCCACCCGCTCGCCCTACCCGGACGCGCGCCGGCTGCTCGACGCCGGAGTCACCGTGGCCCTGGCGACGGACTGCAACCCGGGCTCGTCGTACACCTCGTCGATGCCGTTCTGCATCGCCCTCGCCGTCCGGGAGATGCGGATGACCCCGGCGGAGGCGCTGTGGGCGGCGACCGCCGGCGGCGCACGGGCCCTGCGCCGCGACGACGTCGGCGTGCTCATCCCCGGCGCGCGGGCCGACCTGGTCGTCCTGGACGCGCCGTCCTACCTGCACCTGGCCTACCGGCCCGGTGTCCCCCTGATCCACCAGGTAATACGCAACGGAGTTCCCCAGTGACGACCGTGATCATTCAACCCACCGGTATCACCGCCGACGACGTCCTCGCGGTCGCGCGCGGCACCGCCACGGTGTCCCTCGACCCGGCCACCCGGGACGCGATGGCGACCAGCCGCGCGATCGTGGACGGGATCGAGGCCGCCGGGCGGCCCGTGTACGGCGTGTCGACCGGGTTCGGCGCGCTCGCGAACACGTTCGTCGCGCCGGAGCGACGGGCCGAACTGCAACACGCGCTGATCCGCTCGCACGCCGCCGGGGTGGGCGCCCCGATGCCGCGCGAGGTGGTCCGGGCCATGATGCTGCTGCGGGTCCGCTCGCTCGCCCTGGGCCGCTCCGGGGTCCGCCCGCTGGTCGCCGAGGCGCTCGTCGACCTGCTCAACCACGACATCACCCCGTGGGTGCCGGAGCACGGTTCGCTGGGCGCGTCCGGCGACCTGGCGCCGCTGGCGCACTGCGCGCTCGCGCTGCTCGGTGAGGGCTGGGTGCTCGGCCCGGACGGCGAGCGGCGCGATGCCGCCGACGCGCTGACCGCCGCCGGGCTCAAGCCGATCGACCTGGCCGCCAAGGAGGGGCTGGCGCTGATCAACGGCACCGACGGCATGCTCGGCATGCTGTTGCTGGCCATCCACGACGCGGCGCACCTGTTCGCCATGGCGGACGTGACCGCCGCGCTGGCCATCGAGGCGATGCTCGGCTCGGAGCGGCCGTTCCTGCCCGAGCTGCACGCCATCCGTCCGCACCCCGGCCAGGCGGCGTCGGCGGCGAACATCCACCGGCTGTTGCAGGACTCCCGGGTCATGGACTCGCACCGCGACGACCTGGCGCACGCCGTGCAGGACGCGTACTCGATGCGCTGTGCGCCACAGGTGGCCGGCGCGGCCCGGGACACCCTGGACTTCGTCCGCACGGTCGCGGCACGGGAGCTCGTGTCGGTCGTGGACAACCCGGTGGTGCTGCCCGACGGCCGGGTCGAGTCCACCGGAAACTTCCACGGCGCGCCGCTGGGCTTCGCCGCCGACTTCCTCGCCATCGCCGCCGCCGAGGTGGGCGCGATCGCCGAGCGGCGGGTGGACCGCCTGCTGGACGTGGCCCGCAACCGGGAACTGCCCGCGTTCCTCTCCCCCGACGCCGGGGTCAACTCCGGCCTGATGATCGCCCAGTACACGGCGGCCGGGATCGTCGCGGAGAACCGCCGGCTCGCCGCCCCCGCCTCGGTGGACTCGCTGCCCACCAGCGGCATGCAGGAGGACCACGTCTCGATGGGCTGGGCGGCGGCCAAGAAGCTCCGCACGGTGCTGGACAACCTGACCAGCCTGCTCGCCGTCGAGCTGCTGGCCGGCGTACGCGGCCTGCAACTGCGCGCACCGCTGGTGCCGTCGCCGGCCGGCCGGGCCGCCGTCGCCGCCCTGGGCACGGCCGCCGGTGAACCCGGCCCGGACGTGTTCCTCGCCCCGGTGCTGGAGGCCGCCCGCGCGGTGCTGGCCGGGCCGGAGCTGCGCGCCGCCATCGAACGGGAGGTCGGCCCGCTGGGCTGACCTCCGCGGGTCGCTGTCGCCCGCCGCGGGTCAGGCGGCGGGCGGCAGCACCTCAACGATCGTCAGGCGGCGGGCGGCAGCACCTTCGCGACGAGCTTGGCCAGCTCGCGCAGCGCCTTGCCCCGGTGACTGATGGCGTCCTTCTCCGCCGGGGTCAGCTCCGCGTTGGTCCGGTCCTGTCCGTCGCCCAGGAAGATCGGGTCGTAGCCGAAGCCGCCGTCGCCGCGCGGCGCGCGCAGCACCCGGCCGGACTGCCGGCCGTCGACCAGGTGCTCCTTGCCGCCGGGCAGCACCAGCGCCACAGTGCAGACGAAGGACGCGGCCCGGTGCTCGTCCGGCACGTCGGCGATCTGGTCCAGCACCAGCTGAAGGTTGGCCCGGTCGTCGCCGTGCTGGCCGGACCAGCGGGCGCTGAACACCCCCGGCATGCCGTTGAGCGCGTCGACTGCGAGCCCGGAGTCGTCGGCGATGGTCGGCAGCCCGCTCTGCCGGCAGCCCTCCCGCGCCTTGATCAGCGCGTTCTCGCCGAAGGTCAGGCCGGTCTCCGGCAGCTCCGCGTACTGCTCGACGTCGTCCAGCCCGAGCAGGGCGATCCGGTGCGCGCCGAGCGCGCCGTCCAGGATCCGCTGAAGCTCCACCAGCTTCTTACGGTTACGGGTGGCGAGCAGGACCTTGTTCATGCGAGTGCCTTCCGCTGGGCTTCGGCCAGATCCGCGCACCCGGCCACGGCCAGGTCGAGCAGGCTGTCGAGCTGGTCGCGGGCGAACACGCCCGCCTCACCGGTGCCCTGCACCTCGACGAAGTCGCCCGCGCCGGTGCACACCACGTTCATGTCCACCTCGGCGGCCACGTCCTCCTCGTAGCAGAGGTCGAGCCGGGCCTCCCCCGCGATGATCCCCACGCTGACCGCCGCCACCGAACGGTGCATCACCTTCTCCGGCTTGCCAGCGAGGGCCTTGCGGGCGGCCAGCCAGCCCACCGCGTCGTGCAGCGCCACGTACGCGCCGGTGATCGCGGCCGTGCGCGTGCCACCGTCGGCCTGGAGCACGTCGCAGTCGAGCACTACCGAGTTCTCGCCGAGCGCCTTGAGGTCGATGCTGGCCCGCAGGCTGCGGCCGATCAGCCGGGAGATCTCGTGGGTACGCCCACCGACCCGCCCCTTGATGCTCTCCCGGTCCGAGCGGGTGTTGGTGGCCCGGGGCAGCATCGCGTACTCGGCGGTCACCCAGCCGAGCCCGGAGCCCTTGCGCCAGCGGGGCACGCCCTCGGTGACGCTCGCCGCGCAGAGCACCCGGGTGCCGCCGAACTCGACGAGCACCGAGCCCTCCGGATGGGTGCTCCAGCCCCGGGTCAGGGTCACCGGTCGGAGTTGAGAGGGCCCTCGCCCGTCAGGTCGCGCCATGCCCTGCACCCTATGCGGTGCGGCGATCCGCTTCGCCCTGGGTGTCCCGAGCAGTGTCCGCGTCGTGCACCCGCAGGAATCCGGCGACCGCCGCCGGCCAGCCGAACTCCTGTGCCCGGGCCCGGGCGGCCCGCCGCCGCGCGGCCTCCGGCCGGGCCACGAGGCGGGTCACGGCCTCGGCCATCGACGCCCCGGAGCCGTACGCGGCGATCCCGGCCGAGCCGACCACCTCGGGCAACGCGCTCGCGGCGTTCACCACCACCGGGGTGCCGCAGGCCAACGCCTCCAGCCCGGCGAGGCCGAAGGTCTCCACCGGGCCGGGCGCGAGCACCACGTCCGCGCTGGCGAGCAGCGCGGCCACCGCCGCCCGGTCGGGCAGGTGACCGGTGAACGTGACTGGCAGGCCGGCGGCCCGGCGGGCCAGCGACGCCCGCAACGGCCCGTCCCCGGCCAGCACCAGCACCGCCGGCACGCCCGAGCGGCGCAGCTCGGCGAGGGCTTCGACCGCCAGCTCCGGCCGCTTCTCCGGAGACAACCTGGCGCAGTGTACGAGCAGCAGTTCGGTCGGGTCGGCGTAGCGCTCCCGCATCGCCGGGTCGACCCGGTCGGGGTGGAAGGTGTCCAGGTCCACCCCGAGCGACACGAGATCCACGTTGTCGGCGCCGATGCGGTCGAACTCCTCGGCCGCCCACCGGGTCGTGCACACGATCCGGTCGTACGCCCGGCTGGTGGCCCGGTTGAGCCGGTCCGCGACCGGCCGCCGCAGCACGTCCGGCACACCCCACTGGCCGAGCAGCCCGGTCAGCGACTCGTGCGAGACCATCACCGACGGCACCCCGTGCGCCTTCGCCCAGTTCCCCGTCCAGCGCAGCGACGACCTGTCGGACACCTCCAGCCGGTCCGGCGCCAGCTCGGCGAGCACCCGGGCCAGCCGACGCCGACCAACCAGCAGCCGGTAGCCGCCGGTGCCGGGCAGCTCCACGCCGGGCAGGGTCACCACCCGACCCCACGGGTGCCACTCGTGTGCGTCGCGTCGACCGGGCACCACCAGCACCGGATCGTGCCCCGCCGCGCGGTAGCCCTCGCCGAGGTGGCGCAGCGCGGTGCGCAGGCCACCGGAGCGCGCGGTCACGAAGTTCGCGAGCCGGACGATCCGCAGCCCGCCGGCCGTCCCCGTCACGACGCGGCCGGCAGGCCCACGGTGGCACCCTGGGCGCGTACCGCCCGGTAGTGGCCGACCAGCTCGTCGCCGACGGCCGCCCAACTGCGTCGGCGGACCGCGGCCCGGGCGGCCACCCCGTACGCCCGCCGCCGGTCGGCGTCCCCGGTGAGCTCGGCTACCGCGGCGGCGAGGGCGTCGCCGTCGGCCGGCGGGACCAGCAGCCCGGTCGTTCCCGAGTCGACCAGATCGACCGGCCCGCCACTGGCCGGCGCGACCACCGGCACCCCGGAGGCCAGCGCCTCCTGGAGGGTCTGGCCGAAGGTCTCGTGCGGCCCGGTGTGCACGAACACGTCCAGGCTGGCGTAGAGCCGGGCCAGGTCCTCGCCGTGCTGCACCCCCAGGAAGTCCACCCCCGGCAGCGCCCGGGTCAGCTGGCGGCGGGCGGGGCCGTCGCCGGCCACCACGACCCGCACGCCCGGCAGCCGGGACGTCGCCGCGAGCAGCTCCACCCGCTTCTCCGGGGCCAGCCGGCCGACGTAGCC
The DNA here is from genome assembly GCF_021442385.1 of Micromonospora sp. MH99. Classification (GTDB taxonomy): domain Bacteria; phylum Actinomycetota; class Actinomycetes; order Mycobacteriales; family Micromonosporaceae; genus Micromonospora. The sequence continues at coordinate 158,341 of NZ_MUZA01000002.1, forward strand.
GACCAGCAGCTCCCCGCCGGGGGCCAGCCGACGCCGCAGGTCGTCGCACCGCTTGGCCGGATCGAACCGGACGGCGTCCACGCCCCGGCCCCACAGCCAGATCCGCTGCACCCCGTTGGCGATCAGGTCGGCGGCCGCCCGGGTCGACGGCGCGAGGGTCCGCTGCGCCAGATTGTGGATCTCCCGAAGTCGTCGCCACGCGGCGGCCTCACCCCAGCTCACCCGGTACGCCCTGGCGTAGGCCGCCACGTCGGTCTGGTACACCGCCACCATGGGCAGCCCGTACCGGCTGGCGAGGGTTGCCGCGCGGGCGCCGAGGATGAACGGACTGGCCAGGTGCACCACGTCGGGCGCGGCCGACAGCAACGCCCCCGCCAGCCGGGTGGTGGTCGGCACGCCCAGCCGGAAACCCTGGTAACGGGGCAACGGCACGCTCGGGATGCGCACCACCGGGTACGGCAACCCCTCGATGTCCCGCCCTGCCGCCCCGGGCGGTGCGGGTGCGATGACCACCGGTTCGTGGCCCCGGGCCAGCAGGTGCTCCGCCGTGCGCACCACGGAGTGCGCGACGCCGTTCACGTCCGGCGGGAACGACTCGGTCACGATGGCGATCCGCATGCCCACACCGTGCTGGTGCCACGGGTGCCCCAGGCGACCAGCCGCTGACCGGCCGGCGAACAGTACGGCACAACACCGCCGCGAGGCGGTCAGATGTCGTAGCTGGCGCCGGCCCGGACCACCTCGAGTGGGCCGGTGTACGCGGCGGCAGCCGACTCCAACGTGTGCGCCTCGCTGCCCCACGCCGCGACCAGGTGAGTGAGCAGCAGCCGCCCCACCACCGCCTTGGTCGCCGTCTCGCCCGCCTCCCGGCCGGTCAGGTGCAGGTCCGGAGGATTGTCCACGCCGTCGAGGTAGCTGGCCTCGCACAGGAACACGTCGGCGTTCTGGGCCAGGCGCAGCAACGCGTCGCAGGGCGCGGTGTCCGACGAGTAGCACAGCGACCGACCGCCGTGCTCCAACCGCACGCCGTACGTCTCGACGGGATGGTTGACCCGGTCGACGGTGACGGTGAACGGCCCGATCGGGAACGTGCCCGGCTGCAACGCGTAGAACTGGTAGACGTCCTCCACCGTGCCGTCGTCGCCGTAGGCGGCGCTGAGCCGGTCCGGTGCGCCGGAGGGCGCGTACACCGGCAACGGCGGGTAGGGGCCGTCCGGGGCGTACCGGCGGACCACCACGTACGACGCGGCGTCGAGGATGTGGTCACAGTGCAGGTGGGTCAGCAGGATCGCGTCGGGGGCGTGCAGCCCCACGTAGCGTTGGAGGCTGGACAGCGACCCCGAGCCGAAGTCGACCAGGAGGCGGAAGCCGTCCGCCTCGACGAGATAGGCGGAGCACGGCGACTCGGGGCCGGGGAAGCTACCGGCACACCCCAGGACAGTCAGTCGCATCGGGTCGTCTCGCTGTCACTGTCAGTAGCAGCCATGCCGGCGGTCGTCCCGGCAATGATCTCTACCGACGCGTACGCCACGCTGCGCAGCCTACGCTGGGGTGCCCGAGGACAAGAATCATCCGTTGGAAGTTGTCACGAACGTGACACCCGCTCACAGCCCAGGTGCGACAAACGGGCCATCGACGCGTACGCCGGCGGCCCGTTCGCGCAAGACCCCTGCGATCAGGCCCAGAGCTGACCCTCCAGCGCGTCCTCGGCATCCGCGAGGGTGCCGCCGTACGCGCCGGTGGACAGATACTTCCAGCCGCCGTCGCAGACCACGAACGCCACATCGGCACGCCGGCCGTCGCGGACCGCCTCGTGCGCCACCGCGAGCGCGGCGTGCAGGATCGCCCCCGTGGAGAAGCCGGCGAAGATGCCCTCCACCTCGACGAGCTGACGGGTACGCAGCACCGCGTCCCGGGTGCCGACCGAGAAGCGCCGGGACAGCACCGAAGCGTCGTACAGCTCCGGCACGTACCCCTCGTCGATGTTGCGCAGGCCGTAGACCAGCTCGCCGTAGCGCGGCTCGGCCGCCACGACCTGGATGCCCTCGACCTTCTCGCGCAGGTAGCGCCCGGTGCCCATCAGGGTGCCGGTGGTGCCCAACCCGGCCACGAAGTGCGTGATGGTGGGCAGGTCGTGCAGCAGTTCCGGACCTGTCGTCTCGTAGTGCGCCCGCGCGTTGGCCTCGTTGCCGTACTGGTAGAGCATCACCCAGTCCGGGTGCTCGGCGGCGATCTGCTTGGCCGTCGCGACGGCCTGGTTGGAGCCGCCCGCCGCCGCCGAGAAGATGATCTTCGCCCCGTACATCCGGAGCAGCTGGACCCGCTCGGTGGAGACGTTCTCGGGCATCACGCAGACCAGCCGGTACCCGCGCAGCTTGGCCACCATTGCCAACGAGATGCCGGTGTTGCCGCTGGTCGGCTCCAGGATGGTGTCACCCGCCCGGAGCCGGCCGGCCTCCTCCGCCGCGCGGACCATGAACAGCGCCGCGCGGTCCTTGATGCTGCCCGTCGGGTTCCGGTCCTCCAGCTTCGCCCAGAGCCGCACCGGCGGTGCGCCGTCGGGCACCGTCGGCGAGAGCCGGGGCAGACCGACGAGCGGCGTGCCACCACAGGCGTCGAGGAGGCTGTCGTACCGCGCCATGGCGGCCGCCCTCAGCGCGCGGCGACGGCGGTCGCGGCGCTGTGCGAGCTGATCGCCGCTGCCGCAGCGCTGTGCGAGCTGATCGCCGCTGCCGCAGCGAAACCGAACGCGCCGCCGGCCACGGCCGGCAGGATGGTGACGCTGTCACCGTCGGAGAGCTTCGCGTCGAGCGCGCCGAGGAAGCGGACGTCCTCGTCGTTGACGTAGACGTTCACGAAACGGTGTAGCGCGCCGGCCTCGGTGACCAGGCGGCCACGCAGCCCGGCGTGCCGGGAGTCCAGGTCGGTGAGCAGGTCCGCCAGCGTGTCGCCGGCGCCCTCGACGACCTTGGCGCCGCCGGTGTAGCTGCGCAGGATGGTGGGGATGCGAACCTCGATGGCCATGATGTCGTGCTCCTCAAACGGGTGTGCCAACGGTGACGGGACGGAGAACGGGTGCGAACGCTGACGGGTCAGCGGCCGGAACACTCGTAGTCGACCGTCGCCGGGCTCTGCCCGAACATGTAGGACTGCACGGCGTGCGGGTCGATTCCGGCCTCCACGATCTGGACCGGCTCCTCGGTCACCACGCCGTCGACGATCCGGAACGACCGGATCTCCTCCGAGTCGGGCTCACGGGTCGAGACGAGCAGGTAGTGCGCGCCCGGCTCGCCGGCGAAGGACACATCCGTCCGGGACGGGTACGCCTCGGTGGCGGTGTGCGAGTGGTAGATGACCACGGGCTCCTCGTCCCGGTCGTCCATCTCCCGCCACACCCGCAGATGCTCCATCGAGTCGAACTCGTAGAAGGTCATCGACCGGGCGGCATTGTCCATCGGGATGTGCCGGGTCGGGGTGTCGCTGCCGACGGCACCGGCGACGACGCCGCACGCCTCGTCGGGGTGGTCCCGGCGCGCGTGGGCGACGATCGCGTCAATGATCGACCGGTCGATGCTCAGCACGTGCACCAGCCTAACGCCTAGTGGGCGGGCCCTGAAGTGGTGCCGGTCACGCCTAGTCGATCAAGGCGTTTAGCAGCGACTCCTGTAGATACCCGAGATACGCGTAGACCGACAGCTGGAACACCCGGCTGGAACCGGGATCCTCGGTCACCGCGTCGTCCAGCTCCTCACCCAGATCCGTGCCGTCCTTGATCTCCAGCCGAACGCCCATCGCCAGCCGCGCGTCGTTGAGCGCCCGCAGCCACGCCTCGGCGGCCTCGGCGTCCAACCGCACCTCGCCGCCGGCCTCGTCGGGCAGCGCGGCCAGGATGGCCCCCGCCTGGTCGATCTTGGCAGTCTTCAGATCACCCTCGGTGTAGCGGCGGAACTCGGCGGTGCCGCTCGCATCCTCCGGGTAGACGGCCGGAAACAGCCGGCCCACGACCGGGTCCGTGTGGTCGAAGCCGTCGGTGAGCAGGCCGACCACCTCGGAGGCGACCTTGCGCAGCACCCGCACCTCGTCCACGGCGAAGGTGGCGACATAGCGGCCGGCCTGGCGCCGGAACATGCTCACGCCGCCAGCTCCGTTCGCGACCGTGCGGATCGCCGGCCCGGCACACTCGACGCGCTCACGAGCGGTCCACCGTCGCCCACAGCCCGTACGCGTGCAACTGCGACGCGTCGTGCTCCATCCGCTCCCGGGCCCCCGTGGAGACCACGGCGCGGCCCTTGTGGTGCACGTCCAGCATGAGCTGCTCCGCCCTCTCCCGGCTGTAGCCGAACAGCTTCTGGAAGACCCAGGTCACGTACGTCATCAGGTTGACCGGGTCGTCCCACACGATCGTCACCCATTGCCGGTCGGGCGCCGGCACCTCGTCAGTGGCCGGCGTCTCGACCGGTGCAACCTGTGGAGCCGCCATGCCCCCCATCGTGCCACCGGTTTCCCGGAACCGAGGAACCGGAACGCCGGGCGAACCAGGATCACCCGCCGTGGCCACCCCGAAGTCGGCCCGCACCCCGTCGGACGCGAGGCGCGGTGCGAGCCCGAGCCGGGAGATGGCCACGCCGTCAGGCGAGCAGGATGCCGTGGTCGACCGCATCGGAGAGCACCACGCCCAGCGAGAGACGGATCACCTCGAACCGTCGGGAGATCTCCCGGGAAAGCTCCAACTCGACCTCCCGCAACGCCCGCTGGGACCAGGCCCGCGCGGCGCTGTGGTCATCGTTGCCCGGGGTACGCCACTGCTGCCAGCACCCGCCGGAGAGCGCCACCGCGACCGGCGGAAGCACCTCGTCACGGGTCACCGTCGGGTAGCCGGCGAGCGCGTCGATCGCCTCCGTGCCGGTCAGTCCGGCCACACCCGCCGTACTCGTGATCAGCAGCACCCGGTCCAGGTCGCGCCCGGCGCGGTGATCCGCCAGGCCGTACTGGACGGCGGTGGCGATCCGGCGGCGGACGCCCTCCGCCGGTGTCCCGCCGAGCACCTGGGCGGCGGTGTCGGCCACGATGCCCCGCACCGCGTGGTCGCACTGGGCGGTGGCCAGCAGCGACAGCGCCGCCATCTCCCGGTCGAGCAGGTCCGGTAGGCCGGCGCAGCCGACCCCGAAGACGATCTCCTGGACGGCCCGGAGGTGGATGTTCGCCAACTCCAGCGCCAGGTGCTGGCGGATCCGCTGGGAGCAGGAGCGGATCTGCCGGTCGAGCCGCTCGGACCAGTCCCCCGGCTCGGCGGACACCGCCACCCGGTCGTGCTGCCCCGGCAGCACCGGCGGATCGGCGCTGGCCCGCTGCAACCCCTCGTTCGCCGACCAGCCCACCAGCGCCCGGCGCAGGTCGGCTGCGGAATCGGCGCCGTCGACCGGGAACCACCGCGAGCCCGCCAGCGAGGGGACCGCGGCCAGCAGCGCCGCCCGGTGTGCCTCGACGATCACCGCCACCGGGTCCACCTCCCCCGGCCGGCCGTCGGCCGGCGAGACGGACGCCCCCGCGTCCTCCGTCAGCGCCCCGCCGTCGGCCGGTGGCGCCCAACCCGCCGCACCCGGCGTCACCGCGAAGACGACCTCCACTGCAGCGGCCGCCACCTCGGCGAGCAGATTCAGCTCCTGGGCCGTGAACGCCTGGTCGGCCGCGATCACGAAGAGCAGCGCGCCGGCCCGGCCGACCGCCTCGCGCAGCACCCTGACGCCGGCCACGCCGAGCGCGCCCGTGTCCGGTGTGTCGATCAGGGTGAAGTGGCGCAGCAGGGGTTCGGGCACGCTCAGCTCGACCCGCCGCGGTGGCCGGGCCAACGCCGGGCCGGCGGCGTCCCGGTCCGCGCCGTACGAGTGCGGCTGGCGGTAGCCGGGGACGAAGGCCGCCCGCGTGGGCACCTGGGCGTGCCGGACCAGCAGCCAACTGCCCGCCGGCACGGTGAGCATCACCGGGTCGAGCCCGACGAGGCTGGCGAGGACCGCGCGCCGGTCCGCGCCGGCCGGGCCGACGGCGACCACGCCGAGCGGCTCGTCCGCGCGGGCACCCGGCACGCCGAGATCGGTGGGCAGCGGGGCGCAGCTCGGCGGGTCGGCTGAGCTGGCCATGTCGCCGGCCGAGTCGAGCGAGGGGAGAGGGCCCTGCTGCATCGGGTGGCCTCCCGGGGCAGGCGACCGGCACGCCGGTCGCGTGGAAATTCCGGTGACACTACCCGGATGCCGGAAGAGTACGTTCGGCCGGCCGACCAGGCGGAACACATCGGATACTCACCGGTAATTGTGCCACTACTCAACTTCGGTGCGTGACGATGCGGGCGCGGACGGAATTCGATGGATATGCTGCCCGGATGAGTCGATGGCAGTTCGTCGGCCGGACCGACGAGCTCAACCGCCTGCTGGCGGCGGTGACCGGCGAGGCCGGCCGAGGGCTCTTCTTCAGCGGCAGCGCTGGCATCGGCAAGAGCCGGCTGCTGCGCGAGGGGGTCAACACCCTGCCCACCGACAGGTACGCGATCTGGTCGATCGCGGCCAGCGCCACGACTGCCGCGCTGCCGTTCGGTGGGCTGGTGCAGGTCCTCCCGGCGGAGCAGCCCCAGGGCCTCTCCCCCGCCGGCATACTCCGCTGGGCGCTCGGCGTTCTGCAACAGCAGGCCGCCGGCCGCCGGATCGTGCTCGCCATCGACGACGCGCACCTGCTCGACCCACCCTCCGCGGCGCTGGTGCATCTGGTCGCCCGCGCCGACAACGCCACAGTCGTGGGCACCCTGCGCGACGGCGAACAGATCCCCCTGCCGATCCGGGCACTCTGGACCGACGACCTGGTCGAGCACGTCGAGCTGACCCCCATGCCACCGTCGGAGACCGCCGGCCTGCTGGCGGCGATCCTGGGCGGCCCGGTCGACGCCGGTTCCGCCGACCGGCTCGGCCGGCTGTCGGCAGGCAACCCGCTGCTGCTGCGCGAGCTGGTGCACGCCGCCAGCGGCAGCGAGGAGCTGAAGCGCACCTACGGGATCTGGAAGTGGACCGGGCGGCTGGAGCTGGCGCCCAGCCTCACCGACCTGATCGACACCCGCGTCGGGCAGCTCACCGACGGCGTTCGTACGGTCGTCGAGCTGGTCGCCTTCGGTGAGCCACTCGGCCTGCACCTGCTCAACCAGGCCGCCGAGCAGTCCGATGTGGAGTGCGCCGAGGAGCGCGGCCTGATCACCGTCATCCAGCACGACCGGCGGACCAACGTACGCCTGGCCCACCCGCTCTACGGCGAGGTGATGCGTCGCCGGTGCCCGGTCAGCCGCACCCGACGCCTCCAGGCGCACCTTGCCGAGCTGCTGGAACAGGTCGGCAAGCGCCGCCGCGACGACCTGCTGCGGGTGGCGGTCTGGCGGCTCGACTCGGGCACCGCACAGGACGCCGCCCTGCTCGTGGACGCCGCGATGCAGGCGTTCACCCGCTACGACGTACCGCTGGCGACCCGGCTGGCCCGGGCCGCGCTGAACGCCGACGGCGGCTCGGACGCGGCGGAGCTGCTGGCCACGATTCTGATGTTCGCCGACCGACCGGACGAGGCGATCACCGTTCTCGACGCGGTGACCCTGGAGCCCGGGGACGAGCGGCGGCTCTGCCGGTGGCTGACCGTGCGCGGCATGGTCAGCTACTGGGGGCTCAGTCGGGAGTCCACGGTGGAGGAGATCGCGAGCCGGGTCGAGCAGCTCGGCGACTCGGCCGACCGCGCCCGGGTGCACGCCTTCGAGGCGATCATGCGGCTGCACCGGCTCGACACGACCACCGCCGTACGGCTCAGTCAGCGGGTGCTCGATCGGCCCGCGGCCAGCATCGCCGCCCGTGAACTGGCGCGCAGCACGATCGCGTACGTCCAGGCCGCCCAGGGTCAGCTGACGCGCAGCGGTGCGGCCATCGCGCAGGTGCACTCCGCCGCGGCCAGCTGGCGCACCGACATGCCGTACCTGCAACTGGCCCTCGAGCTGGCCCGCGGCACCCGGCTCATGCTCACCGGCGACCTCGTCGGGATCGACGCGATCGTGGCGGACGAGTTCGCCGACCTGGCCGGTGCCGGCGACTTCCGACTCGGCACCGGATACCTGGCCATCCTCCAGGCGTACGCCGCGCGGCTGCGCGGGCAGAGCGACTCGGCGATGCGGACGTCGTTGGGCGCCTGCGCGGTGCTGGCGACCAGCCGGGTCTACGCCGGTCTGGCCCAGGCCGAGCGGGCCCAGGCGGCGGCGCTGCGTGGCGACGCGGCGCAGGCGGCCGAGGCGATGGCCGAGGCCGACCGCACCCACGCGCCGGGCATGGCGGTGCTCTACCCGTGGCTGGAGCAGGCCCGGGGCGCGGTGCTCGCCGCGTCGGGTGACCTGCCGGGCGCGGTGAAGCAGCTCAACGACCTGGCCGACCGGCTGCGGGCGGACGGTTTCGCCGGGCACGAGGTGCACGTTCTGCACGACCTGGTCCGGTTGGACCAGGCCGGCGCGGCGGTCGGGCCCACCTGTTCCGACGGCGGGCGGCGCACGGTGGCGCAGCGCCTCGCCGAGCTGTCCGAGCAGGTGGACGGGGTGCTCCCGCCGCTGCTGGCCCGGCACGCCCGGGCCGCGGTGACCGACTCCGCCGCGGATCTGCTCGCGGTCGCCGACGACTACGCCGCGCTGGAGCTGACGGTGTACGCCGCCGAGGCCACCGCCCAGGCGCTGCAGCGGCTACGCCAGCAACAGTCGGTGGCGGCCGGCGAGGCGCGCGAGCGTCTGGCCGGGCTGCTCGGCCGGTGCGACCTGATCCGCACGCCGGCGCTGCGGGCCGGGGCGCCGGTGCTCACCGAACGCGAGTGGCAGGTGGCCCGCCTCGCCGCGCACGGTGCGACCAGCAAGGCCATCGCCGAGCGGCTCTATCTTTCCGCCCGCACCGTGGAGAACCACCTGCAGCGGATCTACACCAAGCTCGGCGTGACCGGCCGGTCCGAGCTGTGGGCCGCGCTGCGGTCGATCCCGGGCCACGAAGGCGGCGGCGCGGGCTGAACCTTAGGCTGGGGCGGTGAGCACCCTGGGCCCCGCGCTGCTGACCGACCACTACGAGCTGACCATGGTCAGCGCCGCACTCAAGGACGGCACCGCCGACCGCCGCTGTGTCTTCGAGGTGTTCAGCCGTCGGCTGCCCAGCGGCCGGCGTTACGGCGTCGTCGCCGGCACCGCGCGCCTGATCGAGCTGATCCGCGATTTCCGGTTCGACCCGGCGGAGGTCGATTTCCTGCGCCGCACCGGAGTGGTCGACGAGGCGGCGGCGGCCTGGCTCACCGACTACCGCTTCACCGGCGACATCGACGGGTACGCCGAGGGTGAGCTGTTCTTCCCCGGCTCGCCCATCCTGACCGTCTCCGGCGGCTTCGCCGAGTGCGTGGTGCTGGAGACGGTGGCGCTCTCCGTGCTCAACCACGACTGCGCAGTGGCGGCCGCCGCGGCGCGGATGGTCACCGCTGCCCGGGGCCGGGCGCTGATCGAGATGGGATCGCGCCGGGCGCACGAGGAGGCCGCGGTGGCGGCGGCGCGGGCCGCATACCTGGCCGGTTTCCGGTTCACGTCCAACCTCGCCGCCGGCGAGCGCTACGGCATCCCGACGGCGGGCACCGCGGCACACGCGTTCACCCTGCTGCACGACGACGAGCGGGCCGCGTTCGCCTCGCAGGTGGCCACGCTGGGCAGGGACACCACGCTGCTGGTCGACACGTACGACATCAGCCAGGGCATCCGCAACGCGATAGCGGTCGCCGGGCCGGAGCTGCGGGCGATCCGGATCGACTCGGGTGACCTCGCGGTGATCGCGCAGCAGTCCCGGGAACTGCTGGACTCGCTGGGCGCCACCGAGACGAAGATCATTGTCTCGGGTGACCTGGACGAGTACTCGATCGCGGCGCTGGCCGCCGAGCCGGTCGACATGTACGGCGCGGGGACGGCAGTGGTCACCGGTTCCGGGGCGCCCACGGCGGGGCTGGTCTACAAGCTGGTCGAGGTCGAGGGCCGCCCGGTGGTGAAGCGCTCCGAGCACAAGGCGACCATCGGTGGGCGCAAGGTCGCGGTCCGCCGGCACAAGCCGACCGGCACCGCCACCGAGGAGATCATCGTCCCGCAGGGCGTGCCGGACCGGCAGGCCAACGACCGGATGCTCCAGCGCTCGTACGTGATCGACGGCGAGCCCGTGGGTCTGCCCACCCTCGACGAGTCCCGGGAGCACCTGCGCGAGTGCCTCATCTCCATCCCGTGGGAGGGGCTGAAGCTCTCGGCCGGCGACCCCGCGGTGCCGGTCACCGTCGTACCCGCCGGCTGAGCCCGCTGATCCGTTCTCGAAGGGACCCCCGATGGCCAACGCGCTGATCATCGTCGACGTGCAGAACGACTTCTGTGAGGGCGGCTCGCTGGCCGTCGCGGGCGGCGCCGGAGTGGCCGCCGGGATCTCCCGGCTGCTCGCCACCGAGCCGGACCGATGGGCGCACGTGGTCGCCACGAAGGACTATCACATCGACCCGGGCGCGCACTTCGGCGATCCGCCGGACTTCGTCGAGTCGTGGCCCCGGCACTGCGTGGTCGGCACCAGTGGCTCGGAGTTCCACCCGGACCTGGAGACCGGTCGGGTCGAGGCGATCTTCCACAAGGGCGAGCACGCGGCGGCGTACTCCGGGTTCGAGGGGCACGCCGACGACGGCGAGTGCCTGGCCGACTGGCTGCGTCGGCACGACGTGGACCGGGTCGACGTGGTCGGCATCGCCACCGACCACTGCGTCCGCGCCACCGCCCTCGACGCCGCCCGCGAGGGCTTCGCCACCACCGTCCTGCTGGAGCTGACCGCCGCTGTCGCTCCGGAGACCACCGACGTGGCGCTGCGGGCGATGGACGGCGCCGGCGTGATCCTGGACGGCGAGCCTGTGATCAGGGCCGCATGAGGCGCTAATTGGTTGGCCAATGGTCCCCCATCCGTCGAGGATGTCGCCGGAGGTACGGACCAACGTGAACATGAAGCCTTACCGCACAGCCCTCGCTCTGCCCGGCCTGCGGTCGCTGCTGCTGATCGCCGTCCTCGCTCGCATCCCGCTCACGGCGACCGGGGTCACGCTGACCTTCCACGTCGTGCTCGACCTCGACCGGGGCTACGGCGCGGCCGGCCTGGTGGGCGCCGCCATCACCGTGGGGGCGGCGATCGGTGGGCCGCTGCTCGGCCGTCTGGTCGACCGGCGTGGTCTGCGTCCGGTGTTGGTGCTCACCGGCATCGCCGAGGCGGTGTTCTGGACCACCGCGCCGTCGTTGCCGTACGCGCTGCTGCTGCCGACCGCCTTCGTGGCGGGTTCGCTGGCCCTGCCGATCTTCTCGGTGGTCCGCCAGTCGATCGCCGCGCTGGTTCCGGAAGATCAACGACGGCCGGCGTACGCCCTGGACTCCATGTCCGTCGAGCTGTCCTTCATGATCGGCCCGGCGCTGGCGGTGGCGCTGGTCACGGCCATCTCGGCGCAGACCACCATGTACCTCGTCGGTGGCGGCATCGTCGCCGCCGGGATCGCCCTGTGGCTGGTGAACCCGCCGATCCGCGGTGCCGCCGAACCCACCGGCCCACGTCGCCACGTGCCCCGCCGGGAGTGGCTGACGCCCCGCCTGCTCGCCGTCCTGGCGCTCAGCACCGCCGCCACCCTGGTGCTCGGCGGCACCGACGTCGCGGTGGTAGCCGTCCTGCGGGAGAGCGGCGACGTCGGCTGGACCGGCGTCGTGCTGGCCGGCTGGGCGATCGCCTCCCTGGCCGGCGGCTTCGCCTACGGGGCGGTGCACCGCTCGCTCTCTCCGCTGGCCCTCACCGCAGCGCTCGCGCTCTGCACCATCCCGGTCGGGTTGGGCGGCGCGCACTGGTGGCTGCTCTGCCTGGCGCTGATCCCGGCCGGCGCGCTGTGCGCGCCCACCATCGCGGCCTCCTCCGACGCCGTCAGCCGCCTCGCCCCGGCCGAGGTACGCGGCGAGGCGATGGGCCTGCACGGTTCGGCGGTCACCGTCGGCATCGCGGTCGGCGCACCGCTCGCCGGCGCGGTGATCGACAGCAGCGCGCCGCTCTGGGGCTTCGTGGTGACCGGGGCGCTCGGCGCACTGATCACCCTCGTGGTGCTGCCGATCGAGCTGCGCCGCCGCCGCAACGACGACGCGCTCGCCGCGCTTCCCGTCGAATCGGACCTCGCCTCCGCCACCCGCTGACAACCTGGCCGGGCACCTGCCCGGCCCGTGTGTCCGCCGGCCCGACCCCGCGCCCGCCCGGCCCGGTGCCCGCCCGACCCCGCGGCCTGCCCGGGCCGGTGCCCGCCCGACCCCGCGCCTGCCCGGCCCCGCGCATGCCGGGTCCCGCGCCTGCCCGGCCCAGGTTCCCCGATGAGCATGATGCCTGTGAGTCATCAAAATGACTCACAGGCATCACCGTCGCAAGCATGTGCGGGGGCACCGCCGATCCCGCAGGTCGCCGCGCGCTCTGAGTCGCCGGCCGGGGACGTTGCTCTGCCATCGACGCCTCGCGGTCAACGCGGCGAGCGGTCGGGCCACGCGCGACATGCAGTGCGCCGGACATGCGGTGCGCCGACATGCAGTGCGCCGACATGCAGTGGGCGGGCACAGCGACGGGCGCCGCTCCCGGTGGTCCCGGGGGCGGCGCCCGTCGTACAGCCGAACTGGTGGAGCGTCAGTTCCTGTCGATGTTGCTGGCGGTGTCCTCGCTGTAGCGAGCGCCGCCGTCCGACTCGCTGGTGAGCGGCTTGGAGCCACCCTCCGGCGGGCCGGCCAGGCTCTGGCCGGCGGCCAGCTCCGGGAACTTCGCGTCGAACGCCGGCCGCTCGGAGCGGATGCGGGGCATCCGGTCGAAGTTGCGCAGCGGCGGCGGGCTGCTGGTCGCCCACTCCAGCGAGTTGCCGTGGCCCCAGGGGTCGTTCACCTCGACCACCGGACCGGTCTTGTACGACTTCCAGCAGTTGTAGATGAACGGCAGCGTGGAGATACCGGTGATGAACGCGCCGACCGTGGAGATCGTGTTCAGCGTGGTGAAACCGTCACCGGGCAGGTAGTCGGCGTACCGGCGGGGCATGCCCTCGGCGCCGAGCCAGTGCTGCACCAGGAAGGTGGTGTGGAAGCCGATCATGGTGAGCCAGAAGTGCACCTTGCCCAGGCGCTCGTCGAGCATCCGGCCGAACATCTTCGGGAACCAGAAGTAGATGCCGGCGAAGACGGCGAACACGATGGTGCCGAAGAGCACGTAGTGGAAGTGCGCCACCACGAAGTACGAGTCCGACACGTGGAAGTCGAGCGGCGGGCTGGCCAGCAGCACACCGGTGAGACCACCGAAGAGGAAGGTGACCAGGAAGCCGACCGCCCACAACATGGGCGTCTCGAAGCTGATCTGGCCCCGCCACATGGTGCCGATCCAGTTGAAGAACTTCATGCCGGTCGGCACCGCGATCAGGTAGCTCAGGAAGCTGAAGAACGGCAGCAGCACCTGGCCGGTGGCGAACATGTGGTGCGCCCAGACGCTCATCGAGAGCGCGGCGATCGCGACCGTCGCGGCGACCAGACCCTTGTAGCCGAAGATCGGCTTGCGGGAGAACACCGGGATGATCTCGCTGATGATGCCGAAGAACGGCAACGCCACGATGTAGACCTCGGGATGCCCGAAGAACCAGAACAGGTGCTGCCAGAGCATTGGCCCACCGGTCGCCGGGTCGTACACATGGGCGCCGAGGATGCGGTCCGCGGCGAGCGCGAACAGCGCGGCGGCCAGCAGCGGGAAGACCAGGATCACCAGGAGGCTGGTGACCAGGATGTTCCACGTGAAGATCGGCATCCGGAACATCGTCATGCCGGGCGCACGCAGGGTGAGCACCGTGGTGATCATGTTCACTGCGCCGAGGATGGTGCCCAGGCCGGAGATGGCCAGACCCATGATCCACATGTTGGCGCCGACGCCGGGCGAGTGCTCGACACTGCTCAGCGGCGCGTACGCGAACCAGCCGAAGTCGGCGGCGCCGCCCGGGGTGAGGAAGCCGGCGGTCGCCATCGTGCCGCCGAACAGGTACAGCCAGTAGGCGAAGCTGTTCAGGCGGGGGAAGGAAACGTCAGGTGCGCCGATCTGGATCGGCACGATGTAGTTCGCGAAGGCGAACACGATAGGCGTCGCGAAGAACAGCAGCATGATCGTGCCGTGCATCGTGAAGAGCTGGTTGTACTGCTCCGGCGACAGGAACTGCAGCCCGGGGCGAGCCAGCTCAGCCCGCATGATCAGGGCCATCAGGCCGCCAACCATGAAGAACACGAACGCGGTGACCATGTACATGATCCCGATCTGCTTCGCGTCCGTGGTACGCAGCAGCCGCGCGATGGCCGACCCCTTGACCGGCTCCCGGACCGGCCAGGGCCGGGTCACGACCGGCTTGGGTGCGACGGTGGTCACGAGTGGCCTCCGGTTCTCGGTTGTCCCGCTCGGCACACGCTGATTATCTGCGGGCCGTCATCCGTAGGGAGGATAGTCCTCGGCAGGTCGCAGCGCCGCGTGGGGTGGCGTGACACGATCTACTACGGGCCTACAGCGGGCCGACGAGCAACCGGTAGTGCTCCCCGAAGATCCGTCCGCCACGTCCGCGCAGCAGCGGGTCGCGCAGCGCCGGCGGCACGTCCCTGGTCCGGTTGCGGTCGCGGGTCCGGTCGGCCACCCAGCGCGTACGGGGGCGACGACGACTCTCGTACGCCATCAGCGCCGCCTCGACGCTGCCGGCGGCGCGCAGCGACTCGGCCAGCACCACGGCGTCCTCCAGGGCCATCGCGGCACCCTGGGACAGGGTCGGCGCGGTGGCGTGCGCGGCGTCACCGACCAGCAGGACCCGCCCCCGGTACCAGCGGCCCAGCTCGACCTCGTCGGTGATCCCGGCGTGCACCCGGTCGAGCATCTCCAGCACCTCGGGCACGGGGCCCCGGTAGTCGGCGAAGAGTTCGCGCAGCCGGGCCAACGGGTCGGCGGGCGGCTCGGTGCCCGCCTCGTCGGCGTAGCAGTGCAGCCGCCCCTCCCCGATCGGCACCAGCAGCAGGCCGGAGCGCTGCCCGAGCAGGGCGGTCCAGTCGGTGACGGGCGGGCCGTCACGCAGGACGGCCCGGTAGACGACGTGCCCGGCCGGGCGGGGCGGCCCGCCGAGCGCGGCCAGTGCCCGAACCGAGGAACGCGGCCCGTCGGCGCCGATGACCAGGTCGTACTCGGTGCTGGTGCCGTCGGTGAAGGTGACCCCTACCGCGCGCGGGAGCAGATCGAGGGTGCGGACCTCGGCGCCGTGTCGGACGGCGCCGCCGGCGCCGCTGAGCAGCACCCGGTGCAGGTCCGCCCGGGGCAGCGCACGGCACTCGCCGACGTCGGCCCAGAGGGCGTCGAGGTCCACCTCGCAGAGGGGCAGCCCGGCGGCGTCGAAGAAGCGCTGCCGGTGGATCACCTGCCCGAGCGGTCGGACCGGATCGTGCAGGTCCAGCCGGCGCAGCGCGCGGGCGGCGTTGCCGGGCAGGTACAGGCCGGTCTCGGTGGACTCCCCCGGGGGCAGCTTGTCGGTGACGTCCGGCCGGAAGCCCGCCAGACGCAGGGCCCGGGCCACGGCCAGGCCGGCGATGCCCGCGCCAACGATGAGAATGCGCAGGGGGGAGCCACCCATGGTGGTGTACGCCTCCGGAGGGGGAGCGGCACGCGTCGGAGGCAACACGCTACTCGGAGCGATCGGCGCACACCAGAGCCCGATCGGCCCGCCGGATCCGCTCGTCGGCGGTCCGCGCCGCTTAGCTGGCCGCCTGTCGACCCCCGTTCGGTGCCACGATGGCAATCCTCACAATTCACCAGTTTGACGCGGGCGGTTGCGCCTCAGTTTCAGGCATGTAAATGTGTCGTTGAGCGTGGGAGCGCTCCCGCACCACCCCACCACATCCGGCGCCCGGCACGCGCCGAGTCAAGGAGCGTCATGAAACGTCAACTTCGAGCCCTGGCCGCCGCCGGGCTGCTGGTCGCCAGCTCACTCGTCGCCGTCGCCGTCAGCGGCAGCGCCTCCGCCGACACCCAGATCTGCGAACAGTACGGCTCGACAGTGATCCAGGGTCGCTACGTCGTGCAGAACAACCGCTGGGGCACCACCGCCCAGCAGTGCATCAACGCCACCAGCAACGGCTTCGAGATCACCACGCTGAACGGCAGCAGTCCCACCAACGGGGCGCCCACGGCGTACCCGTCGATCTTCTTCGGTTGCCACTACACCAACTGCTCCCCCGGCACGAACCTGCCGATCCAGGTGAGCCAGATCAGCAGCGCCACCAGCAGCATCGCCTACCGGTACGTCAGCGGCGCCACCTACAACGCGTCGTACGACATCTGGCTGGACCCGTCGCCCAAGCGGGACGGGGTGAACCAGATGGAGATCATGATCTGGCTCAATCGTCAGGGCCCGATCCAGCCCATCGGCTCGGTTGTCGGCACGGCCAACCTGGCCGGCCGGACCTGGGAGGTCTGGCGGGGCAGCAACGGCTCCAACAACGTCATCTCCTACGTCGCGCCGTCGCCGATCTCCAGCCTGAACTTCAGCGTGCTGGACTTCATCAACGACACCCGCAACCGGGGCGCGATCACCAACTCCTGGTACCTGACCAGCATCCAGGCCGGCTTCGAGCCGTGGCAGGGCGGCGTCGGTCTCGCGGTGACCTCGTTCTCGGCGAACGTCAACGGTGGCGGCAACCCCACCAACCCGCCGCCCACCACGCCGCCGCCGAGCGGTGGCGCGAGCTGCGCGGTGAAGTACACGGCCAACTCGTGGAACAACGGCTTCACCGCCGACGTGCAGATCACCAACACCGGATCCAGTGCGCTGAACGGCTGGACGCTCACCTACAGCCTGCCCGGCGGGCAGCAGGTCACCAACGCCTGGAACGCCACCGTGAGCCAGAGCGGGTCCACTGTCACCGCCCGCAACGTCAGCCACAACGGGTCGATCGCACCCGGCGGCACGGCCAGCTTCGGCTACCAGGGCACGCTGAGCGGGTCGTACTCGTCCCCGACCAGCTTCTCGCTCAACGGGGCCAACTGCTCCCGCGCCTGAGCGGTATCACCACCGACGGGAGGGGCGTGACCATCTGGTCACGCCCCTCGCGTTCAGCCCGCTGCGGCGGAGCTGACGGCTCCGGCCGATTCTCAGATGATCCTCAAGAAATGGCACCTCCACGGCCGCTGGCGGCGCGGCCGGTGTGTGCTGTCGCTACTGATCATCCCCCTTGTCCTGGAGCCGCCCTCATGATGGATAGACGAACGCCTGTCTTATCCGCCCTGCTCGCCACGGCACTCGTGGCGAGCGTCGCCCCCCCGGCCCACGCGTCCCCGACCAGCTCCGGCGCGGAGCGCTTCCAGCCGGGTGTCACCTACGACCTGTCGGTAACCGACGCCGAACGCGACGCGATCCACGCCGAAGTCGAGGCGTTGGCGGGACGCGTCAGCAGCGCGCGGGCGGGAGACGGCACCTACAACCCGCTCACTCTCGTCGGGGCGATGCTGGACGGGTCAAGCTACGACTCCATCTCCCGCGGCGGCACGGCCGCCACGGCGTACCCCTTCCCGGTCAGCAACACCGAAGCCAACCAGAACGAGTACGACCGCAAGGTCGCCAAGCTCGCCTGGGTGGTCAAGCTGGCCACCGACCTGGGTTTCCCGGTGGTCGTGCAGCGCCAGCCCGACAAGTACGTCTACGCGGAGATCGGTGACCCGGACGCCCCCGAGATGGTCATGGCGTTGAGTCACCTCGACTCGCCGACGTCTTCCGTTTCGCCCGCCCAGCTGGCGCGCTGGCGCGACGCCGACGGCAACCTCGGCACTCCTGGTGCCTACCACTCGCCCTACATCAAGGACGGCTGGGTCTACGGGGCCGGCATCCAGGACGACAGCGGCCCGACCCTGGCGACGCTGCTCGCGGCCAAGGCGCTGCTCGAGGCGGGGCTGCCCCTGGACCGACGCATCCGCATCGTCATGGGGATCTACGAGGACGGCGGTCCCGGCACGCCCACGGCAGCGAACACCGCGACCTTCCAGTCCATCCCGTACAACTCGAACCCGAGCTTCTACGACAACTGGGCCTACAAGAACCTCAACCGGGAGGAGACGCCGGTCGCCGGCTACACCTCCGACTCGCGGTTCCCGGTGATCGTCGGCAACTCCGGGTCGGTGACCCCGTCGGTGTCGATGAGCCTGTCCGCGGACAGCACCAAGGCCTTCCGGCTGACGGATGCGACGGCAGGCGTCACCCGGCGCGAAGGCGACCCGACGCTCAAGGACATCGCCTACGGCAGCACCACCCAGATCGCCTCGCGGGCCACTTTCACCCTCGATGTGGCGGGGGCGGGCTCCGTCGAGCGCGACAGGTTCGTGGCGGCGATCACCGCTGCCGCGACCACGAAGGGTTGGCTCCCGGCTGCTCCCCGGACCACGCCCAAGGTGCAGACCACGATCACCGGCGACTCGCTCACGCTGGAGATCAACACTGATGTGGCGATGGAGATGCCGACCCCGCAGTACGGCAAGAACGCCGTCGTGTGGGGCATGTTCCTCCTCTCCCAGGGACTTGGCGCCTTGGGAGGCACGACCGCCGACCTGCAGGTGAAGAAGGCAGCCGACGGCATCGCCGACCTGTTCTTCCGCGACGGGGTCGAAGGCGAGGCCTATATCGGCAGGTACATGGGCATCCCGGCGAACCTGTTGCGCAACCCGAGCAACGGCACGCCGAACCTGACCTTCGCCCTCATGGGAAACATCAACTCGGAGACCCCGACGAGCTTCTACACGGAGGCCACCGGCAACCTCAGCATGCCGTTGTACGTGCGCAGCATGCACGTCACCGCGACTGACTCCGGCCAGGCGACGGCGGCGGTCACTGCCGCCTTCGAGGGCAAGGGGTTCACCATCGGCACCCTCGGGTCGCCCATCGGCGCCGGGTTGTACGTCACCCACGACAACCCGCTGACGGCTCTTCAGTTCAAGAGCTACCAGGCCACGATCAACAACAGCCCGCAGGACTTCCCGGATCCCTATGCCCTCCGGGACGTGGTGTATCCGCAGGGCACGACCGGCGGCACTCTGGCCAGCAGCTTCCGCAACAAGATGACCGCCTTCGGCGCCGTCATCCCGGGTAACGAGCGCTGGTGGCACACGGCCAACGAGCGGATGAAGGTCGACTCGGCGGTGCAGATGACCAAGATGATGGCCGACGGCATGCTGGAGATGGCCCGGTACTCCGGGCCCGCTGGCGCCAAGTTCATGTGGGCGGACATGCCGGGGTTGAACGCCGACCGGGCGGACCTGGACCTGCTCGACGTCACGATCGGCACCTACCAGGACGCGTCGGGCGCTGTCGGCGCGAACCAGTTGGGCAACCAGGCCCTGCTCGGCGCCACCTCGTTCACCATCCCGATGTGGAACGGGCGCGGCAACTCGGCCCCGACGGCGGCGGCCTTCGCGCTGGGCCACGAGCCGGGAGGGGTCTACCTGCCCCTGACCGACCCCGAGTTCCAGAGCAGCACGTACGTGGCGCCGATGCGTCTGGAGTTCAAGGTGGAGCGCCCCGGCCACATGTCGGACGCGGCGTGGGCGAAGTTCGTCGCCGGCGGTTACGGAGACTTCCGGTTCAACATTCTCGTCGGCGACAAGGTTGTGCCGCTGGCCGTGCCTGCGGGGCAGAGCGCGGACAAGTACTTCTCCTCGCGCATCTCGGCCAACAACCCCAACGCGATCTACCTGTCGGTCAACCTCGCGATCACCGATGCCCCGTACACCGGGGTGCAGGCCAAGCTCGCGGACTCCAAGACGGACCTGTACAAGGTCAACCCGACGTACCTGGCCTCGAACCCGGATCCGTTCCCGGGGCGCGGGGCCACCGAACAGCGGGGCTTCTTCCAGTTCGGTGACGGGCAGAAGAACGCGGAGTTCTCCTCACCCGACGCGGTCTACGTGACCGTGGCCAATGCGGTCACCGATGCGAAGCCGTCGGCGGTGGTGAAGAAGCTGAAGGGCAACACGAACGAGTTGACCATCACGGTGAAGCAGACCCGTATCGACGGCAGCGAGTCGGCCGTGACGGGCACGTTCACCATCAACAACAACGCCGCCGGCACTTACACCGTCGGCGATTACCAGGTGTACGTCGACACCAAGGGCAACACCCAGGTGCGGTCGATCTCCATCGTGTGAGGTAGCTGCTGCGGTCGAAGCCACCCTCGTGATCCACTCGGATCCGTGGAATCGGGGCGTCCTTGCTGCCGATTTCGCGGAATCCGAGTGGATCACGCTACCGCCCCCGGGCTGTCCCGGGCGGCGGGACAGATCAGACCCGGGTGAGGCGTACGGCGTCGGCGATGACCAGGCCCGCCGCGCTGCTCCAGCGGCTCACCGCCACCCGGTTGGCGTCGCCGGCCGGCAGGGTGAACGTGCCGAGGACGCGCCACTGCCCGCCGGTCGCGCGCTGGTCCACGTACACCGTCCGGTTGCCGGTGGTGGTGGCGACGATGTACGGGGTGGCGCTGTTGTAGCCGCTGTTGGTCGGCCACCACGCCTCGACCCGGTAGGAGCCGGTCGCCGGCACGTTGAACCTGTACCAGGCCGGATCGCTGGCCGCGACCGGGTCGGCGTAGCGGTAGTCGGCGCCGTACCGCTGGCTGGAGAACGTCGACACACCCCAGTTGGCGCTGGCGGTGAACCGGCCGGAGGTCGTGTTGTCCACCGTGGACGACCACGCGGTTCCGCCGCCGGCCATCTTCGCGGCGACGTCGGCGCGCATCACGTTCAGATCGATGAAGGACGGGTCGATCTTGCCGGTGGTGCTGGTCTCCCGGTGGCCCCGGGCATAGCTGCTGTCCCGGCCGAGGCGGGTGAGCACGGCGGCGGTCGCGGCGATCGACGCGCTGTACTGCGCGGCGGTCATCTCCTGGTCGACGCCGTTGTAGTCGATCTCCCACCCGATCATCAGCGTGTTGCCGTCCCCGGCGGGGATGGGCCCGCTGCCCCCGCTGACGCCGGCGTGGTTGCAGCGGCCGGCGGAGATGACGTGGAAGACGCCGTTGTAGTCGACGAGCGCCTGACAGAGCGGGCCTGCCAGGTCGGAGCGGCCGTTGATGCAGATGCCGAGCGCCGGGTGCGGGTTGCTGGCACTGGAGGTCGAGGCGGTGTGGTGCCAGAGCACCCCGATCGGGTCGAAGGAGCCGGGCCGCATCCGGTTGAGCCAGTCACCCTCGACGACGACCTGGACCCCGGCGCCGCGCAGCACGTCGACGAGCCACGGAATCGTCGCCATCAGGAGTCCTTGAGCAGGTCGGCCAGGCACTCGGCCTTCGGCGCGGCGCTCGCCGGCGCGGGTCGGACGGCGAGTGTGGTCAGCGCGGCGGCCACCAGGGCGGGGATGCCGAGCACCCCACGACGGCGCAGACGGACGGACGGGGATCGGGCCATGGCGGTCCTCCAGCGGCGACGGGTTCACACGCATCGACGAGCGTGATGACGGCACGCTATACCGTCATGAGCGTCGATGTCGATACCCTTCACGGCCGGGCCGATCCTTGAAGGAATCCGCCGACTCAGGCGTCACCGAGTGCGTCGATGTCGCGCATCTCCTCCGCCGTCAACGAGAAGTGGAAGACGTCGAAGTTGGCGGTGATCCGCTCCGGGGTCACCGACTTCGGGATCACCACGATTTCGTGGTCGATGTGCCAGCGCAGCACCACCTGCGCCGGGGAGACGCCGTGCGCCGCGGCGATCCTGGTCAGCACCGGATCGCTGAGGTCACTGGTCTTGAAGGGGCTGTACCCCTCCAGCACCACGCCCCGGTCCCGGTGCTCGGCGTGCCGCTGCCGGTCGTACAGCGTGGGGCTCCACCGGATCTGGTTGACCGCCGGGTTCTCCTCCGTCGACTGGATCAACTCGTCGATCTCGCCGGTGCTGTAGTTGCTGACCCCGACGGCACGGGTCAGGTTCTCGTCCCGGGCGGCCAGCAACTCCCGCCACATCGGGATGCTGTCCGCCGGGGACGACGGCGGCCAGTGGATCAACCAGAGGTCCACCTGGTCGACGCCGAGCGCCTCCAGACTTGCCTCCAACGTCTCGCGCTCCCGGCCGACCCGGTCCGGCGGGAGCTTCGTGGTGATGAAGATGTCCTCGCGACGCAGCCCGCTCTCCCGCACCGCCCGGCCGACCTCCCGCTCGTTGCCGTACATGGTGGCGGTGTCGAGGTGCCGGTAGCCGGTGTCGAGCGCGGCCAGCACGGCGTCGTAGCCCGCCCGGCCGGTGGCCTGCCAGGTGCCGAAGCCGAGCAGGGGCATCCGCACGTCACCCGGGAGCAGGGCGGTGGGCTGGTCGCTGAGGTCCATGAGGTCCGTTCTACCCCGCCGCGCCCCCGGACGCCGAGCGAACCGGACACTCCGGCGTCCAGCGCAATGGCCCGGTTTGCCGGAGAATGCGGGTGTGACGGACCGGCTGCAGGAGTACCGACGCCGCCGCGACGCGGCCCGTACGCCCGAGCCGGTGCCAGAAGGCGCCCCCACGGGGACCAGACCCGACGAGGGCGCGGATCGCTTCGTCATCCAGCAGCACCACGCCCGCAGCCTGCACTGGGACCTGCGACTGGAACACGAGGGTGTGCTCGCGTCCTGGGCGGTGCCGCGCGGGCTGCCCCGCGACCCGGGCCGCAACCACCTCGCCGTGCACACCGAGGATCACCCGATGGAGTACCTCGACTTCTCCGGCGAGATCCCCGCTGGCGAGTACGGGGGCGGCCGGATGGTCATCCACGACCGGGGCACGTACCGCTGCGAGAAGTGGCGCGACGACGAGGTCATCGTGACCCTCTCCGGTGACCGCACCGCCGGGCGCTACGCGCTGTTCGCCACCGGCGGCAAGGATTGGATGATCCGGCGCACCGATCCCGCGCCGCCGGGTTGGACGAGCATGCCGGAGCTGGTCCGCCCGATGCACGCCACGCCCGCCGCCGGGCTGCCCCGCGACCGCGCCGACTGGGGATACGAGCTGCGCTGGGACGGGGTCCGCGCCATGGCGTACGTCTCCGGCGGCCGGCTGCGGCTGCTCGCCGAGACCGACGAGGAGATCACCGGCGGCTACCCGTGGCTGCGCGCGATGGCCGAGGCGCTGGCGCCCACCGAGGCGGTGCTCGACGGTGTGCTCGTCCGCATCGACGGCTCGGGCCGGGTGCGTCCCGCCCGTCCCGCCAGCGGTGGCCGGGTTCCGGCCGGCGCCCAGTTCCTGCTCGTCGACCTGCTGTGGTTGGAGGGCGTGAGCAGCGTCGACGTCCCGTACGCGCAACGCCGGGAACTGCTCGATGGGCTGGCGTTGGCCGGTACGCACTGGCAGACTCCGCCGTGGTTTCCCGGTGCCGGCGACGAGGCCCTGCGCACCGGGCGGGAGCAGGGGCTGCCGGGTGTGGTCGCCAAGCGGCTGGACTCGGTGTACGAGCCGGGCCGGCGCAGCCGACGGTGGCTGAGCATCGACGCGGCCTGACGGCGAGGAGCGACGTGTACCTGACCCATCTGGACTGCCCACGCTGTGGCCTGGAGTACGCCGCCGACAAGCCGCAGAACCTCTGCGAGTGCGGCTCGCCGCTACTGGCCCGATACGACCTGCCGGCGGTGGCGAAGGCGGTCACCCCGGAGCGTTTTCCGCTGCGCCCGGCCGACCTGTGGCGGTACCGGGAGCTGCTGCCCGTCGCCGATCCCCGGCACGTCACCACGCTCGGTGAGGGCTGGACGCCGCTGCTGCGGGCCCCGTCGTACGGTGCCGAGATCGGCATCGCGGACCTGATGGTCAAGGACGAGGGGTTGATCCCGACCGGTTCGTTCAAGGCACGCGGCGCCGCGGTGGGCGTGAGTCGGGCTCGCGAGTTGGGTGTCGAGCGGATCGCGATGCCCACCAACGGCAACGCCGGTTCGGCGTGGGCGACGTACGCGGCGCGCGCCGGGATGGGCGCCACGATCGTCATGCCGCTGGCGGCGCCGACCATCTGCCGGCGCGAGTGTGTGGCAGCGGGAGCCGATCTGCGTCTGGTGGACGGGCTGATCAGCGACGCGGGCCGCAAGGTGGCCGAGCTGATCGCGGAGTCGGACGGGACGATCTTCGACGCCGGCACGCTGCGCGAGCCCTACCGCCTGGAGGGCAAGAAGACGATGGGGTACGAGATCGTCGAGCAGCTCGGCTGGCAGGTGCCCGACGTGATCATTTACCCGACCGGTGGCGGGGTCGGCCTGATCGGCATCCACAAGGCGCTGCACGAGATGCGCGAGCTGGGCTGGGTCGGCGACAAGCTGCCCCGGCTGGTGGCGGTGCAGTCGACCGGCTGCGCGCCGATCGTGCGGGCCTTCGCCGCCGGCGAGGACCGGGCGCAGCCGTGGGAGGACGCGCACACTGTGGCGTTCGGCATCACCGTGCCGTCCCCGCTGGGTGACGAGCTGATCCTGGCCGCGCTGCGGGCGTCGGCCGGCACCGCGGTCGCCGTCGACGACGCCGAGATCCTGACCGACCTGCGGGACTTCGCCGCCCGCGAGGGGTTGCTGCTCTGCCCGGAGGGCGCGGCCTGCCTGACGGCGGCGCGGCAGCTGCGCGCCGGTGGCTGGATCCGGGCCGGGGAACGGGTGGTGGTGCTCAACACCGGCGCGGGGCTGAAGTATCCGGAGACGGTGGACGTCTCAGGCGTACCCGTCATGGCCTGAGCCGGCACCCCACCGACGGTGGGGTGCCGGCGGCCGGGCCTACTGGTAGGTGATGTCGGACGGTGTGTAGAAGCAGTTGACGCCGTCGGCGCCCTCGCCGATCTTGGTCGGCTCGCTGCCCTTGGGCACGCCCTTGTACTTGACACAGATCGAGGTCTCCCGGTCCGGGTCGCCGACGATGGTGATCCGGCTGAACCGGGCGGTGTCGCCCCAGTTGGTGTTGATGCCGGCCACCGCGTCGGTGTCCCGGACGACCACGTTGTCGATCACCACGTGCCGCTGGTACGACGAGGAGCAGTTGCCGCAGGCCCGGTAGAGTTTCCCGGCGTTCTCCACCCGGAAGTTCCTGATGTAGACGGTGCCCGGGCCGTTGTGCTGGAAGACCTTGTCGCTTGCGGATCGGGCACCGCCACCGTCGACGGTGTACGTGGTGCCGCCGAGGAAGGTGGCGGCGTCCTCGCCGACGTCCTCCCACCAGACGTTGATCAGGGTGCAGTTGCCGTTGCAGTGCACGCCGTCGCCGGCCGGCGCACCGATGATCACGTTACGCAGGGTCGCGCCGGCGGCCAGCTCGAACATCGGGTCCTGGCTCTCGCTCTGCCCGCCGTCGCCGATGCCGTAGTAGCGCTTGAGCCCGCCGTCGAAGGTGCCGGACACTCCGATTGTGGCGTCCACCTTCTGGCTGCCGGTGGGCGTCGGCCAACCCGACGGCGGTGGGGTGGTCGGGCCCGACGTGGTGGGCGGCGGGGTGCTCGGCGCCGCGGTGGTCGCCGGTGGCGTGGTCGGGGTGCCGCCGCCGGACGAGTCGACCACCACGTCGTCGAACCCGCCGCTGGCGTACGCGGTGACCAGGCCGATCCGGCCCGCGCTGGCCAGGCTGTTGCTGCCCGAGGCGATCTGGGTGCCGTTGACGAAGCCGCGGATGGTGCTGCCGCTCGCCTCGATGCGCAGGGTGTACCACGTGCCGGTGGCGACGCCGAGCGACGCGGAGCCGATCGCGGTGATGCTGCTGCCGTTGACGGCCTGCAACTCGGCCCGGCCGGAGCCGAGCAGGGCCAGCCGGTACATCTTCGTGCTGCTGGTGGACCGGGCGGCCAGGCCGACCAGGCCGCTGGACGAGCCGAAGCTCGCCGGCCGGACCCGGGCCTGTACGGAGTAGTTGGTCCAGCTGGTCTGACCGGCGAACTGCCGGGCCAGCTCGCTGCCGGCGTTCGACTGGTTGAGCACGCCCGAGCCGTCGACAGCCCAGGTGCCGCCGGACTTGGACCAGCCGGAGGCGTCACCGTCGTTGAAGGTGTCGGTGAAGATGGTGGCCGCGAAGGCCGACGTCATGCCGACGGTGAGCGCCGCCGCCGTCACGCCGGCGCCCACCGCCAGCACCAGTGGTCGTCGGCCGGGGTGTCGTCTCTTGTGCACGGTTGTCCTCCTTGACGCGTGTGGTGGCGATCCCTGGGTCTGGCCGCGCGGGGACGTGCCGGCACGGCGCGCTGCCGTGAGAGCGGGGATCGGTGTGCCCCGTCGGATGCCCGGCTCCGACAGTGGGATGAAGCGGGATGAAAGCCGTGGGAAAGGGCTTTCCCGTCTCTTCGAGGCTAGGACTGCGCACGCATCAGCGTCAATGCCTGACGCTTGCAGGTCTGTTGCAGGATTTCGGCGGCCCGGGTCAGAAGCTGTCCGGCTCGGTCAGCCGCCAGGCCGCGTTGATCAGCCCGATGTGGGACAACGCCTGCGGCGTGTTGCCCAGCTGCGCACCGGTGGTCAGGTCGATCTGCTCGCTGAACAGGCCCACGTCGTTGGCGTGACCCACCACGCGTTCGAACAGCTCCTCGGCCCGGCGCGGCTCACCCGCCATCACCAGGCACTCCACCAGCCAGAACGAGCACATCAGGAACCCGGCCGGGTCGGTCGTCCACCGCCGGACCAGCCCGTCGTCGGTTCCCAACTCCCGCTCCACCATCGCGATGGTCGACCGCATGCGGGGATCGGTCGCCGGCAGGAAGTGCGCCACCGGCAGTGCGAGCACCGAGGCGTCCAACTCCGCCGAACCGAACGAGCCGGTGAACGCCCCGATCCGGTCGTTCCACCCGTCGCGCAGCACCGCCGCGCGGATCTCGTCGCGTACGCCGGCCCACCGACGCGGGTCGGCCCGTTCACCGAGCCGGTCGGCGAGCCCCACCGCCCGATCCATGGCCAACCAGCAGGACACCTTCGAGGAGACGTAGTGCCGCTCCTCGTCCCGGGTCTCCCAGATGCCCCGGTCCGGCAGGTGCCAGGTCCCCGCCACCTGCTCGGTCAGCCCGAGCACCATCTCCCGCAACTCCCCCTCGAACGGTGTGCCGAGGTAGTCGCGCAGCCGCCACACCGCCGAGATCACCTCGCCCGGCACGTCGAGCTGCCGCTGCTTCCAGGCGTCGTTGCCGACCCGCACCGGGCGGCTGTCGCGGTATCCGCGCAGGTGATTGCAGTGGTGCTCGGAGATGTCGCGTTCGCCCTCCAACCCGAAGAGCACCGGCACCGGCTCGTCGCCGAACCGGCCGATCGACCGGGTCGCCCAGGCGAACAACCGCGACGCCTCGTCCGGACAGGCCGCCACCCAGAGCGCGCGCATGGTCAGTGAGAAGTCCCGCAGCCAGGAGTAGCGGTAGTCGTAGTTGCGGTCGCCGCCGATCTGCTCCGGCAACGAGCTGGTCAGCGCCGCGGCCACCGCGCCACTGCGGGCGTACGTGAGACCACCCAGCACTGTCGCGCTGTGCCGGACCAGCTTGGCGTACCGGCCGGAGTACCCGTGCGTCTGCCGGAACGCCTCCCACGCCCGCGTCGTCTCGGCGAGGGCGGCCAGCGGGTCCAGCCGGGCGGGCGGCGTCCCGTACGTCTGACCGAACGCCACGTCCATCGCGACGACCTGGCCGGTGGAGACCTCGAACTCGTGGGTCACCCGGTCCCCGCCGGCCCGCAGCGGCAGATCATCGGCGCGCAGCACCAGCACCACCGGGCCGGCCCCGGCCAGCACCCCACCCCCGGGCTGCTCGTGCAGATACGGCGTGAGCAGCCCGTACTCCGGGCGGGGAGCGAAGTCCAACGCCATCCGCACCCGCCCGGACAGGCCCTCGACCACCCGGATGAGCACAGCGGGTGAGTTCTTGCCCAGGTCGTGCGCGCGGGCGCCGATCTCGGCGGCGAGCGCGTCCGTCACCGCCACGCTGCCGTGCGGCGTGTGGTGCACCGTCCGCAGCACCAGCGTGTCCGGCCGGTACGCGCGCTCGACCCGGTACCCGGGGCCACCCACTCCGACCGGCGCCAAACGGAAGTACCCCCCGCTCGGGTCGAGCAGCCGCCCGAAGACCGAGGCGCCGTCGAACCGGTGGGGGCACCACCAGTCGATCGAGCCGTCCTTCCCGACCAGCGCGCCGGAACGGGCATCCGAGAGGAACCCGTAGTCGGAGATCGCCGGCTGCGTCACCCGCCGGGCGTACCCGGATCGGCCTGGTTCAGGCAGCCGTCACGACGTGGGCGGCTCGTCCTCGCCGGCCTCCTCGGCCTTGTCGGCCTCCTCCTTGGTGTGGTGCACGGCCTGGTCGGCGTGCTCCGGAGGGCCGTAGACGGTGTAGAGCACCAGCGGGTTGGGGCCGGTGTTGACGAAGTTGTGCTTCGTCCCGGACGGCACGACGACCAGGTCGCCCGCGACGACCTCCCGCTTCGCACCGGCGACCCGGGCCTCGCCGGTCCCGCTGACGAAGGTCAGGATCTGGTCGATCCCCTCGTGCACCTCCTCGCCGATCTCCCCGCCCGGCGGAATGGTCATGATCACCAGCTGGGTGTGCTCGCCGGTCCACAGCACCCGCCGGAAGTCCGGGCTCTTCTCGGCGACGGTCGCGATCGTGAAATGCTCCATGGCCCGCTCATACCCCGTTCGGCCGCGCGTCACGCCGGGACTGGCAGATGGTGGAATTCCCCACGGTCGGCAGGTTTGGATCCGCCCGGACCGGGGATCGACAACGCTGACCGGCGCGAACGGCCGGTCGAGCCAGGTCCCCGCTGGCGTACCGCCGAACGGCTGCGGTGGTGGGAGACGGCCAGAGCGCGGCGACGTTCCGACAACTGTCGAAACGGCGCCGCGCGCTCGTCTGCGCACCCCCTTCAGGCGTCGCGGTGCAGCCAGGCGACCAGGTCGGGCGGGGCCAGGGAGCGCACCCGTTGCTCGTAGCGGGCCAGACCGGCCGCGTCCAGCATGCCGCGCCCCTGCCCCGAGCCACCCCGGCGGAAGAACGCGCGGCGGTCCCGCAGCACGCCCAGCATGTCCGGGGCGAGCTGGTCGGCACGTTCCCGCATCCGGCCGAACGTCGCCGCCTCGACCAGCGCCGGCCAGCGCTCGACGGACACCGGGACACCCCACCGGTCGGCCAGGCGGCGCATCTGGCCGCCCAGGTCCGCCTGGAGGTCGTCGTAGTGCACCAGCTCGACGTTCGGCTCGTGTCGGCGGGCCCAGGCGTCGCTCAGGTGCCAGAGAACCCCGGGCAGCGAGTCCAGCTCCACGCGCGGGTCCACCTCGTGGTCGACCCAGCTCGACAACCACTGTCGCACCGACGGACGGGCCCGCGGCGGTCCCGCCGGCACTGGTTGGCCGGTCAGCTCGGCCATCCGGACCCGGTTCAGGTTGCCGGACTGGTGATAGAGGGACACCGCCATGTCCAGCGGATGCCGCGCCACCACCACGTAGTGCACCCGAGGGTCGAGCGGCACCCCGTCCAGCGGGGTGTGCGTCTTGATGAACCGGCGGTGCGGTTGGGCGGCCAGCCGCTGGTACACCGCGTCGCGCGGCTCGCCCAGCCAGTCCAGCCAGGGCGACAGCTCGGGCAGCGGCGCCGGCAGCTCGGCGGTGCCCAGCACCAGCAGCGCGCAGATCATCTGCATCCAGGTGGTGCCGCTCTTGGACCGGGTGCTGATCACGATGTCGCCGTCGCGGAACGGGAACCCGACCCAGCGGGCGCTGTCCTCGTCCAGGGAGCGGTAACGGTGGGGTGACGCGGACATCGGGCGAGCGTAGTCGCCGACACGACAGCCAGGCAGCGAATTTTCGGCCCGGAAGCTGTGAAGGCATGTGAATGCCTGACTAGATTGAAGTATGGTGCCCGCCGAGCGGGGCCGGGCGGCGGAACCGGTCTACCGCCCCATCCTCGCCAGCCGCCGACGCGGCGAGCTGGAAGCGTTGAACCACCTCGACCCCGCGGTCGCCCCGCTGCTCGCCCCGATCCTTGAGGTCAGCACCGTCGACCGCGCCACCAGGGACGCCCTGCGCCGCCTGCCGTCCGGCCTGCTGCCGGCCGTCGACGTCGCCGCCCTGCCCGACTCGGCCGACACCGAGCTGGCCCGGTGGGGCGTACCGCTGATGCCGGTCATCGGGCTCGCGGAGAGTGACCGGCGGCTGGTCGCGCACGGCACGGCGGCCCGGGCGTACGCGCGGCGGGCGCTGGTCCGGCTGCGCGCCGCGCACGACCGGGCGGGCCCGGACGCGGACACGACCGCCGTCGAGCGGATCTGGCGGCTCACCGGCCTCGTTCCGGAGGAGTGCGACCTGCTGGTGGACGCGGGCGACGTCTGCTGCCCGGCGGACGTGCGGGTGGCCGAGCCGCGGGTACGCCGGCTGCTGGACTGGGCCCGGCGGCACGCCTGGCGTTCGGCGACGGTGGCGGCCGGCGGTATGCCGCCGACGTTGTCCCGGCTGCCCACCGACGAGCCGGTCCGGCTGGAGCGGTGGGACTGGCAGCTCTGGCAGCGGCTGGCCGACGTCGGGGTGGACTACGGCGACTACGGGGTCGGTCCGGCGCTGTCCGACTCCGGCGATCCGGGCGACCGGACGCCCACCGTGCGGTACACCGCCGACGACGCCTGGTGGGTCTACCGCTGGTCGCGGCGCGGCGGCCGGGGGGACGACCGCTTCGCCGACCTGTGCCGCACGCTGGTGGCGGCACCGCACTGGTCGAGCGCCGGAGCGGCGTTCTCCTGGGGCGACCACGAGCTGCTGCGCCGCGCCCGTCGGGGCGCCGGCGCCGGGTCGGTCGCCAACTGGACGGCGTGGAGCACGTCGCACCACCTGGCGCACGTGCTCGCCACGTTGGCGCGACCGGACGACAGCACCGATCCCGGGTGGAACCCCCGGCCGGGCCCGCCGCAGCGCGGGCGACCGCTGCGGTGAGGTGCCGCCGGGAACGTGCCTGGACTGCCTGGTCCGGGTGCTACTGCTGCTCGGTGAAACCGAACTGGATGATGCCCTCGTCGTCGACTGTGGCGTCCACCGAGGCGTCGCCGAGCAGCTCGGCGGCGTCCGGGTCGAGGAAGATCCGGGCACCCTGGTTGTCGACGACGTGGTCGCCCTGCTCCGGCTCGGGCACCAGCTCCACGGTGAGCGATCCGGCGTCGGCGTCGGCGGCGATCCGCACACCGCCGTCCTCGGCCACGTCCTGCTGGTTGGCGAGGTCACGGATGACGAGCACGGCATTGTCGGTCATGGTGAGCATTTGCGGAACTCCTCGTGGATTCTCGGCTCGCGGTCGGTTGTCGCGCAGACCGGACAGGTGGCCCGCGTACGAGCACGCGTGGGAGGCGACGGGAGGGACGGTCATCGCCGTCGCGTCGAATCGGGGCAGCTGAGGGCCCCTTCCCTGCCCACGGTGCCCGCTGCCGACCGATCCGTCAAATAGAGCCGGATCAGTCGAGCACGGGGGTGGGGGCGAGCAACGAGCGAATCTCGGCGACCGCCGCGCGGCCCGCCCGGTTGGCGCCGATGGTGCTCGCCGAGGGGCCGTAGCCGATCAGGTGGACCCGTTCGTCGGCGACCACGCGGGTGCCGTCCATGACGATTCCACCGCCCGCCGCGCGCAGACCGAGAGGCGCCAGGTGGTCGAGCGCGGCGCGGAAACCGGTGCACCACAGGATGATGTCGGCGGGGACGAACCGCCCGTCGGTCCAGGCCACCCCGTCGGGTGTGATGCGGTCGAAGACGGGTAGCCGATCGAGCACGCCACGCTCGCGCAGCCGACGGATCTCGGGTGTGACAGGCAGTCCGGTCACACCCACGACGCTGCCCGGCGGGCGTCCGGCCCGTACCGCCGCGTCCACCCGAGCCACGGCGGCCCGGCCCAGCTCCGGGCCGAACTCGCCGTCGCTGAACTCCGGTGGCCGGCGGGTCACCCAGGTGGTGCTGGCCGCGACGGTCGAGACCTCCGCGAGGAGTTGCACGGCGGAGGTGCCGCCTCCGACCACCACCACCCGACGGCCGGCGAACTCGGCCGGCCCCTGGTAGTCGGCGGTGTGCAGCTGTCGCCCCTGGAACGACGAACGACCCGGGTAGTACGGCCAGAAGGGCCTGGTCCACGTGCCGGTCGCGTTGATCAGGGCCCGCGCGGTCCACCTGCCGTGGTCGGCGTCGACGTCGAGGCGGCCGTCCGGGCGCGGGCGTACGGCACGGACCCGCACCGGCCGGCGGACCGGCAGGTCGAAGGCGCGCTCGTACGCGGCGAAGTAGGCGCTTACCGCTTCGGCGGCCGGACGCTGCGGGTCGGCGGGCGGGAAGGGCATCCCGGGCAGGTCGTGGAAGCCGTGCACACGCTCCAGGCGCAGGGTGGGCCAGCGGTGCCGCCAGGCCCCACCCGGGCCGTCGTCACCGTCGAGGACGACGAAGCCGTCGCCGGGAGCGAACCCGGTGCGGCGCAGGTGGTACGCCGCGATCAGGCCCGCCTGGCCGGCACCGATGACCACGACGTCGACGGAGTGGGTGTTCACACGTTGTGCAACGCGATGTCCGGCTGCGCTGTGCCCGTCGCGGGTCGTCGCCCTGCTCACAGCGCCGATTCCCCGCCGATTCGCCCGAATTGTCCTTACGCTGGGTGAATGGATGACGCCCGTCGCGCCGCTGCCGAATTCCTCGGCACCCTGCTGCTGGTGTTCTTCGGCGTGGGTGCGTCCGTCGCCGCCCGGGTGCAGGGTGGCGTGGTGGTCGTCGCGCTGGCCTTCGGGTTCGTCATGCTGGCCCTCGTCTACACGATCGGTCCGCTCTCGGGCAGTCACGTCAACCCGGCGGTGACCCTCGGCGTGCTGCTGTCCGGCAAGATCTCGGCGATCGGCGCGGTGGCCTACTGGATCGCCCAGTTCGCCGGCGCGACAGTGGCCGGCTTCCTGCTCTGGGCGCTGACCCGCTGGGGTGACGTGGCGGACCAGACCGGAGCGCTCGGCTCGAACGGGTACGGCGCGCACATCAACCGGGGCGGCGCGGCCGTGCTGGAGATCGTGCTGACCTTCCTCTTCGTGCTGGTGGTCCTGGTCGTGACCAGTCGTAGCGAGAATCCGGGCACCGCCGGGGTGGCGATCGGGCTGGCCCTGGCGGCGACGCAACTGGTCGGCGTGACGCTGACCGGGGCCGCGGTCAACCCGGCCCGCGCCTTCGGTCCGGCCGTCTTCGAGGGCGGCACCGCACTGCGCCAGCTCTGGGTGTTCGTCGTCTTCCCGCTGCTCGGCGGGGCGCTCGCCGCGCTGGTGGCGCCGCTGGCCATGGGCGCGCAGCGACACTACTGGGGCGGTCACAAAAGGTCCGTGGGGGGACCGCCGGAACCCGAACGGCAATAACCTTCGCCCCAGGCCCTTTCCTGGCGATTACCTTCGTGACAGCATCGGCGCATGCATCGTCGTCTCTTTCCGCGCGCTGTCGCGCTGCTCGCGCTGGCCGTCACCACGGCCACCGTCGGCGCGTCCGGCGCCACCGCCGAGTCGCCCACTCCCGCGACGACCCGACTGCGCGCCACCATCGACACGATCCTCGCCGACAGTCGGCTGGCCGGCGCACAGACGTCGGTGGTCGTCGTCGACACCAGCACCGGGCAGACGCTCTACGACCGCAACGGCGACCGGCGACTGGTCCCGGCCTCCAACACCAAGTTGCTGACCTCGACCGCCGCCCTGGAACTGCTCGGCCCCGGGCACCACTTCAGCACCGACGTCCACACCACCGGCAAGCGCCGCGCCGGGCTGCTCTCCGGCAATCTGTACCTGCGGGGCGGCGGTGATCCGACCATGCTCGCGGCCGACTACGACGCCCTGGCCGCGCAGGTCGCCGCCGACGGCGTCCGGGTCGTGACCGGCAACCTGATCGCCGACGACACCCGCTACGACCGCACCCGGCTGGGCCCCGACTGGACCTGGGACGACGAGCCCTACTACTACGCCGCGCAGGTCTCCGCGCTGACCGTCGCGCCGGACACCGACTACGACGCGGGCACCGTGATCGTGCACGCCGCGCCCGCCGACCGGGCCGGCGCCCGGCCGGTGGTCACCACCACGCCGCCCACCGGCTACGTCCACATCGACAACCGCGCCGAGACGGTCACCGAGGGCGAGACCTCGATCTCCATCGAACGCGAACACGGCGGCAACACGATAGTGGTGACCGGTCAGATCGCCGTCGGCGACGAGCCCGCCAGCGACTGGGTGACCGTCTGGGAGCCCACCGGCTACGCGGCCGACGTCTTCCGGGCGGCGCTGCACCGGCACGGCGTACGGGTCCTCGGCCGGACGGTGCTCGGCCAGGCCACCCCGGAGACGGCCCACCCGGTGGCCCGACACGACTCGATGAGCCTCGGTGAGCTGATGACGCCGTTCCTCAAGCTCTCCAACAACGGGCACGCCGAGGTCCTGACCAAGGAGATCGGCCGGGTGCTCTCCGGCGCCGGCACCTGGTCCGCCGGCCTCACCGCGATCAGCGAGTACGTCGCCGACACCGGGATGGACACCGGGACGCTGCGCCAGCGCGACGGCTCCGGCCTGTCCCGGCGCAACCTGGTGCCGGCCACGGAGTTCGTCGACCTGCTGGCCGCCGTCCGGGCGGAGCCCTGGTTCCCCACCTGGTACGCGGCGCTGCCCATCGCCGGGCAGCCGGAACGGTTCGTCGGCGGCACGCTGCGCAGCCGCATGGCCGGCACTCCGGCGGCGGGCAACGTACACGCCAAGACCGGCAGCCTCACCGGCGTCTCCGGGCTGTCCGGCTACGTCACCAGCGCGGACGGCCACCTGCTGGCGTTCTCCATCCTGCTGAACAACTACCTGACGGCGTCGGTCAAGCCACTGGAGGACCAGATCGCCGTGGCGCTGGCCAGCCATCGGAATGACGGCGTGAGCGCGGCACGGGTCGCGCCGCCCGCGGTGCCGGAGACGCCGCGTACGCCCGAGGGCGTGGAGTGCTCCTGGGTCAAGCCGATCACCTGCTGACCCGGGGGGCCGGAAACCGGCGCAGCCCCGGCGGTGGGGTCAGGCCGGGCGGTTCGGTGTGGGGGGCACCGCCGCGGGGTCGCCGCGCTCGATGAGCGCGGCGATCTCGGCGGCCCGCAGGCCACGCAGCGCCAGCACCCGGGCGCCCCAACGGTGCAGCCGGCACGGGTGTGGGCTGGCGTCGTTGCGACAGACGACCCCGCCGGACCAGCGCCGGGGCGCGTGCACCACCACCGCGCGCACCGCGAACTGGGCGTCCTCGCCCGTCACGTACGGCGGCAGAGGAATGTCGCGGAGCACCTCGCCGGGCAGCTCATCGGCGCCAGAGGAAACGGCGGGACGGACGCGGTGGGCGGTACTGCTGCTCATCTGCGCTTACTCCACAGTGGAAGGTGAGACGGGGACAGCAGAAAGTTACGTCGCCGTCGACCGAGCGCGACGGACAAACTGTCCCGCCACCTCGAAGGCTCAGCGCAGCGCGACGGCCTGGAGGCCGACGTTGCCGCAGTGCTCGGTGAAGACCTTCTCGACGGTCCAGGTCAGCACCAACCGGGCGTTCTTCGGCAGCTCGAACCGGATGGTGAACTGGGCGCTCTGACTGGTGTACGGATCCTCCAGGCGTACGGTGCGGACCGGCCCACCGGTGGACAGGCGGGCGTCCAACCGACCCCGTGCCATCCAGATCCCGGCGTAGAGCTGCACGGTGCGCGGCGCCCCGCTGCCGGCGACCGTCAGGGTGAACCCGTTGCCCACGCCACAGGTGTAGACGCCGTCGGAACTGCCACGGTCCCACCGCTCGGGTGCGCCGTCGGACCAGCGGACGACCTCCTGGTTGCCGTCCCAGCCGACCCGGGCGCCCTTCCCACCACCGTCGACGATCTCCCCGGAGCCGGAGCGCTTGCGCACTGTCGACTTGCCGCCGCGCAGCCCCCAGTGCATCCAGTCGCGGGTGCCCACGGCGGTGAGGTCGACCTCGGCGGGGACCTCGGCGCGGCTCACCGACAGCAGCGACGCCTCCGGTTTCTTCGGCGGCGGAGCGGGCGCGCTCGTCGACGGCGGCGGCGGCTCGGGCGAGGGTGGACGCTCCCGGGGGCGCAGCCCGGGCAGCGCCGGCCCGGCATCGGTGGCACGCCCGTCGGCGGCCGGAAGGGCTGTCGGTCGGGTGGCTCCGGCGGGCACGCCCCCCGAGCCGCCGACCGGACCTTCGCCCGGCTCCGGGCCGGACCGGGTGCCGAGGTACGCGACGAGCATCGCGAGGCAGACGACCGCTCCAAGCCCTTCCAGCGCCCAGCGCCGCCGCTGTCGGGCACGGGCGAGCCGGCGCAGCGTCCGGTGGCTCAGCCCGAGGGCGAGGCTCCGCGGGCGGTGCGACGGCGGTCGGCCGGTCGACTCGTCCCCGGCCCGCGAATCCGCCCGCGTACGGTCCTCGTCCGCCACCGACCCCTCCAGTCCGCCGCCCGGCCACCACCGCACGCGACGGGATCGACCGTCCACTGTGGGTCGCTTCACGTTTGCACAGGCGTGGACGACACGCTAAATCGGGACAGGCTGGCGTGTCCAGTCCGGATCGGGACGGTATGGGACAGCCGGCGATCCCGCGGTCGATCGACCGGGAGCTACCCCGGGTCAGCCGATCCGGAAGCCGAGCGCCTGCGCGATGACGAGGGCCTGCTCGGCGTCCACGATGGCACCGGCCCGTTCGACGGACGTCGGATCCAGCGCCGTGAGGTCGCTGCGCCGCAGGTCGGCGCCGCCGAGACGGCAGTTGTGCAGCTGCGCCCCGGAGAGGTCGACCCCGGTCACCGTGGCACCGGTCAGGTTGGCCCCGGTGAGGTCGGCCTCGCGCATCCGTACGCCGCTCAGCCAGGCGGCGCGCAGGTCCGCCCCGGGCAGCGCGACGAACGACCAGTCGCCGCCGTCGACCCGCAACGGACGAAGCTCGCACTGGACGAAGCTGCTCCCGACCAGCTTGCAGCCGGTGAACTCGGCCTCGAAGAAGTTGCAGCGCCGAAAGACGCAGCGGGTGAACGCCGAGTCGAGATGTCGGGAAGCGTTGAACTGCACGTTGCCGAAGGTGCAGCCGGTGAAGACCGCTCCACGGGTGACCGCCTCGGTCAGGTCCACGTCGAAGAACTCGCACGCCACGAACTGGCGGTCGGTCAGCTCCTCGGCGTACCAGTCCTCGTGGCGGAAGGTCTTGTCCTCGGTCAACTCCGGCATCCGGCCAGGCTAGTGCCGCCCACCGACGCCCCGGAACGGCCCGGTGGGGGCAGCCCCTTCCGGTGGCGGAGTACCGGCGAGTAGGTTCGGCGACGTGAGTGTGGCGCGGAGCAAGGACCCCGATCAGATCGGCTTCGACCCGGCGCGGCTGTCGCGGATCGACGAGCACTTCGGCGGGTACGTCGACGACGGCCGGTTGGCGGGCTGGCAGGTGGTGGTCACCCGGCGCGGCGAGGTGGCGCACTCCTCGACGTACGGCCTGCGGGATCGCGAGTCGGGCGCCCCGGTCGAAGCGGACACGCTCTGGCGGATCTACTCGATGACCAAGCCCGTCACCTCGGTCGCGGCCATGATGCTGTGGGAGGAGGGCCGCTTCGAGCTGACCGACGAGATCAGCCGCTGGCTGCCCGAGTTCGCCGACGTGCGGGTCTACTCGAAGGGCTCGGCCCTCAAGCCGTACACCGTGCCGGCGACCGAGCCGATCCGGGTCTGGCACCTGCTCACCCACACCGCCGGCCTGACGTACGGCTTCATGCAGACCTCGGTGGTCGACGGGATCTACCGGGCGGCCGGCTACGACCTGTACCCGCCGGCGGACGTCGACCTGGCAGGCGCCTGCGCGGCCTTCGGCGAGCTGCCCCTGCTCTTTGAGCCCGGCACGGCCTGGGGCTACTCGGTCGCCACGGACGTGCTCGGCCGGCTGGTCGAGGTCGTCTCCGGGCAGAGCCTGGACGCCTTCTTCGCCGACCGGATCTTCGGCCCGCTGGGGATGACCGACACCCGCTGGTGGGTGGAGGGCGACGAGGCCGAGCGGCTGGCCGCGCTCTACGCACCGGATCCGCGGAGCGGGCGGGCGGTCCGCTACGACCGGCTCGGCACGCTCGCGCACCACAAGCCGGGCCTGCTCTCCGGCGGCGGTGGCCTGATCTCCAGCGCCGCCGACTACCACCGGTTCACGCAGATGCTGCTGCGCGGCGGGGAGCTTGGCGGCGTACGCCTGCTCGGGCCGCGCACGGTGCGTTTCATGACCCGTAACCATCTACCCGGCGGGCAGGATCTGGGCACCCTGTCCACCGGCGGCTTCGCCGAGACCACCCTCGACGGGATCGGCTTCGGCCTCGGCTTCGCGGTGGTCGAGGACCCGGTCCCGAGCCGGGTGCCGAGCAGCGTCGGCGAGTACTACTGGGGTGGGGTCGCCAGCACGGCGTTCTGGGTCGACCCGGCCGAGGAGATCACCGCGCTGCTGTTCACCCAGCTCATGCCGTCGAGCACGTACCCGCTGCGCTCCCAGCTGCGCCAGCTCGTCTACGCCGCTCTCGTCGACTGACCGGGATCGGCGTTCCGCCGACGGGCGGGCGGCCCGGTCCCTAGCCTGGGCTGGTGAGCACCATCGTCGTGTTTGGCGCGGGCGGCACCGCCGGGTCGCGGGTCACCGCCGAGGCGGCCGACCGTGGGCACCGGGTGATCGCCGCCGTCCGCCGCCCGGAGGCCACCTCGTACCTGCCGGCCGGGGTACGGACTGTCACCGGCGACGCCACCAGCGAGCGCAGTGTCCGGGAGTTGGCGCCGGAGGCGGACGCGCTGGTGGTGGCGATCGGCGGCGGCGAGCGCGGGCTGTGGCGCAGCGCCGCGGAGAACCTGGTGACCACCCTGCGGTCGATGCCGGCCGCACCCCGGATCATCCACCTGGGCGGCGGGTCGACGCTGCTCACGCCGCGTGGCACCCGCATCCTCGACGAGCCGGACTTCCCGGAGCAGTATCGGGACGCGGCGCTGGGCCAGGCCGACGCCCTGGACTACTACCGCACCGCCGCCGACGGGGTGAGCTGGACCTACGTCTCTCCGCCGCCGCTGGAGTTCCACCCCGGCGACCGCACCGGGCACTATCGCACCGGCACCGACGAACCGGTCACCGACGACCAGGGCCGGTCGGTGCTCACCTACGAGGACCTGGCGGTCGCGATCGTCGACGAGATCGAGCAGCCCCGGTACGTCAACACGCGCTTCACCGCCGCGTACTGACCGCCCGTCGAGACCGAGGAAGCTACCTCCCCTTCGCGCCCTGTCGAGCTGCCCCAGCTGTGGGGCAACCAACCGCAGAGGACAGCGCGCAGCCCGCCCCATATCTGGGGCAGCTCGACAGGACGCCAACCCACCCGCCGGGTACGGGCGCGCTCGGAGGTTCGGACGCCGGCGGACCTGGGGTGGCGGTCGCCGCCGCCTACCGGGAAGGCGCGGTCAGTCGGCGAGGCGGGCCGGGAAGCCGCCGGTGGCGATCGGGCCCCAGGCGTCGATGGTGACCCGGATCAGCGCCTTGCCCTGGCGCACCATTGCCGCCCGGTAGTCGTCCCAGTCCGGGTGCTCGCCGGAGATGCTGCGGAAGTACTCGACCAGCGGCTCCAGCGCCTCGGGCAGGTCCAGCACCTCGGCGGTGCCGTCGAGCTGCACCCAGGGGCCGTTCCAGTCGTCGGACAGCACGCAGGCCGAGACCCGGGGGTCACGGCGGATGTTGGTGACCTTCGCCCGCTCGGGGTAGGTGGACACGACGAGCCGACCCTGGCCGTCGATGCCGGCGGAGACCGGGGAGGACTGCGGACGGCCGTCGGCCCGGGTGGTCATCAGCACGACACGGTGCCGAGGCCGGAGGAAGTCGAGCAGGGCGTCCCGGTCGACCCGGGTGTTCTTCGCGATGCTGGGCGCCATCACTCAGTCCTACCAGGGCGGCCACGAACCAGCGGCGGCAGGGCGGCGGGTCAGCAGGGCGGGTCAGCCGGGGGCGGGTCAGCCGGGGGGCGGGTCAGCGGGGGCCGGTGGCGGCGCGGGGCACGGCCTGGGTGGGCACGCGGGGCCGGCCGGCCGGGCGCCAGGCCCGGCCGTTGGCATAGATCACCCGAAAGCCGAGGTACGAGGCCAGCGGCGCCCAGTGCGCGGAGCCCATCCGCAGCTCGGCGGCGTTGTGCCGCTGCCCGTTGGCCAGCACGTCGAGCAGGACGGTTTCGAAGGCCGCCGATTCGACCCAGTCGACGTCCCGGGTGAAACCGCAGATCAGGGCGGCCCCGGTGACCTCCAGGAACTCGCGCAGCACCGCGTCCGACGCGCGGAGGACCGAACAGCTGCCGAAATAGAGCCGGCGCCCCTCGCAGCGGCCGGCCATCAGCTCGGCCACCTCGTTCAGCTCCACCGACTGCCAGTCGGTGAGGCAGAGCCGGCTGGGCTCGCCGTGCATGGCGAAGAAGCCGACGCGGTGGTCGGCGTACTGCTTGAGCAGCCAGCGGTCCAGGAAGTAGAACAGCTCGTCGCGGGTGGCCGCGTCCTTGTGGATGAAGCGGATCTTGCCCAGCCGCTCCAGCAGTTCGAGGGTGGGCAGCACGGAACCGCGTTCGTTGAGGTCGCGGTGCCACTGACCCTCGACACAGAAGACGCCACCGCGTGCCACGTGCACCTCCGCCAGTCCGCAGCCCGGGGCTGACGTTACCGGCCCCCGCCGGGCGAGGAACATCACCCTGGGTGTGGCCGAATGCGACGTTCGGTGCAGTTCTTGCGCCACCGGGCCGATCGGGGGGAAATGGCTGTTTCACAAATCAGTCGAATTCACAGCCGATGCCCAGGAACAACGAATCGTGAGGACAATTCTCGTTAATTGCCGCCTAGCGCACCGATCAGTGCGAGGGTGGAAATCACGGGACGTCCCGGTCGATGTCCCGAAGCAACCCCATTCGCTCTCCTATCGGGAGGACTTCTGTGCGCGTAAACACCTTGAAGCGAGTTGCTGTCGCTTTCGCCCTGGCACTGCCCGGGGCAGCGATCGCGTCGGTGGTCGCCGCGCCGGCAGCGTACGCGGACGGCTGCTACACCTGGAACCGCAACCTCTACCAGGGGCGCTCCGGCGACGACGTCCGTCAGCTGCAGATCCGGGTCGCCGGCTGGGCCGGCTACCGGGACATCGTCGAGAACGACGGTCGCTACGGACCGAAGACCGCCGCCGCGGTCAAGCGGTTCCAGCAGGCGTACGGACTGCGCGCCGACGGCGTCGCGGGACCGCAGACCTACGCGAAGCTGTACCAACTCCAGGACAACGACTGCACGCCCGCGCACTTCACCTACAGCGAGTTGGACAACGGCTGCGGCGGCAGCGGCTGGAGCGGCGGCCCCCTGTCGGCGAACCAGACGAAGCAGAACGCGCTGCGCACCATGTGGAAATTGGAGGCGCTGCGCAAGAGCCTCGGCGACAAGCCGCTGAACGTGTCGAGTGGCTTCCGCAGTCGCGCCTGCAACAACCAGGTCGGTGGCGCCTCGGACAGCCAGCACCTGTACGGCAACGCCGCCGACGTCACCTCGCGGACGTCCTCGCTGTGCCGGGTGGCCAAGGACGCCCGTGACAACGGCTTCAGCGGGATCTACGGGCCGGGCTACCCCGACCACGACGACCACGTGCACGTCGACTCGCGGCGCGAGAACAACAGCGACCACAGCTCGAACACGACGAGCTGGTCCGCGCCGGACTGCGGCGTCGGCGCCGGTAACGACTGAACGAACCGGCCGGTGTGACGTCGGCCCGGCGCGGGTGGGGAATCTCCGCGTCGGGCCGACGTCGTGTCGCCCCGGACAGGGCGGGCGGGGGTAGCGCCGCTCAGCTGGCCCGGGGCCAGCGCGGCGCGGTGACGGGGGGAGTCACCGGCCGGCCGGCAGAGGCCTGTCGTACCCCCGCAGGGGTGACGCGCGCGGCCTGGTGTCGCGCCGGGAGCCCGGCGCGGCCGGGAGCCGGCGCCGGATAGCCGGCGGTCGCCGCCGGCCGGGCGCCGGTGGGACGCGCGGACGACGGCCCGGTCGCGGTGAACGGGAAGGGCACGTGCACGAAGGGGTTGCCGTGCTGGATCAACGCCTCGATCTGGCGCTCGTTGAGCCCGTGTGTCTCAAGAACCCGACGCCCCCACCGGTGCAGGCGGCACGGGTAGGAGGCGCCGTCGTTGCGACACAACGGCCCGGTCGGCCACTCCTCGGCGGTGTGCACGACCACCGCCCGGACCGCGAGCCGGACATCCTCGGGTGTCAGTTGTGCCGGCAGCGGCACCTCACCCAGCACCTGGTCGATGGGATCCGTCGACTGCTCACCAACACGCACGGCAGGCCTCCCGCAGTTCGGCAGCGGTACGGCGGACCCACCGCACCGACATCCTCGGGCAGTGGTACGGCCGGCATCTGACGAAAGTTCAATCCCCCGCCCCCTAACCGTCCCCCTAACGCGCGCTCAGACGAGGTCGGCGTCGTGCACCAGCAGGGCCACCTGGACCCGGTTGTTGAGATCGAGCCGGGTGAGCAGCCGGGAGACGTACGCCTTCACCGTCGCCACGCTCATGAACAGCTCCCCCGCGATCTCCGCGTTGGTGCGGCCCCGCCCCAGCGCGACCGCCACCTGACGCTCCCGCTCGCTGAGCCCGTCGAGCAGCCGCAGCGCCCGCTCGCGACGCGGATCCGGGCCGGCCAGACCCGGGGCGGCGGTCACGTGGTCGATCAGCGTGCGGGTCACCGTCGGGGAGAGCGTCGCCTCCCCCGCGGCCACCCGGCGTACCGCGTGCACGATGTCCGCCGGAGGGGTGTCCTTGAGCAGGAAACCGGCCGCGCCGGCGCGCAGCGCCCGCAGCACCTGCTCGTCGGCGTCGAAGGTGGTCAACACCAGCACCTCCGGCGGGTTCGGTCGCGCGCGCAGCGCCTCGGTGGCGGTGAGCCCGTCCACCCGGGGCATCCGGATGTCCATCAGGACCACGTCCGGTGCGTACGCGGCGACCGCCGCCGGAACCTCGCCGCCGTCGGCAGCCTCACCCACCACCCGCAGGTCCGCCAGGCCGCCGAGGATCATCGAGAGGCCCGCCCGGACCAGCGCGTCGTCGTCCACGATCAGCACCCGCACCGGCGCGGTGGCCTCCCCGGCCCCGCCGGACGGCCCGGTCACGCCGGCCACGGCAGCCAGGCGGCCAGCCGGAAGTCGCCGGCCTCGTCCCGCCCGTGCGCCAACCGGCCTCCGGCCAGGGTGACCCGCTCGGTGATACCGACCAGCCCGGTGCCGGCGCCCGGCAGTTCGCCCCCGGCCGGCGTGCCCAGCGGCCACCGGTTGGAGATCGCCACGGTCAGCCCGGCGCCCGGGCCACCGGCCACGTCCACGGTGACGGCCGCACCGGCCGCGTGCTTGCGGGCGTTGGTCAGGCCCTCCTGCACGATCCGGTACGCCGCCCGCCCCAGCGCCGCCGGCACGGCCCCGGGCGCGACGACGGTGTCGGTGAGGTTCACCCGCACCCCGGCCGCGCGTGACTCCTCGATCAGGGCGGGCAG
This sequence comes from Micromonospora sp. MH99, assembly GCF_021442385.1. GTDB lineage: Bacteria > Actinomycetota > Actinomycetes > Mycobacteriales > Micromonosporaceae > Micromonospora. The sequence continues at coordinate 201,944 of NZ_MUZA01000002.1, forward strand.
GTCGGCGAGGGTGGGCTGCGGCGGCTCGGGGGCGTCGCCGGTGTTGTCGCCGTCGGCCCGGAGCACACCGATGACCTCCCGCAGGTCCTGCAGGGCGGCGTGGGCGCTGCCCCGGATCACCCCGGCGGCCCGGGCGACCTCGTCGGCCGGCGCGTCGGGGCGGAACTCCAGCGCGCCCGCGTGCAGGCTCAGCAGCGAGATCCGGTGGGCCAGCACGTCGTGCATCTCCCGGGCGATGCGGGTGCGTTCGAGGTGTCGGGCCTGGGCGACCCGCAACTGCTGCTCGGCCTCGGCCCGCTCGGCCCGCTCCCGCAGCGACACGATCAACTGTCGCCGGGCCCGGACGAACATCCCCCAGGCCAGCACGGCCAAGCTGAACACCATGCCCCAGGACACGGTGGCCCAGTACGGCATGCTCGGGTCCGGCCGCGTCCAACTGAAGATCAGGTTGGTGACGAGGCCGGCACCGGTGAACGCGATCGCGACGGCGGTGCGGCGGTGCACCACGACGGTGAAGTACAGAATCAGCAGCGGGACGGCCGCGGCCAACGAGAACGCGCTCAACGGCAGGGTGGCCACCGCCAACCCGAGCGGCCACCGCCGCCGCACCCAGAGCAGCCCGCAGGAGGCCAGCCCGAGCAGCGCGTCCACACCGACCATCCAGTCGTGCGGCAGCGGAATCGCCGTCTCCGGGGAGGGCGACAGGGCGTCCACGGTGGCGAACAACACCCAGAGCAGCCCGGCCAGGAACGCGAGGCTGTCCACGATCCAGTCGCGGGTGGTGCGGCGGGGGTGTGCCCGGTCACGTTCGCGTTCGCCCGGCACGACCAGCTCCCCTGGCAGCAGCCAGGGGTGTTCCGGGACGGCGAGGCTGGTCACGCGCCCATGCTAGGCAGCAACGGGCACCGGCAACCAGCTACCAAAGTATCGACCGGAGCGTCGACCAAGGTCGGTGCGGCACCGACCGGCGGCCGCAGCGGATGGCCGGGTGGCGCGGGCACGCTCGTCGGCATGATCACCGTGGAGAACCTCACCAAGCGATACGGGCCACACCCGGCGGTGGACGACGTGTCGTTCCAGTGCGAACCGGGCACGGTCACCGGCTTCCTCGGCCCCAACGGCGCCGGCAAGTCGACCACCATGCGGATGATCTGCGGCCTCACCGCGCCGACGGCCGGCCGGGCCACCGTCTCCGGGCGCCCCTACCGGGACCTGCCCAGCCCGGGGCGGGAGGTCGGGGTGCTGCTGGACGCCTCCGCCCAGCACGCCGGGCGCACCGGCCGCGAGGCGTTGACGCTGTCCGCGTACACCATGGGTCTGGACAAGCGCGAGGTCGCCGCGAAGCTCGACCTGGTCGGGTTGAACGCGGTGGCCGCGAAGCGTCGGGTCCGGGCGTACTCGCTGGGGATGCGCCAGCGGCTCGGCCTGGCGCAGGCGCTGCTCGGCGATCCCCGGGTGTTGATCCTCGACGAGCCGGCCAACGGCCTGGACCCGGAGGGGATCTTCTGGATGCGCGGCCTGCTGCGCGACTTCGCCGACCGGGGCGGCACCGTGCTGCTCTCCTCCCACCTGCTGCGCGAGGTGGAGGCGGTCGCGGACCGGCTGGTGGTGATCGGGGGCGGCCGGATCGTGGCCCAGGGCGACAAGAACGACCTGCTCGCCGGGGGCGGCTCGCTCGTGCGGGCCCGCGACGGCGCGGCGTTGCGCCGGGCACTGGACGCGGCGGGTCTCAGCGCAACCGACGGCACCGACGGTCTGCTCGTGCAGGCCGACGCCGAGACGGTCGGCCAGGCCGCCGCGGACGCGGGGGTCGCGCTGGCCGAGCTGCGTCCGGCCGGCAGCGGTGGCCTCGAACAACTCTTCCTCACCCTCACCGCCGGCGAGTCCACCAGGGAGGCCGTCCGATGACCACCACCACCGCGCCCGCCGCCGGCGCCGTCGCGCCCCGGCAGCACACGGCGGTACGCCGTCCGTCGCTGCTCCGGCTCACCGCCGTGGAACTGCGCAAGCTCGTCGACACCCGGGCCGGCCGTTGGCTGCTGATCACCATCGGCCTGGTCACCGCCGCGATCGTCACCCTCCAGCTGATCTACGCGAAGGTCGCCGACCAGACCTTCCTCGACTTCTTCGGCCCCTCGCTGCTGCCGGTGTCGGTGCTGCTGCCGGTGCTGGGCATCCTGTCGATCACCAGCGAGTGGTCGCAACGCACCGCCCTCACCACGTACGCCCTGGTGCCGCGCCGCGAGCGGGTGATCGGCGCGAAGCTGAACGCCGTCGTGCTCACCGCGCTCGCCTCGGTGCTGGCCAGCCTGGCCGTCGCCGCCGTCGGCACGCTCGTGGCGTCCGCCACCGGCGGCGCGGGCACCTGGCAGTTCGACTGGTCGCTGCTGCTGAACGCGGCGATCCTCCAGGTCGCCAGCGTGCTGATGGGTGCGGCCTTCGGTCTGTTGCTGCTCAATCCGCCGCTGGCGATCGTCGGTTATCTGCTGCTGCCCACCCTGTGGGCGGTGCTCGGCGAGATGGTCCGATCCCTGCGCGGCCCATCCGGCTGGCTGGACACCAACCGGACCATGGAGCCGCTGTTCAGCGGCGACGCGCTCACCGGTGGGCAGTGGGGCCGGCTGGCGGTGTCCCTGCTCGTCTGGATGGTCCTGCCCCTGGCCGTCGGCCTGGTCCGGACGCTGCGCCGCGAGGTGTCCTGACCATGGACCTGGCCGGTCACCGTCCGCGCACCACCGTCAGCGGCGGCCCGCTGGAACTGGCGGTCCTCTGGGGTGGTTTCCCGCTGCTCGGCGCGGGCGCCGGATGGCTCCTCGCCGCGACGACAGGCTGGCTCGCCCGGCTGCCCTGGGTGCCGTTCAGCGACCTGGTCGAGTGGCTGGACCGGCTGCCCGAGCCGCAGGCCACCGCCGGCACGATCGCCGTGGGCACCCTCGCCGGCCTGGTCCTCGCCGGGATCGGCACCGCCGAACGACTGATCGTCAGCGTCGACGCGGCGCAGGTCCGGCTGCGCCGCGCCGATCAGAACCGGAGCGTCGCGCGGGCCGACACCCGGGTCGTCTTCCTCGCCGACAAGCACCTGGTGCTGCTCGACGCCGACGGGGCAGAACTGGTGCGGGAGTCGACGGACCTGCCCGCCGCCCGGCTCGCCGCCGCGTTCCGGGCGCACGGCTGGGCCTGGGCGGACGACGATCCCCACCGGTCGGCGTACCGGCTGTGGGTGCCCGACCTGCCCGGTCTGCCCGCTGGCGCGGACGCGCTGCTGCGCGCCCGGGAGCGCGCGATCGAGCGGGACCGCCGCGACGACGCCCGGGAGCTGCGACGGGAGCTGGGACGACTCGGGGTGGTGCTGCGCGACGAGGGCAAACGCCAGTACTGGCGGACCGCCGTCCCCGGTGCGGGACAACCGACTTCGGCCGAGCGGGAGCCGAAGGGACGGTAGCGTCTGTCCCAGGAGATCCTGGGAGCGCGCGATGACCGAGCAGCAGCCGTACCGGGTGGTGTCCCGACACCCCGGCTTCGAGCTGCGCCGCTACCCGGCTCATCTGGTGGCCGAGATGCAGATCCAGGCGTCGTTCACCCGGGCCCCGATCGAGGCGTTCCGGCCGCTGGCCGCCTACCTCGGCGGCGCCAACCGGGCCCGGCACCCGATCGGCTCGGCCGGACCGCCGATATCGGCGGCCGGCGACTCGGAGAAGATCGCCATGACCGTGCCGGTGGTCCAGATCGAGGGCGAGCGGCCGGGGGCGTACCTGATCCAGTTCGTCATGCCGGCCACCTTCACCACCGCCACCCTGCCCGAGCCGGTGGACACCCGGGTGCGCGTCCACGAGGTCCCGGCACGCCTGGCGGCGGCGATGCGGTTCTCCGGGCGGTGGACCGAGCAGGCGTTCAGTCAGCGGGCCACCATGCTCGGCCGGTCGGTGACCGCGGCCGGGCTGCAACCGACCGGCGCGATCCGGTACGCGCGCTTCGACCCGCCGTGGAAGCCGTGGTTCCTGCGCCGCAACGAGGTAGTGCTGCCCGTCGTGGAGTAGCTAGCGGCGACGGTTGTCGACCGCCGGCCAGGCCAGCAGCAGCCCCATTCCCAGCCCGGCGAGCAGCCCGGCCAGCGAGAGCAGCAGGTCGGAGTCGGCGGAGTTGATCGGGCTGTTGCCGGCCAGCGCGGTGAACGTCGCGCCGACCGGGAGCAGCACCATCATGGCGACGGCCGCGGCCAGCAGCATCGGCACCGGGCCCACCAGCGCGGCGAGACCGGCGAGCGCGTGCTGCCGCCAGGCCGGTCGACCGCCCGGCCAGTCCCACGCCAGCAGGGTGACGCCGGTGAGCAGCACCGCGCCGAGCGCGATCATCGGCAGGATGCGCGGGCCGGGCGGGACCGCCCGGACCAGCGCGACACCGCCGATGGCGACCGCGCCGAGCCCGACGGCCAGCAGGCGGCGGCCCCGGGTGCGGGCCGGCGCCGCCGCCAGGGCGACGACGACGGTCAGGGCGACCAGGAGCACGCCGGTGGCGAAGGCCGCCGGCGTCAGCTCCGGCTCCCGGTCGGTAGGTGACTCGATGCCGGCCGCCACCACCGCCAGCACCCCGGCCACGCAGGCCGCGCCGGTCAACACCCGTCGGTCGGTGGTGGGGGGCCGGCCCCGATCCCGCCACACCAGGACGGCCGCCAGTACGCCGAGCACCGCCGCACCGTAGACGGCGAGCAGGACCGTCGACCCCGTGCCGGCCGGGTCCGCCCGGTCGATCGCCACGTCGGCCGCGATCCAGAGCCCACCGAGCACGACCGCCGGAGCGCCCCACCGGAGCTGCCCCCGGCCCGCCAGCAGCAACCCGAGCACGATCGCGACGATCGCCACGAACCGCAGATCCCGTGCCCAGTAGGCGTTGTTGCCCGGCAGCCGCTCCGACCACGGGCCGATCGGCTCGGTCAACGGTTGCCACACCGCCATGCCGACCGCCCAGATCAGCACGGCGGCGGCAGCCAGGAGCAGCCCGACCGGGCGCGCGAATCTCATCCGTCGACGGTAACGGCCCGACCGGTCACCCGGGGGCCGGGGACGCGGTCACCCGACGACGCCGACCGATGACCGCGCGGGACGACGACGCAGTGACCGCCACGTCGGCAACGCGCTCGCCAGCGCCGCGAGCAGCAGGCACAGCCCCACCACACCGGCGACCACCGACCACGGCACCACCAGGTCGACGGGGGCACCCACCTGTTCGGCGAGACCGGCGCGGATGCTGAGCAGACCGACGAACGCGACAGCCCCACCCAGCAGCGCGCCGATCAGGACCACCACCGCCGACTCGGCCGTGACCAGCCAGAGGACCTGCCGTCGGGTCGCCCCGGCCAACCGGATCAGCCGCAGGTCGGCGGCGCGGCCGGCAGCGGCCAACAGCAGCGTGTTGGCCACCGCGATGGCGCCGTAACCGGCGGACACCCCGATGAGCAGCAACGTGAAGAGCCAGACGAGACGGTCCTCGGCGGCGTCCGCCTCGGCCGCCCAGGTGGCGACGTCGACGACCCGCGCGCCGGCCGGAGGGTCGATCCGGTCCCGGACGTACACCGTGGACGTGAGCGCGGACGGGTCGTGCGTACGCACCACGGCCCGGGGCACCAGCAGGTCGCCGGGGATCGAGGTGTCGCTGACCACGGCGACGACGCGCAGCGACACCGACGTCCCGTCCGCGAAGACCACCGCGTACGCCTCGGACGGCCGCAGGTTCGCCGCTTCGGTGACCACCACCGTGTCGTCACCGCGCAGGTCGTCGAGCGAGCCGGCGACGACGGTGAGCGCCCGGTTCGCGGCGGCGAAGCCGGCCGGCTCCACGCCGAGCGCGGTCAGCGGCCGGTCCGCCGGCAATTCTCCGGGATCGGTGCGGTAGACGGTGGTGGGCAGGAGGGCGGTGCCACCTGTCGCGGCGACGGCCCGGTCCGACAGGCCGGGTGCCCGGTCGGGCACCAGGATCCAGCCGGCGTTGACGTTGTCGGCCCGACCTGCCGCGTAGGCGGCGGTGGTCGTGCGCACCATCCCGGACACCAGCACCGCGAACGCGACGGTGAGCAGCACCGGCGCGGCGATGGCGGCGGTCCGCCGGGTCGCGGTCAACGCCCCGCCCCGGACCAGCATTCCGATCGCGCCTCCGGGCCGCCGCAGCGGCGACCGCAGCAGCCGTACGACCGGCCCGACCACCGCCGGGGCGAGCACTGTGGCACCGGCCACCAGCGCCATCACCGCGTACAGGGCGTACTGCGCGGCGATCCGGGCCTCGTCGGCGGTCGCCGTTCCGACACTGAGGGCGAGCCCCGCCGCGACGAGGAGCGCCCCGACTGCGACGCGAACCCGCCCGATTGGGCGCTGTTCCACAGCGGCCTCGCGCAACGCCTCCAGCGGGCGGACCCGCGCCGCTCGGCGGGACGCCGACCAGACGGCCAGCAGCGCGATCACCGGCCCGGCGGCGAACGAGACCGCGACCGGCCAGAGTTCATAGCGGACCCGGAAGGTCGACGGCTCGTAGCCGACGTCGACGAGCAGCCGACCCAGCAGCGGGGCGAGCGCCGCGCCGACCAGCAGGCCGACGAGCCCGGCTGCGGCGCCGACGGCGAGCGCCTCCGCGTACACCATGCGGCGGACCTGACGTCCGGTCGCGCCGACGGCGCGCAGCAGGCCCAGCTCGCGGCGGCGCTGCGCGATGGTGAACGCGAAGGTGGAGGCGACCACGAACACCGTGACGAAGCCGGCGAGGGCCGCCGTGGCGGTGAGCACCTGCATGCCGATCCACCGGGTACGGGCGTCGCCGCGCGGTTCCAGCGCACCGCGAGCGGCACCGGTGAGCACCTGTCCGTCGCCGCCGACGACTCCGCGCGCCGCCGTGGCGACCCGCTCGGGGTCGGCCCCGGGCGCGAGCACCAGCCCGATGGTCCGGACACCGGGCGCGAGCGCGGCGGCGACCTCGTCCGCGACAAGGACGCCGGGCCCGTCGACCAGACCGGTGACGGTGTACGCCTCCGGGCCGGCGGCGGTCAGCAGGGTGACCGGTGCGCCGGTCCGCAGCCCGAGCGCGCGGTCGACGACGACCTCGCCGGGCCTCAGGGGCGGCTCGCCGGCCGTGCGGCGCAGCCCACCGAGCTGGGCGCTGGACCAGCCGTGCCCCTGGTGGGCGTCCTCCCGTCGGGTGTCGGCGGCCACGGGCCGACCGTCGACGAGCGGCTGGGCGTAGAAGGTCCGGTCCGGCACCACGGCGGCGACACCGGGCAGCGCTGCCAGCCGGCCGACGAGTCCCGCGGTCGCCGTGGCGGACCAGGGCCGGGTCGGCACGAAGGCGTCGGCCGACGCGCCCGCCTCGGGGCTCTGCACCACGACCGCCGCCCGCGCCAACCGGTCCGGCACCTGCGGACGCCCGGAGGCGAGGAGCAGGGTGGCCGCCGCGACGAGCGCGACTCCGATGGCGACGGCCACGAACGCGCTGGCCGACCGCCGGACGCTCACCACGACGACTCCGCCGGAACGGTTTCCCGCTCGGCGATCCGGGCAGCGACGGCAGCGGCGGTGATCGGGCCGGTCAGCTCGTCGACGACGCGACCGTCGGCGAGCAGGAGGACCCGATCGGCGTACGCGGCGGCGGCGGGATCGTGGGTCACCATCACCACTGTCTGCCCGTGGTCGTCGACGAGCGCGCGCAGCAGCCGGAGCACCTGCCGGGACGCCGAGCTGTCCAGCGCCCCGGTCGGCTCGTCGGCGAACACCACGGCCGGACGGGTGATCAACGCGCGGGCCACGGCGACGCGCTGCTGCTCCCCGCCGGACAGCTCACTCGGCCGGTGCCCGGCCCGGTCGGCGAGTCCGACCGCGTCGAGGGCGGCGGCGACGTCCGCGGCCGGCGGGCGGCGGCGGGCCAGGCGCGACGGCAGCTCGACGTTCTGCGCGGCGGTCAACGTGGACACCAGGTTGAACGCCTGGAACACGAAACCGATCCGGTCGCGCCGCAGCCGGGTCAGCTCGTCCTCGCCGAGGTCGTCGAGGCGGACGCCGTCGATCGTGACGACCCCCTCGGTCGCGCGGTCCAGCCCCGCCGCGCAGTGCAGCAGGGTGGACTTTCCCGAGCCCGAGGGGCCCATCACCGCCGTGAACGTGCCGCCCGCGAAGCTGGTGGTCACGCCGTCGAGCGCCGTCACCCGCCGGTCTCCGGTGCCGTACACCGTCCGCAGCCCCGTCAGGGTCACCGTGTCTGTGGTCATGACCGTCACGGTGCCGAACACGGGGGGTGCGGCGCGTCGTGCCGGGGCGGGCACTTTCCGGCCCTCCCCTGGGCGGATTCGACGGCGCGCGAACCCCACCGGGTCGTCCTCGGGGATGACCACCCACGGGTGGACGCGGCCGGGCCGCCCCGCCGATACGGTCTGACAGGTGACCGCTCTCCTGCTGACCCGGCGGCTGCGGCCGGTGGACCTGTACATCGTGGACGCCGTGCTCGCCGTGGCGGTCGGTGGGCTGCTCTGCCCGTACGCGGCGCTGGAGTCACCGCTGCACGGGGGCGTGGACGAACCGCTCTGGGTGTCGGTGCTCGTCGGGATGGCCATCGGGCTGCCGCTGGCCGCCCGGCGACGGTGGCCGATCCCCGTCGCCGTGGCGATCAGCGCGGTCACCACCGTCGCCCTGATCACTGGCGTGATCCCCAACTTCGCCGCCGCCGCGCCGGCAGTCGCCATCAGCCTGTCCTTCTACACGGTGGCCGTGTCGACCACCACGCGCCCGTCGCTGCTCTGCGCCGCCGGTTGTCTCGCTCTGGTGAGCGTCGCCCTGGTGCTGACCGCGGGTGACCTCTGGTCGCGGACCGGGGCGGTCGTCTACGCCACAGTCATGGTCGCGCCGGCCTGGGTGATCGGTTGGCTGATCCGGGAGCGACGCGCCCTCGCCACCCGGCAGAGCGACCAGCTGGTCCGTCAGGCCGCCACCGAGGAGCGGTTGCGGGTGGCGCGCGAGCTGCACGACGTGGTCGCGCACACGCTGAGTCTCATCGTGGTGAAGGCTGCCGTCGCCAACCACGTCGCCGAGGCCGACCCGCGCGAGGCGGGCGCCGCGCTCCGGGTCATCGAGGAGACCGGCCGCACCGCGCTGACCGATGTGCGTCGCGTGCTCGGCGTCCTGCGCGCGGACAGCCCGTACGCGCCGACGCCCGGGCTGGACGAGTTGCCGGTCCTCGCCCGGCAGGCGGCGATGGGCGGCGTCGACGTGCGGCTCGACGTGCGGCGGGAGGAGCCGGTCGGCGCGGTGCCGGAGTCGGTGGGCCTGGCGGTGTACCGGATCGTGCAGGAGGCGGTGACGAACGTGGTGAAACACGCGGCGCCGGCGGCGTGCCGGGCCACGGTTACCGTTCTGCCCGACGAGGTGCGGGTGGAGGTGACCGACGACGGCCAGCGTCCGGTCCTGCTCGGCGGGGAGGGGCACGGGTTGATCGGGATGCGGGAACGGGTGGCGTTGCACGGCGGGGAGTTCCGCGCCGGCCCACGCTCCGACGGTGGCTTCGCGGTGACGGCCAGCCTGCCCTACCGGGTGGCCGCGTGATCCGCGTCCTGATCGCCGACGACCAGGCGCTGCTGCGCGGCAGTTTCCGGCTGCTTGTCGACCTCAGCCCGGACTGCACCACGGTCGGCGAGGCGGGCACCGGCGTGCAGGCCGTCGCGCTGACCGGGCAGCACCTGCCGGACGTGGTGCTGATGGACGTCCGGATGCCGGAGATGGACGGCATCGAGGCGACCCGGCGGATCTGCGCCGACCCGGCGACGGCCGGCACCCGGGTCATCATCCTGACCACGTTCGACCTCGACGAGTACGTCTACGGGGCGCTGCGCGCCGGGGCCAGCGGGTTCCTGCTCAAGGACACCCCACCGGCGGACCTGCTGACCGGGATCCGGGTGGTCGCCGCCGGGGAGGGGCTGCTCGCGCCGACGGTGACCCGCCGGCTGATCGACGAGTTCGCCCGCCAGCCGGAGCCGACCCGGCCGCTGCCCCGACAGCTCGACGGGGTGACCGACCGGGAACGGGAGGTGCTGGCGCTGATCGCCCGGGGCCTGTCCAACGCGGAGTTGGCCGCGCACCTCAACCTCAGCCAGGCCACCGTCAAGACACACGTCGGGCGGCTGCTGACCAAGCTGGCGGTCCGTGACCGGGCGCAACTCGTCATCGTCGCGTACGAGACGGGACTGGTGGGGCCGGGCGGCCTACGCTGAGCCGGTCGGCCGTGCACCCAGGAGGAGACATGACCCGGTACGTCGCGCTGCTGCGCGGAGTCAACGTCGGCACCACCCGCCTGGCGATGGCCGACCTGCGCCGGATCGTCACCGACCTCGGGCACGAGGCGGTCGAGACGTACCTCCAGAGCGGCAACGTGGCCTTCGGCAGCACCGTGCGCGACGCGGAGAAGTTGGCCGCCGGCATCGAGCGGGCGCTCACCGACGAACTGGGGCTGACCGTGCCGGTGCTGGTACGCAGCGGCCGGGAGTTGGCGGCGGTGGCGGGTGGCAACCCGTACGCCGAGGTCGAGGACGATCCGAAGCTCCTGCTGGTGGCGTTCCTGGCGACCCCTCCGGCGAAGGCAGTGGTGGACGCGCTCGCCGTGCCCGGCGGTGAGAACGTGTCGTTCACGGTGACCGGCCGGGAGGTCTACCTGCACTTCCCCGACGGTGGTTACGGCCGGACGAAGTTCACCAACGCCTACCTGGAGAAGAAGCTCGGCGTGGTGGCGACCACCCGTAACTGGAAGTCGGTGCGCGCCCTGGCGGAGATGGCCGCCGGCTGACCGGGCGGGCGCGGACGCCCGCCCGGGACCGGTCAGAAGTGGTACGCGGTCTCGTACTCGGGGACCAGCACCCGGCTGCGCGGCGAGATCCGACGCACCGCCGCGATCATGGCGTCGAGCCGGTCGCGGTCGGCCGGCGCGACGACCGGCGGATTCTGCAACGGCGTCTCGAAGTTGTCCCAGTGCACCGGCACGACGACCTTCGGGTAGTCCAGACCGGCCAGCAGCCGGGGCAGGTAGTCGCCGGTGGTGGTGGCGCTCTGCATGGCCACCATCGCCACGTCCGGCGACAGGCCGGTGAGGTTGCGCTCGGCGACGTCGCTGGCTCCGGTGAAGTAGACCGACGGGCCGCGCTCGACCCGCAGCAGGTAGCCCAGCGTGTCGCCCTCCGGGAGGTCGGCGATGGTCGCCGGCTGCGCCGGCTGGCTCACCCGCACCCCGGGGAAGGCCACGGAGTACGACGCGTTGCGGCTGTGCAGCGAGCCGACGACCTCGATGCTGTGGTCGCCGAAGTCGAGCACCTCCCCGCCCTTGACGGCGCTGAGCTTCGTCGACGGCAGGCCGTAGGCCAACCCCAGGTGGTACGCGGTGAGCGTGCCGAACACCCGCGCGCCGGTACGCCCGGCGATGTACGGGACGTCCATGAAGTGGTCCCAGTGGGTGTGCGTGACCAGGATGGTCGTGGCCCGGTCGACGCGCGGGTCGATCACGTCGGTACGCACGGTCAACGGGGCGTCGGTCCGGAACGGGGGGTTGAACAGCCCGGTGTCGATCCGGCTGAGGAACGGGTCGACCAGGACGGTCCGGTCGGCGATGTCGATGCGCCAGCCGGCCGTACCCCACCAGCGGAAGCTGACCGCGCCGGTGCGGCCTCTGGCGGGCGTCGGCGCGGCGGCCGGCGGCGCGGCCTGGGCCGGGGTGGCCGCGGTGGCGGCGAGGCCGCCGGCCGAGACCAGGGCGGTGGTGGCGGCGGCGTCGCGCAGGAAGCGACGACGGTCGAGGTTGGACATGCGGATCTACTCCCCGTGCTCGGGTGATCGGTCAGCACGAGCCAACCAGCGCCACCGCGCCCCGGTCCAAGATCGAACGCCTTCAGCTCCGATACGTCACTGCATATCGTGCCTGCTCAGCAGCCACCCCTTCGGCGCTCGGACGCCCGGAAACTCACTCGCCGCGCAGCGCCTCGACGGCCGTCCGGGCGGCAGTTCCCATCGCCAGGTCCACGTCGATCCGGCGCGGGGTCAGCTCGTCGGCGCGGGCGAAGACGGCGATGGCGTACCGGCCGCCGTCGGGGTATTCGGCGACGCCAGCCTCCAGGTGCAGGCCGGGCAGGGTGCCGGTCTTGCCGGCGACCCGGACGCCGGGCGGGAACCCGGCGGCCAGCCGGGTCCAGAAGAGCTGCCGGGCCATCCAGGTGCGGACCATCGCGCAGGCCGCCGCCGGGCCGGCCTGGTCGCGCCAGATCAGGGTGAGCAGCCGGGTGATCTCCCGGGCGGTGCTGCTGGTGGTGTGCGCGGGATCGAAGACCCGCATGGCCTGGACGCGCGCCGCCGGCAGGGTCGGGAAGATCCGCGCGAACTCCGCCTCGGTCCGCGCCCCCACGTCGGCGAGCATCATCTCGACCAGTTCCCGAGGACCGCCGAGAACGCGGGTGCGGGTGAGGCCCAGCTCGGCGGCGAGCATCGGCAGCAGGTCCGGGCCGACCCGGCGCAGCAGCAGGTCGGCGGCCGTGTTGTCGCTCACCGACATGGCGAAGTACGCGAGGTCGCGCAGCGACACCTCGGCGTCGTCGACGCAGCCGGCCAGCCCCCACCCGCCGAGCCGGTCGGCGGCGGTGACCAGGACCCGTTCGGTGGGGTCGAGCTGGCCGGCGTCGACCTGCCGGGCGAACTCCAGCACCAGCAGGATCTTGAAGATCGACGCGATCACCACCTGCTCGTCGGCACGCACCCCGACCTGCCGGTCCATTCCGGCCGGGTCGACGGCGTCGACGTCCACCGCGTCCAGGTCGACGGCGTGCAGGCTGGCCGTCACCCCGACGCCCGCGAAGATGGCCTCGATCCGCTCCCCCACATCCACCCGGGCACGGTATCCAGTGGCGGTGGTCCGCCGCTGGCGTAGGGTCCGGCCGTGGACCTGCTCCGGCACCTGCGGCACTTCGTGGTGGTCGCCCACGAGCTGCACTTCGGGCGGGCGGCCGAACTGCTCGGAATGGCCCAGCCGCCGTTGAGCCAGTCGATCCAGCGCCTCGAACGGGAGCTGGAGGTCGAGCTGTTCGACCGTTCCCGCCGCCAGGTGCGGCTCACCACCGCCGGCGGTCTGCTGCTCGCCGAGGCGGAGGAACTCCTCGCCGGCGAGGGCCGGCTGCGCAACCTCATGGGGCAGGTCCGCGCGGGCGAGCTGGGCATCCTGCGGGCCGGAGTGCCGCCCGAGACCCCCGCGGTGACGCTGCGCGCGCTGCTCGACCAGCTCACCGGCCGAGCGCCCGGCCTGGACGTGGAGCTGCACGAGCTGACCACCGCCGAGCAGGTGCGGATGCTCACCGAGCGGAGGTTGGACGTGGGGCTCGTGCACCATCCGGTCGAGGCGGACGGGCTGCGCTTCGGGGCCCCGGTGGACGTACCACTGGGGGTGTTGCTGCCGCGGACGTCGCCGCTGGCCCGCGGCCGGGAGGTGCCGCTCGCGGCGCTCGCCGGCCTGGACCTGGTGGCCGCGCCCCGGGCCACCGCGCCGGGCTGGCACGACCACCTGCTCGCGGTGTGCCGGCGGCACGGGTGG
>NZ_MUZA01000020.1 GCF_021442385.1 Micromonospora sp. MH99
CGCGCCTGCTCGCCGCCGCCCGCTACGCCTGGACCGCCGGGCAACCCGGCCAGGCCCGACTCCTGCTCGACCGCCTCCGCGCGACCTGCGCGGACCCGACCGTCACCGGGTACGCCGGGCTGCTGCGCGGCGAGCTGCAACTGCGCTGTGACGACGCCGCCGGCGCGGCGGCCACGCTGGTGTCCGCCGCGCGTGCGGTGGCCGGGACCGACCGTGCCGCGGCCGTGGAGCTGACGGGTTGCCTCGTCACCGGGGTGGCCGCCACGCTGCGGGGTGACCACGAGCGGGCCGGGCCCGCGCTACGCCGAGCCGTCGTGCTGGGCGGCCGGTTGGCCGGGCCGGCGCTGACCCCGACCGCGCTCAGCTGCGCGGCGGCGGCCGGGCTGGTGGTGGCCGTGGACAGCGCCGCGCACCGGCTCGCCGAGCGCGCCGTCGGGTTGGCGCGGGAGCGGGGCGAGCTGTCCATGCTGTCCCGGGCGTTGGAGCTGCGCGCGGTCGCCGAGTACTGGCTGGGGCGGCACGAGGCGGCGGCGGAGACCTCCCGTGACGGGCTGCGGGTCGCCCGCGCCACCGGCCAGTTCAACTGCGCCAACGTCCACCTGGGCATGCTCGCCGTGCTGGCCGCCGTCCGGGCCGACCGGGAGGCCAGCCTGCGGTGGATCCGCGAAATCGGCCCGACGCCGACGCCGGGCAGCCGACCACACGCGCTCGCCGGATGGGCGCTGGCCGTGCTCGACCTCGTCGACGGTCGGCACGCCGAGGCGGCGGCCCGACTGGCGTCGCTGGCCCGGCTCGGCACCGGCCGGGGTCAGGTGCTCGTCCAGGTGATGGCTACCCCGTACCTGGTGGAGGCGGCGGCCCACCTGCCGCACCGGCCGGCGGCGACGGCCGCGCTCGCCGCCTTCGACAGGTGGGCGAGCAGCACCGCGAGCCCGCTGCGGCGGGCACTTTCGGCCCGGTGTCACGCGCTGCTCGCGCCCCGGGGCGGCGTCGAGGCGGAGCAGGAGTTCCGGACCGCGCTGCGACTGCACCCGACGGAGGATGGTGCGTTCGAACGGGCGCGCACGGAGCTGCTCTTCGGTCAGGAGCTGCGGCGCAGCCGGCGTCCGCGGGACGCCCGGGGGCACCTGCACCAGGCCCGGGAGACGTTCACGTTGCTCGGCGCGGATCGCTGGGCCGAGCAGGCCACGGCCGAGCTGCGCGCCGCCGGGGAGTCGGTCGGTCCGCCGGACCTGCCGGCGGCGCGGTTGCTGACCGGTCAGCAGCTGCGGATCGCGCAACTGGTCGCCGAGGGCGCGACCAACCGGGAGATCGCCGCCCGGATGTTCCTGTCCACCCGCACTGTCGACCACCACCTGCGCAACGTCTTCCACCGGCTGGGCATCCGCTCCCGTACCGAATTGGCCCGTACCTTCGCCGCCGAGCCGCACGCCGGTCTGGCCTCCGACAGGTGAGCGCGCAACGGGGATGGTCCGGTCTGGACGGCGTAAACTATCACCGCTAGTTTATGCGTCATGGAGCTCACCCTGTCCGCCGAGCAGACGGCGGTCCGTCAGCTCGCCGCCGAGTTCGCCGACCGGGAGTTGACGCCGCACGCCGCCGCGTGGGATCGGCGCGAGTCGGTCGACCCGGCCATCGTCGGCAAGCTCGGCGACCTCGGCTTCCTCGGGCTGACCATCCCCGAGTCCGACGGTGGCTCCGGCGGCGACCACCTCGCGTACTGCCTGGTCCTTGAGGAGCTGGGCCGGGGCGACTCGGCCGTGCGTGGCATCGTCTCCGTCTCGCTCGGCCTGGTCGCCAAGTCGATCGCCGCCCACGGGTCGGCCGCGCAGCGGGCCGAGTGGTTGCCCCGGCTCTGCTCCGGGGACGCGCTCGGCTGTTTCGGGCTCACCGAGCCGGACAGCGGATCCGACGCGGCCGCGTTGCGCACCCGCGCGGTCCGCGACGGCGACGACTGGCTGCTCACCGGCACGAAGACGTTCATCACCAACGGCACGACCGCCGACGTCGCTCTGATCTTCGCCCGCACCGGCGGTCCCGGCCACCGGGGGATCACCGCGTTCCTGGTGCCCACCGACAGTCCGGGCCTGACCCGCCGCGAGATCCACGGCAAGCTCGGCCTGCGCGGGCAGGCCACCGGCGAGCTGCGTCTCGACGACGTACGGGTGCCCGACGCCGCCCGCCTCGGGGCCGAGGGCGCCGGCTTCCGGCTGGCCCTGGCCACCCTCGCCAAGGGGCGGATGTCGGTGGCGGCCGGCTGCGTCGGCATCGCCCAGGGGTGCCTCGACGCGGCGGTCGGCTACGCCGGGCAGCGGACCCAGTTCGGCAAGCCGATCGCCGGTCACCAACTCGTCCAGCAGCTGCTCGCGGCCATCGCCGTCGACACGGCGGCCGCCCGCCTGCTGGTCTGGCAGGTCGCCGACCTGATCGACCGCGACCAGCCGTTCGCCACCGAGGCGTCGATGGCGAAGCTCTTCGCCAGCGAGGCCGCCGTCCGCGCGGCCAACAACGCGGTCCAGGTCTTCGGTGGGTACGGCTACATCGACGAGTACCCGGTCGGCAAGTACCTGCGCGACGCGCGGGTCGCCACCCTCTACGAGGGCACCAGCCAGATCCAACAGCTCCTGATCGGACGCGCGCTCACCGGCGTCAACGCCTTCTAGCTCAAAGGACATCCGGATGCGAGTCTTCACCTCCCTCGACGAGCTGACCACCGCGGTCGGCGAGACCCTCGGGCCCGGCCCCTGGCAGCGGATCGAGCAGGACCGCGTGAACCTCTTCGCCGACGCCACCGACGACCACCAGTGGATCCACGTCGACCCGGTACGCGCGGCGGCCGGACCGTTCGGCGCCACGATCGCGCACGGCTACCTGACCCTGTCGCTGTTGCCGGCTCTGGCCGGTCGGCTGTACCGCGTCGAGGGGGTCGCGATGGGGGTCAACTACGGGCTGAACCGGGTGCGCTTCCCCGCGCCGCTGCGGGTCGGCGCCGCCGTGCGGGCCACCGCCGTCATCGCTGAGGTGTCACCGGTCAGCGGTGGGGTGCAGATGGTCACGGCGGTGACGGTGGAGAGTGACGCCGGGGGCAAGCCCGTGTGCGTCGCCGAGACGGTGAGCCGCCTCTACGGCGAGGCGAGCCGCTGACCGGTGCGGGGGCGGGCGACTTCTGTCGCCGCCCCCGCAGCCCGTCGTCTGTCCGGCCCCGGGCGGCGCCGCGTTGGTTGCGCCGCCGCTGGTCCCGCTGCGCTGCCTGGCGTTACCCGCGCCGGGTCAAGGACCACCAGCGGGCCCTTTGCTCTGCTTCAACCGACGCAACAGTGAGAGCCCGTTTGTGTTGCCTGGATTGAAGCAGAGCAAAGGGTGTGGGGAAGGTGTGCCCGCCCCCGCGTCCCGCTGCCGGTGCGGGGGTCAGGCGACCGCGCAGGCGGTGCCGTTGAGCGCGAAGGCGGACGGCCGGCCGGTGTTGCCGGTGTGGGTGGCCTGGAAGCCGATGTCGACAGACGTGTTCGGGGCGATGGTGCCGTTGTACGAGACGTTGCTCGCGGTCACCGCCCCGCTCGACGGGGAGTAGCTGGCGTTCCAGCCGCCGGTGATGGTCTGGCCGCTGGGCAGGGTGAACGTCAGAGCCCAGCCGTTGACCGCGCTGCTACCGGTGTTGGTGACCGACACGGCAGCGGTGAGCCCGTTGTTCCAGGCGTTGACCGTGTACGTGACCCGGCATCCCCCGGACGGCGGGGGCGTGGTGGGCGGCGCGGTCGTGGGCGGTGCCGTGGTCGGCGGCGCGGTGGTGGGCGGTGCCGTGGTCGGCGGTGCCGTGGTGGGTGGCGCGGTGGTCGGTGGTGCGGTGGTCGGCGGCGTGTCGCCGCCGATGCTGCCGGGCACCGTGCGCAGCGCGTCGTACCAGGCGACGGCCATCTTGCGGTAACCAGTGGCGTTGGGGTGTACGCCGTCGGCCAGGTCGCTGAGCGTCAGCGCGCGGTACATGTCGACCAGGTGGACGCGCTTGCCGGCGGCGGCCCGGGTCTGAACGATCCCCGGGATCGCCGCGTTGTAGCCGCGGACCTGGGTGTCCGCGCCGGACTTCGGGATGATCGTCGCGACGAACACGTCCGCGTTCGGTGCGGTGTTGGTGATGCGATCGACCAGGGTGGCCAGGCGGGCCGGAGCGCCGGACGTGTCCCCGTACATGTCGTTGGTGCCGATGTGCAGCAGCACGGTCCGCGGGTTCGTGGCGCGCAGCCAGTTGACGATGTTGGCGTCGATCTGGGCGATGGTCCAGCCGGAGTGGCCCTCGTGGTCGTGGTCACCGAGACTCGCCGGACCGTTGAACCCGGAACCGACGAAGTCGATCCGGTATCCGCCGGAGACGAACCGGTTCCAGAGTTCGATGCGGTAGCCACCGGCGACGTTGAAGCCGTCGGTGATCGAGTCGCCGAGGGGCATGACACGTACCCCGCCGTTGGACTCGGCGCTCGCGGGCGTCGTCGCTACCGGGACGGCGGCGGTCATGGCCGCGACGGCGGCCAGGGCCGCCCACCACAAACGGGCCCGGCGGGGCCTCGACGTCGGCGCGGTGGTGGCGGGCGGTGGGGGGACGGGGTTGCCAAGGGTCGGTCTGCTCATGGGGCTTCCTCAGGTGGTGGGAGCACGACAGCGGCGGCCCGCCGACGAGGCGGAACCGCGCGGTACGCGAGAGTGAGCTGCGCGAGGACCAGGAACCCGGACGTCATCACACCGCTGGTCGAACGCTCTGGTCATCGACGGTCGGAGGCGACGGATCGATGGGCCCCGGCCGGGATGTGCCCTGCACCCCGCCTGGACGCACCATAGCTTGTTATCGCTAACACCGGCAATGGATCGAACGTCGACGATGCTCGGGAGTGGACGATGCGGTCAGTCCCGGCCGGTCGTGTCGGTCGGCGCGAGCCGCGCGGCGAGCCAGCGCAGCTGCCGCCGGACGTGCACGGCCTCGCCGCCCTCGTGGCCGTTGAACGGGTAGACGTGCATCTCCCGCTCGGGCGCGACGGGCTGTCCGGCCGCGGCGCCGTACTGGTTGTAGGCGGCGAAGCCGGTGCTCGGCGGGCAGACGGTGTCGCGCAGGCCGATCCCGAAGTGCGCCGGCGCGGTCGCCCGCCGGGCGAAGGTCACCCCGTCGACGTAGGACAGAGTGTGCCGGACCGCGTCCTCGGCCTCCCGGTGCACCGCCAGGTAACGGCCGATCTCGCCGTACGGCGAGACGTCGCTGAGTGTGATGGCGCGCTGGACGTCGCACAGGAACGGCGCCGTCGCCAGCACCGCCGCGAGGTCGTCGACGAGGCCGGCCACCGCCAGGGCCAGGCCGCCGCCCTGGCTGTTGCCGACCACGGCGATCCGGTCCGCGTCGACCCCGGGCAGGGCGCGTACGGCGTCGACGGCCCGGACCGCGTCGGTGATCAGACGTCGGTAGTGGTAGTCGTGCGGGTCGAGGATTCCCGAGGTGGCCGGCCAAGGGCCGCCGGGCCTGCCGTGCGGGTCGGCCGTGTCACCGGCGCCGTGCTGCCCCGCCTGACCCCGGTTGTCCATCAGCAGGTGCGCGTACCCGGCGACCGGCCAGGTCAGCCGCTCGTGCGGCAGGCCGCGTCCGCGCCCGTAACCGGCGTACTCCACCACGGCCGGCAGCGGTCCGGGTACGCCCGCGGGGCGGGTGTACCAGGCGCGCACCGGGTCACCGCCGAAGCCGGCGAACGTGACGTCCCAGGAGTCGAGCAGGGGCAGGTCGGTGGGCTCGGGGCGGACGTCCACCAGCACCGGACGGCTGGCCGCCTCGGCGAGGGTGTTCCGCCAGAACCTGTCGAAGTCCGCGGGCTCGGCGACGGTCGGCACGTATCGCGCAAGCTCGTCGAGGGCGGGGTCGGAGTACGGCACGGGTCCTCGCAGGGTCAGGGCTGCTGGGCGGGGGGTGCGGTGCTCTCCCGGACGACCAGCTCGGTCACCAGGTCGATCCGGCTGGTCGCCGGGCCATTGCCGGCGATCAGGTCGAGCAGCATCTGGGTGGCGATGCCCGCCATGTCGCGCAGCGGCTGGTTGATGGTGGTGAGAGCCGGATAGGTCCAGGTGGCGACGGGCAGGTTGTCGTACCCGATCACGGAGAGGTCCTCGGGGACCCGCAGGCCGCACTGCCGGGCGGCCCGGAGCACCCCCATGGCCTGGGTGTCCGAGCCGGCGAATATCGCCGTCGGCCGGTCCGGCCGTCTCAGCAACTCGAGCCCGTGGGCGTGCCCGGCGCCGGCCGAGAAACTGCCGTAGCGGACCAGCTCGCGGTCGACGGTCAACCCGATCTCCTCATGCGCGTGCTGGAAGCCCGCGGCGCGGGCCCGGCTGCACAGCACGTCGGGCGGCCCGGAGATGACGGCGTTTCGGCGGTGGCCCAGCTCCAGCAGGTGTCGAGCGGCGAGCAGGCCGCCGTTCCAGTTGTTCGACCCGACCGTGGGCACGGAGGCCGAGGTCGCGCTGTCGGTGTCGATCACGACGAACGGGACGCCCTGGCGGCGCAGCTGCTGTTGCTGCGTCTCGGCCAGGTGGCACAGGACGAGCAGCACGCCCAGCGGGCGTTGGCTGAGCAGCGTGTCGAGCCACCGTTGCGGTGGCCGGTGCGCGCCGTCGAGTTGGGAGACCGCGAGGCCGATGCCGGCGATGCTGGTCACCGCCTCGGCGCCGCGCAGGACCTCCATCGCCCAGCCGGTGTCGAACTCGTGGAACACCAGATCGATCCGCCCCGCGCTGGACGACCGCCGCGCACGGCGCTGGTACCGGTGCCGGTCGAGACTCTCCTCGACCCGTGCCCTGGTGCCGGCGGCGACATCCTCGTGGCCGTTGAGGACCTTGGACACCGTGGCCACCGACACGCCGACGTCGTGGGCGATCGTCGCGATGGTGGTGGAGGCGGGTGGGTCGAGCGGGCGGTGCTCTGTCATCGCAGCCTCATGCAGCGTCGAAATTTTCGGAAGACCTTAACACGACCAGCCGGTCATGACGGTCGATGTGGCCGCAGGTCGGGCGCGGCCACGGCGGTTCTGCGGCCCGGTCATGACTGAGCGCGATCGGCGGTGCCACTGGCCGTACGAAGGAGCCGTCCCGCAACCAATCGAGCCCCTTGACTACATCCCGGCGGTGGACTTAGGTTGCCGAAAAGGTTGCTTGGGTTTCCGGAAAGTTTCGGATCGCACACCGTCCGCCACGGACCGGTCCCACGAGGGTGCGGGAACGTGGCCGGAGCTAAGGGGTCTCGGCATGAGAAGTCAGCTGCCCGCCGACGGCGAACCGGCGTCGCGCGACGCCACACCCTGGCGGGACGTGCGGCTGTCACCGGCCGAGCGGGCCGAGGCGCTGCTCCCGCTGATGTCGGTGCAGGAGAAGATCGCCCAGCTCGTCGGCGTCTGGGTCGGCGCCGACGCCTCCGGCGAGGGCGTCGCTCCCCACCAGTCCGACATGGTCGCCGAGACGCCGGCGTGGGACGACGTCATCTCCCACGGGCTGGGCCAGCTCACCCGGCCGTTCGGCACCGCGCCGGTCGACCCGGTGCTCGGCGCCAGGTCGCTGGCGGCCTCCCAGGCACAGATCGTCGCCGCCAGCCGGTTCGGCATTCCCGCCCAGGTGCACGAGGAGTGCCTCACCGGGTTCGCGGCCTGGCAGGCCACCGTCTACCCGACCCCGCTGGGCTGGGGCGCGTCCTTCGACCCCGACCTGGTCCAGGAGATGGCCGGCCGGATCGGCAGGTCCATGCGCGCCGCGGGCGTGCACCAGGGGCTCGCGCCCGTCGTCGACGTCACCCGCGACTACCGCTGGGGCCGCACCGAGGAGACGATCGGGGAGGACCCGTACCTGGTGGGAACGACCGGCGCGGCGTACGTGCGGGGCCTGGAGAACGCCGGCGTGGTGGCCACCCTCAAGCACTTCGCCGGCTACTCGGCCTCCCGGGGTGGCCGCAACCTCGCCCCGGTGTCGATGGGGCGCCGTGAACTGGCCGACGTCATCCTGCCGCCGTTCGAGATGGCCCTGCGCCTCGGCGGCGCGCGGTCGGTGATGAACTCCTACGCCGAGATCGACGGCATGCCGGCCGCCGCCGACGAGCACCTGCTGACCGGGCTGCTGCGCGACGAGTGGGGTTTCACCGGCACCGTGGTGGCCGACTACTTCGCCGTACGGTTCCTGCAGACCCTGCACGGTGTCGCCGAGGGCGCGGCCGACGCCGCCCACCTGGCTCTGCGCGCCGGGATCGACGTCGAGCTGCCCACCGTGGACGCCTTCGGCGGCGCGCTGGTGGAGGCCGTCCGCGCCGGCGAGATCGACGAGGCGCTGATCGACCGGGCGTTGCGTCGGGTGCTGATCCAGAAGATCGAGCTCGGCCTGCTCGACGAGGACTGGCACGAGTTGCCCGACGACGTCGCGGACCTGCGCCTCGACGACGAGGCCAGCCGGGACGTCGCCGTACGCCTGGCTCGCGAGTCCGTCGTCCTGTTGCGCAACGACGGTGTCCTGCCGTTGCCCGTCGCGAGCCGGGTCGCCCTGGTGGGTCCGGTCGCCGACGATCCGATGGCCATGCTGGGCTGTTACTCCTTTCCCAACCACGTCGGCGTCAACCACAGCGACCACGGCATGGGCCTGGACATCGCCTCGCTGCGCGAGGAACTGGCCCGCCGCGTCCCCCTGCTCACCCACGAGCCGGGCTGCACCATCACCGGCGAGGACACCTCGGGCATCCCGGCGGCGGTCGCCGCGGCCACCGCGGCCGACGTGTGTGTGCTCGCCGTCGGCGACCGGGCGGGAATGTTCGGCCGGGGCACCTCCGGTGAGGGCTGCGACGCCGCCGACCTGCGCCTGCCCGGGGTGCAGGCCGACCTGGTCCGGGCCGTCCTCGCCACGGGCACCCCGGTCGTGCTGGTGCTGATGACCGGCCGGCCGTACGCGCTCGGCCCGGAGTTCGACGCCGCAGCGGCCGTCGTGCAGGCGTTCTTCCTCGGCCAACTCGGCGCTCAGGCGCTCGCCGAGGTGCTCATCGGCGCGGTGAACCCGTCCGGACGGTTGCCGGTCAGCGTCCCGCGCGACGCCGGCGGCCTGCCGGGCACCTACCTGTCGCCGCCGCTCGGGCACCGCAGCAAGGTGTCCTCGATCGACACGACAGCGGCGTACCCGTTCGGCCACGGCCTGAGCTACACCAGCTTCGAGTGGTCCGACGCCACGGTCGTGTCGCCGGTGGACGGGACCGAGGGCGGGACGACGGCCTGGCCGGTCGACGGCGAGGTACGGGTGCGGATCACCGTCCGCAACACGGGTGACCGGGCCGGCACCGAGGTGGTGCAGCTCTATCTGCACGACCCGGTGGCGCAGACCACCCGCCCGGTGAACCGGCTCGTCGGCTTTGCCCGGGTGCCCCTGGAACCCGGGGCGGAGGCGCACGTGACGTTCGGCGTACCTGCCGACATCGCGTCGTTCACCGGTCGGTCCGGCCGGCGCATCGTCGAGCCCGGCGCGGTGGAGCTGCGGTTCGGGCGGTCGAGCGGGGAGATGGCGGCGGCCCTGCCGCTGCGGCTGACCGGGCCGGAGCGCCAGGTCGGCCACCAGCGGGAACTACTCACGTCGGTGCGGGTCGAGCCCCTGGTGGCCGTACCGCACTCCGCATAGGAGGCGAGGATGACATCCGGAACGTTACGGCCACCGCCACCGGCGCCACCCGGCGCTCCGGCGGAGGCCGCCGTCGGGGTGCCCCGCGCGCCGCGCCGTCGCCGCACCTGGCGGCAGGCGCTGCGCCGGGACTGGCAGCTCTACTCGCTCGCCATCGGGCCTCTGCTGTTCTTCCTGGTCTTCCGGTACCTCCCGATGATCGGCAACATCATCGCGTTCCGCCGGTTCAAGCCCGGCGGCAGCATCTTCGGTGAGTACTGGGTGGGGCTGCGGTACTTCCGGATGTTCCTCGCCGACCCGACGTTCTGGGACGTCTTCACCAACACGCTTGTGCTCGGGACGCTGACCCTGCTGTTCTGCTTCCCGCTGCCGATCGTCCTGGCGCTGCTGCTCAACGAGGTGCGCGCCCGTCGCCTGCGGCGGTTCGTCCAGTCCGTGTCCTACCTGCCGCACTTCCTGTCGATCGTGATCGTGGCGGCCATGGTCATGCAGCTGACCTCGGTCGACGGCACCATCAACCAGATCGTGCAGGCCACCGGCGGCGACGCGGTGCCGTTCCTGCAACGAGCCGAGTGGTTCCGGACCATCTACGTGTCGTCCGAGGTCTGGCAGACGGTCGGCTGGGGCACCATTCTCTACCTCGCCGCGCTCACCACGGTCGACGACGACCTGTACGAGGCGGCCCGCATCGACGGCGCCAACCGGTGGCGGCAGACCTGGCACGTGACGCTGCCGGGCATCCGCCCCACAATGGTGACGTTGCTGATCCTCAACATCGGCAGCTTCATGGCGGTCGGGTTCGAGAAGATCCTGCTGCTCTACAACCCGCTGACCTATCCGACCGCCGACGTTCTCTCCACGTACCTGTTCCGGATGGGCTTCGGGTCCAGCAACTTCAGCTACGCCGCCGCCATCGGGCTGTTCGAGGCGGTCATCGGGCTCACGCTGGTCCTGACGGCGAACCTGATCGCCCGCCGCACCGTGGGGACGAGCCTGTGGTGACCGTCGACGCCGCCGACACGGCCAGCGGCAGCGACCTGCCCGCGCGTGCGCGGCCGCGCGGAATCCGCCCGACCCGCGGCTACCGCGTGTTCCAGGCGTGCAACGCGGTAGTGCTCACCATCGTCGTGGTGGTGACGCTGTTCCCGTTCGTCAACGTCGTGGCCCGCTCGCTCAGCGACGAGCAGTACATCATCGCCGGCAAGGTCAATTTCGTGCCGCGCGGCTTCAACCTGGACACCTACCGGCTGGTGCTGCACGACTCGCTGTTCTGGACGAACTACCGCAACACCGTCTTCTACACGGTCGTCGCCACCGTCATCTCGATCGTGCTGACCACCTGTTACGCCTACGTGCTGTCCAAGAAGCACCTGCGCGGCCGTACGGCTCTGATCGGTATCGCCGTGTTCACCATGTTCTTCACCGGCGGCCTGATCCCCAACTACGTGCTGGTCACCAGCCTGGGCATGAAGAACACCGTCTGGGCCATCGCGGTGCCCAACGCGATAAACGTGTTCAACCTGCTGGTGATGAAGGCGTTCTTCGAGAGTCTGCCCACGGACCTGGAGGAGGCCGCGGCCGTCGACGGGCTCAACACGTACGGCATCCTGCTGCGCATCGTGCTGCCGCTGTCGAAGGCGATCGTCGCCACGATGGTGCTGTTCTACGCCGTTGCCTTCTGGAACTCCTGGTTCGCCGCCTTCCTCTACATGGACCAGCAGGAGCTGTGGCCGGTGACCGTCTATCTGCGCAACCTGATCGCGGGGGCCACCGGCGCGGAGAACGTCGGCGTCATCGCCGAGGCCGACGAGGTGCAGGCCGACGCGACGCTCAAGGCCGTGACGATCGTGCTCACGACCCTGCCGATCCTCGTCGTCTACCCCTTCGTCCAGCGGTACTTCGTCCGCGGCGTGATGCTCGGCGCCGTCAAGGGCTGACCGGCACGTCCACCATTTCCCTTCACCGAACCCGAAAGGACCGCCATGCTCCACCGATCGTGGCGCCGCGCCGCGACAGCGGCAGTAGCCGCGCTGCTCGCGGCCAGCAGTATCGCCGCCTGTAGCGAGGATCCGTCCGACGCCAAGGACTTGTCGGAGAACCGGGCCGGTGCGATGGCCGACTACGCCATCGGCAAGCAGTTCAAGGCGAGCGAGCCGGTCTCCTTCTCCATCCTCTACAACAACCATCCGAACTACCCGCTGCGCGAGGACTGGCTCTTCTGGAACGAGCTGAAGTCGCGGGCCAACGTCACGCTCTCGCCGGTCGCCGTGCCGCTGAGCGACTACGAACAGAAGCGCAGCCTGCTGATCGGCGCCGGCGACGCTCCGATGATCATCCCGAAGACGTACCCCGGCCAGGAGGACGCCTACGTCTCCTCCGGGGCTGTCCTGCCGGTCAGCGACTACCTGGACCTCATGCCCAACCTCCAGGACAAGATCTCGCGGTGGAATCTCAAGCCCGAGATCGACACGCGGCGCCAGGAGGACGGCAAGTTCTACCTGCTGCCGGGCCTGCACGAGAAGCCGTGGCAGGACTACTCGCTGGCGATCCGCACCGACATCCTCGACGAGCTGAAGCTGAGCCCGCCGAAGACCTGGGACGAGCTGTACACGGTGCTCAAGGCCATGAAGGCCAAGTACCCGAACGTGTATCCGTTCTCCGACCGGTGGAGCAAGCCCAACCCGGCCGGCAACCTGCTCAACATCCTGGCCGTGTCGTACGGACTGCAGGGCGCGGGCTGGAACTTCCAGCACACCTCCTGGGACGCGAACGCCAAGAAGTTCGTCTACACCGGCGCCACGGAGCAGTACAAGCAGATGCTCCAGTACCTCAACAAGCTGGTGTCGGAGAAGCTGCTCGACCCGGAGAGCTTCACCCAGACCGACGAACAGGCCCGGCAGAAGCTCGCCAACAGCAAGTCCTTCGTGATCAGCGCCAACGCGCAGGCGGTCGTGAACGACTACCGGCCCGACCTCGCCAAGACCAACCCCAAGGCGAAGATCGCCAAGATCCCGCTGCCGATCGGGCCGGCGGGTGAGGTCAACCCCGCCAGCCGGTTGGAGAACGGCGTGATGATCTCCTCGAAGGCCCGCGAGAGCAAGAACTTCGTGGCGATGATGCAGTTCATCGACTGGCTCTGGTATTCCGACGCCGGTCAGGAGTTCGCCAAGTGGGGCGTCGAGGGAACGACGTTCGTCCGGGACGCCGCCGGCCAGCCCAAGCTCGCGCCCGACGTCAACGTCATCGGTCTGAACCCGAAGGCGCCCAAGCATCTGCAGAAGGACTTCGGCTTCTACAACGGCGTGTTCGCCTACGGTGGCAAGCCGGAGCTGGTGCAGGGCTTCTTCTCCCCGGAGGAGCAGGAGTTCCAGAAGGTGCTGAACGCCCGTCCGCCGGTCGCGGTGCCCCCGCCGCACCCCCTCAGCGACGAGGAGCGCGAGCAGGCGTCGCTGTGGGAGACACCGCTGAAGGACGCCGTCTACCAGGCGACCCTGCAGTTCGCGCTCGGCCAGCGCGACCTCTCCCAGTGGGACGCCTACCTGGCCGAGTTGAAGGGCAAGAACATGGACGCCTACCTGACCATGGTCAACAAGGCGTACGACAGGTACCAGAAGGACCACGGCTGACCGTCGGCCGGTCCGGTCGTGCCCGTCACGACCGGACCGGCCGCGCACCGTCAGTCGCGCACCGCACCGGCCGCGCACCGCACCGAAGAGGACGAGATGACGCGTACGACCGTGTCGGCGGATCCGCAGGGCCGCCTGTCCGATGCCTGGCGCTTCGCCGTCGGCACCGGCCGTTTCGAGTTGGCCCTGCGCCGCGACTACCAGGACTCGCTGGCGCTCATCCAACGCGACATCGGCTTTCGGCACATTCGCGGGCACGGGCTGCTCAGCGACGGTGTCGGTGTGCACCGCCCGTACGAGTACGCCGGCGAGCGCCGGGTGCACCACTCGTTCACCTACGTCGACCAGGTCGTCGACGCGTACCTCGACCTGGGCATCCGCCCCTTCGTGGAGCTGGGGTTCATGCCCAGCGGCCTCGCGTCGGGCGACCAGACGGTGTTCTGGTGGCGGGGCAACGTCACGCCGCCGGAGTCCCACAAGGAGTGGGGCGACCTGGTCCGCGCCACGGTCGCCCACCTGGTCGACAGGTACGGGATCGACGAGGTCCGCGGCTGGCCGATCGAGGTGTGGAACGAGCCGAACCTCGCCGACTTCTGGGCGGGCGCCGACCGCGACGCGTACCACCACCTGTACGAGGTGAGCGCGCACGCCGTCAAGGAGGTGGACGCGTCGTTGCAGGTCGGCGGCCCGGCGATCTCGCCCGGGGCGGACGGTTGGCTGGCGGCGTTCGCCGAGTTCGTCACCGAGCGGCAGGTGCCAGTCGACTTCGTCAGCCGGCACGCGTACACCTCCGGCCCGGCGCGGCACGTGCCGTTCGGCACCCACCAGTCCCTCGCCCCGGCCACGGATCTGCTCACCCAGTTCGCCGCGCCGCGCCGGCACCTGGCCGGCACCGCGCTGGCGGACCTGCCGGTGCACATCACCGAGTTCAACTCCTCCTACCGGCCGGACAACCCGATCCACGACACGGCGTTCCACGCCCCCTACCTCGCACCCGTGCTGGCCGCCGGCGGCGACCTCGTGGACTCCTTCGCGTACTGGACCTTCAGCGACGTGTTCGAGGAGGCGGGGATCCCGACCGGGCTGTTCCACGGCGGGTTCGGCCTGCTCACCCACCGCCAGATCAAGAAACCCACCTACCACCTGTACGCCTTCATGGCCCGCCTCGGCCCCGAGGTGCTGGCGCGCGGCGACGACCACCTGGTCACCTGCCATTCCGACGGACGGGTGGCCGTGCTGGCGTGGGCGCCGGTGGACGTCACCGGACGGTCACCGGCACCCGACCGACACCCCCTGGCGCTGTCGATTCCGCTCGGCTCGCCCCCGACGACCTCGGCGTTCCTGCTCCGCTCGTCGGTCGGCGAGGAGGCCGGCAACGCCTGGGCGGCGTGGGCCGAGATGGGCCGCCCCCGCTCGCCGGGCGTCCGGCAGCTCGACGCGCTGCGGGAGGCGGCGGAACCGTCGCGGACGCACCGTGCCCTGCCGGTCGCCGCCGGCCGGGTCGAGGTGGACCTCACCCTCAGCCGGCACGAGGTCACCCTCCTCGAACTGACCCCGGTCGTGGACGAGACCCCGCCGTGGTGGGACGCCGACGGCCTGCTGGGCGCCGAGCCGGGGGAGGACCGATGACCACCGCGCACGCCCGGCGGCAGTTCGGCGACGGGCCGCTGTCCCGGTTCGCGTCCCGCGTCTACACGCTGCTCGTGGTCGAGGTGCTGCTCCTGGTCACCACGCTGCCCGGCCTGCTCCCGCTGCTGCTGCTCGACCGCGACCCCAGCAACCTGCCGCTGGTCGCGCTCCTGCTGCTGCCGGTCGGTCCGGCGGTCTGCGCGGCCCTGTACGCCCTGCGCCACCAGCGGCCCGACCTGACGGACCTGCGGCCCGCCGCCCTGTTCTGGCGGGGCTACCGGAGCAACGCCACGGGCGCGCTGCGGGTCTGGGCGCCGACGTTGCTGTGGCTGACCGTGCTCGCGCTGAACCTCGCGTATCGAGGTGCGGTCGGCCTCGGGAGGTGGTGGGTGGTGCCGCTGGTCCTGATCGCGGTCGGGGTGACCCTCTGCGCCGCCAACGCTCTGGTGATCACCTCGCTGTTCGAGTTCCGCACCCGCGACGTCCTGCGCCTGGCCGTGCACTTTCTCGTCCGTACCCCCGGGGTCACCGTCGGCAACGCCCTGCTGCTCGCCGCGGCGGCCGGGGTCACCGCGGTCTTCTCCGAGGCCGTCCTGGTGCTGCTCGCCTCGGTCGTGGTGCTGGCGGTCCTGCGCGTCGGCGACCCGATGATCCACCTGATCCGGAAGGAGTTCACCGCATGAGCCTGCCCGCGACCGCCGAGGTGCGCTTCGGCCGGGAGGACGCGTGAACGCGCACGAGTCGATGCACCTGGAGGAGCCGGTGTTCGTGGCGGAGCCGCGCGACATCGAGGAACCGCGCGTACACCCCGCCTGGCTCCCACCGGAGGCGTTCCGCGCGCTCGGCGCGCGCCGCGTCCTCGTGCACGGCGACGGGCTGCTCGTCGACACCGTCCTCGACGAGGTGACCCGTGCCTGCGCGCGCTACGGCGGGCGGGTCTGGCATTCCCCCTCCTGGGACGTCGACGTCGACCTGGTGCTCACCCTGCGCGACGCCGACGAGCTGCCCAGCGCCGCGGTCGAGGCGGCGCGGTCGGCGGGGGAGGCGGCGCTCGTCGACCTGGGCGACGGTGCGACGCTCGGCGACGAGGGGTTCCTGCTGGCCCGCGCCGGCGAGACGACAGTGGTGCTCGCCGACGCGCCCGCCGGCCTGCTGTACGGGCTCTTCCACGTCGTACGGCTCTGCGCGGCGGCCTTCGACCCGGCCCGCCCACCCG
Organism: Micromonospora sp. MH99; assembly: GCF_021442385.1. Lineage (GTDB taxonomy): Bacteria > Actinomycetota > Actinomycetes > Mycobacteriales > Micromonosporaceae > Micromonospora. Next base: position 16,132 of record NZ_MUZA01000020.1, read on the forward strand.
AGCTGCACCGGCCCGCGCTGCGCCGCCGGATGCTGAACCACTGGGACAACGTGGCCGTGCACCCGGTGATGGGTCAGGTCGAACGGGGGTACGCGGGCGGCTCGATCTTCTGGGCCGATGGCCGTCCGCGCGGGGACCTGGCCCGGATCCGGGAGTACGGGCGGCTGCTGGCCGCCAGCGGGATCAACGCGATCTCGGTGAACAACGTCAACGTGGGTCACGCCGAGGCGCTGCTGCTCACCGACCGGCTCGGCGACGTGGCGCGGATCGCGGACGTGCTGCGCCCGTACGGCATCCGGGTACACCTGTCGGTCACCTTCGCCGCGCCTGTGGTTCTCGGTGGACTGTCGAGCGCCGATCCGTTCGACGAGGAGGTACGCGCCTGGTGGGCGGCCACCACCCGGCGGGTGTACGAGCGCATCGACGACTTCGGCGGCTACGTGGTGAAGGCCGACTCGGAGGGGCAACCCGGCCCGTTCACCTACGGGCGCGACCACGCCGACGGGGCGAACCTGCTCGCCGAGGCCCTCGCCCCGTACGGGGGAGTGGTGCACTGGCGGGCGTTCGTCTACAACCATCACCAGGACTGGCGGGACCGTTCCACCGACCGGGCGCGGGCGGCGTACGACCATTTCGCCCCGCTCGACGGGCGGTTCCGCACCAACGTGGTCCTGCAGGTGAAGTTCGGCCCGGTGGACTTCCAGACGCGCGAGCCGGTCTCGCCGGTGCTCGCCGCCATGCCGGCCACCCGGATCGCTGTCGAGTTGCAGGTCACCCAGGAGTACACGGGTCAGCAGCGGCACGTCTGCCACCTCGGGCCGTGCTGGAGCGACGTGCTGCGCTTCGCGCCCTGGGGCCCGGGTGGGCGGACGATCGCCGACCTGGTCACCGGGGAGGCCGGCAAGGGCGGTGGCCTGGTCGCCGTCGCCAACACCGGCGACGACCCCTTCTGGACGGGGCACCCGCTGGCCCAGGCCAACCTGTACACGGTCGGCCGGCTCGCCTGGGATCCGCTGCTCGACCCGACGGCGGTCCTCGACGAGTGGATGACGTTGACGTTCCCGCCGTCGGCGACCGCCGAGCCGGAGCTGGTACGACGGACGCTGCACGAGATCATGGACGACTCGTGGCGGACGTACGAGCGGTACACCGCCCCGTTGGGCGTCGGCTTCATGGTCCATCCCGGCGACCACTACGGCCCCGACGTCGACGGGTACGAGTACTCGCGGTGGGGCACGTACCACTTCGCCGACCGGGACGGTGTCGGCGTGGACCGCAGTCGCGCCTCGGGCACCGGCTTCGCCGGCCAGTACCCGCCCTACTGGGCGCAGGTGTACGAGTCGCCCCGCACCTGCCCGGACGAGCTGCTGCTCTTCTTCCACCACGTCCCGTACACGCACGTCCTGCACAGCGGCTCCACAGTCATCCAGCACATCTACGACACCCACTTCGCGGGCGTCGAGGAGGTGGCGGTGATGCGGCGGCGGTGGCAGACCCTGAACGGGATGATCGATCCGGCCGTGTACGAACGGGTGGCCGAACGCCTCGACGAGCAGCTGCGCTGCGCCACCGAGTGGCGGGATCAGATCAACACGTACTTCTTCCGCAAGTCCGGGGTGCCCGACGCGCGGGGGCGGCGCATCCACTGACCCGGCCGGCCCGATCGGGCCGGCCGGAGCACCGGCGCCGGCGTGCTCACCAGGGGTGCACGGTCCCGTCCTCCAACCGGTTCACCGGCAGGTACGCGGGCGCGTACGGGTAGCGGGCCGCCGCCTCCTCGTCGATGTCGACGCCGAGGCCGGGGGTCTCGGCGGGGTGCAGGTAGCCGTCGGCGTAGTGGTAGCCGTGCGGGAACACCTCGTCGGTCTGCGCGGTGTGCCGCATGTACTCCTGCAGGCCGAAGTTGGGGATCGAGATGTCGAGCTGAAGCGCGGCGGCCATGCACACGGGCGACAGGTCGGTGGCGCCGTGTGAGCCGCTGCGGACGTGGTGCAGCGCGGCGAGGTCGAAGATGCGACGCAGGTGGGTGATGCCGCCGGCGTGCACCACCGTGGCCCGGATGTAGTCGATGAGCTGTTCCCGGATGAGCTGCGCCGCGTCGAAGACGCTGTTGAAGACCTCACCAACGGCGATCGGGGTGGTGGTGTGCTGCCGGATCAGCCGGAAGCCCTCCTGCAGGTCGGCGGGGACCGGATCCTCCATCCAGGTCAGCGCGTAGGGCTCCAGGCTCTGGCCGAGCCGGGCCGCCTCGATGGGCGTGAGCCGGTGGTGCACGTCGTGCAGCAGCCGCAGGGTGGGGCCGAACTCGTCGCGGACCCGGGCGAACACGGTGGGCACATGGGTCAGGTAGCGCGGCGTCGACCAGGTGGCCTCGCTGGGCAGCGCCGCGTCGGCCGGCTCGTAGAAGAGCTTGTCGGCGCTGACCCCGTACGTCTTGGGCAGGCCCGGCACACCGCACTGCACCCGGACCGCCCGGTAGCCGAGGTCGACGTAGCGGGCGACCTCGACCAGGACCTCCTCGACGGTCTCGCCGTTGGCGTGGCCGTACACCGTGACGCCCTCGCGGGACCGGCCGCCGAGCAGCTGGTAGACCGGCAGGCCCGCCACCTTGCCCTTGATGTCCCACAGCGCGGTGTCCACCGCGGCGATCGCGCTCATCGTGACCGGCCCGCGCCGCCAGTACGCGCCCTGGTACAGGTACTGCCAGGTGTCCTCGATCCGGGCCGGATCCCGGCCGATCAGCAGCGGCGCCACGTGGTCGCGCAGGTACGACGCGACGGCCAGCTCCCGGCCGTTGAGGGTGGCGTCCCCGACGCCTGTGACGCCCTCGTCAGTGACGATCTTGAGGGTGACGAAGTTGCGGCCCGGACAGGTCACGATGACCCGGGCGTCGACGATCTTCACTCGATCTCCTTCGTGCCCGCGGGAGTCGCGTGAGGACGCTCGCAGGGGGTGCGTGCGAGGGCGGTCTGCCTATCGGGAACGTGCCGATAATATCCCGCCGGCTGCCGGTGGTGAATGGTGTTGCTGAGCGGGGAGTGCGTGCAGGTGACGGCCCAATCCCTTGCACCGAAAGGTTTCCGGGAACCTTGACAATCGAGTGCGCTCGATTGAAGCTGACGTTGGTCACGCGAGCCGCGGTCACGGTCGGGCGAAGGGCAGTCCTCGACTCACCCCCCTTCCATGCGCCATTCTCCCGAGGAATCGCGAACCATGACACTGAAGACAAGGCTGCTCGGCGTCCTCACGGCGGTCGCGACAGTCGCCGCCGCGGCGCTGACGTTCGCCAGCCCCGCGTCGGCCGCGACGCTCACCCAGGTGACCGGCTTCGGCAACAACCCCACAAACCTCCAGATGCACCTGTACGTCCCGGACCGGGTCGCATCCCGGCCGGGAATCCTGCTCGCCCTGCACTACTGCACCGGGACGGGCCCCGCCTTCTACTCCGGCACGCAGTACGCGTCCCTCGCCGACCGGTACGGCTTCATCGTCATCTACCCGTCCGCGACCCGCAGCAGCAAGTGCTGGGACGTGGCCTCGCCGCAGGCGCTGCGCCGAGGTGGCGGCAGCGACCCGGTCGGGCTCATCTCGATGATCGACTACGTCAAGCAGCGGTACTCCGCCGACCCGGACCGTGTCTTCGCCACCGGCACCTCGTCGGGCGCGATGATGACCAACGTCATGCTCGGCGACTACCCGGACGTGTTCGCGGCGGGCGCGTCCTTCGCCGGGGTGCCGTTCGCCTGCTTCGCCACCGGGGGCACCTCGGAGTGGAACAGCGAGTGCGCGAACGGGCAGTCCATCAAGACCGCCCAGCAGTGGGGTGACCTGGTCCGCGGCGCGTACCCCGGCTACACCAGCCGGCGACCGCGGATGCAGATCTGGCACGGCACCAGCGACGAGACCCTGCGCTACCCGAACTTCGGCGAGCAGGTCAAGCAGTGGACGAACGTGCACGGCCTCAGCCAGACCCCGACGTACACCGACTCCCCGCAGTCCGGGTACACCCGCACCCGGTACGGCAGCAGCGGCCCGATGGCGCCGGTCGAGGCGATCAGCATGCAGGGCGTCACGCACAACATCCCCGTCGACGCGGCCCAGGTGATCCGCTTCTTCGGGCTGGACGGCACGACGCCCCCGACGACGCCGCCCCCGACCACGCCGCCGCCGACCACGCCTCCGCCGACGACGCCTCCGCCCACGACGCCGCCTCCGACGACGCCGCCGCCGACCACGCCGCCCCCGACGACTCCGCCGCCGACCACGCCGCCGCCGGGTGCGGGTGCGTGCCGCGTCGGATACACGGTCAACGCCTGGAACTCGGGTCTCACCGCGAGCGTGATCATCACCAACACCGGGACCGCGGCCGTCAACGGGTGGGCGCTGACCTTCACGCTGCCCAGCGGCCAGGCCATCACCAACGGCTGGAACGCCACCTACTCCCCGACGAGCGGAGCGGTCACCGCCCGCAACGTCTCCTACAACGGCACCATCGCCCCGAACGCGTCGGTCGAGATCGGGTTCCAGGCCACCCACACCGGCGGCACCGGCAAACCGTCGTTGTTCGCGCTCAACGGGGCCACCTGCGCGGTCTCCTGACCACCCACCACCATCGACAAACGGAGTCACACGATGAGCAGAACGAGATGGAAGGCGGCCTCGAGAGCCGTGCTCGCGCTGACCGGCGCGGGCGCTCTCGCCGCCGGCATGGCAATGGTCCTGGTGACGCCCGCGTCCGCCGGAACCACCCTGGGCGCGTCCGCTGCGGAGAAGGGCCGCTACTTCGGTACGGCGGTGGCCGCGTACAAGCTCTCGGACAGCGCGTACACCACGATCCTGAACCGTGAGTTCACCATGGTGACGGCCGAGAACGAGATGAAGATCGACGCCACCGAGCCGCAGCAGGGCCGGTTCAGCTACGGCTCGGCCGAGCAGATCGTCAACCACGCCCGCAGTCACGGGATGCAGGTACGCGGTCACACCCTGGCGTGGCACGGCCAGCAGCCCAGCTGGATGCAGGGCATGAGCGGCAGCGCCCTGCGACAGGCGATGCTCAACCACATCACCCAGGTGGCGACGCACTTCCGGGGGCAGATCTATTCCTGGGACGTGGTGAACGAGGCGTTCGCCGACGGCAACTCCGGAGGACGCCGCGACTCGAACCTCCAGCGCACGGGCGACGACTGGATCGAGGCCGCGTTCCGTGCCGCGCGGGCGGCGGACCCGGGCGCGAAGCTCTGCTACAACGACTACAACATCGACAACTGGACCTGGGCCAAGACCCAGGGCGTCTACAACATGGTGCGGGACTTCAAGTCCCGCGGTGTGCCCATCGACTGCGTGGGCTTCCAGTCGCACTTCAACAGCGACTCGCCGTACGTCAGCAACTACCGCACCACGCTGTCGAGCTTCGCGGCGCTGGGCGTGGACGTCCAGATCACCGAGCTGGACATCCAGGGCGCTCCGGCGAACACCTACCGCAGCGTGACGGAGGACTGCCTCGCGGTGGCCCGCTGCAACGGGATCACGGTGTGGGGCATCCGCGACAGCGACTCGTGGCGGTCGTCGCAGACCCCGCTGCTGTTCAACAACGACGGCTCGAAGAAGGCCGCGTACGACGCGGTCCTCGCGGCGCTGAACAACGGCACCCCGCCGCCCACCACGCCTCCGCCGACCACCCCGCCGCCCAGCGACCCGCCGCCCACCACGCCCCCGCCGAGCGACCCGCCGCCCACGACCCCGCCTCCGGGACAGGGTGGCTGCACCGCGACGGTGACGGTGAACCAGTGGACCGGCGGCTTCGTGGCGAACGTGCGGGTGACGGCCGGCTCGTCGGCTCTCAACGGGTGGACCGTGACGATCGCGTTGCCGTCCGGCGCGACTGTCACCAACGCCTGGAGCGCCACCAACACCGGTAGCACCGGCACGACGACCTGGAAGAACGTGTCGTACAACGGTCAGGTCGGCGCGGGACAGTCCACCGAGTTCGGGTTCCAGGGCAACGGCACCGCCGGCAGCCTCAGCCCGACCTGCGCGGCGGGCTGACGGAACCCCGGCCGGTGCGGAGGTCGGCCCGGACCCTCCGCACCGGCCGGCACGTCCCGGCCGGGGGCTATCTCCGGGCGGCGACGAGGAATATCGGCACGGCGACGAAGATCCGGTTCCTGCGCGCGCGCTCGGCCTGCTCGGCGAGCCAGCTCTCGTCGTCGGTGATCCGTCGCAGCACGGCGATGGCCCTGTCATCGGTGAACATGGCCGTGTGCACCTCGACCACCGGGTCGGTGAACCCGGCGTCGAGCAGCAGGTTGCGATACCGACGGGCAACGCGCGGCGACGGGAGCGAGTCGGCCTTGGCGTGCACGAGACGGCGGGTCGTCTCCGACTGATCCGAGTCGATGGCGATCAGGTCCCAGTCCTGGCCGATGAGCACGGCCCGCCCGCCCGGCGCGAGTACCCGACGGGCCTCGTCGACGGCTCGCGCCGGGTCGTCGAGCAGGTGCAGCACCTTGTCCGCCCGATAGCAGGTGGCCGAGCCGGTCTCCAGCGGCAGCTCGGCGGCGTCGCCGACGTGGAACTCGCCGGCGGGCCAGCGCCGGCGGGCCACGGCGATCATGTCGGGGTCGAGGTCGACGCCGACGGCGTGAGCCCCGTGTTGGGCCAGCTCGGCGACGGCACGGCCACTGCCGCAGCCGGCGTCGACGACGGTCCGGCCGCTGAGGTCGCCGAGCAGCTCGTAGGAACGGCCGCGTAGTGCGACGGCCGCGGGCTCGCTCTCGATGGCATCGAGGACAGCTAGAAGACTGGACATGCCGGCCATGGTCGGACTTAATGTCGACATGAAGTCAAGCCCGATGACGATCGGCGAGGCGGCCGACCACTTCGGCCTCCCAGCGCATGTCCTGCGGCACTGGGAATCGGTGGGCCTGCTCTCGCCCGCCCGCGTCACCGGCCGCCGCCGCTACACCCGTGACGACCTGTACCGGGTGGCCTCGATCCTGCGCGCGAAGCAGGCCGGCCTGTCGCTGCCCGACATCCGGGCGTTCCTCGCCGCGCACGACCCGGCCGCCCGCAAGGACGTGCTGCGCCGCAACCACAGCGCGCTGCACGCCAGGATGACGGCGCTGCGGTCGGCGCTCGATCTGCTGGAGGCCGGGTTGAACTGCACGCACGAGGACATCTCGACCTGCCCGAACTACCGCGCCCACCTCACGGAGCTGGTGGACGTCGGCGTCCCGGGCTAACCGTCGATGCGGGTGATGTTGCGGATCTTGTTGGACGCGTCCAACGCGGCTACCTTGTACGCCTCGGCCAGGGTCGGGTAGTTGAACACGGCGTCGACCAGGTAGTCGATCGTGCCGCCGCAGCCGATGACCGCCTGACCGATGTGGACGATCTCGGTCGCCGCGGTGCCGAACACGTGCACCCCGAGCAGCCGGCCGTCCTCGGGGGAGACGAGCAGCTTCAGCATCCCGTACGAGTCGCCCACGATCTGGCCGCGCGCCAGCTCGCGGTAGCGCGCGACGCCCACCTCGAAGGGCGTCGACGCGTCGGTCAGCTCGGCCTCGGTCTGCCCGACGAAACTGATCTCCGGGATGGTGTAGATGCCGATGGGTTGCAGGCCGTGCATCTCCCGGATCGGCTCGCCGCAGGCGTGCTGCGCGGCCAGCCGGCCCTGCTCCATCGAGGTGGACGCCAGCGCCGGGAAGCCGATCACGTCGCCGACGGCGTAGATGTTGTCGACCGGGGTGCGGTAGTTGGCGTCGACAGCGATCCGGCCGCGCCGGTCGGCCTGCAACCCGGCCGCCTCCAACGCCAGGTCGTCGGTCTGGCCCTGGCGGCCGGCCGAGTACATGACGGTGTCGGCGACGATCTTCTTGCCGCTCTTGAGAATGCACAGCGCCGCCGTCTGGTGCTTCTCCACCGCGGCGACCTCCTCGCCGAAGCGGAACGCCACCGACAGGTCGCGCAGGTGGTACTTCAGCGACTCGACGATCTCCTCGTCGCAGAATTCCAGCATCCGCTCGCGGCGCTCCACGACTGTCACCTTGGTGCCGAGGGCGGCGAACATCGACGCGTACTCCATGCCGATCACACCGGCGCCGACCACGACCATGCTGCGGGGGACGGCCTGGAGGTTGATGACGCCGTCGGAGTCCACGATGGTCCGGTCGTCGAAGTCGACGCTGTCCGGGCGGGCCGGGCGGGTGCCGGCCGCGATGATGGCCTTGTCGAACGTCACCTTCGACTCGCGCCCGGAGCCGGCGTCGACCCAGATGGAGTGCGCGTCCGCGAAGCGCCCGGTCCCGGTGATCATCGCGACCCGGTTGCGGGCGAGCTGGTTGCGGATGACGTCGGTCTGTCGGGTGATCACGTGCTGGGTGCGGGCGGCCAGGTCGCTGACCGTGATCTCCTCCTTGACCCGGTAGCTGCTGCCGTACAGGTCGCGCTGGCTCAGACCGGTCAGATAGAGCACTGCCTCGCGCAGCGTCTTGGACGGGACGGTGCCGGTGTTGATGCACACCCCGCCGATCATGTCGCGGCGGTCCACGATGCCGACCCGCCTGCCGAGCTTGGCGGCGGCGATCGCGGCCTTCTGACCGCTGGGTCCGGAGCCCAGCACCAACAGGTCGTAGTCATACACGATCGCTAGCGTCGCAAGATGTCGCCGTGGACGCCAGACCCCGGACGCGAGCGTTACTTGTCTGCCACCACGCGGACACCGCCGTTCGCCGCAGGCCGGCCAGTTCTTGTGAAACAGGCCTAGCCGACGAGGCGGCGTTCCCAGGCCCAGGCGGCGATCTCGACGCGGTTGCGGGCCGGGAGCTTGGTCTGCACGCTGGCGAGGTGGGTCTTGACGGTGCCGACGGCGATGAAGAGCCGGCCGGCGATCTCCGCGTTGGTCAGGCCCCGGGCGACGAGCTTCACGACGTCGAGTTCGCGCGGGGACAGGCCGACGTCGTCGCGCGGCGCGGTGGGCGGGCTGAGGTGCTCCAGCAGTCGTACGGTGATGGACGGGCTGATCAGCGCGTCGCCCGAGACGGCAGCGCGGACCGCCTCGACGAGCAGCGCCGGGCCGGAGTCCTTCAGGAGAAACCCGCAGGCGCCGTTGGACAGCGCGGTGTGCACGTACTCGTCGAGGTCGAAGGTCGTCACCACGACCACCCGCGCCGGGTCGGCGACGCCCGGCCCAGCGAGCAGCCGCAACGCCTCCAGGCCGTCCAGGCGGGGCATCCGGATGTCCAGCAGCACCACGTCCGGGCGTAGCCGTCGGACCATCTCGACGGCGGCGACCCCGTCGGCGGCCTCACCGACCACCGCCATGTCCGGCTGCGCTGAAATGATCATGCTGAAGCCGGTCCGGACCATCGCCTGGTCATCCGCGATCAGCACCCGAATCATCGGGTCACCGCCGACCGCAGCGGGAACGCGGCGTCGAGCACCCAGCCGCCGGAGATCCCCGGCCCGGCGGTGATCGTGCCGCCGAGGGCGCGTACCCGCTCGGTGAGGCCCAGCAGGCCGAAGCCGTGCCCCCGGGCGGGAGCGGTACGCGGGGTGGCGCCGTCGTCGGCGACCCGGACCAGGAGCCAGTCCGGCGTACGACGTACGGACACGGCCACCGACCGGGCGTCCGGGGCGTGCTGGCGGGCGTTGGTGAGCCCCTCCATCACCACCCGGTACGCCGAGGTCGACACCTCCACCGGCAGCTCGTCGAGCGGGCCGTCGACGTACAGCCGGGCCGGCGCGTTGGTGGTGTCGTTGTGGCCCTCCACCAGGGGTGCGAGATCGGCCACGCCGGCCAGCGGGGCCAGCGGCGCGTCCGGCGGGGCGTCCGGATTGCGCAGGACGCCGACCATCCGTCGCATCGAGGCCATCGTCTCGGCGCCGGCCCGCTCGATCTGCTCCAGGGCGACGATCACCCGTTGCGGGTCCTGCTCGGCGACGAACCGGGCACCCTGCGCCTGGACCACGATGCCGGTCACGTGGTGGGCGATGAAGTCGTGCAGGTCACGGGCGAACTCGGCGCGCTGCTCGGCCCGTACCAGCGCGATGGCCCGCTCCCGCCCGGCGGCGACGACGCGCAGGTAGATCCCGACGGCGGCGGCGCCGACCGCGGCGAGCGCCTGGAGCAGCCCGAAGATCACGTACACGTAGTCGGCGCCGGCGCGCAGCGGCAGCGCGGCGGCAGCGAGCGCGGCGAGCACCGCCGCCCACGGAGCGAGCCGCGCGGCGGCCCACCGGGTCACCACGAACACCACCGCGATCATCCCGGCGGACTCGGCCAGCCCCCAGCTGCCGCCCAGCAGATAACTGCCGCTCGTGCGGAGCACCAGGAAGCCGAAGGTGACAGCGAGTGAGACGGTGCCGAGCGCGAGCGCCGCGAGCGGCAGGGATCGGGACCCCTGCCGGTGCACGGGCAGCCAGACCACAGCGGTCATCAACGCCAACCCCACCTGCAGGAGGGCGCGCAGGGCGTCGGCGGCGCTCGCCCCGGTGTAGAGGCCGTACCGCAGGTCGAAGGCACCGAGCAGGGCCAGCGCCGCCAGACCGGCGAGCTGACCCAGGCGTACCCACCATGTCGAGAATCCCGGCGCGTTCATCGTGACCCAGCGTAGCCAGACGGCCGGCGCGGGCAGATCGGCCGAAAGACAGACCCGGCGCGGGCGTTCCCCGACCGCGGGCCGATGCGGCTCCCGCCCGGCGCGGGCGAGTCTTCCCGTGTCACATCGCAGCCACTGGAGGAACCCATGACAACCCACGCCCCGCCGCCGACCGGGCAGGCCGCCGTCGCCGCGGTCGACCTGGTCAAGGTGTACGGCAGCGGCGACACCGCGGTCCGCGCCCTGGACGGCGTCTCGGTCGGCTTCGGCCGGGCCGAGTTCACCGCGATCATGGGCTCGTCCGGGTCGGGCAAGTCGACGCTGATGCACTGCCTCGCCGGCCTGGACACGGCCACCTCCGGCCGGGTCCTGCTCGGCGGTACGGAGCTGACCGGTCAGTCCGACCGCACGCTGACCCGTGCGCGCCGCGACCGGATCGGCTTCGTCTTCCAGTCGTTCAATCTGCTGCCGCAGCTCACCGCCGCGCAGAACATCACCCTGCCGCTGGACCTCGCCGGCCGCGAACCCGACCGTGACCTGCTCGCGCGCCTCGTCGACGTGCTGGGCCTCGGGCAGCGGCTCGGGCACCGGCCCAGCGAACTCTCCGGCGGCCAGCAGCAGCGGGTGGCGCTGGCCCGGGCCCTGGTGTCGCGGCCCGAGGTCGTCTTCGCCGACGAGCCGACCGGCAACCTCGACTCCCGCTCCGGGGCGGAGGTCCTGACCATCCTGCGCGACTCGGTACGCGACCTGGGTCAGACGGTAGTCATGGTCACCCACGATCCGATCGCGGCCGCGTACGCCGACCGGGTGGTGCTGCTCGCCGACGGCCGGGTCGCCGGCGAGATCGACGAGCCGGACCAGGGCTCGGTCACCGACGCGCTGCGTGAGCTGGCGGTTCCCGCGTGAGAGCCACGGTGCTGCGTACCCAGGTGAGCGCCGCGGCCCGACGCCCGGGCCGACTGATCCTGACCGGCCTGGCGATCCTGGTCGCGTCGTTCGTCGTCTTCGGCACCGTGCTGGCGCAGGAGATCACCGAACGGACCGCGCGGGACAACCTCAGCGGCACGCCGGCCGCCACCGACCTGGTCATCGGCGACCCGCAGCAGCCGCCGCCCACCGTGGCGACGCTGCGTGCCGTCCGGGCCCTGCCGGGTGTCACCGAGGCGGTGGGCCGGACGACGCTCGGTGTCTCCCTCGCCGAGGGCTACCTCAACCTGCGCACCGACCCGGGCGTCGGCCCGCTGGCCACGGTCCGCCTGGTCCAGGGCAGCTACCCGGACCGGCCCGGCGAGATCGCGGTGACCCGCCGTACGGTCGAGCGGCTGGGGTTGGCGGTCGGGACCGTGACCACCGGCACGGGCGGCGACGTCACCACCGGGGCGCCGCTCACCGTCACCGGCGTGGTCGACACCCCCGACGACGGTGGCTTCGACGCGTACGCCCCGGACGACGTGGTGGCCGCGTGGGGTCACGTCGGTGCTGTCGAGCGGATCGACGTGCGGAGCGCCGCCGGCGCGGCGCAGGCGGTTCGCGACCGGGTGGCCGCGGTGGTCCCGGCCGATCAGCCGATCCGCTCCGGCGCCGAAGTGCGCGACGCCGAGGCCGACGCGGCGGCCGAGCAGGTGGGGAGACTGTTCGCGCTTGTCGGAATGTTCGTCGCGGTCGCGGTGGTCGCCGCGGCGCTGGTGGTCACCTCGACGTTCCGCATCGTCTTCGCCCAGCGGATGCAGCATCTCGCGCTGCTGCGGGCGGTGGGCGCGGGGCGCAGCGGGCTGGTGGTCGCGCTGACCGCCGAGGGTGCCCTGACCGGGCTGGTCGCGGGTGTCGTGGGGGTCGCCGGCGCCCTCGCCGCCGGGCAGGTCCTCCCCGTGGTCCTGCGCGCCTCGGGCATGGCGGTCTCGTCGCCCGGCCTGTCGCTGGGGGCGGCGGTCGCCGTGGTGCTCGGCGCGGTGGTCCTCACCGTGGTGGCGGTCCTGGCGCCGGCGTTCTCCGCCGCCCGGGTCTCGCCCCTGGAGGCGTTGCGGGCGGCGAGCGTGACCGCCGGGCGGCGCGGCATTTCAGCGCCGCGTCTGGTGTCCGGCGGGCTGCTGGTCCTCGGCGCGCTGCTGGCCGGCGTCGTCGCGGTGCGGCGGTTGCCGACGCCGGGCCAGGAGTCCTACGACCCGAGCGCGCCGCTGTTGCTGCTGGTCATCTCGGGAGCGCTGGCGTTCTTCGCCCTGGTTGCCCTCGGGCCGCTGCTGGTGCGCCCGGTGCTGGCCGTGGCGGGTTGGCCGCTGCGCCAGGTCGGGCCGCTGGGGCGGCTGGCGGTCGGCGGGATCGGTGGCACGCCCCGGCGGGCCGCCGCCGTCTCCGTCGTGGTCGCGCTCGGCGTGACCCTGATCTCCGGGGTGGTCATCGGCGGCGCGTCGATGCGGGTCGTCGCCGATCGGGACATGGCGCTGTCCGCGCCGGCCGACTTCGAGGTGTCCTCCGGTGACGGTACGACCCTGCCGGTCGCCGTGGTGACGAGGGCGCGGGCGGCGAGCGGCGCGCTGACCCGGGTGGTGCCGTACCGGATGGTCCACGACGTCGCGCTGATGCGGGGCGCCGATCGGCTCGGCGACGGCGAGTCCGGGTACTCGACGACCGACCTCGACCTGTCGGCGCTGCCGACCACTGCGGCCCTGGACGTGGCGCAGGGCACCCTCGCCGACCGTGGACCCGGCCGGGTCGTGCTCGGTGACTGGGTCGCCCGCGACGCCGGGCTGCGGGCCGGCGACACCGTCACACTGGCCCGCGACGGACGGACTGTCGACGTACGGGTGTCGGCGGTCCTGCCCGACCGTGGCCCCCTGTACGCGGGCATCGTCGTCGACCGTGCCGACCTGGACCGGATCGGCGGGCCGACGGCGTACACCGGTCTGCTGGCCGACGCGGCGCGGGCGGGTGAGGACGGTCGCACCGCCGGGGTGCGGGCGCTGCGGCAGGCGATCGGGAACGGCGCCGGCCTGGGCATCGGGGTGCTCGCCGACGAGCGGGACCGCAACGACGCGGTGCTGAACGCCCTGGTCTGGATCACTGCCGGTCTGGTCAGCCTGACCGTGCTGATCGCCGTGGTCGGCGTGGGCTCCACGACCGCGCTGTCGGTCGTCGAGCGGGTCCGCGAATCCGGGCTGCTGCGCGCCGTCGGCCTGTCCCGGGCGGGACTGCGCACGATGCTGACCGTCGAGTCCGGTCTCTACGGGGTGATCGGGGCGAGCTTCGGTCTGCTGCTCGGCGTCCCGTACGCCTGGTTGGCGGTGCGGGCGCTCGGGCTCAACGCGCCGCTGTCGCTGCCGGTGCTGTCGCTGGTCGGGCTCTTCGCGGCGCTGGTCGGGCTGACCGCGCTGGCCGGCGTGCTGCCGGCGCGGCGGGCGTCGCGGGTCAGCCCGGTGGTGGCGCTGGGCGTCGAGGGCTGAGCGTGCGGGGCGGGCCGGCGTCGAGAGGGTTCGGCGCCGGCCCGTCGCGGCGCGGTCAGTTGGGGTTGCTCGCGTGGGTCAGCGTCTCCCAGGCGACGAAGAGGTTGTTGGTGCCGGCGGGTCGCTGTTGCAGCGTGAGGGTCTGCGTGTTGGTCATGACATTGCCCAGCCGGTTGCTCAGCGCGTTGAAGCCAACCTCGGTGACGGGGCCGAGGCCCCGGGTGAGGGTGCCGCCGCAGAGCCAGGAGGGTGCCGCCTCGCCGAGCTGGTAGCGCGAGTGCAGGCCGAGCGCCTGCCGCAGCCGCTCACCGACCTGCGGGTACAGGTCGCGGCCCTGGATGCGCGAGGTCTCCGCGACGTGCGAGATGGCGGAGATCCCGTACCCGGTGTGGACGAAGTCCCGGCAGGTCTCCTGCGCGAGGCCGGCGACGAAGGTGGACTGGCCCTGCCAGTAGCCGATGATCTCCGAGCTGGTGTCCAGGCCGCTGCCGGGCACCGTGTACGGCAGCGCGCCGTCGCTGGGCAGGTAGATGAAGGCGCGGGCGCGGTTGAGGAAGCGGGTGACCGCCGCGTCGTAGGCGGTGCGGTCCTCCAGGAAGACGGCGATGCCGACGGCGGCCTCCATCATCGTCAGTTCCCAGTTGCCGTTGCTGTTCGACCCGTTGCGGACGACCGGCAGGTAGACGTTGCGCAGCATGGTGGCGAACCGGTTGGCGTTGGGCCAGCTCCCGTAGGTGTACTTGATGATCTCGGCGGCGCGGGGCCAGGTCGAGGCCGCCCAGCCGGTCTGCAGGGGTCCGTTGCTGCCGGTGTGCGAGGTGATCGTCGCCGACCAGGCGTCCATGATCTGGATCGCCTTCTGCGCGTACCGGGAGTCCCCGGTGAGGTACCAGGCGAGCGCGTCGGTGTACGCCGCGATCGCGTCCTCGCGCTCGTCGGTGCAGCCGTTGTTCGGGTTGGAGTAGGAGCCGCACTCGACGACGGCGCGGGGCGCCGGGGTGCGCGAGAGCGAGGCGTACCGGCTGCTCATCATCTGGTTGTACGCCGCCGCCCACGGCTGCGCGCCCGCCTGCACCCGCCCCCGGACGAAGTCGAGCTGGCCGCGGCTGACCAGGACCCCGGGGTGGGTGAAGCCGCTCGACGGCGGGGGAGTGGCGCCACCGCTGGGCAGGGTCCAGAGCTGGTTGGCGCTGCCGGTGCAGCTCCACATCTGCAACGGCGTGCCGTCGGCCGAGCTGGGGCCGGTCGCGTCGAGGCACTTGCCCGAGGTCGGGTTGACCACCTGTCCGGCGCTGGACGACCACTGCTGCGCGCCGGTGCCGTTGCAGTCGTAGATCTGCACCCGGGCGCCGTTGGTGGTGCTGGCGGCGGCGATGTCGAGGCACTTGCCCAGGGCTCTGATCGTGCCGTCGTCGGCCACCGTCCACTGCTGGGCGGTGGAGCCGTTGCACGTGTAGAGCTGCACGGCTGTGGCGTTGGCCGGGTTCGCTGCGGCCACGTCGACGCACTTGCCGCCGTAACCCGTGATGGCGCCGGTGGTGGCGGCCGTCGCGGGGGAGGCGCCGACGAACAGGCCGGTCGGCACGGCGAGCAGGGCCGCGGCGAGCGCGGCGGCGAACCTGGTACGGGGGTGGCGGGGCGCGGGCCCGGCCAATCGTCGCGCCATGTCGGGGTCCTTCCAGGCGGCGAAGACAACTGTAAAGTGTGTTAATCATTACAGTCGTACCCATTGATATCAATGTCTTCGCCGCGACGGGGCGCTCACGGATGCATGGCCGCGCCCTTGAGGACCTTGTCGACCACGGCGCGCGGCGCGTGCAGGGCCAGCCCCACCAGGTCGAGCTTCTCCCGGCCGACCGCCTGCACCGCCGCCCGGTTGTCCCGGTCGTTGCCGGTGGCGAACAACTCGGACGTGAAGATCGCCAGGCGCAGCCCGCGGGTGAGCGCCCGCGAGTGCGCGGCGGTGAGGGTGGCCCGGTCACCGGCGAAGACCAGCACCGGCTGACGGAACATCGGCAGGTACGAGGTGCCGTCCGCGTCGCGGTACTCCTCGCCGAGCAACTCCGGCTCGGCGCTCGCGACGCCACTGACCAGGAAGGCGGTGACGTTCAGCCGCTGCCACCCCGCCAGGTCGTTGCGGAGCAGCACGGCGATCTTGGTGGGGAAACGGATCGGTTCGGTCATGCCGTCGAGCCTGCCCGCCCGGCGCCCGGCCGTTCTTGTACGTTCTTAGCGTGGTCACCCGACCGACGGGCGCACAGGTCAGCGCGTGGCGACCCGCGGTCGCCGGGGTCGCCGAGGTGTTCCACGCCCACTTCCCGGATCACGCGTACCCGCTGCACACCCACGACGTGTGGACGCTGCTGATCGTCGACGACGGCGCGGTCCGCTTCGACCTGGACCGGCACCGCCACGGCGCGCTGCGCACGTCGGTCACGCTGCTGCCGCCGTACGTGCCGCACGACGGCCGGTCCGCCACGCCGGACGGCTTTCGCAAACGGGTCCTGTACCTCGACACCACGGCGCTCGACGCCGGGCTTGTCGGTCCGGCGGTCGACCGGCCGGACCTGGCCGATCCGCGCCTACGGGACCGCATCCACCACCTGCACCGGGTGCTCGCCGCGCCGGGGGACGAGTTCGAGGCCGACAGCCGGCTCGCGCTCATCCTGGACCGGCTGCGCCAGCGGCTGCGCCCGCGCTCCCCGGCCGGCGACCCGCCGGCCGCGCGCGGCCTCGCCGTACGACTGCGCGAGCTGCTGGACGCCCGGACCGTCGAGGGCCTCACGCTGCGCCAGGCCGCCGAGCTGCTGCACGCCCACCCGACCCACCTGGTCCGGACGTTCACCCACACGCACGGGCTGCCGCCGCACTCGTACCTGACCGGTCGTCGTGTCGAACTGGCACGCCGTCTGCTCCTCGCGGGGCAGCGCCCCGCCGAGGTCGCCGTCGCGGCCGGGTTCTTCGACCAGGCGCACCTGACGCGCCACTTCCGGCGGCACCTGGGCGTCAGTCCGTCCCGCTACGCGGCCCCGCACGTGCTCCTGCCGAGCCGGCCGCGATCAGACGAGCTGGCCGCCGGTGACGGACAGCAGGCGTAGCTTCTCGTCGCTCACCGACCCGGGCGCGGCGGTGAAGACCAGCAGCGTCTGGGACCCGTCGGGATCCACAAGCGTCTGACAGTGCAGCTCCAGCGGGCCCACCTCGGGGTGCCGGAGACGCTTCGTCGGGCAGTGGGTGCCGGGCACCGGGTGTTCCCGCCACAGGCGGGCGAACTCCGGGCTGCGAGCCAGCAGGTCGTCGACGAGCGTCGCCGCCCGCGAGCCCCGGCCGTCGCGGGTGTACGACGCGTGCAGGTGCGCCACGAACAGCCGGCTCTGCGTCTCGTGGTCCTCGCCGGGGTGCAGCTGTCGCGCCGCCGGGTCGGTGAACCAGCGGTGGTGCGCGCTGCGCGCCAGCCCGGTGTACCGGGTCTCGTCGCCGAGCAGGGCGATGGCCGGCGCGGTCTGCGCCAGCGTCTCGCCGAGGTGGTTCACCACCTGGGCGGGAGTGTCGTGCATCCGGTCGAGGATGCGCATCATCCCGGGGTTGACGTGGTCGGCCCGGACGGCGCGGTGCGGAACGGCGTGACCGGCGAGTCGGAACAGGTGGTCCCGTTCGGCGAGCGACAGCCGCAGACCGCGGGCGAGGGCGGCCAGCATCTGCTCGGAGGGGTGCGGCCCGCGCTGCTGCTCCAGTCGGGTGTAGTAGTCGGTGGACATACCGCTCAACGCGGCGACCTCCTCGCGCCGCAGGCCACCGGTGCGTCGGCGCTGACCCCGGGGCAGACCCACGTCCTCGGGTTGCAGCGCCGCACGTCTGGTGCGCAGGAAGCTGGCGAGCTGGGCGCGGTCCACGGCATCTCCTTCTGCCACCCGGGGTGGATCGGTGTGGGCCGGCGGTGCACCGGCACGTCGGGTGCAACAGCCGGGGCCGGCCGCGCTGTTCCGCGGACGTTCCCGTGCCGGGTCGGTCCGCCGGCTGATCGACACCCCGACTACCGGTTCCAATCGGGCGGCCGATCGGTTCCGCCACGTGGTCGTCACGAAATCCGGCCGCAATCCGTCACAGTCCCCGGATAGTCTGCCTCCGCGCGTCGTCGCCCCGGCACGTCGCGTCCCGCGCCTGGTCGGCGTGGCATACGCCGCCACCGCCCACCTTCCGCCGGATCAACCGACCTCAGGAGAGTCAGTGACACAGCAATCCGTCGCGACATCGGACAAACTCGACGCCGCGGTGCTCAAGGTGGCGGGCGTCGTCGTCCTTGGCGCGATCATGTCGATCCTCGACGTGACGGTGGTCAGCGTCGCGCTGCCCACGTTCCAGACCGAGTTCGACGCGTCCTACGCCCGGGTGGCCTGGACGATGACGGGCTACACGCTCGCCCTGGCCACGGTGATCCCCCTCAGCGGATGGGCGGCCGACCGGTTCGGCACCAAGCGCCTCTACATGGTGGCGCTCGCCCTGTTCACGATCGGGTCCGGCCTCTGCGCCACCGCCGACTCGATCGGCCAACTGATCGGCTACCGCGTCCTTCAGGGCCTCGGCGGCGGCATGCTCATGCCGCTCGGCATGACGATCATGACCCGCGCGGCCGGGCCGCACCGGATCGGCCGGCTGATGGCGGTCCTCGGCATCCCGATGCTCCTCGGCCCGATCGGCGGCCCGATCCTCGGCGGCTGGCTGATCGACACGGCGAGCTGGCACTGGATCTTCCTGATCAACCTGCCGATCGGTGTCGTCGCCCTCATCTACGCGCAGATGGCGCTCCCGAAGGACGCCCCCGAGCCGTCGGAGTCCTTCGACTTCCTCGGCATGCTGATGCTCTCCCCGGGCCTCGCGCTCTTCCTCTACGGCGTCTCGTCGCTGCCCGAGGCGGGCACCTTCTCCGCGACCAAGGTGTGGGCCCCGATGCTGGTCGGCGGCGCGCTGGTGGTGGCGTTCGTGCTCTACTCGTTCAAGCCCCGGCACCCGCTGCTGGACCTGCGGCTGTTCCGCAACCGCAACCTGACCATCGCCTCGGTGACGCTGTTCGTGTTCATCATCGCGTTCATGGGCGCCGGCCTGCTGTTCCCGAGCTACTTCCTGCAGGTGCGCGGCGAGTCGACGCTGGCCGCCGGCCTGCTGATGGCGCCCCAGGGTCTCGGCGCGATGATCACCATGCCGATCGCCGGCACGCTCGCCGACCGGGTGCCCATCGGTCGCACCGTCCCGTTCGCGCTGGCGCTGATCGTCGCCGGGTTCTTCGGGTTCACCCAGGTCGACGCGCAGACCTCGTACTGGCTGCTCGGCGGGTCGTTGTTCGTGATGGGCCTGGGCATGGGCGGCACGATGATGCCGATCATGACGTCGGCGCTGCGGACGTTGCAGGCGCAGGAGGTGGCGCGCGGCTCGACGCTCGTCAACATCCTCCAGCAGATCGGTGGCTCGGTCGGCGCCGCGGTGATGTCGGTGATCCTCACCAACGAGCTGAACGGCTCCCGGCCGATCCCCGGCGCGGTGGACCCGAGCGGCAAGCCGATCACCGAGGCCGGGCTGGCCATCGCCGCCCAGCAGCGGCCGGAGCTGCTCCAGCAGATGCCGGTGGATCCGTCGATCATCGAACGTGGTCTCGACTTCGCCGCGCGGTCGTTCGCCCACACGTTCTGGGTGGCGTTCGCGCTGGTGCTGGCCACGTTCATCCCGGCCGCCCTGCTGCCGCGCCGGCGTACGCCCGCGCAGCCGCTCGGCGACGAGCAGGCCGAGCTGGCCAAGGCGCCAGTCGTCATCCACTGACCGACGCGCTCGACCACCCGCCGCGCTCGACGCCCATCGTGGTGTCGAGCGCGGCGGTGCGTCGGTCAGCGCAGCGGACCGTCGCCCGGCCCGTCGGGGTCCTCGATCACGTGGACCGCCGCCTCCTCAGCGCTGGCGGCGCCCGCGTCGATCCCGGCGTCCCACGCCACCGACTCGGCCTCGTCGTCCTCGCGGACGCCCTCGTCGTACTCGACGAGACGGCCCGCGCGCGCCTCAGTCTCGTACCCCCGGCGGGTCAGCTCGTCCTCGTCCTCGTCGTCGCCGGTCTCGGCGTACGGGTCGACGTCCGGCTCCTCCTGGGCGAGGTACTGATCCAGCGACTCGCCCGCCCGCTCCTCGGCGGGGGTGGTGCCGAACCGGTTCGCCGCCGTCCAGTGGTCCGCGGCGACGATGCCGGTGTCGAGGGGGTCGCCGACACGGTCGTCGTCCAGGGTGTCGGAGGCGTCCAGCACCCCGTCGTCCTCGGCCACGTTCCACTCGTCGACGGAATCCGTCTGGCTCACGGCGGTATCTCCTTCGTCACGGCGCAGCGAAGTGCCAAGCCTATGACCGTCCAACGCCGCCGCCCCCCGGGGTCTGCCCGCTGTGACGAACGGACCTCGGGGCGCGGCGCGCGCTCAGCGCTTCAGCAACTCTGCAACGGCCTCGGTGAACTCCGTCGGCTGCTCGACGTGCGCGAAGTGCCCGCTGCGCTCCAGCACCACCAGGCGCGAGTCCTTGAGGCCCGCGTGCAGCTCCTCGGCGTACCGGGGGCCGCAGATGAAGTCGTACGCGCCGACGATCACCACGGCCGGCGCGGTGATCTCAGCGAGCCGGTCGCGTACGTCGAAGGGCGTCGGGTCCTGCGCGCCGGCCGGCGCCGCCGAGATCCGCACGGCCGCCTGGAACGGGACGAACTCGGCCTGCCGACCCCAGAAGTCCGCGAAGTACACCGGAAGGGCGGCGCGCAGGGCGCTTCCCAGGGACTCGTCGTCGGTGGCGGCGCCGATCTGCGCGAAGGCGGCCGGGATCTCCGCCGCCTCCGGGCGGTCCGGGTGCCGCTGCGGGTACGCGGCGAGGTTGGCCATCGCCTCGGCCCAGAAGTCGGCGCCGGTGACGGTTGAGGTGTCGTACAGGGCGAGGCCGGCGACCCGGTCCGGGTGGTCCAGGGTGTACCGCTGGATGACGAATCCGCCGTACGAGTGACCGAGGAGGTACACCCGGGGCTCGCCGAGGTGCGCGATGACGGCGTCGAGGAACCGGACATACGTGACGAGGCGATAGTCGTCGACGGTGTCGAGCCGACCCGACGCGCCGGTGCCGACCGGCTCGACGTACACCATCGTGAAGTGCTCCTCGAGGCCCGGCGTCCGCAGGTAGGCCCACTCGATCCCGGGGCCGCCGGAGTGCGCCACACACACCGGGCCGCTGCCGGCGACGTGGTAGACCTGCCGGACGCCGTCAACGGTGAAGGTGTGCGTGCCCGGTGCGAGGGCGTCGACGTCGTGGCTGGTGGAACCCATGAACCATCTCCCGATCCGTGACCCGCGCGGCGTGTGCCCGCCGCGCGGCTGGTGACTGACACGGACCAGATGCACGGGTCGAGGAGAAAGTTCGCTCGGTCGGCAAACGTTTTTTCAGACCAGCGCCGGGACGGGGTGAAAGAGAGTGAACCGGCGGACCCGGCCCTGGTGCAGTTGCTGCAACCACAGCGCGCCGGGTGGGCAGTGCTCCGGGTCGTCCGGCGGGCTGATCAGGTCGGTCTCCCAGATCAGCACGTCGCCGCTGGCGACCACGTTGCGCAGCCGCTGGCGTACCCCGGCTTCCAGATCGGTGGTCATGCCGCGGATCGCCAGGTCACGGCCGCCGCGTGGCCCACCCGGCACGACCATCTCGGCGTGCGGCCACCAGCTCTCGTGCACGACCCGGTCGAAGTCGCCCCGCATCGCCGTGGCGATCATGTCGCGGCCCTCACGCCAGCGGGCGTCGCCGGCCGCGCTGACATCGGCGTGCGCCGTGGTCGCCGCCGTCCGCAGGCCGCCGGCGAGGGCCCGACGGGCGTGGCTGAGGCGGCTGCGGACGGTGCCGACCGGCACGCCGCACACGGTCGCGATCTGCTCGTACGAGGAGGCGTCGCTGAAGTACCGCAGCAGCGTGACCAGCCGGTCCGGCTCGGACAACTCCCCGATGGCGTGCCACACCCAGTCGCGCAGCGCGCCGGAGTCCAGAGCCTCCTCGGGGGTGGGGCTGGTGGCGGGCTGGGCGAACCACTCCGGCTCGGCGACCGGGACGGTGCGCGGCCCGCGCCGGGTCGTCCGGGCGTTGTTGCGCACGATCGTGCGCAGCCACGGGCCGACGGCGGCCGGGTCGCGGACCTCGCCGATGCGCCGCAGTGCCGTCACCATCGCGTCCTGCACCGCGTCCTCGGCGTCCGGCCCGTAGCCCAGGACGCCCAGCGCCACGGCCCGCATCCCGGCCTCGTGACGGGTCAGCAGCGCACCGAGCGCCGCCGCGTCTCCCGCCTGCGCGAGCGCGACCAGCTCCGCATCACCCTGCGTCACGTCCAGTTCCTCCCCGAACCGCCCGTTCTGAACGCTTCTGCTCATTCAAGCGTACGGCGGACCGGCGTGCCCCCGGGGCGGCCCGTCTCCGCAGCCTGCGGGCCGGCGGCGCGGGTGGCCAGGGCGCCGATCTCGCGCAGGTACGCGATCAACTCCGGCGGCTCGTGCACCTCGATGTCGCAACCCAGGGTCAGCAGGCGCCACGCCAGCCACTCCAGGGTGTCCGCGTCGCTGCGCAACCGGCACGAGGTGGCGTCGATCGGCTCCAGCTCGACCCCGGCGCCGCCGAGCGGGCCGGCCACCCGCTCGACCGGTGCGTGCAGCGTCACCACCGCCCGGTACACGGGCGTCAGCTCGAGCAGCTTCTCCGCCATGAACGACGCCGCGTCGGTGGCCGGCAGTCGACGGGCGGCGACCCGGGTCCGGGTGAGCCGCGGGTCGGTGATCCGGTCCACCCGGAAGATCCGCCAGTCGGCGCGATCGTTGTCGTAGCCCACCAGATACCAGCGCCGGCCCGCCGACACCAGCTTGTACGGCTCGACGAGCCGTTCGCCGTCCACGCCGTCGCGACGGCGGTAGGTGAACCGTAGTTGCGCGCGGCTGTCGACGGCGGCTGCCAGGGCGTTCAGGTGTTCGGGGTCGACCGTCGGCGGACCCCAGGTGAGCAGCGGTTCGGTGGCCGCCCCCAGTGCCCTGACGCGCTGTCGCAGCCGGGACGGCAGCACCTGTTCGAGCTTCGCCAGCGCCCGTACCGAGGCCTCCTCGATACCGGCCACCGCGTGACCGGCGGCGGTCCGCAGACCGACCGCGATCGCCACCGCCTCCTCGTCGTCGAGCAACAGTGGTGGCATCGCCTTGCCCGCGACCAGGCGGTAGCCGCCGATCACGCCCATCGTCGCCTGCACCGGGTAGCCGAGGTCGCGCAGCCGGTGCACATCGCGGCGGATGGTGCGCAGGCTGACGCCGAGCCGGGCGGCCAGTTCGCTGCCGGGCCACTCCCGGGGGGTCTGCAACAGCGACAGCAGGCCCAGTAGTCGGGCGGGGGTGTCGGACATGGCCTCCACCATGCCAGCGATGTGTGCCAGATCCTGACCTATATCGGCCCTAGCGTTTCCCGGCATGACGCCGTTTCGCATCGACATTCCCGAGTCCGACCTCGACGACCTGCGCGAGCGGCTCGCCCGCACCCGGTGGCCCCGCCCGCTGCCCGGAGCCCGCTGGGACCGAGGGGTGCCGGTGGACTACCTCCGCGAGCTGACCGAGCACTGGGCACACGGTTACGACTGGCGGGCGCACGAAGCGCGCCTGAACGACTTTCCCCAGTTCGTCACCGAGATCGACGGCCTGGACGTGCACCTGCTGCACGTCCGCTCGCCGGAACCCGACGCGCTGCCGCTGCTGCTGACGCACGGCTGGCCCAACTCGGTGGTCGAGTTCACCGAGCTGATCGGCCCGTTGACCGATCCGCGTGCCCACGGCGGTGACCCCGCGCAGGCGTTCCACGTGGTGGTGCCGTCGGTGCCCGGCTTCGGTTTCTCGCAGGCGCCACCGGCCGGGTTCACGATCGACCGGCTCGCCTCGATGTGGGCCGAGCTGATGGCCCGCCTCGGCTACGACCGCTACGGCACCCAGGGCGGCGACCTCGGCGCGTACGTCGCGCCCCGGGTGGCGGCGGTGGCGCCGGAGCGCGTGGTGGGCGTGCACATCGACGGCGGATTCGGCTTTCCGACTGCCGCCGACGAGCCCGACCTGAGCGAGGCGGAACGCGCCGAGTGGGAACAGATGCGGCGGTGGATGAGCGGTGGGGTGGACCACCACGCGCTGCTGCGGGCCGCGCCACAGACCTTCGCGTACGCCTGGACCGATTCGCCGGTCGGGCTGCTGGCCTGGATGATGCAGAAGTTCAAGGAGTTCACCATGACGGTACCGACACCCGAGCAGGCCATCGACCGGGACCATCTGCTCACCAACGTGAGCCTCTACTGGTTCACCGGCACCTCGGGAACCTCCTCGTGGCCCATGTACGAGCGGCTCACCCTCGCCGACGACGGCGGTTTCGCCTGGCCCCGGGGTCAACGGCGGGTGCCGTCGGGCGTCTACGGCGGCGGGACCGCGCTGATGCGCCGCCTCGCCGCACGGGACAACACCATCGTGCACTGGCCGCAGGGCAACCCGGGCAGCCACTTCGTGGCGATGGACGAGCCGTCGGCGCACGCGGCGGACATCCGCACCTTCTTCGCGAGCCTGCGATGACCGACCTGAGCTGGGCGCAGGTGTCCGCCCGGCGTCTGGCGCGGCACCGGCTCACGACTCCGACACCGGACACCACGCCGGACGTCGACCGCCTCGCCGACGTGGTGTCCGTGCTGTGTGGCGCGCACGCCCAGGTCGCCTCCGCCGCCGAACTGTCCGTCGGGCTCCGCGCCCCCGGCGCCACCCGTGCCCTGGTGCGCCAGGCGCTCTGGCGGGACCGCACCCTGGTCAAGACCCGTGGACCACGCGGGACCGTGCACCTGCTCGCCGCCGCGGACCTGCCGATGTGGACCGGCGCGCTGAGCGCGATGCCCACTCCGCCCCGGGAGCGGAGTGTGGCCCTGTTGACTCCCCGGCAGACCGAGCGGGTCCTCGCGGCCATCGCCGAGGCGCTGGCCGAGGCCGAGCTGACCACCGCCGAGTTGACCGAGGAGGTCGTCGCCCGCACCGGCGAGTGGGCGGGCGAACGGGTCATGGAGGCATTCCAGGACAGGTGGCCCCGATGGTTCGCGGCGATGGGGCAGGCAACCCGCAGCGGAATCGTCTGCTTCGGCCCGAACCGGGGCCGCGCCACCACGTATACCAGCCCGAACCGCTGGCTACCCGGGTTCACCCCGATGGCCGGCCGGGCCGCGCTGGCCGACCTCGTGCGCCGCTACCTGTACGCGTACGGTCCGGCCACCCCGGCCCAGTTCGCCCAGTGGCTGTCGGCGCCCCGGCCCTGGGCGACGTGGCTGTTCACCCTGCTGGACCTGACCGAGGTGACGGTCGAGGGCACGCCCGCATGGGTGGCCGCCGACGACACCGACTTTCCGGACGACCCGCCGTCCGGGTTGCGGTTACTGCCCTACTTCGACGCGTACGTGGTCGGCTGTCATCCGCGCGACCGGCTCTATCCCGGGGCGGCCGCCGAGCGGGCGTTGGCCGGTGGACAGGCTGGCAACTATCCCGTGCTCCTGGTGGACGGGACAGTCGCCGGCGTGTGGCACCAACGCCGCTCCGGCCGCACCATCCGCGTCACGGTCGAGCCGCTGCGGGCCCTCGACGCCCGTCGGCGGCGGGAGTTGGCCGAGGAGATCGAGCGGGTCGGCCACATCCTGGAGGGGGACGCCACACTGACCGTCGGGACGGTGCGTGTCGGTCCGCACGCCTGAGTCAGGATGAGGGAGTGGACATCGAACCGGTCGACGACGCGCCCCGCCGAACGTTCGTCCCGACGGTCCTGCGGCAGCGCTGGGAGGACCTCACCTTCCTGCACTGGGCTGTCGCTCCGGAACTCGTCGCGCCGCTGCTGCCCACCGGCACTCGCCCGGACACGCTGGACGGCGTGAGCTTCGTCGGGCTGATCGGCTTCCGGATGGTCGGGCTGGGCTTCGGTTGGGGCCCGGGGGTGCCGTACTTCGGCACGTTCGCCGAGACGAACGTGCGGCTCTACTCGGTCGACGACACCGGCCGACGGGCCGTCGTGTTCCGCTCGCTCGACGCGTCCCGCCTGGTGCCGGTGCTGGTGGCACAGGCGACGCTGCGTCTGCCGTACCTCTGGTCGTCGATGCGGTTGGACCGCGACGGCGACCGACTCACCTACCGCTGCCGGCGTCGCTGGCCCGGCCCGGCGGGTACGACGAGCCGGATGGCGGTCCGGGTGGGGGAGCCGATCGCCGACCCCACCCCCCTGGACCACTTCCTCACCGCCCGGTGGGGGCTGCACACCCGGGCGTACGGGCGCACGCTGCACCTGCCGAACTGGCATCCCCGCTGGCCGCTGCACCGGGCGGAGCTGCTGCACCTGGACGACGGGCTGGTCGCCGCCGCTGGGCTGCCGGCACCGGTCGGACCGCCGGTCAGCGCGCTCTACTCGCCAGGTGTCGGGGTGCGGTTCGGCCCGCCCGTGACGGCCCGGCGGCCCGGCTGAGCGCCGGGCCGCCGGATGCTCAGTAGCGCCCGCCCTCGGGTGCGGGCAGCGCGTCGAGGTCGGCCAGTTCCTCGGCGCCGAGCCGCACGTCGCCGGCCGCGCAGTTGTCCACCAGGTACTTCGGTGTCTTGGTGCCGGGGATCGGGATGACCCGGTCGCCCTGGGCGATCACCCACGCCAGCGCGACCTGCGCGGGAGTGACGCTGGCCCGGTCGGCGATCTCCCGGACCCGGGCGACGATGGCCAGGTTGGCCCGCAGCGCGTCCTGTTGGAAGCGCGGCAGGCCACGTCGGAAGTCGTCGGCCGGCAGGTCGTCGAACGACGAGAACCGGCCGGTCAGGAAGCCCCGGCCCAGCGGGGAGAACGGCAGGAAGGCGATGCCGTGCGCGACGCAGTACGGCAGAACCTCGGCCAGCGGGTCCCGGGTCCACAGCGACAACTCGGACTGCACCGACGCCACCGGGTGCACGGCCTGGGCCCGCGCGATCTGGTCCACAGTCACCTCGGACAGGCCGATCTGCCGCGCCTTGCCCGCCGCGACGACCTCCGCCATCGCGCCCCAGGACTCCTCGATCGGCACCTCGGGGTCGACGCGGTGCAGCTGGTAGAGGTCGACATGGTCGGTGTCGAGGCGGCGCAGGCTGTCGTCGATCGCCGTGCGGATGTGCTCCGGCCGGCCGTTGTTGCCGATCTTCGGTGAGTTGCCGGGGCCTCCGGTCAGGGACGTGGCCACCAGCCCGACCTTGGTCGCCAGGACGGCCCGCTCCCGGTGGCCGTCGGCCAGTGCCCGGCCGACCAGCTCCTCGTTGGTGTACGGCCCGTACACGTCGGACGTGTCGATCAGCGTGGCGCCCAGGTCCAGCGCCTGGCGGATCACCGAGATCGAGGTGTCGTCGTCGCGGGGGCCGGTGATGTCGTATCCGTGGCTCATGCCCATGCACCCGAGACCGATGACGCCGACCTCGGGCCCTGCGCTGCCCAGCGTGGTGGTTCTCATGGGCACCACGCTACGACCGCTGCCGCCCGGCGGCATCCGGCGGCCGTCCAACGCGGTCGGAAAGAGTTCGGCGGGCGTGTCGAGGACAGCAGCGCCTGCTTCGACCACGGGGTGAGGGCCGGGCACGACCGGCAGGCTGACACCGCACAGACCAAGGAGTGGACCGATGACGAAGGTGACGACCGGGGCGACGATGTCGTTGGACGGCTACATCGCGGACGCCTCCCACGGCGGCTTCGAGCACCTCTTCCAGTG
Source organism: Micromonospora sp. MH99 (assembly GCF_021442385.1). Taxonomy (GTDB): domain Bacteria; phylum Actinomycetota; class Actinomycetes; order Mycobacteriales; family Micromonosporaceae; genus Micromonospora. Next base: position 43,956 of record NZ_MUZA01000020.1, read on the forward strand.
GTACGGCAGCGGCGACGTCGAGACGCCCACGGCCAACCCCGAGATGACGTTCCGGACGTCCGCCGCGAGCGCCCGCCACCTGCGGGACCTCACCGCACGTACCGGCGCGTTGGTCGTCGGCCGTCGGCTGTTCGACATGACCGGCGGGTGGGGCGGCCGGCACCCGATGGACGTGCCCGTCGTGGTCGTCACGCACACCGTGCCGCAGGGCTGGGAGCCGGAGAACGACTCCTTCGTCTTCGTCACCGACGGCATCGTCAGCGCCATCGACCGCGCGAAGGCGCTCGCCGGTGCCAAGGAGGTCGGCGTCAACGGAGGCACCATCGCGGCCCAGGTCGTCGAGGCTGGCCTGCTCGACGAGGTGCACGTCGACCTCGTCCCGGTCGTGCTCGGCGCCGGCATACCGTTCTTCGCCGGCCTGACGATCGCGCCACTGCAACTCGACGGCCCCTTCCGCGTCGTCGAGGGCGACGGCGTCACGCACCTGGCCTACCGCGTACGTCCGGCGGCCTGACCGTCTCGGGGCCGGCCCGCCCGGGCCGGCCCCGCACCCGTACGCCGGCGTCGAGCGTGACCGGAATTGGTGTGGCGCGCTGGTGCGCGCCTCGGGACACTGCGTCGGTGACCAGTTCCGCGTCGCCTCGACTGCTTCGACCACCCGCCCTGCGGCCCGGCGATCTGGTCGTTGTCGCCGCGCTGTCCGGTCCGCTGCACGCCGCCTACGAGCCCGACCTCGCGCAGGCGGTGGTCGTGCTCGAGCGGATGGGGTTCCGCGTGCGGCGGGCACCACTGCTCGACGTGGGGCGACGGCGTTGGTGGAGCGCGGCCACTCCCGCCGAGATCGCCAGCGAATTCAACGCGCTCCTGCGGGACTCCGAGGTGCGCGCCATCATCGCGCACGACGGCGGTCAGACGGCGCTCGGTTACCTCGACCTGATCGATGTCGAGGCGATCGTCGCCGACCCCAAGCCGATCCTGGGCTTCAGTGACATCTCGCTGCTGCATCTGGTGCTGTACGCGCGTACGGGTCTGGTCGGGTTCCACACCGACCTGGCCACGCCGGGGCTCGGCGGCGCGTGGCAGCGTGCGCCCTCGGCGCGCAGAGCGGAGTTGGAGAAGCTCTACTCGGCCCTGCTGACCGGCACGGAGCCGCTCGGGGCGCTCCCGAGCAGTCCGTCCTGGGAGTGCTGGCGCCCCGGTCGCGTCGAGGGTCGGCTCATCGGCGGGGTGATCAATCGCGTCGCGCTGGTGCAGGCGACGCGGTACGCGCTGCCGCTGGACTGGTTCGACGGCGCGGTGCTGTTCTGGGAGGAGATGGGCGGCCAGGCGTCGTACGTGTGGAGTTATCTGCACGTGCTGCGGCACGCGGGCATTCTCGACCGGATCGGCGGCATGGTCGTGGGCATTCCGCACGCGATCGACGGCCTCGACACGCCCGACGCGTCCCCGACCCTGCCCGAGATGGTGCTCGACGTCCTCGGCGACCGTGACATCCCGGTGCTGGGCAACGTCGAGTTTGGACACGCCGGCCCCAACCTGCCGATGCCGGTCGGTGTCCGCGTCGCCCTCGACGCGGGGCAGCGGACGCTGGCACTGCTGGAACCTGCGGTACGCCCGCATGCGACGACCGCACCTGTCGCCTGAGGCCAGCGGGCGCGTGAAACGCGAGGCTGTCGGTGTGCTGTGCTGAGCTGTCCGGCATGGACTACTCGCGATATCTCGACTGCCTCGCGGCCGACTTCGCCCGGCTGCGCGCCGTCGCGCCGACCGACCTGGGTGCGCCGGTGCCGACGTGCCCGGGCTGGAGCGTCGCCGACCTCACCCGTCACGTGGGTGACGTCTACCTCCACAAGACCCTGGCCATTCGCGAGGGCGCCGAGCCCGAGCCGTGGCCCCCGGCGGAGCTGGCGTCCGAGGAGCCGCTGGCGCTGCTCGACCGCGCGTACGCCGACCTGCGAGCCGAGTTCGCCGCCCACGACCCGAAGGACGCGGCGGGTTCGTGGTACGCGCCGGGCCGCTACGTCGGCTTCTGGATCCGCCGGATGGCGCAGGAGACCGTCATCCACCGCATCGATGCCGAGCTGGGCGTCGGGGCGCCTGTCGCGCCCGTTCCGGCCGACCTCGCCGTGGACGGCGTCGACGAGCTGCTTCGCGTGTTCGTGGAGTACTCGGTGGCCGAGTGGGCCGAGTCCTTCCGCGAGATCCTGGCCGGCTCGCCGGGCTGGACGTTCGCCGTCCGCGCCGACGACACGGCGTGGTCGGTGCGTACCGGGCCCGGGGTGTTCAGGGTGACCGACGGGGTGGCCGACACCGCCGACGTGACGGTGACCGGCCCGCCGGCGGCGATGCTGCGGTGGCTGTGGGGCCGGGAGCTGGCCGCTGAGCGAAGTGGCGTCAGCGTGCAGGGGCCGTCCGAGGCGGTGGCCGAGCTGCGGCGCTGCATCGTCGTCGCCACCCAGTGACGATGGCGGTGGGGTCATGGCGGAGCCGGCGTCCCGGCGGTATGCTCCGGCGTGATGATCACTTCCTCTCTCTTCAGATTGGGGGTCCGATCCGCGAACGGTGAGTGCTGATGCACTCCCGGGCCGCGAATGCGGATTCTCGACTGTCCTTCTGGCGGTGCGTGCGCGAGTTCGCCGTACCGCCGTCCATGATCGAGCGTGCGACAGCTCGGCGTCTGGTCGGTGACTGGGCCGGGGCATGCGCCGCCGCCCGCGTCGACAGCGACATCAACCTGCGTGCCGTGGCGGGCCGCCACGGGCGGGAGCTGGCGGCCCGAGTCCGGGCCGACCTTCGTCAGCTGGCCCCGGATCTGCTGCGCTGGCATCTGCCGAGGACAGCCCCCGACGGTCTGCTGCGCCCGAACCTGATCGTCCCGCTGGCCCGGTACGGCCAGGAGCGGCCCGACGGCGGCGCGGTGCACCTGGTGGCCCGGACACCACCGGCGTGGGCCGACGCTGGGCAGCGGATCAGCCTCGGGCTGTGGGACGGGACGCGCGACGGGTCCGGCGCCCATCCCCACCCCGACCGGCGGTTCCGGCTCGACCTGCACCGCCACCTGTGGGACGCGCGTCGGGCGGGCGAGTTGCGGACCCGATCCGGTGCGGACCTGCTGCCGTGGGACACCCCACCCGCCGTCGTCCCCGAGTGGGCAGACGCGGCGCAGGCGTCCGGGCACGCGACGGACCGATGGGCGGCCGAGGCCGCGCTTCTGCTGCGGGTCGAGGGGCGTACCGGCGGAGCTGTCGCGGTGCGGCTCGGCGGCGGGCGTCGGCTGGTCCTTGAGGTGGCCCCTGATGGGCACGACGGGCCGCCTTCGGCCCGGGCCTTCAGGTCGAGCGACGGGCGACTGCCGGTGCTGCCCGACGCGGCGACCTGGGTGCTGCCCGACCTGGCGCTGCTGCGTGCCGGGCTGATCGAGGCCGACCGACTGCATCCCCTGGTCGCGTCGGCGCTGGTGCCCGAGCATCAGGTGCCTACCGCACCGGCCACGCCGGACCCTGCCGCGCTGCCGCGCGTGGTGCTGTGCCGGGGCGCCCACCATCGCATCGGCCTGGTCGACGGCGTGCTCACCGCGCTGGATCACGACGCGGCAGAGACCCGCCGGGAGGAGTTGCTGGCGGCGCTCACCGGATCGCCGCTGCCCTGCCTGCGGGCGATCGACGAGGCGCACCGGCAGCCGGAGTGCCTGCCCGACGTGCGGGCCCGCCTGGACCACGGGGACACCGCCGGGGCGCTGGCCACCGTGGAGGCGCTGCTCGGCCCCCGGGCGCTGATGCGGGACGGGGCCCTGCGCGACGAACTCGAGACCGCCGCGCAGCGGCGGATCACCCACGGCCTGTTCCGGGCCGGCCTGATCGGGGCCGAGCCGGGCCCCACCGCCGCGGAACCTCGCCGCGTCGGCGCGCGCCGCCGGCGCGCGCGGCACGCGACACACCGCTGACCGCGGTACGCCAGCACTTCACCCACCACGACCTCACAAGGTGATGACCATGTCTGCAACCAGTCCTCAGCTCGACGTCGCCGAAGATCTGCTCGCCCTGCTCGGCGCGACCACCACCGAACCCCGTTCCGACGACCAGTTGGCGGCTCTGACCCTGACCGTGGCCGCCGACCTGCCCGTACTCCTGTGGGGTGAGCCCGGCATCGGCAAGACGGCGGCGCTCACCCACCTCGCCACCACCCTGGACCTGCCCCTGACCACAGTCGTGGCGAGCGTCCACGAGCCGTCCGACTTCTCGGGACTGCCGATCATCGGCGCCGACCCGGCGACCCAGGGCGTCCCGATGGCCCCACCGGACTGGGCCGTGCGCCTGGTGCGGGCCGGTCGAGGGCTCCTGTTCCTCGACGAACTGTCCACCGCCCCGCCCGCCGTTCAGGCCGCCCTGCTGCGCCTCGTGCTGGAACGCCGCGTCGGTGCCCTGCGGCTGCCGCCCGGCGTACGGATCGTCGCCGCCGCCAATCCACGGTCGTCGGCGGCCGACGGATGGGAGCTGAGCCCGCCGCTGGCCAACCGCTTCGTCCACCTCCAGTGGAGGCACGACCACGAGGTCGTCGTGCGCGGGCTCGGCGGCACGTGGCCCCGCGCGGCGTTGCCCCGGCTCGACCCGGCGCTGCTGCCCGGGGCCGTCGCTTTCGCCCGCCGCGCGGTGTGCGGACTGCTGGCGGTCCGCCCGGATCTCGTGCACCGGCTGCCCGCCACCGACGTCGCCCGGGGTGGGCCGTGGCCGTCGCCGCGCAGTTGGGAGATGGCGCTGCGGCTGACCGCCTTCGCGAGCGCGGCCGGCGTGTCCCGCGAGGTGCTGTCCACGCTGGTGCGGGGCACGGTCGGCGACGGTCCGGGGCTGGAGTTGCTGGCCAGCATGGACCGGATGGACCTTCCTGATCCGGAGGACCTGCTGGCCGACCCGGCGGCGGCCGTACTGCCCGAACGGGGTGATCTGCGCCAGGCGGTGCTGGACGCCGTCGTGGCGGCGGTCCGCAACCGCCCGGAACGGTCGCGCTGGGACGCGGCGTGGGCGCTGCTGGCCCGGGCTGTGGAGACCGGTGCGCCGGATCTGGTCGTGGTTCCCGCGACCGCCCTCGCCACACTGCGCCGCGAGGACTGGGACGTCCCGGACACGATCGAACGCCTCGGCGGGGCGGTGTCGCTGTCCCGGCGGGCCGACCAGGCCGCAGCGCGCGTCGCGGCGGCCGCCGGGGTGCGACGGTGAGCGCCCCGAGCACGTTCCGCCTGGACGTCGACAAGCTGTACGCGGCCCGGCTGCACGCGGCCCGCGCACGGCCCTACCTGGCGACGGCGTTGTTCGCCCTGCACCCGGTGGCGTCCTCGCAGGTGCCGACGATGGCGGTGGACCGGTACTGGCGCTGCTACGTCTCGCCCGCGTTCGTGGACCGCGCTCCGCTGGAGGAGTTGGCCGGGGTGTGGGTGCACGAGGTGTCGCACCTGCTGCGCGACCACCACGGGCGAGGCGACCGGGTCGCTCGGGCCCGGGGGCTGACCGGCCCGGGGGAGCGGCTGCGGATGAACATCGCCGCGGACTGCGAGATCAACGACGACGCGTTCGGTGACGGGTTGACGATGCCCGAAGGTGCCGTCCAGCCGGCGTCGCTCGGGCTCAACCCGGGGGAGCTGATGGAGGACTACCTGCGCCAGTTCGGGCTGGGACCGCGTACGCAGGATCTGGTCTGGTTGGACTGCGGCAGCGGCGCGGACGGCCTGGACCGACGGTGGGACCTGGGGCCGGACGGCGCGCACGGCCTCAGCGAGCAGGAGCGGGACGCGGTGCGGCACCGGGTGGCCGAAGGCATCACCGGACACCCTGGTTCCATCCCCGGGGGGTGGCGGCGGTGGGCGGAGCAGGCGTTCCACCCGCCGCAGCCGTGGCGGGACCTGTTGGGCGCGGCGATCCGCTCCGCGGCGGTGGCCGCCGGGGTCGGCTCGGACCACACCTACGGGCGGCCGTCCCGGCGGTCCGCCAGCCTGCCCGGTGTGATCCTGCCCAGCCTGCGCCGTCGACCTCCGACGGTCTGCGTCATCGTCGACACGTCCGGGTCGGTCAGCGACGCCGAACTGGGCAGTGCGTTGCTCGAGGTGGCGGCCATCGCCCGGGCCCTGGGCGGCCGACGCGACCTGGTGAGCGTGCTGCCGTGCGACGCCGCGGCCCGGGTCGTGCATTCCCTGTGCCGTGCGGAGGAGATCCCGCTGATCGGTGGCGGCGGCACGGACCTGCGCAGCGGCTTCGCCCGGGCGCTGCGGGCACGCCCTCGACCGGACGTCATCGTGGCGTTGACCGACGGGCAGACGCCCTGGCCGTCGGCCCGCCCGACGTCGCGGACGGTGGTCGGCCTGTTCCCTCGCGGCCGGGCGTCGTGGAGCGAGGAGGAGGACCGCGTACCGAACGCGCCGCCGCAGTGGGCGCGGGTGGTGACCATCGGGGCGACCTAGAATCGACGAGTCTCACTGCTTTTGGCGGTGTGGGCTGGGGGCGACCACGAAAGGCGGTGCGCACGATGGGACCGGACGAGCGGCGACGGTTGTTCGAGCAGGCGCGGGAGCGTTCGGCGCGACAGGAGACCTGGGCGGAGGCGGACCGGTTGTGGGTCCGGGTGATCGAGGCGTACCGGGAGGCGGTGCGCGGACCGGGTGGGGTCCGCGAGGACCAGCAGCAGTTGGCGCGGGCGCTGTGGCGGCACAGCATGCTGCTCTCGGCGCGCGGCCGGGCCGCCGACGGGATGGCCCCCGGCGGTGAGGCGGTGGTCGTCTTCGAGCGGGTGTACGACGCCGTGGCGGCGGAGGGCGGGAACGTGGCTGCCGCACCCCGGGACGACGCCCTCGCCGAGCTGATCACCGCGCTCGTGGATCTGGCCGAGGTCTCGTTCGCCGCCGGTCAGCCCGCCACGCGCCGGGACCTGCTGGAACGGGCCGTGACCGTGGGTCTGACCTCCGCCGGGAATCCGCCGTCCGCCGGGCCCCGCACCCGCGAGGCGATGGGCACCGCCTACCACAACCAGGCGACCGCGCTGCTGCACCGGCACCTCACCCGGCCGTCGTCGGCCGCCGGCGCCCAGGAGGCGGCGCTGGCGGCGTCGCGGGCCTGCGAGCTGCGCCAGGGGCTGCTCGACCTGGCGCGTCCGCTGACCTTCTGGGAAATGGCCAACACCTACGGGGTGTACGCCCAGTGCCTCGTGCTGATCGGCGACCTCGACCGGGCGGCAATGGTGCTGGCGATGGGCAACCGCTTCGTGGAGACGCTGGGCCCGGCCGCCGCGGAGCCCGCCCAGAAGCTGCGGGTCGCGGCCGAGATGCTGGCCCGGGAGAAGGGTGGGTCGGGAGGAGCTGCCGGTTCGCGGCGGTGGGGCTGGCGGCGGGGTTGACCTACCGGGCATCCGCGCCCCGGCTTGCACGACATCGTCGTTGATCGATACTCTGCGTGAAGGCGCCGCCCCGCCTCGGACCATCACCGTCGAAGAGAAGCGGGTTCCGCATGCGCACACTGAGACTTGTCACGTCGCTGGCCGTCGCCGGCCTGCTCGCCGGCGCGGTGGCGATGATCGCCACGCCGGCCAGCGCGGCGACTGTCGTGTTCTCCGTGACCAACAGCTGGGGCAGTGGCTATCAGGGCCAGGTCACGGTCACCAACGACACCTCCGCGCCGATCAGCAGTTGGCGGGTCGAGTTCGACCTGCCGGCGGGCACGAGCATCAGCCAGTCGTGGAACGCCCAGCAGGTGACCTCGGGCAACCACTACACCTTCAGCAACGTGTCGTGGAACGGCACTCTCGGGGCCGGCGCCTCGACGTCGTTCGGCTTCCTCGTCAACGGCTCCGGAACTCCGGTGAACTGCACCGTCAACGGCAACGGGGTGTCCTGCACCGGCGGCACGTCGCCCACGACGCCGCCGCCCACCACCGCGCCGCCGACGACCCCGCCGCCGACGACCCCGCCGCCGACGACTCCGCCCCCGACCACTCCGCCGCCGACGACCGGCACGCCGGTGCAGCGGTACGGGCAACTGCGGGTCTGCGGCACGACGATGTGCGACAAGAACGGCGCGCGGGTGCAGCTGCGCGGCGTCAGCAGCATGTGGCTCAACTGGGAGACCGCTCCGTACGCCGAGAACCTGTCCGCGCTGACCTGGATGCGCGACAACTGGAACCTCCAGGTGATCCGCGCGGCGATGGGCGTGGAACCCGCCGGGGCGTACCTGAGTGACCCGGGCCGGGCGCGGGCGCAGGTGGAGACGATCATCAACAACGCGGTCACCGCCGGGGTGTACGTGATCGTCGACTGGCACGCGCACGAGGCGCAGAACAACCAGTCGCAGGCGGTGGCGTTCTTCGGTGACCTGGCCCGCCGCTACGGTCACCTGCCCAACGTGATCTGGGAGACGTGGAACGAGCCGTTGCAGTTCAGCTGGACCGGCGTCATCAAGCCGTACCACCAGGCGGTCGTGTCCGCGATCCGCGCCGCCGACCCGGACAACATCGTCGTGCTCGGCACGCCGACGTGGTCGCAGGACGTGGACGTCGCGGCGGCCAGCCCCGTGTCCGGCACCAACCTCATGTACACGCTGCACTTCTACTCGTGCACCCACGGCGCGTCGCTGCGCGCCAAGGGCGACGCGGCGATCCGCGCGGGGCTCGCGTTGTTCGTCACCGAGTGGGGCGCCAGCAACGCCGACGGCGGCCTCGATGGCCGGGCCTGCCTGCCGGAGGCGCAGTCCTGGATCGACTGGATGAAGGCGAACGGCATCTCCTGGACCGCCTGGAAGCTGGACGTCGGCACCGACACCACGAACCTGCTCAGCCCCGGGGCGCCGGTGACCGGCGGGTGGAACAACTACCTGCACGGCCACGCGCCGTTCGTGGTCGCCAACATGAGGTGACCTGGCCGCGCTTTTGATCAACTCCAGATCGCCATGTCGGGGTGTCCGAGCCAGCGGGACGCCCCGACATCGGCGATCACGTGTCGATCACCCACGCGCGGCCCTCGCCGGGGCGGTCGCTTTGGCAGGCGATATGCCAGTCAGTCATATTCATACCTGTGCGGTATACAGCTCTCGAACCGGGGCGGGTCATCCGATGCAGTCGTCGTGACCGTCCCTTCGCCGGTGCCGAGCGAGCGGCATCCGCCGGCCCGGTGACCGGATACGACACATGATCGAATCGCAGGCGCCGATGGTGGAGATGCTGTGGGAGCCGCACGACCCTCGCCAAGCGCTCGACGAACGGTTCGGCTTCGGTGACGCAGAGTCCGCCGGCCGCTGGGTCGCCGCGATGCTGAAGGAGCACTGGGGCGTTCGCATCGACTCCTGCGAGCGAATAGTCATGAGCGGGGGCAACGCGATAGCGTGGGTCGGCGTGCCGTCCGGCCGACTGCTCGCGAAATGGTCGGTGGTGCTCGAGCGATTTCCGCGTTTGATGGAGACGGCGCGTCTCACGTGCTGGCTCCATGGTCGAGGGCTGCCGGTTTCGGCGCCGGTTCCCGCCCGAGATGGCCGCCTCCAGGTCGAGGTCGACGGTGTCTCGATGGGCCTGCAGCGCGAGGTCGTGGGCGACCTCCTCGACACCACGGATCTCCACCAGGTGCGGGCGGCCGGAGTCCTACTCGCCCAGTTGCAGGACGCGCTGGCCGCATACCCGGACGCTGATCAGCTTCTCGCCTCCGCCGTTGCGTTCGAGCCGTTGACGGCCCGGGTCACCGACTGGCTGGACTCCCACGCGGACCATCTGCCGATGGCCGCTCGTGACACGCTGCGCGGGCTGGTCATCAGCGCGCCGCCCGACCGGCTTCCCCGCCAACTCGTCCATTTCGATATCCGCTCCGCCAACATCCTGTGGGCCCACGGCGAGGTCGCTGCGATCCTCGACTTCGAGGAGGCCCGGCATGATCACCGAATCGTCGAGCTGGCCCGCGCGGCGGTCCTGCTCGGCACCCGCTACCACAACTGGGGGCCGGTGTCGGCGGAGGTTCGCGCGGAATTCCTTACCAGCTACCAGTCCGAGCGTCCGCTGACCCCGGTCGAGGCGGGCTGGTTGGACATCCTTCTGCTCTGGCAGGCCCTGGCGATGGTGCCGCCGGGCGACGACCCGACCGGGTGGGGATCGTCCGTCCTGAGCCAGCTGAGCCAGGAAACCGCAGAGTAAGGCGGCGAGCTGCTCGCCGCGCTGGCCACCGGCCGACTGTCAGGCACCACGCGCCCCTACCGGTCACCGGATCCAACCCCGGAGCGTCAGTTCAGGGTGTGAAGGCTCGCCGGTACGCGGTGGGAGTGGTGGCGAAGGCCCGCTGGAAGTGCGCACGCAGGTTGGTGGCAGTGCCCAGCCCGGTGCGGCGGGCGACCTCGTCGACGCTGATCCCGTTGTCCTCGAGCAGGGTGCAGGCGGCGCGCAGCCGTTGCTGGATCAGCCAGGCCCGCGGACCCATGCCGAACTGGCTCTGGAACGCCCGGTGCAGTGTGCGGGTGGACATCACCGCCTGTCTCGCGAGGTCCGCGACGGTGATCGGCTGGCGCAGGTTGCTGCTCGCCCAGGCGGTGACCCCGGCCAGTTCGTCGCCCTCACCCGTCACCCCGACCGGGATGAACTGCGCCTGGCCGCCCGCTCGGTGCAGCGGGGTGACCATGTGACGGGCCCGCTCGATGGCGACCGCCTGCCCATGGTCGCGGCCGACGAGGTAGAGGCACATGTCGAGGCCCGCGGCGAGTCCGGCGCTGGTGAGCACCTGGCCCTCGTCGACGTAGAGGGCGTTGGCGTCCACGAGCACCTCGGGGTGTTCGCGGGCGAGCGCCTCGGCGTGCACCCAGTGGGTCGTCGCGCGGCGGCCGTCGAGCAGGCCGGCCTGAGCCAGCGCGAACGCGCCGGTGCAGATCGACGCAATGCGCGCCCCGCGACGGTGCGCCAGTCGCAGCGCCTGGAGAGCGCGCGCCGGTGCCGGGCCGCGGCGGAATCCGGGCACGATCACCGTGTCGGCGTCGCCGAGGGCGTCGAGCGTCGCCGCGACTGTCAGGTTCAGGCCCGCGGTGGTGGTGACGACCTGACCGTCGTCCAGCGAACACACAGTCGTCGCGTACCGGCCGTGACCCTCGTGGCCGAAGACATGCGTCGCGATGGTCAGGTCGAAGGCCACGACCCTGGGGAGAGCGAGAACGGCGACCCGATGCGTGGCGGAACTCTTACGCATGATGGCAAGGATGCCACTCGTCAGCCCCTGGCCGACGAGCGATCCTGACCGGGTGCGAATTGACATCGTGGTGTTCGACGGCTTCGACGAACTGGACGTCTTCGGGCCTTTCGAGGTGCTCTCGATCGCCGGGTTGGACGTGCGACTGGTCGCCGTCGAGCGGCCCGGCCCGGTCACCAGCATGCGTGGGGTCGAGCTCCGGGTCCCCGACGTGCTGGGTCCGGCCGACGGCGTGATAGTTCCCGGCGGCGGCTGGCTCAACCGGGCCGCCGAGGGCGCCTGGGCGCAGGCGCAGCGCGGTGAGCTTCCGGCGAAGCTGTCCGCCCTGGCGCCGTCGACGCGCTGGATGGCGTCGGTGTGCACCGGCGCGCTGCTGCTCGCGGCCGCCGGCCTGCTGACCGGCCGCCGGGCGACCACCAACCGCAACGCGTACGACGAGCTGCGCGGCTACGACGTGACGGTCCTCGACGAGCGCGTCGTCGACGACGGCGACCGTGTCACGGCGGGCGCGCTCACGGCCGGGCTCGATCTGGGACTGTGGCTCACCGAACGGGAACTCGGCGCCGCCACCGCCAACCGGGTCGCTACCGCCATCGAATACGCCCGCGCCTGAGGCTTGCGGCGCGGTGTCCGAAGAGGATCAGCGGCCACCCGCATAGTCGACCCTCTGCCGGTAGAACGGCGCGTCACCTTAACGCGCCGGAAACGCCCCCGGTACCAAGCCTGGGAACGCTCGTCGGACAGTCGAGACCACCGACACGCGAACCGGGGTGACCATGGTCGACAACACCACGAACGCGGCGACGTACGACGGGCCGGTGGGCCGGTCCGGCAACGGCCGGGCCGCGCCCACACCCCGGACCGCCCCGGCGACGGCGGTGCACGACGACCCGGCGGACCTCGCCACCATCGGCGTGGAGGAGGAGTTCCACGTTGTCGACCTGCACACCCGGGAGCTGGTGCCCCGGGCCGGGGAGCTGCTCGACCGGCTGCCGGCCACGTCGTTCACCGCCGAACTGCACCGCAGCGTGGTGGAGACCAACACCGCTGTCTGTCGCACCCTGGACGAGATCCGCGCCGAGCTGACCCGGCTGCGCCAGTCGGCGGTCCAGGTCGCCGACCGGGCCGGGCTGGGCATCGTGGCGGCCGGCACGGTGCCGCTGCGCGCCGACGGCGACCCGAGCGTCACCCCCACCTCGCGCTACCGACGGATGCTCGACGAGTACCAGATGCTCGCCCGGGAGCAGTTGATCTGCGGCGCGCAGGTGCACGTCGGGGTCTCGGACCGGGACCTGGCGGTGGCCGTCACCCGGCGGGTGCAGCCGTGGCTGCCGGTGCTGCTCGCCCTGTCCACCAGCTCGCCGTACTGGATGGGTCAGGACAGCGGCTACGCCAGCGTCCGCTCGCTGGTCTGGCAGCGCTGGCCCACGGCCGGCGACCCGGGCGAGGTGACCAGCGCGGCCGACCACGAGGCCCTCGTCGCCGAGCTGATCTCCTCGGAGACCATCACCGACCCCGCCATGATCTACTTCGATGTCCGGCCGTCGGCGCACGTGCCCACCGTGGAGCTGCGCATCACCGACGCCAACGCCGACGTGGAGACGATCGTCCTGCTCACCGGGCTGTTCCGGGCGCTGGTGCGCCGGGAGGTCGCCGCCCTGCGCGCCGGAGTCGACCCCCCCGCCGTCCGCCCGCCGGTGCTGCGCGCCGCCGTGTGGCGGGCCGCGCGCTCCGGGCTGGAAGGCGACCTGCTCGACCTGCCCCGCTCGGCGCGGCCGGTGCCGGCCGCCGAGGCGGTCGGCCGCCTGGTGACCGACCTGCGCCCGCAGTTGGAGGCGACAGGTGACGCCGAGCAGGTCCGCGAGCTGACCCGGTACGCGCTGGAGCGCGGCAGCTCCGCGGCGCGGCAGCGACGGGCGTACGAGCGGCGGGGTCGGCTGGCCGACGTGGCGACCTGCTCTCGACGAGACGCGGGGCCGGGCGCGTACGCCCCTGCCCGGTGTGCCGCCACCGCCCGCGCTGTCCGCGTACGCCGACGCGGGCGACGAGGTCTTCGGCCCGGACGGGCCGGAGCCGACGTTCCGGCCGCTGCTCGCCGCCCTGCGCACCCTCGGCGCCGCCGGCCTGCGCCAACGTGAGCACGACCGGGACGAGGAGCAGCGCGCCCGGGGCGTGACGTTCAGCGTGGCCGGTGAGGCCAGCACCCGGCTCTTCCCAGTCGACCTGGTGCCCCGGGTCGTGCCCGCCGACGACTGGCGGGCGCTGCGCGCCGGCCTGGTGCAGCGCGCCCGCGCGCTGGACGCGTTCCTGCGCGACGTGTACGCCGACCGGGCGGTGGTCGCCGACGGGATCGTCCCGGCCTGGGTGGTGGAGTCCTCGCCGGGTCTGCGTCCGACCGGCGCGCTGATGAGCCGGCGCGGCGCGCGGGCCCAGGTGTCCGGAACCGATCTCGTCCGTGACCCGGACGGCGGCTGGTACGTGCTGGAGGACAACCTCCGGGTGCCCTCGGGCATCGGCTACGCCGTGCAGAACCGGCGGCTCACCCGTGCGGTGCTGCCCGAGCTGCCGGTGCCCGACGACCTGCTGCCCGCCGACGAGACACCCGCGATGCTGCGCCGGGCGCTGCTCGCCGCCGCCCCCGCCGCCGCCGACGACCCCGCGGTGGTGGTGCTCAGCAGCGGCCCGGGCGACCCGGCCTGGTTCGAGCACCGGCTGCTCGCCGACGAGATGGGCGTGCCGCTGGCCGAGAGCGGCGACCTGCTGGTGTCCGACGGCCGCGTCCACCTGGTCTCCGAGGGCCGCCGCAGCCAGGTCGACGTGCTCTACCTGCGGATGGACGAGGACGCGTTGCTGCACGCCCCGGGCGCCGACGGCGTGCCGCTGGGCTGGCCGCTGCTGGCGGCAGTGCACGCCGGGCGGCTCACGCTGGCCAACGCGCTGGGCAACGGCGTCGGCGACGACAAGGCGTTGTACGCGTACGTGCCCCGGCTCATCGAGTACTACCTGGGGGAGAAGGCGCTGCTCGGCGACGTGCCGACGTACCTGTGCGGGCTGCCCGAGCAGCGGGCCGAGGTGCTGGGCCGGCTCGACGAGCTGGTGCTCAAGCCGGTCGACGGCTACGGCGGCGACCGCGTGGTGATCGGCCCTCGCGCCGAGGCCGAGGAGCTGGACGCCGTCCGGGAGCAGATCCTCGCCGCGCCGCACCGGTGGATCGCCCAGGAGGTGGTCGCTCTCACCACCCACCCGGTCTTCGACGGCACGGCCCTCGCGCCGCGCCACGTCGACCTGCGGGCCTTCGTGTTCCTCGGCGAGACGGCCGAGGTGGCCCCGGTGGCGCTGACCCGGGTCGCGCCAGCCGGCAGCATGATCGTCAACTCCTCCCGGGGCGGAGGGTCGAAGGACACCTGGCTGCTCGGCGGAACCGATCAGCCCCCGGCGTAACTCACGCTTGATGAAGATGACATCGGGACGCAACCCGGTCCGCCAAGCCTGGACCGGTCAGCGGCCCGAGCGGACCGAGCCGATGAGAGGTGTGTGCCATGTGCGGTATCGGAGGCGAATTCCGCCTCGACGGGGCGCCACCGGATCTGGCGGCGCTGGAACGGATGCTCCCCGTCCTGTCCTCCCGCGGCCCGGACGGTGAGGGACGGTGGCAGCACGGCCCGGCGGCGCTGGTGCACCGCCGGCTGCGCATCATCGACCTGTCCGACGCCGGCGCCCAGCCGATGGTCGATCCCGAGCTGGGCCTCGCCCTTGTCTTCAACGGGTGTATCTACAACTACCGGGAGCTGCGCGACGAGCTGACCACCGCCGGCTACTCCTTCCGGTCCACCTCGGACACGGAGGTGATCCTCAAGGCGTACCACAGGTGGGGGACGGCCTGCGTCGAGCGGTTCTACGGGATGTTCGCGTTCGCCCTTGTCGACATGGCCACGAACACGCTGGTGCTGGCCCGCGACCGGCTCGGCATCAAGCCCCTCTACCTGGCCGAGACGCCCGGCCGGATCCGCTTCGCCTCGACCCTGCCGGCGCTGCTCGCCGCCGGTGACGTGGACACCGACCTCGACCCGGTGGCGCTGCACCACTACATGAGCTTCCACTCGGTGGTGCCACCACCGCGCACCATCCTGGCCGGCGTCCGCAAGCTGCCCCCGGCCACCGTGCGGGTGATCACCGGCGACGGCCGCAGCACCGACACCGTCTACTGGCGGCCGGAGTTCACCCGCGCCGCCGCCCCGGTCATGTCCGCCGGGGAGTGGCAGGAACGGATCATGGCGGCGCTGCGCACCGCCGTACGCCGGCGGATGGTCGCCGACGTGCCGGTCGGTGTGCTGCTCTCCGGCGGCCTGGACTCCAGCCTGATCGTCGCCCTGCTCGCCGAGCAGGGCCAGACCGGCCTCGCCACCTTCAGCATCGGCTTCGAGGCGGCGGCGGGGGAGAGCGGCGACGAGTTCCACTACTCCGACCTGGTGGCCCGCGAGTACGACACCGACCACCACCAGATCCGCATCGGCGCGGCCCGGTTCGTTCCGGCCGTGCACGAGGCCATCGCGGCGATGAGCGAGCCGATGGTCAGCCACGACTGCGTGGCGTTCCACCTGCTCTCCGAGGAGGTCTCGCAGCGCATCACAGTGGTGCAGTCCGGGCAGGGCGCCGACGAGATCTTCGCCGGCTACGACTGGTACCCGCCGATGGCCAACGCGGCCCGCGCGGACGCCGTCGAGGCGTACGCCCGGGTGTTCTTCGATCGTCGCCACGACGCGCTCGCCGGGCACCTGGCGCCGGAGTGGATGCTCGACCACGACGCGAGCCTGGAGTTCGTCACCGCCCACTTCGGCACGCCGGGCGCGGACACCGCGCTCGACGCGGCGCTGCGCCAGGACAGCCTGGTGATGCTCGTCGACGACCCGGTCAAGCGGGTCGACAACATGACGATGGCGTGGGGGCTGGAGGCCCGGGTGCCGTTCCTCGACCACGAGGTCGTCGAGCTGGCCGCCGCCTGCCCACCGGCGCTCAAGCTCGCCCAGGGCGGCAAGGGCGTGCTGAAGGCCGCGAGCCGGGGCATCGTGCCCGACGAGGTGATCGACCGGCCGAAGGGCTACTTCCCGGTGCCCGCGATCCGGCACCTGTCCGGCCCGCTGCTCGACGACGTCCGGGACGCGCTGACCGCACGACCGGCGCGCGAGCGCGGCCTGTTCCGCAAGGACTACCTGGAGGAGTTGCTGGAGGCGCCGAACGCCCGGCGGACCACGCTGGGCTCCAACGCGCTCTGGCAGCTCGGGCTGCTGGAGCTCTGGTTGCAGCGGATCGGGGTTTAGATGAGCGTACGGATGGAGGTGCCGCGCCGGGTCCGCCCCGTGCGGCGCCCGGCGGCGGTGACCCCGCCTCCCGGCGAGGACTTCGCGCCCGCGCCGTCGCCGGACGGCCGACGGGTGGCGTACCTGTCCGACCGGGCGGGAACCCCGGCCGTCTGGGTCCGCGACGTCGACGCGGCCGAGGCCGTCGCGCTGCCCAGCGGCGACGAACCGGTCCTGGCGGTGAGCTGGTCCCCGGACGGGCGATGGCTGGCGTGCGTCGTCGCGCCCGGCGGCGCCCCCCGCACCGAGCTGTGGGTGCTGAGCCCCGACGGCACGCAGCGCCGCCAGGTCGCCGGGTTCGGCCGCCGCAGCGCCGCCCTGACCGGTTGGCTGCCCGGCGGCGCGCTGCTGGCGGTCACCGAGACCGCCGAGCGGGGTGCCGCGGTGCTTGTCGACGCCGACACCGGGCACCGGCGGGTGCTCGCCGAGGGCGACCTGCTCACCCTCCTGGACGTCAGCCCGGACGGCGGGTCCGCCCTGCTGCGATGTGGTCCGCGAAACGCACGCTGGCTGGAACTGCTGGACGTGGCCACCGGCGACCGGGTACGACTGCTGCCGGACACCGGCCGGGGCAGCACCGACCAGGGCTGGTTCGGCCCCGACGGGATGAGCGTGCTGGCGCGTACCGACGCGTTCTCGGAGCTGGCCGCGCTGGTGCGCGTGGACCTCGCGCGCCCGGAGCGGGCCCCGACGCGGCTCGCGGCGCGTCCGGACGCCGAGCTGGAGCACGTCGCTCTCAGCGCCGACCGGCGCCGCGCCGCGCTGTCGTGGAACACCTACGGCGGGCGCGGCGAGCTGAGTCTGCTGGATCTCGCCAGCGGCGTGCAGCGGGCCGTCGCCGCCCCGGGCGAGGTGCTCGACGGCGCGGTCTTCGCCGCCGACGGCGGCCTGCTCTGCGTCACCGCGCAGGGGCCGGTGCAGCCGCGGGAGGTCTGGCTGGTCGATCCGGTGACCGGCACGCCCCGCCCGCTGCGGCCGGACACCGGCGCCGCGCGTACGGGGGACAGCGGTGTCGCCCCGCAGCTCGTCGACCTGCGCGCCCGCGACGGGTTGCCGCTGTCCGGCTGGCTGTACCGCCCGCCCGGCCCGGGTCCCTGGCCGACGGCGATCAGCCTGCACGGTGGCCCGGAGGCGCAGGAGCGTCCCGGCTACAACCCGCTGTTCCAGGCCCTCGTCGCGCAGGGCGTCGCCGTGTTCGCGCCCAACGTGCGGGGCTCGTCGGGCTTCGGCCGCACCTTCGTCGCCGCCGACAATCTCGCCGGCCGCTACGGGGCCATCGCCGACGTGGCGGCGTGCGCCGACCATCTGATCGACAGCGGTGTCGCGATCCCGGGCCGGCTCGGCTGCCTGGGCCGCTCCTACGGCGGCTACCTGGTCCTCGCGGTGCTGGTGAACTTCCCGGGGCTGTTCGCCGCGGGTGTGGCCGAGTGCGGCATCTCCGATTTCCGCACGTTCTACGCCGGCACCGAGCCGTGGATCGCCGCCGCCGCCGTCAGCAAGTACGGCGACCCGGTGCGCGACGCCGACCTGCTGCGGGACCTGTCACCGATGACCCGGATCGACCAGCTCGACGTGCCGCTGCTGCTCATCCACGGCGCCAACGACACCAACGTGCCGGCCGGCGAGTCGGCCCAGGTGGCGCAGGCCCTCGCCGCGCGGGACGTCCCGCACGGGCACCTCGTGCTCACCGGGGAGGGGCACGACTTCCTGGCCCGCGACAACGCCGAGGCGGCGCGTACGGCCACCACCGCCTGGCTCACCCGGCACCTCGCCGTGACGGCGGCCACCCTCGGCTGAGGCGTTATCCTGCGCCGGTGGACGTCACGGCGCAGGGTGAGCGGCTGGCCGCCGACCTGGGCCGGTGGCTGACCGACGTGACCTTCGTCGACCTGGACGCCGACGAGGTGACCGCGCTGATCATCGACGCGGTGGCGCGGTGGGGGCAGGAGCACCGCTGGCGGGTCTACCGGCGCGCGCCGAGCGTCATGCCGCTGCCGCCGCCCATGCACCAGCGGCACTCCGTCCTCGACGTGGCGTGCGCCCGACCGGACGGCCCACCGGTGGTGATCGAGGTCGACCACACCGACCGGGCGCGTACGGTGCAGAAACTCGCCGCCGAGGCCGACGCCGGCCGGATCCCGATCTGGGTGCGCTGGGGCGTGGGCCGCTTCACCGCGCCGCCACCGCCGGTGCGGATGGTGACCGTCGAGGTGACCCGCCGCGCCGGGCCGGCTGGGCGCGGACGTCTGCACAGCCGCACCGGCGACCGGCCCGCGCCGGCGCACTCGTCAGGCGGCGGCACCGCGGCCCCGCAGGCGCTGCCGATCCCGCTGACCGACCCGCTTTAAGGCCCCGCTTCCGGCCCCGCTTTCGGCCCCTCGCAAGGGGACCTGAAGCGAATCGTAAGCGGGGCTCGGCAGAGTTCTGGGTGTCACCGGAGCACACGACACACACCCAGGAGATTCCGATGCGCAAGCTCATCAACTCGACCTACCTCACCCTCGACGGCGTCATCGAGAACCCGATGTGGACCGCGCCCTACTTCGACGAGGAGGCCGCCGCCTTCGCCGGCTCGCAGACCGAGGACGCCGACGCGCTGCTGATGGGTCGGGCCACCTACGACGGCTTCTCCCAGGCCTGGCCGACGATGGACGAGAGCGACCCGAGCACCGGCGCCGCGTTCTTCAACAACGTCAAGAAGTACGTCGCCTCGACCACCCTCACCAACCCCACCTGGAACAACACGGAGGTGCTCCAGGGGGACCTGGTCGAGGCGGTCGCGAAGCTCAAGGCCCAGGACGGCAAGGACATCGTCCAGTACGGCTACGGCTCGGTCACCGCCCAGCTGGTCAAGGCGGGCCTGGTCGACGAGGTCCGGTTCTGGATCCACCCTGTGCTGGAGGGCGGCGCCAGCCTGAGCACCCCGCTCACCGACGTGAAGGCGACGTTCGAGCTGATCGACACCCGGGTGCACAAGAGCGGCGTGATCATCGCCTCGTACCGGCCGAAGTCGGCGAGCTGAGCGGCTGAGCGGCGCTCAGAGCTGGGCCCGGGCCTCGCCCGGGCTCAGCTTCGCGCCCTCGGCGGCCAGCGCGTCGAACCGTTCCCGGCCGAGCGCGGCGAGCACCCGTTCGGTCACCCGGTCGGTGTCATCGCGCTCGGCGGGCGCGGCCGGAGTGCCGGCGGCCTGCCGGGCGGCGGCCGCGGCGCCGAGCAGCCGGGCCGCGACCTCGGGCGAACGCACCGCCGACGCCATCCCTTCCAGCGGGCCGAGCGCATCGCGCGCGGTGGCCATCGCCTCGGCGACGTCGAACGCCTCGAGGTGCAGGGCCAGCGCGGCGGCGGGGTCGCCGCTCTGATCGAGGGCGTAACCCAGCTCGACGAGGACCATCGGCAGGTAGAGCGCCGGCTGGGCCTCGCTGCGCCCCTTCTCGGCGAGGCGGGTGAGGTGGGTGGTGGCCAGGTCGAGCTTGCCGTCGCGGCGGGCGGCGAAGCCCAGGCCGAGCTCGGCGAAGACGATCGCGCTCGGCGAGCCCTGTTCCACCGCCAGCTGGTACGCGCGCTCGGCCAGCTCCCGGGCCTGCGCGTAGTCGCGGGTCTGCACCGCGAGCCAGGCCAGCCAGGACAGCTTGCCGCCCACGTGCGGCCACAGCCCCAGCTCCTCGGCCCAGCGCAGCCCTTCCCGGTGCAGGGCCGCCGCGCGTTCGTACTCACCGCGGATCTCGGCCAGCCCACCTACCCAGTCGCTCGCCTGCAGGCGGCCCCACCGGTCGTCAACCTCGGCGAACAGCGCGGTGCTGCGCGTCGCCGCGCTCTCCAACGCGGCCAGGTCACCGCCGGCATGCGCGATCATGGCCCGGGAGCTGAGCACCGCGGCCTCGGTCCACGGATCGGTGGCGGCGGTGGGCAGCAGTTCCGACGCCAGCGGCAGGTCGCTGCGCTCGAGCACCGCGTTCGCGGCGAACCAGACGGCTCGGGCGTCGGCGACACCGGCGAGGGCGGCGCGCACCTCGGCCGCTGGGATCTGCTCGCCCTGCAACAGCGCGAAACCGGTCCGCCAGGCTGCGGCGCGGCTCTCCTGCGTCGGGTCGCCCGGCGTCGCGAGGGCCCGCCGCGCCTCGGTGAGCCGGCCCCGCAGGTACCAGTACCAGCTCAGCGCGACGGCCAGCCGCAACCCGCCGCCGTGCGTCAGCGCCGCGCGCAGGTTCACCGTCTCCGCGTCGAGCAACGCCAGCCACCGCTGCTGCTCGGGGCCGCGCAGCTGCGGGTCGGCCTGCTCAGCCAGGTCGGTGTAGTACGCGGCGTGCCGCGCCCGGGTGTCGTCGGCGTCGACCAGGTGGTCCAGGCAGAACGCGGCGACCGACTCGAGCAGCCGGTAACGGGGGCCGGCGCCGGTGTCGTCCAGCACCACCAGCGACCGGTCCACCAGGCGGGCCAGTGTGTCGAGGTCGGTCCGGCAGACGACCTCGGCCGCCTCCGGGGTGCAGCCGTCGCCGAACACCGCGAGCCGGGCCAGCACCGCGCGGTCGCCGTCGTCGAGCAGGTCCCAGCTCCAGCCGATCACCGCGGTCAGCGTCCGCTGTCGCGCCGGCACGTCGCGCTGCTGCGTGGTGAGCAGCCGGAACCGGTCGTCGAGCCGGTCCACCACACCCCGCAGGCCGAGCGCGCGGACGCGGGTCGCGGCCAGCTCCAACGCCAGCGGCAGGCCGTCCAGGCGACGGCAGAGCTGCGCGACCGCCGCCGCGGTGTGCTCGTCGAGACGAAAGCCGCGGTGCTGGGCGGCGGCGCGGGCGGCGAACAGCCGGGCCGCCGCCGAGCGCCGGACCGCGTCCGGGTCGCTGTCCGAGGGCAACGACAGCGGGGGTACCTCCCAGAGCAGCTCCCCGGTCAGGCCGAGCGGCTCCCGGCTGGTGGCCAGCACGCGCACCCCGGGCGCGTCGCGCAGCAGCCGGGCCACCAGCGCGGCGACCGGCTCGATGACGTGTTCGCAGTTGTCCAGCACCAGCAGCAGGTGCCGCGACCGCAGCGCCGCGACGAGTCGGTCGGTGGCCGACAGGCTCGTGCCGGCGGCCTCGCGCACGTCCAGCGCGCCGAGCACCTGCTCGGCGACGCCCGGGTCCCCGGCCGGCAGCGGCGCCAGCTCGACCAGCAGAACGCCGTCCGGAAGGGACTGGGCGCGGGCGCTCTCGGTGGCCAGTCGGGTCTTGCCGACGCCGCCCGGCCCGATCAGCGTGACCAGGCGCTGCGCGGGCAGCAGGGCCCGCAGCTCGGTCAGCGCCTCGGCCCGGCCGACCAGCTCGTCGAGCTGGGCCGGCAGGCTGTTGCGGATGATCGCGGCCTTGGGCGGCGCGCTCAGGCCGGCGTCCTGTTCGAGGATCCTGCGGTGCAGGGCTACCAGTTCGGGGCCGGGGTCGAGGCCCAGCTCGTCGGCGAGCCGGTCCCGCAGGTCGGCATAGCTGTCCAGGGCCTCGGACTGGCGGCCGGCGGCGTACAGCGCGCGCAGTTGCACGGCCCGCAGGCCCTCGCGCAGCGGGTGTCGGGCGACCAGCTCCGCCAGGTCGGCCGCGACGAGGTCGTGTTCACCCCGGGCCACCCGGGCCTCGGCGAGCCGCTCGTGCACGGCGAGGCGCTGCTCGGCGAGTCGGGTCGCCTCGGCGCGGACGAACTCGGCGTCGGCCACGTCGGCGTACGCCTCGCCCCGCCACAGCCCGAGGGCCTCGGTCAACACGTCGACGTCGGTGTGCCGGGCCAGCTCGGCGAACCGGTCGGCGTCGACCGTGTCGGCCCGCAGCAGGTAGCCGGGAGCGCGGGACTCGACCAGGTCGCGGGCGCCCGGCTCGGCGTCGTTGAGCGCCTTGCGCAGCTGCGACACCCGCACCTGGAGGGCGCCGGCGGGGTTGGCGGGGGAGTCGTCACCCCACAGGTCGTCGATGAGCCGGTCGGCGGAGACGACCTGGTTGCGGTTGGTCAACAGGTCGGCCAGGAGGGCGCGCACCTTGGCGCCGGGCACCACCACCGGCTCGCCGGCGTCCGTGGTGACGGCGAGCGGCCCGAGCACCCCGAACTGCACGGCGGACATCCTATCGCCGGTAAGGCGACCTGAAGCAGACCGTAAGCGGGCGGGCGCACCGTGTGGGCATGGAGATCTATCACGAGACACATGGCAGTGACGAGGGCCGGCCGCTGGTGCTCATCCACGGCGCGCTCTCGGGCATCGGCACCTCGTTCGGCACGATCCTGCCGATGCTGGCGAAGTCGCGGCGGGTGATCGCCGTGGAGTTGCAGGCGCACGGCCACACCCCGGACGTCGATCGTCCGCTGACGGTGGAGCACTTCGCCGCCGACGTGGTCGAGCTGCTGGACCGGCTAGGTGTCGAGCGGGCGGACGTGTTCGGCTGGAGCATGGGCGCGGCGGTGGCGCTGCGCCTGGGCACCGACCACGCCGAGCGGGTCGGGCGGCTGGTCCTCGCCTCGGTGAGCTTCGAGGACGACGGCCTGCACCCCGGGCTGCTCGACGGGATCCAGGATCTGCGGCCGGAGCACCTGCACGGCTCGGAGTTCCACGAGGAGTACCTGCGCACCGCGCCGGACCCGGCGGGCTGGGCCAACCTGGTCACCAAGATGAAGGTGCTGGACGCGAACCTGCCGCGCTGGACGCCCGAGGAGATCAAGGCCCTGGCCGCGCCCGCCCTGATCGTGCTGGCCGACTCGGACATCGTCCAGCCCGAGCACGCGGTGCTGATGTTCCGGCTGCTCGGGGGCGGGGTGCCCGGCGACCTGACCGGTCTGCCGGCCTGCCGGCTGGCCATCCTGCCGGGCACCACCCACACCACGATCCCGCAGCGCGCCGAGTGGCTGGCGCCGATGATCGACGAGTTCCTGACCGAGGCCAGCTCGCAACGCTAGAGCGCGCTCATCTCCGCACCCCGCCCCACAAGGTCGATCATGGACTTGTGGTGGCCATTCTGGCGGCGGATGTCTCTCTCGTGCACCACCACAACTCCATGATCGACGGTTCGGGGAGGCTATCGCTCTTCGGGGGAGCCAGTTCTGGCGGGGGGTATCTGGGGATGGAGAGTGGAGGACGGCGGACGTTCGGGTCGCGCCCCTTTGCTCTGCTTCAACCCACGCAACAGTTTGGGTGTCCCGGTGTTGCGCGGGTTGAAGCAGAGCAAAGGGCGCGATGGGCAGGTGTCATCCACTAGCTGCTGCCGTGACATCAGGCTGGCTAGCCCCGATGACCGACGAGTTTCTGAGCGACGTGTGACACCAGCGCCGGAGTGGCTACTTCTCGAGAAGCAGCGCTTCGGCGCCCACCGGTCGGAAGCCGGCCGCCTGGAAGGCACGCACGCTGCGTGCGTTGCCGGCGGCCTGCTGCGCCCAGACCGGCTGGCCGTCGGGCACCAGGTGCCGGGCTGCCGTCGCCAGCGCCCGGCCCAGGCCCCGGTGGCGAACGTCCTCGTCGACCTCGATCGCCGCCTCCCAGCGACCCGCCACGCCACGGCCGAGGACGACCACGCCGCCCTCGGCGGCCCAGACGCGGACGTCGTCACGACGCCTGCGCGCCCTGGCCTCGCGGGGGTGATCGGTGTCGGTCAGCTCGCGCAGCGCCAGCGGGGGCGCTCCGGCGAGCGGGGCGGCGACGGTCAGCAGGTCGATGGTGTCCGTCGACCGTCCGGTGCGCTCGAGCAGCGCACCCAGAAAGCGCGGATTCATCGTGGCCGCCAGCGAGTCGCAGTCGAGGGCGGCCAGGGTGCGGCGGACCCAGTCGGGGTCCTCGTCGGTGAACACGACGGAGTGGGCGGTGAACGCGATGACTCCGGCGTCCCGGGGGCTGTGCTGCGGCACGATGGTGGTCCCGCCGTCCGGCGGTGGGAAGTGCCCGCGTGCTGCCGCGTCCAGGACGTCGGCCAACGTGCCACCCACGATCGTCGCCTCCTCGGGTTGAGAGCCACCGTCCATTCTCGCCGGCCCGGTCCGAAGTTCGCCGCCCTGAGGTCATGGCGTGGGGCCGCCGGACCGGGTAGAAACACCGGAGAGCGCTCTCACGCCCCAGCTGCGCCGGGAGTACCACCCGGTCGCGGAGAGGACGAACCACATGACAACCCCGTCCCGACGTACGTTCCTGCTCGCCCTTCTGGTCACCACCGCCCTCACGACGACCGGCACCGCCGCCACCGCCGGCCGCCCGACGCACGGCGCACCCGACTTCGGGCCGAACGTGACGATCTTCGACCCGACCATGCCGGTCGGCGAGATCCAGCAGACCCTCGACGCCGCGCACGCCCGCCAGGTCGACAACGAGATGGGCACCGAGCGGCACGCCTACCTGTTCAAGCCGGGCGCGTACGGCACTGCCGAACAGCCGTTGCAGGCCAAGGTCGGCTACTACACCGAGGTCGCCGGCCTCGGCGCGTCGCCCACCGACGTCGCCGTCAACGGCAAGATCGAGGTCTACAACCGCTGCCTGGCCGACGGCGGCACCGGCAACTGCCTCGCGCTTGTCAACTTCTGGCGCACTCTGTCCAACCTCTCGCTCACCGTCAACGCCGCCGGCCAGGACGGCTGCCGGTCGACGGCGAACTTCTGGGCGGTGTCCCAGGCGGTCTCGATGCGCCGGCTGAACATCACCGGCGGCGGGCTGTCCCTGATGGACTACTGCACGGCCGGCCCGCAGTTCGCCAGCGGCGGCTTCATCGCCGACTCGCGGCTGCCGGCCACCACCAACGGCTCCCAGCAGCAGTGGCTCACCCGCAACAGCGAGGTCGCCGGGTGGTCCAACGCGGTGTGGAACCAGGTCTTCGCGGGCGTCGAGGGCGCACCTGACGACGCCACGTTCCCGGACCCGCCGTACACCACCCTGGACACCACGCCGGTGAGCCGGGAGAAGCCGTACCTGTTCGTCGACGGCAAGGGCCGCTACAACGTGCGGGTGCCGTCGGCGCAGCGCGACAGCCGGGGCGTCTCCTGGGCCGACGGCCTGACCCCCGGGCGGACCATCGGGATCGACGACTTCTTCATCGCCAAGCCGTCCGACCCGGTGCAGGTGATCAACAGTCAACTCGCGCGCGGCAAGCACCTGCTGCTCACCCCCGGCGTGTACGACATCGCCCGCAGCATCGAGATCCGCCGGGCCAACACGGTGGTGCTCGGCATCGGCCACGCCACCCTCACCGCGGTCAACGGCGCCGTCCCGCTGGACGTCGCGAACGTGCCCGGCGTGATCGTCGCCGGCGTCACGATCGACGCCGGCACCGTCGAGTCACCGGTCCTGCTGCGGGTGGGCCGCCAGCACGGCCGCGACGCCAGCAGCCCGGCCAACCCGACCACGCTGTCGGACGTGTACTTCCGCGTCGGCGGCCCGCACATCGGCCGGACCAACACGGCGCTGGAGGTCAACAGCGACAACGTGCTCATCGACCACACCTGGGTGTGGCGCGGCGACCACGGCGTCGAGGGCTTCACCGAGGGCGTCAACGGCGACACCGACCGCTGGCGCACCAACACCGGCCGCTACGGCGCTGTCATCAACGGCGACCACGTGACGGCCACCGGCCTGTTCGTCGAGCACTTCCAGCGTTACAACACCGTCTGGAACGGCGAGCACGGCACCACGATCCTCTACCAGAACGAGCTGCCGTACGACCCGCCGACGCAGGCTGACTGGATGAACGGCCCGGTCGAGGGCTACGCCGGCTACAAGGTCGGCGACCGGGTGCGCCACCACGACCTCTACGGCGGCGGGGTGTACGTCTTCAACCAGAACAACCCGTCGATCCACACCGAGAACGGCTTCGAGGTGCCGAACCGGCCGGGTGTGCGGCTGCACCACATCATGACCGTCAACCTCAGCGCGGGCACCATCGACCACGTGGTCAACGGCGTCGGCGACGCGGCCGACACGACGAAGGTCGGCGTGCCGGTCTACATCGTGCAGTACCCGGCGTCGTAACGCTTCCGGGCGTACCACCGAAAGGGCCGGCGCCGGTGTGCGGCGCCGGCCCTCCGCGTGTGTCCGACCGTGACGCTCGGTTCCTTCCGATCCCCTGACTTACATTTTCATCGATCAGTCGCACTCTTGCGGGACGGCATCCACTGCTGCCACGATGGCCGTCAATGCCTTCCGTCCCGAAGGAGTGGTCCCCATGGCGGTCTCCCGCCGCAGGTTCGTCACGTCCGTGTTGGCGGGCTCCGCCCTCGCCGCCGCCTCCACCACGAAATTCCTCGCCAGCCCGGCCCAGGCCGCCAGCCCGGTCGGGGACGTGGTGGGCAAGGTGACGGTCGGCTACCAGGGCTGGTTCAGCGCCCCCGGCGACTCCGCGCCCATCGGCGGCTGGTGGCACTGGAGCCGCGACCGCTTCCAGCCGCCGTCGCCGTCCAACACCACGATCGTGTCCTGGCCGGACATGCGCGAGTACACGCGCAGCTATCCCACCGCGTACCCCAACCTCGGCAACGGCTCGCCGGCCACCCTCTTCTCCTCCTACGACCAGCAGACCGTGGACACCCACTTCCGCTGGATGCAGGAGTACGGCTGCGACACCGCGGCGCTGCAACGGTTCAACCCGACCGGCGACGAGGGGCCGACGCGCGACGCCATGACGCAGAAGGTCCGCTCGGCGGCCGAGCGCTACGGCCGCAAGTTCTACATCATGTACGACGTCACCGACTGGCTGACCATGCAGACGGACATCAAGACCGACTGGACGACGAAGATGTCCGCGCACACGTCGTCCAGCGCGTACGCCCGCCAGAACGGCAAGCCGGTCGTCTGCATCTGGGGCTTCGGCTTCAGCGAACCCAGCCGGCCCTTCACCCCCGGGCCGTGCCTGGAGGTCATCAACTGGTTCAAAGCGCAGGGCTGCTACGTCATCGGCGGCGTGCCCACCTGGTGGCGGCAGGGCATCGAGGACTCCCGCGCCGGCTTCCTCGACGTCTACCACGCGTTCCACGCGATCTCCCCGTGGATGGTCTACCGGGCCAGGACGGTGGAGGAGCTCGACTCGTACTACAACAACGTCAACGTCGGTGACATGGCCGACTGCGCGGCGCGCGGCATCGACTACCTGCCCTGCGTGATGCCCGGTGACCTGGCCGGTGGGCACCGCAAGCACGGGGACTTCTACTGGCGGCACATCTACAACATGGTCCGGCTCGGCTCGCAGGGCCTCTACGTGTCCATGTTCGACGAGTACAACGAGGGCAACCAGATCGCCAAGACGTCCGAGACCCAGGCCACCACTCCGGCCGGCGCGAACATCCGCGCCCTGGACGAGGACGGGGTCGCCTGCTCGTCGGACTACTACCTGCGCATCACCGGCGACGGCGGCCGGATGCTCAAGGGGCAGCTCGCGCTCACCGCGACGCGGCCCACGCCGCCGACGGTCGGCACCCCGCCCCCGACCAGCGGCGACCTCGCAGCCGGCCGATCCACCTCGGCCAGCAGCCAGAACGGCTCCTTCGTCGCCGCGAACGCGTTGGACTTCGACGCCGGCAGCTACTGGGAGAGCGGCGGCGGCTCGTTCCCGCACTGGTGGCAGGTCGACCTGGGTGCCAGCCAGCAGGTCAGCCGGCTCGTGGTGCGGCTCCCCGCCGGCTGGGGTGCGCGGACCCAGACCATCACCGTGCAGGGCAGCGTCGACGGCAGCTCCTTCTCGACCATCGCCGGGGCCTCGGCGTTCGCCTTCGACCCGGCGACCGGCAACACCGTCACCCGCACGCTGACGACCACCACGGCCCGCTACGTCCGGCTGAGCATCGCCGGCAACACCGGCTGGCCGGCGGGCCAGCTCGCCAAGGTCGAGGTGTACGGATCCAGCGCCACCACGGACAACCCGCCGACCGCCCCGAGTGGTCTCACCGTGACCGCCAAGACGTCGAGCAGCGTCTCCCTGGGCTGGACGGCGTCGACCGACGACAAGGGCGTCACCGGCTACCAGGTACGCCAGGGCGGCACGGTCGTCGCCACGGTCGCGGGCACCAGCGCGACCGTGAGTGGGCTCAGCGCGTCCACCTCGTACACCTTCACGGTCGTCGCCCGCGACGCCGCCGGCAACACCTCGGCGGCCTCGAACGGAGTCACGGTGACCACCGACGCCCCGGCCAACGCCGACCTGGCCCGAGGGCGGTCCACCAGCGAGAGCAGCCACGTCCAGAGCTACGGCTCGGGCAACGTGGTCGACGGCGACGCGAACAGCTACTGGGAGAGCGCCAACAACGCCTTCCCCCAGTGGGTGCAGGTCGACCTGGGCGCGACACGCACGGTCGGGCGGGTGGTGCTGAAGCTGCCGCCGTCGTCGGCCTGGGGGAGTCGGACGCAGACCATCGCCGTCACCGGCAGTACCGACGGGAGCAGCTTCGGGACGCTGGTCGGGTCGGCGGCGCGGACCTTCGACCCGTCGACGGGTAACCAGGTGTCGCTGACGTTCAGTGCTGCGCAGAGCCGTTACGTGCGGATCACGGTGACCGGGAACACCGGCTGGCCGGCCGGGCAACTGGCGGCACTGGAGGTGTACGCCAGCTGACCGGACGTGGGGCGGCCGCCGGACGCCGACCGGCGGCCGCCCCTCCACCCGTACGCCGACTACCAGATGATGATGCCGCCCTGCACCGCCCTGGCGCGCTGCACGGCATCCCGCACATTGGTCAGGTAGCCGAGGATGCGTTCCGCGTCGTATCCGGTCGTGGCGGCCAGCAGCTCGACGTTCTCCGCCAAGCGGACGCACTCCTGGTCGAAGGCATCGAGCTGACCGGGGAAGACCTGGAGGTTACCCCGATTCTCGACCGTGACGTCGGCGAGTTGTGGCAGGAACGTCGCGCCCAGCTGACGAGTCACCGCGGAACCCCACAGTGAATGACGGAAGGCTTCAGCTCCCACCGCCGTGCTGGTGCCCGGCGGATCCTCCACAACCTGCCGACCGGCGTAGGAGTCGTCGTCGGGTATCCACACCGCGATATCCAGGCTCATTCGCACACTCCCGCCAAGCTCCGAAGCGCGGCTGGTAGGGGGATCCTTAACTGCATCGATCCGCCGCCCGGACTGGCCACGATGCTAGGTGCCCTGCCGACCCGGCTCAAATCGGGTTGTCGGCTCTGTCGCCCGCTGGCTACGGTGCCTCGCGTGACAATGTCCGATGCGGAATGGTGGTCGCTGCTCCGGGAGCTGGACGAGCCGGTCGCGCCGGTGGAGCACGGCCTCAGCCCGGAATCGCTCATGCGGGTCATGGTCGAGGGCGTAGTGCCGCAGTCGGTGCTGGCGGCATCGAACGCTCGGGTGGAGCCAGGCGCAGGCGATGGTCTGGAGATGCCACGGCACTTCGACCGCGCGGCGACCCAGGGTCGGTTCGACCGGCTCGCGGAGCGATTGAGCGAGGCCTACGGTTGCCGATGCGACGTGGGGCTGGCCCAGGACTCCGCATGTTTCGGCAGCATCTGGATTCCCGCCGAGGTCAGTCGCAGCCGCACGAAACGTACCCGAATCCCACTGGCTCTGAGTGTGAGCGTCAGCAATTTTGGTGGCCTTGCCGCGTGCGGATCTTCCGCTCCGTGGGCCCACACATCTCACCTGCACCCGGACGACCGCGCACGGATCGAGGAGGCACTCAGCGGACTCGACTACCTCCTCGTTCCAGAGCACATCCTCGCCGCGCCGTACGACGGGCCCAATGGCTGGGTGTTCGGCCCGACGAATGATGCGACCTGGTCCACTCGATTCTTCGAGCCCCTCTGAACACGTCAGAACCCCACCACTTGTCACGACGACCGGGTGCCCTCGCGGTGCAGTTCAACGCTTCAGACAGGCTCGGTGACGGCGAATCGCGGTAGCTCAAGTTCGGTCGGCGGGGCGATTGTGAACGTCCCACCCAACGCCTGCGGCGTCCATCCAGCGCGCAGGCCGTAACGGACCAGAACGCGTACGTCCGCGGCTGTCGGGTAGGGGTACGCCTCTCCGCTGCCGTGCACGTCGGTCTCGACGTACCGACCGGCAGAGGCGTCGGTGGGCCGCTCGGTCACATCGGCCTGTAGGGCGCGACCGGTTTTTCCCGCACCCCATACGCGGAGCCTTATGCAGCGGTGAAGACGGCCGTCAGAGCCAGGTGCGGCCCGGATGTCGGCCTTCCAGGTGAACTCCCGGCCGTCGACGTGGAGCGTGCGCAGCCTCGACCTCATCCACCCATGCTGCCAGCCCGGCGGTCCAATGCCTTCCCCCAGTGGGTGCAGGTCGACCTGGGCGCGACGCGCACGGTCGGGCGGGTGGTGCTGAAGCTGCCGCCGTCGTCGGCCTGGGGGAGTCGGACGCAGACCATCGCCGTCGCGGGCAGCACCGATGGGAGCAGCTTCGGCACGCTTGTCGGGGCGGCGGAGCGCACCTTCGACCCGTCGACGGGTAATCAGGTGTCGCTCACCTTCAGCGCGGCGTAGACCCGTTACATACACGTCACCGTGAGCGGTAACACCGGCTGGCCGGCGGGCAACTGGCGGCACTGGAGGTGTACGCCAGCTGACCGGACGCCGACCGGCGGCCGTTCCTCGCGACGACTGCCCCAACGAGAAGATCGGGATGCCTGGGCTACGGCTCGCGGTCCGGCCCCTCCGACTGATGCGTGTCGAGCCGGGCTGCGAACTCGGCGACTCGCTGCTTCGAGTCGACCGTGTGGGGGTGTTCCTTGCCTAGCACGCGACGGCGCAGTTGTAGGACCTGTTCGTGCAGGCGGTGGGCTTCGGTCAGCTACTTGAGGTCGAGTGTCAAGCACGGTGGCGTGAGCACGGTGGGCGGTGCGGTCGACCGGCGCCCCGTTCACCGACGACTGACACGGCATCTCCATAAAGACTGAATATAAAGTTGCTATGCTTCGAGTGTGAGTCATCACGACACCACTGCTGGCGCGTCCGCCGCCATCGGGGTAGCCCTCTACGCCCTGGCCACCAGGGCTGCGAGGCGCCTGCCCCGGGACATGAGCCTGACGTCCGCCGCCACCCTGGCCACCCTGGACCGGACCGGCCCGCGGCGCATCACCGATCTGGCCGCGGTCGAGGGCGTCACCCAGCCCGCGATGACCACCCTGGTCCGGGTGATGGAGGAGTCCGGCCTCGTCGAGCGGCGCAGCGACCCGTCCGACAAGCGGGTCACGCTGGTGTGCCTCACCGAGGCCGGCGCCTCCTATGTCCGGACGCGCCGCCAGGCGGGCGTCCACGCGTTCGAGCGGTTGATCGGCGAGCTGACCGGCGACGAGGTCGAGGCGCTGGTGGCAGCCCTTCCGGCGCTGAAGCATCTGGCAGAGCTCGAAAGCCAGGACCGTGAAGGGTCGAGGCGGTGACCGGGCAGCCCGTCGGCGGGGGCGCGGTGCAGGCGGTCCCGGTGGCACGTTCCGAAACGCCGCTCCTGGTCCCCGCCCTGGTGTTCATCGCTCTGGTCGTGGCGGCGGTCGCCAGCCTCGGGACGCCGCTCATCACCAGCGTGGCGACCTCGTTCCACGTCTCGCTCGGCAGCGCGCAGTGGACGCTGACCATCGCGCTGCTCAGCGGCGCCGTCGCCACACCGGTCCTGGGCCGGCTCGGAGCCGGCCCGCACCGGCGGGCCACCATCCTCGCCACGCTGGCTGTCGTCGTCGCGGGCAGCGCGCTCACCGTGCTGCCGTTGCCGTTCGCGTGGCTGCTGGTCGGCAGGGCGGCCCAGGGCGTCGGGCTCGGGCTGACGGCGCTGATGATGGGCGTGGCCCGGGACCACCTCCCCGAGGAGCGCGGCGCGGCCGTGATCGCCCTGATCTCGGTGGTCTCGATCATCGGGGCCGGCGTCGGCTACCCGCTGGCCGCACTGCTCGCCGAGCTCGGCGGGGTACGGGCCGCCTACGGCCTCGGCCTGGTCGTCACCGCCGCCGCCCTCCTGACCGCGTGGCGCTCTATGCCCGAAGCCCCCGAAGGCCGCTCCGCCCACGTCGACGTGACAGGCGCTGTCGTCCTGGCCGCTGCGTTGCTCCTGGTGCTGTTCCTCGCCGGCGAACGCAATCTGTGGAGCCGGCACCTCGCCGTGGCGGCGGGTCTCGCCGTCGTCGTGGTGGTGCTGCTCTGCGTCTGGGCCGTCATCGAGCTGCGCAGCACGACGCCTCTGGTCGATGTGCGGGCGGTGCGGCACCCGGCGGTCGCCGGGGCGAACCTCGCCATGTTCGTCGGCGGGATCGGCATGTACCTCCTGCTCACGCTCATCACCCGGTACGCGCAGACGCCGCACGGCGCCGGCTACGGCTTCGGGCTGACGACCTTCGTCGCCGGGCTGGTCCTCATTCCGTTCTCGGTGCTGGGGTTCGTCGCCGGCAAGCTCACGCCGCGGGTCCGGACGCTGATCGCCGACCCCCTGCTCCTGGCCGGCAGCGCCGTCGTGGTCGGCGGCGGGTTCGCCCTGTTCGCGGCGGCCCGGTCGGATCTGACCGAACTGTTCGTGGCGATGGGCGTGCTCGGCTTCGGCGTCGGCGGCTTCTCGGCCGCGATGCCCGGCGTCATCCTGGCCGTCACCCCCAAGAGCGAGACGTCGAGCGCCATGAGCTTCAACTACGTCGTCCGCAGCGTCGGGTACTCCCTGGGCAGCGCCATCGGCGGCCTGATCCTCGCTGCGGGCACCGGCCCCGGCCACCGCTTCCCCGACGACAGCGCCTACACCACGGCGGCGCTGGTCGGCATCGGTGCCATGGCGATCACGACGCTGACGAGCCTCGCTCTCGCCCGCCGACGCTCGTCCGAGACCATCCCGTAAGCCAGACGCACTCATCCCCACACTGGAGGTTCCATGCCCAAGGGCTACTGGGTCAGCGCCTACCGCACCATCTCAGACCCGGAGAAGCTGGCTGCCTACAACGCGCTGGCCGCTCCGGCCGTCGCGGCCGGGGGCGGTCGGGTCCTCGTCCGTGGCGGTCGGGTCGTGGCGCATGACGCCGGAATCGCCGAGCGCACCATCGTGATCGAGTTCGACAGCTTCGCGCAGGCCGTCGCGGCGCACGAGAGTGCGGCCTACCAGGAGGCGCTTGTCGCCCTCTCCGACGCCGTCGAGCGCGACTTCCGCATCGTCGAGGGCATCGACTGACCGACCGTGATGTCGGCGCGGGCGCCCAGCCTGCCTGGTCCAAATCGGTTGTTCACTCGGTAGCCGCTGGTTACGGTGCCTCGCGTGCCTGGCACGGATTGGTGGTGAAGCGAGTGGCGAAGAACAAGCCGCCGTTCAGGATGAAGGCGATGCTCAGGCTGGAACGCGGAACCGCGACCGCCGCCGACACTCTGCGCCGTTACGCTCCGCTCGCCGACGAGATCGGCGCCGACGGGATCGACGTCGACGTCGACCGCGCGGACCTGCTGCTGTCGGGCTACCGGGTCGCCGGGAACGAGGAACGCGCCATGCACGCCCTGGCGCAGCGGCTGTTGCACCGCTTCGGCTGGCGCGATCAGGACTTCAGCTACGCGCGGAACGTCCGGTACGCCGAGACCGACGTACCCCCGTCCGGGCCGCCCGCCACCCACCTGGTGATCGATCGGGCCGACCAGGATCTGGGCTGGGAGGGCGCGACCCACGGCTCCGGCCTCACTCCCGACCGCACCCTGGACATCGGGCCGACCGAGGCCGAGGTTGTCGCCCGGCTCTTCGTCACCGTTCCGGCGGACACGATCGCCGGGAGCGCGCAGGCGCTGGGGCCGTGGCTGGCCCGCGTCGAGCCGGCCGCCGTCAGCGTGGACCCGGGCCGTGCGGCCCTGCTCTACCTCGCCCGCGCCGACCTGCGCACCGAGGCGGAGAGGCTGGGCATGGGCCCGGTCGAGACCGGCCGCATCGAGGCGGACGCCGAGCACGTCATCGAGACCGCGACGGCCACCGACGGCACGACCCTCTGGCTGCGCCGGGGCACCGACCCGGTCTCCCGGCACTGGCCCGGCATCATCGAAACCCGAGAGCTGGTCATCCGGGACTCCTACCCGGACTAGTCAGCTCAGTACCCGCGGAACCACCCGATCGCTGGCGCGCTGGCATGGTCCGGCCGCAGCTCCCAAGGATGATCGCGGTGCCAGGCAGCAGCCGCGTCGGCGTCAACCGGACCATGGGCACAAGCGGGCGTGTGTACGCACCCAGGCCCACCCACCACTGCCACAAAATCGCGGTGCTCCGCCCACTCCGCCTGCGCCTGCTCCTCGGAGATCGCATGGAGCACGTAGCAGCGCCGATCCTGATCAACGGGACAGCCGCGCTCGTCCGCAACGGCGATGAACCAGTACTCCCTGCCGTCGAGGAGCGCGAGACCATCCAACGGTCCGTCGTAGTAGTCGGCGAACCACAGCATCTGCACGCCGGTCATCTCCGTCAGACCGTCCAGCACGGATGGCTCATGCACCGATGCACCGTACACATCGCCCCGAGGGCTGGCGGATGGTGCTACGGGTCAGCCGGCCAGCGAGGCGCCGATCGCCCGCACCTGCGCCGGGGCGACGGACGCCCAGTAGTCGCCGTCGTGGCAGCCCACCCCGATGGTCACCACCCCCGGGTCGGGCAGCCGGTCCCGCAGTGTCTCGACCGCGCCCGCGAACGGGTCGGCCGCGCCGATCGCGATCCGCACCGGCAGGCCGGCGAACTGCGCGGCGCGGGCCGTCACGTCGTACCGGGCCCACTCGTCGGGGCCGCCGAACGCGCCGGCGTTGACCCGCTCCGCGTCGGCGTACGAGCGGAAGACCGCCGGTGATGTGGCAACCACCGCCCGGAACCGGTCCGGATGGGTCAGCGCGGCGAGCAGCGCGCCGTATCCGCCCATCGACCAGCCGGCCACCGCGACCCGGTCGGTACGCAGGCCGCGCCCGGCCAACAGCGGCAGGAACTCGTCGACGAGCATGCCGAGCGGGTCGTCGGTGGCGTGCGGATGCCAGTAGCCGTCGCCGCCGTCCGGTGCGGCCAGCGCGAACGGGGGCACCCCTGCCGCGAGCGCGCCGGCCAGGAACTCCGGATACCGGGCGGCGGTGACGGCGGATCGGGCGTCGGCCGCGTACCCGTGCAGGGCCAGGCAGACGGGCAGCCGCGCGCCCGGGGCGTACCCGGGTGGGTAGGAGATGGCGAAGGCCACCTCCCGGCGGCGTGCCGCCGAGCGGAAGCTGCCGGTGACCGGCGGTTGGGGTGTGCCCTGCGGCGCGGTCGGCGATGCGGCGTCGCAGCGGCCCAGCGCGTGGTCGAGCACCGACCGGCCGGGCAGCACCTCGGCGTCGACCAGGGCGATGCCGGCCGCGCCGAGCGCGGTGACGCCGCCGCCGGCGGCCACCAACTGGAGGATTCGGCGTCGACTGATCGGCATCCGGTCACCGTAGTCGCTGCGCTCAGCTCAGAGGGGTGTTGAACTTGAGGTTCGGTGGCGGCCGTTGGCGCGTACTCTCATCGCCGATGTCGCCCGGGCGCAGCCGGCGCCGGCCGGCGTGGCGCGGCTGGCGTCGGTGGTCGGCCTCACCCGCTGACGGACTCGCGCCGGCGCCTGTCCTCGGCGGGGTTGATGGTGCGCACCGGGTCCGGGACCGGGCCGCGTCGCCGCCACTCGCGCGGGTAGCCCAGCGAGACCTCCTCGAACCGGACGCCGTCGTAGAACGTGGTGCGGGGGATGTGCAGGTGCCCGTAGACCATCGTGGACGCGCCGAAGCGCAGGTGCCAGTCGCGGGTGCGGACGGTGCCGCACCACTGGGCGAACTCGGGGAACCACAGGACGTCGGTGGGTTCGCGCACCAGCGGGTAGTGGTTGACCAGCACGGTCGGCAGCGCCGGGTCGCGCTCGGCCAGCCGGCGTTCGGTCTCGGTGATGCGGGCGTCGCACCACGCCTCCCGGCTCGGGTACGGGTCGGGGTGCAGCAGCGCCTCGTCCGTGCAGACCACGCCGGCCGCGTGCGCCAGGTCCAGCGACTCCTGTTTCGTGCTGGCCTGGGGCACC
This sequence comes from Micromonospora sp. MH99, assembly GCF_021442385.1. GTDB lineage: Bacteria > Actinomycetota > Actinomycetes > Mycobacteriales > Micromonosporaceae > Micromonospora. Next base: position 80,429 of record NZ_MUZA01000020.1, read on the forward strand.
CGGAACGTGTAGTCGTAGAGCACGAAGAGCGGGGCGATCGTGGCGGGCCCGCCCTCGCCGTCCCAGACGGGGTACGGGTCCTGCGGGGTGACGACTCCCAGGCGCCGGCACAGCTCGACCAGCTCGCGGTAGCGGGTCTCGCCGCGCAGGTGCTCCGGGTCGCCGGGTGGCGTCCACAGCTCGTGGTTGCCCGGCGCCCAGACCACCCGGGCGAAGCGGTTGCTCAGCAGGCCGAGAGCCCACTCGATGTCGGCGAACCGCTCGGCCACGTCGCCGGCGACGAGCAGCCAGTCGCCGGGGTGGTCCGGCCGGAGCTCCTGGACGAACGCGCGGTTCTCCGCGTAGCTGATGTGCAGGTCGCTGACGGCTCGCAGCCGGGGCGAAGGGCTCACCGTTCGAGGCTAGGCCGCCGCGGCCGGATCGGGGCACTCCGATCGGGTCGCGTCGCCGGCCGCCCGTTCAGCAGAACCAGCCGTCCTGCACCCAGCCGCGCCGGTTGATGTACCCGTAGGCGAAGCCGTAGACGTAGCCGCCGCTGCGGGGACCTTCGACCAGGAACGTCTGACCCTGGTAGAGGGTGCCCATCCAGGCGCCGTTGGGCTGCGTGCGGACGAACAGGTCGCTCGCGCACACCGTCTCGCGCTGACCGATGGTGCCGTTGGCGGCCTGCGCCGGCGCCGGTGCGGCGACGATCCCGGCCAGCACGCCGGCCGTCACCCGGGCCCTCACCACGAGTCGTACCCGCCGATGCACTCGGAGCGCAGGTAACCCCAGTCGTTCGGGCCGAAGTCGAAGGTGGCCGCCCACCCGTTGTAGACCGGATGCGCGCCCGGGGTGTGGCCGATCTTGTTGCCGTAGACGAGCGTGCGCTTCAGGCCGGTGGGGCCGCCGGCAGAGTCGTAGTTGGCGTAGAAGCTGGCGCTCTGGCAGATGACTATGGCGTGCCGTGGCACCACCGGGTCGGCCTGCGCCGGCGTGCCGCCCAGGGCGGCCACGGCCGCTCCGAGGGCCAGCGCCGCGGGGACTTTTCGAAGCATGCCCACCTCCCGTACGCCGAAACTTTCCTACCGGCGACCCTACCGACGAGGTTGATAAATGTCGATGCCGGGACCGGTCGTCCGGAGCGGGCCGGCGGGCCTGGGCGACGGCGCTCGGCCGCATATCCGGCGACCCGACGGGAAAGCACGGGGCGTCCGACAGCCCATACCGGAGCAGGAGAAAAACATGCCTTTCATTACCGTGGGGACGGAAAACTCCGCACCCATCGACCTGTACTACGAGGACCACGGATCCGGTAAGCCCGTGGTGCTCATCCACGGCTTCCCGTTCAACGGGGCAACGTGGGAGAAGGAAACCAACGTGCTGCAGAACGCCGGATACCGGACGATCACCTACGATCGGCGCGGTAACGGCAACTCGGCGCAGCCGGCCTTCGGGTACGACTACAACACGTTCGCCGCGGACCTCGACGTGCTGATGACCGAGCTGGACCTCAACGACGCCACCCTGATCGGTCACTCGATGGGCACCGGCGAAGTCGTCCGCTACCTGGCCAACTACGGCTCCCAGCGGGTCAGCCGGGCCGTGCTGCTCAGCCCGCTGCAACCGATGCTGGCCAAGGCCGACGACAACCCCGAGGGCGTCGACCGCAAGCTCTTCAAGGGCTTCCAGGACGCCATCATCAAGGACCGTTTCGCCTATCTGACGTCGTTCTGCGACGCGTTCTTCAACCCGGACCAGAACATGGGCAAGCGGGTCAGCGAAGAGGCGTACCGGGCGCACTGGCAGATCGGCGCGATGGCCTCCGGCAAGGCCACCCACGACAGTGTGGACGCCTGGCAGGAGGACTTCCGGCAGGACCTGCCGAAGATCAATATTCCGGTGTTGATCGTGCAGGGTGACCAGGACCGGGTGCTGCCCTACCCGGTGACCGGCCAGCGGCTCGGCCCGATGATGCCGACCGGCACGCTCATCACGCTCAAGGGTGCGCCGCACGGCATCCCGTGGACGCACGCCGACGAAATCAACAAGGCGATCATGGACTTCATGAAGCAGCCGGCCAAGGCTCGCGCCTGAGGGGTACCGGTAGCCGATCGGACGCCAGCGTCACGATGACGCTGCGGCACCCGACCCTCCCAGGGGTCGGGTGCCGTCGGCGTTCAGGGCCGGCGGGCCACGACCGCGCCGTTGGCGCCGGGAGCGTCGAACGGCACGGTACGGACGTCGACGAACCCGGCGTCGGTGAGCCACGCGCCGTACTCGGCCGCCGAGTAGTTCCGGCCGCCCTCGGTCTCGACAAGCATGTTCATGCCCATCAGAGCGGCCTCCGGTGGCCCGGTGCGCTCGTCGTTGAGCAGCAGTTCGCAGACGACGATGGCACCACCGGGCGGCAGCGCCGCGTGACAGCGGGCCAGCAGCGCGCGGTTCGTCGGCTCGTCCCAGTCGTGCAGGATCATGCTGAGCAGGATGACGTCGTGCCCGTCCGGCAACGCCGGATCGGCGAGGAAATCGCCCGGCACCGCGTCGATCCGATCGGTCAGACCGGCCTCCGCGATCCGCTCCCGCGCCCGTACGCAGACGTGCGGCAGGTCCAGGACTGTCGCCCGCAGCTCGGGCAGCCGGCGGCAGAACTCGATCGGGAACGCGCCGGCCCCGCCGCCCACGTCGAGCAACCGGCGGTGCGCGGAGAAGTCGTACGCCTCGGCCAGCGCGCTCGCCGTGAAACTCGACGTCGAGAACATGGCGTCCCAGAACTGCGTGAGCATCTCCGGGTCGGCGGTGTCGAACATGGACTGCTGGCACTCCGGGTCCCAGGTCAACGGCCGATCGGTGCGCAGCGCCTCGCCGATGCGGTGCCACGGCAGGTAGGTGCGCAGGTCGGAGTAGCGGATCTGGGCGCCGAAGTAGTAGGGCCGACCTTCGACCAGGAACTGCTCGGCCAACTCGGAGTTGCGGTAGCCGTCGCCGGCCTTCTCCAACAGGCCGAGCGAGGCGCACGCGGCGAGCAGCAGGTCCGCCGGCCGGTCCGGCAGCCCGAACTCGGCCGAGGCCTGCTCGACTGTCATCGTCCGTCCGCCGGCGAGCCGGGTGAACAGACCGAGGTCAACGCCGGCCGCGAGGGTCTTGAACCCCCACACGCCGGCCACCAGCTGCATGAGGGGAGTCGGGGTGACCATGACGACATGAGATCACACATCACACGTTTCCACGATGGACGGTCACGCCCGGATCAGCGTCACCAACCCCGCGGCCACCAGCACGCCCGCCCAGAGCCGGTCGACGTTGAACCACGCCCGACGCAGCACCCCGACCCCGAGCACCTGGTAGACCAGCACCGCCACGACCAGAGCGGTGCCCAGCATCGCCACGGTGTGCACACCCGCCGCGGCCAACCCGGGCAGCGCACCGAGCGGCGCGGCGGCCAGGTGCCCGGAGTGACCTCCGGGCACCGGCTCGGCGACCAGCACCGGCAGCAGCATCAGTCCGGCGCCGTGCGCCGACGACATGAGGAACGACCAGCCGGTGAGCTGAGCCGCCGACAGCCGCATCCCCGCCCAGCGGAAGTGCCGCTCGGAGAGCAGCCGCCACAACCCGAAGCCGACCAGCAGCAGGCCGCCGACCACCGCCAGGGCGGTGCTCGCCGTCACCGACCTGGTCGCGGTGACCAGGGCCGCGACGATCGCCACCGAGGCGAGATGCCCCGCCGCGATCGGCGGCAGGGCGCGCAGCAGCGCCATCCGGCTGCGCTCCTGCAGGCCCCGGGCCACCGCGAACAACCACCCCATCGCCGGGTTCAGACCGTGGAACGCGCCGAGCGCCGCCAGCGTCGCGATCGTCCCGAGGGTCACGGGAAGCAGTACGAGTCGGAGGACGCGTCCCCACCCTGCAATCGCGTCTGGTGCACGCGCAGCCCCCGGAACTCGTCGCCGTGCGGAAAGAACCGCACGTCGGGGGTGAGGCCACCGGCGTCGACATCCACGTCGAGCTTGGCCAGCCAGGCGCCCACCCCGTCGGGATAGAACTGGTCGTCCCACGAGCCGTAGAGGGAGTTGCTGACGTAGACCCGCCGCCCGTCCCGGCTCACCTCGACCATCTGCGGCCCACCGGCGAGGGCCTCGTCGGGCGCGGACGGGTGCGCCGTGCGGCGGACGATCCCGCCGAGGTGCACCGAGCCCGTCTGCACCGGGTGCAGCGGGTCGCTGACGTCGTACTGACGCAGCTCACCCGTGCCCCAGCAGGAGACGTAGAGGAATCGGTCGTCCACCGACAGGTCGATGTCGGTCACCAGCGGCGGCACCGCGCCGAACGGCTTGAGCAGGTCGGGCAGGTTCGCCGGGTCGGCCGGCTCGGCCGGGATGTCGATCACCTTGGTGACCGCCCAGGCGTCCCCGTCGCGGTGCCACAGCCAGATCGAGGCGGACAGGTCCTCGACGCTGATCACCACTCCGACGAACCCGTACGACTTCGTCGGATCGTGCGCGGGGCGCAGCTCCAGCGGCATCTGGTACTGATCACCCAGGTCGACCCGCTGCACGTGCCGGCGTTTCGCGAGGTCCCAGAAGTGGATGGCGTGGCCGTAGCGCCGGCCCAGCAGCAGCTCGCCGACGATCCCGTCCTCGATCATGGACGGGGTGCCCCACTCGCTGGTGACCAGCACGTCCTGGGTGAGGTGCCACCACACGTCGTACGCCAGGAACTGCGGGCCCCGGTCGGCCTCCCACGCCCCGCGGACGTCGAACGTGGTGTGGTCCAGGATCGCGATGCCGCCCGGGCCCTCGGCGCCGTCCGCGCCACCGAGAGCGGAGAGGTAGATGCCGTCCGGGCCGCAGTGCACGGTGTGCGGCCGGGAGTAGCCGGCCCGCTTCGCCAGCTCCTCCGGCCCGATCACCTTGACGACCTGCGGCTGGCGCGGGTCGGGCTGCGTGTCGATGACGTGGATCCGCGACGAGCGCAGGCCGGGCACGATCAGGTAGCGCCGTTCGACGTGCGGGTGCGGTGCGGTCGGGCAGAGTGCGCTGCTGCACGCGTTCCACCCGAAGTGGTGCACCTCGTCGCCGAGGTGGGGCAGGTCGGTCCAGCCGACGACCCGGCCGTAGTCGGGGGAGTCGGGGTCGGTGTCCAGCACCGCGATGGCGTCCGGGCGGCTGGCCGTACGGTCGAAGGCCGCCACGTAGGCGAGCTTCTCCGCCGGGGCGGTCGCGGCCTGCGACGGTGACGGGTAGAAGGTGGGGTCGGGCGTCCAGCGGGTCATCGTGTCTCCGCTTCCTCAGGTGGTGGGAACGCCGAGCCGGTCGAGCAGGTGGCGGCGCAGCGCGCCGAAGCCCGGATCGTCCGGCGTACGGGTGGGTGCGAGGTCGACGGGCAACTCCGCGGCGATGCGGCAGTCGTCGAGGAGCAGGATCCGGTCGGCGAGCAGCAGTGCCTCGTCCACGTCGTGGGTGACCAGCAGGGCCGCGAAGCCGTGCTCGGCGCGCAGCCGGCGCAGCAGCACCTGCATCCTGAGCCGGGTGAGCGCGTCCAGGGCGCCGAACGGCTCGTCGAGCAGCAGCAGGTCCGGTTCGCGGACCAGGGCCCGCGCGACGGCCACCCGCTGTGCCTGCCCGCCGGACAGCTCGGCCGGCCAGGCCCGGTGCCGCTCGGCCAGCCCGACCTCGCGCAACGCCCGGTCGATCCGGCCGGCGGTGTCCGGACCGGACAGGCCGAGCCCGACGTTGGCCGCCACCCGCTTCCAGGGCAGGAGTCGGTGTTCCTGAAAGACCACTGCGGCGGTGCCGTGCACGACGGTGTCGCCGGTGGCGTCGCGGTCCAGGCCGGCGAGAACCCGCAGGAGGGTGCTCTTGCCGGAACCGCTGGGGCCCAGCAGGGCCACCACCTCGCCCCGCGCGATGGTCAGGTCGACCCCGGCCAGCACGACAGTCGGCCCGAAGGACCGGCGGATCGCGTGGGCGGTCAGCACCGGGGTCGCGCCGATCAGGTGGCTCGCAGTCCGCGTCGCCATGTCAACATCCTCCTCTCCGCAACGCGCAGGGCAAGGTCGGATATCAGCCCGAGCAGCGCGTAGACGAGCAGGCCGAGGACCACGACATCGGTCTGGCTGAACTCCCGTGCCTCCATCATCAGAAAGCCGATGCCGGTCTGGGCGTTGACCTGCTCGCCGACGACGAGACTGAGCCAGGCCGCGCCGATCGCGAGGCGCAGGCCGAGAAAGAGCGACGGCAGCGCGCCGGGCAGCACCACGTGGCGCAGCCGGGCGGCCTGCCCGAGCCCGCAGGCGCGGGCCGCCTCCACCAACCGTTCGTCGATGTCGCGGATGCCGGCGTACGTGTTGAAGTAGATGGGGAAGAACGCGCCCAGGGCCACCAGGCTGATCTTCAGCGACTCGCCGATGCCGACCCAGATGATCAGCAGCGGCACGAGGCCCAGGTGCGGCAGCATCCGGGCCATCTGCACCGGCGGGTCGACCAGGTCGTCGCCGAGGCGCAACAGCCCCGCCACAGTGCCCAGGACCAGCGCCAGGACGCCGCCGATGAGCAGCCCCGCTCCGGCCCGGGTGAGGGAGTCCACGAGGTGCACGGCGAGCGTTCCGTCGCGGGACAGCCGCCAGCCGGTGGCGAGCACGTCGCTCGGCGCGGGCAGCTTCTCCGGCGCCAGGACCCCCGTGCGGGCGGCCAGTTCCCAGCCCAGCACCAGCACGACCGGGCTGGCCAGGCGCCGCCACCGCCGGGTCGACCGGGGGCGCCGGGGGTCGGGCGGCGCGACGGCAGCGGCCTCCGGCGGCGTTTCCAACAGCTGTGTACGGCTCACTGGAACACCGCGCTGAAGCGGTCGTCCACCCGGCTCCGGATGTCGACAGGCCCCGGAATGAGGCCCAGCGCGATGAAGCTGTCGGTGATCGCCTGGAGTTCGTCGCCGATGGCCGGGGTGACCGGGGCGAGCGGCTTGGCGCTGCGGTCGAGGGCGCGGCTGGCGACGTCCTGCGGGATCTTCAGCTCCGGCGCCAGCGTGCGGGCCCGCTCCTGCGGGTTCGCGATGCCCCAGTCGGTCACCTCGCGGTAGCGCTGCAGGAACGCCCGGATGTCGTCCGAGCGCTGGGCGACCGCGTCGGGGGCGGCCAGCACGTACTCGCGGTTGCTGGCCAGGCCTGTCGCGTCGGCGAGCACCCGGACGCCCGGCTGCTCGGCCAGCGCGAAGTACGGATCCCAGATGACCCAGGCGTCGACCTGCCCGCTGTCGAACGCGGGCCGTCCCTCGGCCGGCTTGAGATACGTGACCTTGATGTCCTGCAACGTCATCTTGTTGGCCTCCAGCAGCCGGACCAGCAGCCAGTGCACGTTGGAGCCCTTGTTGAGGGCGATCGTCCGGCCCTTGAGGTCGGCGAAGCTGCGGTAGCCGCTGTCGGCCTTGACCAGCACCGCCTCGCCCTGCGGGATCGGCGCGGAGGTGCCGATGATGGAGAACGGGATCTTTGCGGCGGCGGCGAAGACGGGTGGCGCCTCGCCGACCTGTCCGATGTCGATCGACCCGGCCTTGAGCGCCTCGGTGAGGGCCGGCCCGCTCTCGAACAGTGACCACTCGACGCCCGGGGTGGCGCCGCGGGCCTTGACCAGGCTCAGCCCTCCGAAGCGCTGGTAGCCGATCCGTAGCTTGCCGGCGTGGCCTTCGGCGTCGGCGGGCCCGCCGCACGCGCTCACGCCGGCCGTGGCGAGCAGGACCACTGCGGTGAACGCGGCCGTCAGCAGGCGGCGACGCGGGGGATGACTCGTCGAGGGGGTGCGCATGGCGGCTCCTTGGGTCGGGCAGGTGTGCCGGGCCGCATCGACCGGCGTGGGTGATCGTGGGCGGTAGCCTACTAACCCGATAGGTTTTATGGGTAGGCTGTTGGCGGGATCGTCCCACCCCTCAGGAGGTGCCGCCTCACCGCGCGCGCCGCCCGCACCCGCTCCGCCGCGCACTGGAGGAAAGAGCCCCGATGACCCTCACCTTCCACTGGTTCCTGCCCACCAACGGCGACAGCCGCGACATCGTCGGCGGCGGCCACGGCGTGCCGACCGGGGCCGCCGGAGGCGCCCGCCCGGCCAGCGTGGCGTACCTCGGGCAGATCGCCCGCAGCGCCGAGCAGCTCGGCTTCGTCGGGGCGCTCACCCCCACCGGCGCGTGGTGCGAGGACGCCTGGCTGTCCACGGCGATGCTCGCCGAGGTCACCGAACGCCTCAGGTTCCTGGTGGCCTTCCGGCCTGGCCTGACCTCACCCACCCTCGCCGCCCAGATGGCCTCGACGTTCCAGCGGCTGTCCCGGGGCCGCCTGCTGCTCAACGTGGTCACCGGCGGCGAGTCATCGGAGCAGCGGGCGTACGGCGACTTCCTGGACAAGGACGCCCGGTACGCGCGGGCCGACGAGTTCCTGCACGTCGTCCGCGCGTTGTGGCGGGGTGAGACGGTCGACCACCACGGCACGCACGTGCGCGTCGAGCAGGCGCGGCTGCACCGGCTGCCCGACCCGGCGCCGCCGGTCTACTTCGGCGGCTCGTCCGCCGCCGCCCTGCCCGTGGCGGTCCGGCACAGCGACGTCTACCTCACCTGGGGCGAGCCGCCGACCCAGGTCGCCGACAAACTGGACCGGGTGCGGGCGCTGGCCGCCGGCGCAGGCCGGGACCTGCGGTTCGGCATTCGGCTGCACGTCATCGCCCGGGACAGCGCCGACGAGGCGTGGGCGCAGGCCCGCCGCCTGCTCAACGGCATCGCCGAGGCCGACATCCGAGCCGTGCAGGACGGGCTGCGCCGCAGCGAGTCCGAGGGGCAGCGCCGGATGCTCGACCTGCACGGCGGCTCCCGCGACAGCCTGGAGGTCTCGCCCAACCTGTGGGCCGGCGTCGGGCTGGTCCGGGGCGGCGCGGGCACCGCGCTCGTCGGCAGCCACCGCGAGATCGCCGACCGGATCGCCGAGTACCACGCGCTCGGCATCGACGAGTTCATCCTCTCCGGCTATCCGCACCTGGAGGAGGCGTACTGGTTCGGCGAGGGCGTCCTGCCGATCCTGCGCGAGCGCGGGCTGTGGCGGCACCCCGACGGCCCGGCGGACCCGGCGGACGGCGTCGACATCCCGTTCGCCGGGACGTCCACGCCGCGCCCGGCCCCGGAGCCCGTGGCGGCCCGCTGACCGGCCCACCGCCGGGACCCTCGGACTTGTCGTGCCGTGCTATCACGGAGGCACATCCGCGAGCTGGTGGTGATCGCGTGGACGAATGGGCAGCCGACGCGCCCGCACCCGACGACAGGCAGCTGCCCCGACGCGCAGTCCGTCCGCAGCGGGTGGTCCTGTTCCGCGAAGACCTGATCGAGGTCGCGGACGACAGTCCGGTATCCCGGGAACGGTGGTCCGCATCGTCCGCCGACGACGACCTGCTGGTCGTTGACGACGAGCCCGACAGCACGAGGGCAGACGTCGACTGGTCGGACGAGGGCGACCCGGTCGACGCGGCCGAGGCCGCCGACGGACCGTACGCCGTCCCATGGTGGGTCACCCATGGGGAGCACATCGACGCGACGGCGCGATCGGACCGCAGGGAGCATGGGAACCGGCTGCACGGCATCGTCGCGGGCTACGACACGTTCTGGGACCACGTCGACGTTGATCCGCAGTCGGTGGTCCCCACGGTACGGGACGCGAAGATCGCGCTGGCCTGGCGGGATTTCTCGCTGCAGTTCCTGCGGACGCCGGGACCGCTACCGCTCCTGTTCGGCGCGGTGGTGGCCGCCGTCGCGGCGTTCGCCATGGTCGGCGGGCCGCTGGCTCACCGGCTGGTGGCCGCCGCCACGAGCCTGTCCGTCGGGGTCGTCCTCGCCCTGGCCGTCTCGCGCCTCGCCGTCCCGTGCCGCGGGGCGGCCATCGGCGGCGGTGCCGCGGTCGCGGCGTGCGTCGCGGCGTCGGCCGTCCCCACGATCCAGACGACCCGCTGGTACGACGTCCTGGTGGGGCTCGCCTTCGCGGGCGCTGGCCTGCTCTTCGTCGCGCTGTGGCCGCTCGTGCGGGCGTGGCGCGTCGAGCGGGAGCACTGGACCCGCCCCGACGTTGCCCTGATCGCCGCCCTCCTGGAGTTCGCCGACGATGTCGAGTCGGGTCCGGCACCACCGGAGCGGCGTCGTGTCGTGGAGGCACTGGACCGCGCCGCCACCACGTTCGAGTTCGCGTGGCATCGCGTCAACCGCACGGGTGTCGACGCCACCGACCGGCAGCTGCGGGCCTGGGCCGGCCGGATCCGCGCCGAGACACGGGAGCTGCAACGGTGGTACGCGTTCGACGCCCCGTCGAAGGTCTACCTGCTCCTGCGCACCTACCTGCTCATCCAGGCGGTCGTCAACCGCTACTCCCTCGACGACCACGAGGAGGGCTGGGTACGGCACGGCAGCTGGCGCCGGCCACCGACATCGGCGATCGCCCGGCTGTGGGTACGCGGCAAGCGGTCCGGTCGGTACGTGCGCCAATGCCTGCTGGCCGCCGTTCTCGCCAGCGTCGCCCTGCTGCTGCTCGCGGTCACGGTGTGGAGCGCCGTGCCGACCTTCGTCGGCGTGCACATCTCCCGCGACCTCGGCTCGGCGCTGAACTTCGACCCGACGATGCGCGTGTTCGTCGCCACGATCAGCCTGTCGTTGTTCGCCGTGGCCGGGCGCGCGTTCACCCACCGGCGCTGAACCGACCGGCCGGTGGGAGTCCGACAGGCCACGTCCTAGCCGGAACGGCCGACCCGGCCACGGCGGACCCGGGCACGGGCGATCCGGCGTGCGGCGAGGCTCACCGCCGTACTGCCCACCGCCATCCCGACCAGCACCAGAATCGCCCCAACGACCCACAGTCCGCTGTCGTCGCGCGACGCGGCCTGGCGTGACCAGGCGGCGGTGAAGGCGGCAGTCATCACGGGGGCCACCAGCCACGGGCTGAGTCGCCACGCGGCCAGGGCGGCCAGCAGCACGAGCGTCAGCACGCAGCCGATCACCTGCCACGGCTCGTACGGGCCGCTTGTCGCGCCGGTCCGCGCGTCGACCGTGTAACCGGTGTCCCAGCCCAGCCAGAGCAGCCACACCCCGACCGTGGCCACCGCCAGGAACAGCGCACCGAACAGTGCGTGCGTACGCCTCGTCGCCGTCATCGGGCGATCATCTCCCGCCATGACCCGCGCGGGAATGAGTACCCGTACCCCGTCGACAGCGTCAGGCGCCCGGTGACCGACGCGACGTAGCCCGCGTACGCCTGGGCGGCGTTGCCGCCGGAGCCGGGGCGTCGCCGCCGATCCCGAACGGACTGTTGCCCCGGCCGGGAACGATCCTCTACGGTCTGCTCAAGCGGTGGGCGGTGCGGTCCGCATCCGACCGGACACCGCCGGACGCCCGTCGCGCGGGCCGGGATGGTGGAGTCCCGGGTCACCCCGCCGACTGTGGTTCCGGCGGTCGTGTGACTCCAGCTCGTCCCCGGGTGACTGCTGCCCGGCGCGGCTCCCGTAGGAGCCGACGGCGAGCCGGACACGCCGATCCCCACCGGAGAGTCCCGTGTTCCTCAGCCCCCACGAGCAGGACCGCCTGCTCGTCCACGTCGCGGCCGATGTCGCCCGCCGCCGCCGCGAACGCGGCCTGCGCCTCAACTATCCCGAAGCCGTCGCGATGATCACCGCCTTCCTGCTCGAAGGCGCCCGTGACGGTCGGTCGGTGGTCGACCTCATGTCGGCCGGCCGGACCGTGCTCGACCGCGACGACGTCCAGGACGGCATCCCCGAGCTGCTGAGGGAGGTGCAGGTGGAGGCGACGTTCCCGGACGGCACCAAGCTCGTGACGGTGCACCACCCGATCCCGTGATCCCGGGGGAGATCCTGCCGGCTACCGGCCCGGTCGAGATCAACGCTGGTCGGCCGGTGACCACAGTGGTAGTGGTCAACACCGCCGACCGGCCGGTGCAGGTGGGCTCGCACTACCACTTCGCCGAGAGCAACCCGGCCCTCACCTTCGACCGGGTCGCGGCCTGGGGGCAGCGCCTGGCCGTACCGGCGGGCACCTCGGTCCGTTTCGAGCCGGGCGTGAGCCGCAGCGTGGACCTGGTCCCGCTCGGCGGCGCGCGCATCGTGCCGGGCCTGCGCGGGGAGTGCGCCGGGCCGCTGGACGAGGCGTCCTCGACCGCGCCGACCAGCGACGGGCCGACCAGCGACGGGCCGGCGCGATGAGCGCCGTGCGGCGGGACCGCTACATCGACCTGTACGGGCCCACCACCGGCGACCGGATCCGACTGGCCGACACGAGCCTGCTGATCGAGGTGGAGACCGACCACTGCGTCGGCGGCGACGAGGCCGTCTTCGGCGGCGGGAAGGTGATCCGCGAGTCGATGGGGCAGTCGCGGGCCACCCGCGCCGACGGCGCCCTCGACACCGTCATCACCGGCGCCGTCGTGCTGGACCACTGGGGTGTGGTCAAGGCCGACGTGGGGCTGCGCGACGGGCGGATCGTCGCCCTCGGTCGGGCCGGCAACCCGGACACCATGCCCGGCGTCCACCCCGACCTGGTCATCGGCCCGGCGACCGAGGTGATCGCCGGCAACGGCCGGATCCTCACCGCCGGCGCCGTCGACACCCACGTGCACTTCATCTGCCCGCAGATCGTCACCGAGGCGCTGGCCAGCGGCATCACCACGCTCGTCGGCGGCGGTACGGGACCCGCCGAGGGCACCCGGGCCACGACCGTCACGCCCAACGCCTGGCACCTGGCCCGGATGCACGAGGCGCTGGACACGCTGCCGGTCAACGTGCTGCTGCTCGGCAAGGGCAACACCGTCTCGCCAGAGGCGCTGTGGGAGCAGCTGCGCGCCGGCGCGGGCGGTTTCAAACTGCACGAGGACTGGGGCACCACCCCGGCGGCGATCGACGCCTGCCTGCGGGTGGCGGACGCCTCGGGGGTCCAGGTGTCGATCCACACCGACACCCTCAACGAGGCCGGATTCGTGGCCGACACGCTGCGCGCCATCGGCGGGCGGGCGATCCACTCGTACCACACCGAGGGAGCGGGAGGCGGGCACGCGCCGGACATCATCACGGTGGCCAGCGAGCCGAACGTGCTGCCGTCGTCGACCAACCCGACCCGCCCGTACACCCGCAACACCCTCGCCGAGCACCTGGACATGCTGATGGTCTGCCACCACCTCAACCCGTCCGTGCCGGAGGACCTGGCGTTCGCCGAGAGCCGGATCCGACCGTCCACCATGGCCGCCGAGGACCTGCTGCACGACCTCGGCGCGATCTCCATCATCGGCTCCGACGCGCAGGCGATGGGCCGGGTGGGCGAGGTGATCCTGCGGACCTGGCAGAGCGCCCACGTCATGAAAGAGCGGGTGGGCGCGCTGCCGGGCGACGGCGCGGCCGACAACCACCGCGCCCGGCGGTACGTGGCGAAGTACACGATCTGCGCGGCGATGGCCAACGGACTGGAACGGGAGATCGGCTCGGTCGAACCGGGCAAGCTCGCCGACCTGGTGCTCTGGGACCCGGCGTTCTTCGGCGTACGACCGCACCTCGTGCTCAAGGGCGGCATGATCGCGTACGCCCAGATGGGTGACGCCAACGCCTCCATCCCCACCCCGCAGCCGATGCTGCCGCGCCCGATGTTCGGGGCGTACGGGGCCGCTGCGGCGGCCACCAGTCTGACGTTCGTCGCGCCGGCCGCCCTGGACGCCGGACTGCGCCTGGACGTACGGCGGCGGGTCGTGCCGGTCGCCGACGTGCGGTCCCGGGGCAAGGCCGACCTGCCGGAGAACAACGCGATGCCGCACATCGAGGTGGACCCGGACACCTTCACGGTGCGGATCGACGGCGAGGTGGTGGAGCCGGACCCGGTGCCCCAGCTGCCGATGGCACAGCGGTACTTCCTGTTCTGATGGCGACGTCGAGCCTGCTCCTGTTGCTGGCCGACGGGCGCTTCCCGGCCGGCGCGCACGCGCACTCCGGCGGCCTGGAGGCGGCCGTCGCCGCCGGCCGGGTGAACGACCTGCCGTCGTTGGAGTCGTTCCTGGTCGGCCGGTTGACCACGGCCGGGCTGGTCGGCGCGGCGTTCGCGGCGGCGGCGCACCGGGTGGCGTCGCCGGTCGGCGGCGGCGCCCCCGCACC
>NZ_MUZA01000021.1 GCF_021442385.1 Micromonospora sp. MH99
CGGCGCTCGGGCCACCGCTCGGCGGGCCGGTGCGCGGGCCGGGTGTGCCCGGCGGCGCGGTCGGTGGGCCGGGCGTGCCCGGCGGCGTGCTCGGGCCCAGTTCGTGCAGGAATCGGCTGGGCTGCTCCTCGTGGTCGTCGCCGCCGACCGCCGCCGACGCCACGGCGCTGACCAGCAGGCGGTGGCGGGCACGGCTGATGGCGACGTGGAAGAGTCGGCGCTCCTCGTCCAGCAGAGCCGAGGTCTGGCCCACCACGTTCGCCGCCCGGGCCCCGCCGACGGACCGGCCGGCGAGCACGTCGACCAGCCGTTCGGACCCGAGCAGGCTGCCGCGCAGGCGCAGGTCCGGCCAGATGCCCTCCTGCACCCCGGCGATCGCGACCAGATCCCACTCCAGGCCCTTCGCGGCGTGCGCGGTGAGCAGTCGTACTGCAGCGCCCCGGTCGGCGGTCGGCGCGATGGTGTCCGCCGGCAGGTCCTGGGCGAGCACGTGGTCGAGGAAGACCTCGGTACGCGCGCCGGGCAGCCGGTCGGTGAAGCGGGCCGCCGCGTCGAAGAGCACCAGCACGGCGTCCAGGTCCCGGTCGGCGGCCTCGGCTCGCCGGCGTCGGGCCAGGTCGCCCTCCCCGGCCGCCGGCCGTCCCTGGGCGATCGCGCCGGCCCAGCGTTCGGCCAGCCCACTGGCGTCCCAGACCTCCCAGAGCACGGTCTCGGCAGTCGCGCCGGGTTGGGCCGCGGCGTCCCGGGCGGTGGCGAGCAGCCCGGCCACCGCCTGCGCCGGCTCCGCCCACCGCCGGTCGATGCCGGCCAGGTCCGTCGGGTCGCGCAGCGCCTCGACGATCAGCTCCCCGGACGGGCGGCGGTCACCCCCGGCCAGCGCCAGGGCGCGCAGGCCTTGACGCAGTCGCCGTTCGGCGAGCGGGTCCGCGCCGCCCAGCGGCGAGTGCAGCAGCGCGACTGCCGCCTCCTCGTCGAGCCGGGCCGGTTCCAGTGCGCAGCGCAGCAGGAGCAGCAGCGGGGCCACCGCTGGTTGCAGGTGCAGGGGCAGGTCCTCGCCGTGCACCACGGTCGGGACGCCGGCGCCGTGCAGCGCGCGTTGCAGGGTGGGCAACTGCAACGCCGTGGACCGCACCAGGACCGCCATCCGCGACCACGGGACGCCGTCGAGCAGGTGCGCGGCGCGCAGCGCGTGAGCCAGCCAGGCGGCCTCGCTGGTCGCCGACCGGAACGTGTGCACCTCGACCACACCGGCCGGGGCGTCCGGCAGTGGGCGCAGCCGGCGGTGCGCCATCGGACCCCGCAGCCGGCGGCCCAGCTGGGCCATCGCGGAAAGCAGGACCGGGCCGGCCCGGTACGACGTGCTCAGCAGCACCTGTGCGGCCGGTGCGCCGGAGGCCGTCCGGAAACGGTGCCCGAACGTGGTCACCCCGGCCGGGTCGGCACCGCGGAAGGCGTACGTGGAGGAGTCGGGGTCGGCGAACGCGACGAGCGACTTGCCCCCGCCGGCGATGACCGAGAGCAGTTCGAGCTGGGCGGGATCGGTGTCGGCCAGTTCGTCGACGTACACGTGGGCGAGGCGGCGGCGCTCGGCGGCCAGCAGCTCCTCGTCGTCGCGCAGCAGACCGGTGGCGGCCCGGACCAGCTCGGCCGGGTCGTACGCGATCGAGCCCCGGTTGCTGACGTCGCGCAGCGCGAGCACCGAGACGTACTCCCGCAGGAAGCGGGCGGCGGCCGGCCAGTCGGCGCGGCCGAGCTTCTCGCCCAGCCGGGCCAGGTCGGCCGGGCCGACCCCGCGCTCGGCGGCGCGCATGAGCAGGTCGCGCAACTGGCCGGCGAAGGCCCGGGTCCGCAGTGCCGGGCGCAGGTCGTCCGGCCAGCCGACCGGGTCGTCCTCGGGCTCCTCGCCCACCACGTCCAGCAGCTCGCGGATGATCAGATCCTGCTCGGGGCCGGTGAGCAGCCGGGGCGACGGCTCGCCGCGTTCGGCGGCGGCCCGGCGCAGCAGCCCGAAGGCGTACGCCGGGAAGGTGCGCACCAGCGGCTCGCGCAGCACCCGGTAGCCGTCCTGCGCGACCCGGGCCTCGATGCGTTGGCGCAGCGCGGTGGCGCCGCGGCGACCGAAGGTCAGCACGAGGATCCGTTCGGGATCGACCCCCTCGGAGACCCGGGCGGCGACCGCCTCGACGAGGGTGCTGGTCTTGCCGGTGCCGGGACCGCCGAGCACCAGCATCGGCCCGTCGGTGTGCGCGACGACCTCCTGCTGGACGGGATCGACACGCCAGCGGAGGCTCGCCGGCCCGGGTGTGCCGGCGGCCTCGACCGCAGCGGCGACGGCACCGTCGCCACTCGGCACGGCGACGCCGCCGTCCGGCGCGGCCCCGTCCCCTCGCGCCGGCCCCTCGGACCGCCGCACCAACCGGTACGCCTGCATCACCAAATCCCATCACCCCCCTACGACACCAACCCACCCCAGCCGCGCTGGTCATGGGAGGTGGCGGCACGACACGCCGACGGCCCTGCCGCCACCTCTCATGACCGACCGGGTGGGACCCGGAGTCAGGGTAGGTGGGACTCCAGCGCTTTGACCGCTTCGGGGACCGTGGCGACCACGGTCAGCAGATTGCGCCCGGCGGGTTTGAGGAAATTCTGGTCGGTGATGGTGGCCAGCCAGTCCAGCAGCGGCCGGTAGAAGCCGTCCGCGTCGATCAGCACCATCGGCTTGGTGTGCAGGGCGAGGGTGGCGGTGGTCCAGACCTCGAACAGCTCGTCCAGCGTGCCCAGCCCGCCCGGCAGGGCGAGGAACGCGTCCGACCTGTCGATCATCAGGGTCTTGCGGCTGGCCATCGAGTCGGTGACCAGCAGCTCGTCCGAGGCCAGGTCGGCGACCTCCAGATCGACGAGCGCCTGCGGGATGACGCCCACGGTGCGCCCGCCGGCGGCCCGCGCGCCGTCGACCACCGCGCCCATCATGCCGACGCAACCGCCGCCGCTGACCAGCGTGTGACCGCGCCGGGCCAGCTCCGCGCCGGTCTCCGTGGCGAGGTCGAGCCAGCGTTGGTCGAGGGTGCGGGACGAGGCGCAGAAGACGCAGACGGCCGCCATCAGCTCTCCCGGGGCCGGTCGGGGGCCTGCTCGGCGGCGGCCTGCTGGTCGGCGCCGGTACGCGCCACTGCCTCGTCGCGGACCGCCTCCTGCTCGACGGAGAGCGCCGCCTCGGCCTCGACGATGTGGCGGACGGCCGCGTTGACGTCGTCGGTGAGGCAGATCAGGTCCAGGTCGACCGGGCCGATCTTGCCGCTGGCGGCCATGGTGTCGCGCAGCCAGTCCAGCAGTCCCTGCCAGTAGGCAACACCCATCAGCACGACCGGGAACCGGGTGACCTTGCCGGTCTGCACGAGGGTGAGCGCCTCGAACAGCTCGTCCATGGTGCCGAAGCCACCGGGCAGCACCACGAACGCCTGCGCGTACTTGACGAACATGGTCTTGCGGGCGAAGAAGTAGCGGAAGTCGATGGCCAGGTCGACCCAGTCGTTGATGCCCTGCTCGAACGGCAGCTCGATGCCGAGCCCGACGGAGAGCCCGCCGGCCTCGGTGGCGCCCCGGTTGGCGGCCTCCATCACTCCCGGGCCACCCCCGGTGATGACCGCGTAACCGGCCCGCGCGAGCGCGCCACCCAACTCCTCGGCGAGCCGGCACTCGGCCGTGTCCGGGCCGCTGCGGGCCGAGCCGAAGACGCTGACCGCCGGCGGCAGGTCGGCGAGGGTGTCGAAGCCCTCGACGAACTCGGAGAGGATGCGCAGCGCCCGCCAGGCGTCCCTGGTCTTCCAGTCCCCGCGCCCACGCGAGTCGAGCAGCCGCTGGTCGGCGGTGCTGCTCGGGATCGCCCCCCGGCGCAGCGTGACGGCGCCCCGGTGCCGCTCCTGCCCCGGGCCGCGGCCGGCCTCCCGCCCGTTGTTCTGGCTCATGAGGCAACCGTAGTGGAGCCGCACACGCCGGGTGTGCGGGGCGGGGACGCCGAGAAATAGTTCGCGATCAAGGGCAACTATTTGGCTTCCCCGTACGTCTTACTATTCACATACCGGGTATGCCCGGGCGCGCGCCTTCGGGGGAGGAGACAGCGTGATCAGCAACAGCGAGATGATCCGGATCCGTCGACAGATGCAGCGACGGATCCACGACGTGGTGGCCGAGCGCCGCCGCGCCCGTGACCTCGACCCCGCCCTGTCGCCCGCCGCCACCGGATCCGGAGCCGATCAAGAGGTTCGCGCCGCCGACAACGGGCCCGGCTGACGCGAACCTCTTGATCGCCGGAAACACTGCCGACTGGCGAGCCCGCAACGGGCCCGACCAGGTCAGGCCGGGGCGAGCCAGCGGTGCAGCGTCGCCGCGCCGTCCCGGATCTTGCTGATCTCGACGTGCTCGTCGGGGTGGTGGGCGAGGTTCGGGTCGCCCGGGCCGAAGTTCAGCGCAGGGATCCCCATCGCCGCGAACCGGGCCACATCCGTCCAGCCCAGCTTGCCGATCGGCGCGGCGCCGACCGCCGCCAGGAACTCCTTCGCCGGGGCCGCCTCCAGCCCCGGGGCGGCACCCGCCGCGGTGTCGGTCACCCGCACCTCGAAGCCGTCGAACACCTCACGCAGGTGCGCCTCCGCCTCAGCGGGGGTGCGGTCCGGGGCGAACCGGTAGTTGACCTCGATCTCGCAGTGGTCCGGGACCACGTTGCCGGCCACACCACCGTTGATCCGTACCGCGTTCATGCCCTCGCGGTAGTCGCAGCCGTCGATGGTGACCCGGCGTGCCTCGTACGTCTGGAGACGGCGCAGCACCTCCCCGGCCGCGTGGATCGCGTTCACGCCGTGCCAGGAGCGCGCCGAGTGGGCGCGTACGCCGGTCGTGGTGACCACCGACCGCATGGTGCCCTGGCAGCCCGCCTCGACGATGCCGTACGTCGGCTCCAGCAGCACCGCGAAGTCCGCCTCCAGCCACTCCGGGAACGCCTGCGCGACGAGGTTGAGCCCGTTGTAGCGCGACTCGATCTCCTCGGCCTCGTAGAAGAAGTACGTCACGTCGTAGCGCGGATTGGGCAGCGTCACGGCGAGGTGCAGGGCGTACGCGACGCCGGATTTCATGTCGGAGGTTCCGCAGCCGTACATCAGGTCGCCGCGCATGGTCGACGGGAAGTTGTTGTTCAGCGGCACCGTGTCCAGGTGACCGGCGAGCACGACGCGCTGCGACCGGCCGAGGTCGGTGCGGGCCATCACGGTGTTGCCGTGCCGGTGCGTGGACAGGTGCGGTACGCCCCGCAGCACCTCCTCGACGAAGTCGGCGATGGCCTTCTCGTTGAGGGACACGGACTCTATGTCGACCAGTACGCGGGTCAGCTGCACCGGATCGGCGAGGACCTCGGGGGTCAGCGGGTTCTCCATGGTTCGCACGGTACCTTCAGGTCTGTCAGCGTGAGGAGCGAGCCGAGGCCGGCCTGGCCGCGACCGAGAGGTGCAACAGTGACGTCCGCAGATTCCGCCTGGGGCATCGGCCTGGCCACCGTCACCGCCGACGGGCAGGTGCTCGACACCTGGTATCCGACCGGCAAGCTGGGCCTGGGTGAGCTGCCGCTGGTCGCCGGCGAGGGCGAGTCGGACGTGCTGGACCTGCCGCCGGGCGCGCTGGGCGACCGGGCGCTGCCCGGTCTGCGTACCGAGCAGGTGGTCACCGTGATCGGCTCGCTGGACGACCCGATCAAGGACGCCTCCGACGCGTACCTCCGGTTGCACCTGCTGTCGCACCGCCTGGTGCGGCCCAACCAGCTCAACCTCGACGGCATCTTCGGCAAGCTCGCCAATGTGGCCTGGACGTCCGCCGGGCCGTGCCCGCCGGAGCGGGTGGACGAGCTGCGGGTGATCGAGCGGGCCGCCGGCCGGCACCTGGCGGTGTACGGGGTGGACAAGTTCCCCCGGATGACCGACTACGTGGTGCCCTCCGGCGTGCGGATCGCCGACGCGGACCGGGTCCGCCTCGGCGCGCACCTGGCCGCCGGCACGACGGTGATGCACGAGGGCTTCTGCAACTTCAACGCCGGCACCCTCGGCACCTCGATGGTCGAGGGGCGGATCGTGCAGGGCGTGGTGGTCGGCGACGGCTCCGACGTGGGCGCGGGCGCGTCGATCATGGGCACCCTCTCCGGCGGCGGCACCGACAAGGTCCGCATCGGTGAGCGGAGCCTGGTCGGCGCGAACGCCGGCATCGGCATCTCGCTGGGCGACGACTGCGTGGTCGAGGCCGGCTGCTACGTCACGGCCGGTTCGAAGGTCACCCTGCCGGACGGCCGGGTGGTCAAGGCCCGCGAGCTGTCCGGCGTCGACGGCCTGCTGTTCTGGCGCAACTCGGTGACCGGCGCGCTGGAGGCCCGCCCGCGCACCGGCCGGGGCATCGAACTGAACGCCGCGCTGCACGCCAACGACTGACGTCCCCGCCGGGTCCGCGGCACCCGGCCGCGGACCCGGCGGGGGTACGCCTCAGCGCAACCGGTACGCCTGGATGATCCGTTCGGTCACCGTGTTGCCGGCGGCGTCCCGAGCGGTCGCCCGCAGGGACACGTGGCCGGGTGCCGCCCGATGCCGGACGGTGGCCGTCCAGCCGTGGCCGCCGTGCCGGACCCGGGCGGGTTGCCAGGTACGCCCGCCGTCGTAGGAGACGTCCACCCGCAGCCCGGTCACGCGCGATCCGGGGACACCGGGCTGCGACTGCACCTGCACCGGAATGACCAGACTCCGACCGGCCGCCGCGGCGTTGTTCCCGTCCAGCGGAGGCGCGAACCGGATCGCCGACACCTGCAGTGGCCGGTAGTCGTCGCCGGGCACGTGCCCGGACCGGAACGTCCACGTCGCCCCGACCTCGGTGCTCAGGTCGGTGAAGCTGCGCTTCGCCGACACCTCCAGCCGGTAGTTCGCGACACCGGGCGGCACCGTGAACTGGCCGTAACCCGGCTCGGTCAGCTCGTCGACCAGGACGCCGTCGCGGTAGAGGGCGGTCCGGCCGGCGTCCGTGATCGACCCGCCGGCGTGGCCGTCGGCGTCGCTGTGCAGCGGAAGGCTCACCAGGATCTCGTCACCGAGGCGGGTGACGCCCTGGCCCGGCCAGCGCGGCGCGGGGAAGGACGGCCCGTACGGCGCGCTGTTCCAGGTCTCCCGGACGTGCCGGCCGGCCCGGTACGCCTTCGGTTCGGCCTCCAGCACCGCCTTCGTGTCGAGCCACCCCTCGTCGGTGGGTACGCCGAACGTCAGCTCGGAGGACCAGCGCAGACCGTTGGTGTTGTAGTGCTCGACGCGTTGCCCGGGCACGGCGGTGGGCAGGACCGTAGCCCAGCCACCCAGGTCCGGTTCGAGGTGCGGGAAGACCACCCGCTCGGAGAGCAGGCCGGGGTAGCCACCCCGGAACTCGTGGGTGACCGTGGCCAGGTCCCGAGCGCGGTAGGTCTTGTCGAAACCAGTCGGCATCCTCCCGGGGATCTTCTCGCTGAGCGCGTACAGGTAGGGGCTGCTGGCCACCTCCGGCTTGCGCCACTGGCTGCTCACCGTGCCGAAGAACCGTGCGCCGGAGACCACCCGGCCGAGGTGCCCGGTGGACAGCCCGGTGAAGTCCAACCCGAGCAGACCGAAGCCGTAGGACCTGTCGTCCGCGCCGATGAAATTCGCGCCGATCTCCACCAGGTCCGGTACTGCCGTCCGCTCCGGGATGGTCGTCCGCACCGGCCGTGCCTTGCGGGCGTCGACGGTGACTGTGGTGTCCCCGTCGAACACCAGCTCCGGCTGGGCCAGTTGGGCCGCCCCGGTGTCCCCGGTGAAGACGATGCTGGCCAGCGCGTAGCGGCCCTTCGGCACGCGTACCTCGACGGTGCCGTCCGAGTCGTACAGGTCGCGGCTCTCGAGGGTGTCCAGCCTGATCAGCGTGGTGATGAACCCCTCGGCGACCGCGCCGCCTTCGTCGAGGTGCCGGACGGTGAGCTGGTAGCTCTCCACCTCCCGGTTCACCGCTATCGGGGTGACCGCCACGGCGGCGCCGGAGCGGGCCACGATGCGGCCGGTCCAGTAGCCGTCCGTCCCGATGCGGGTGTCCACTGTGACAGTGGTGCCCGCCGTGCCGCCGGCGGGCACGGTGACCTGGCCCGCCCCGAGGGAGAACATGCCGGCCGGAGCCGGTTGGCCGTCCGGGCCGGTCACCTCCAGGGTCAGGTCGAGGGTGAGGGGGGCCGGACCGTCGTTGTGCCAGTCGACCTGCCGGGCGACCGGGGTGTCGTCGTCGTGCGGCCAGGCCGGCTGGCCGAACGAAACGCTGACCGGGGTGCTGGTCACCCGCTCGGTGATCGCATGGGCCACGTCGACCCGGCCGGCGCCCTGCTGGAAGGCGGTCTGCTCCGGGTGCGGCTTGGCCGAGGCCATCAGGGTCGCCTTGAGCTGGGCCGCCGCCCAACCCGTGTGCTGCTGGGCGAGCAGCGCCACCGCGCCGGTGACGTGCGGCGCGGCCATCGAGGTGCCGGAGAGCGCGAGGTATCCCTCCCCCACCGGCTCACCGATCTGCGCGCCCTTGGCACGGGCGGCGACGATGTCGACCCCCGGGGCGGTCAGGTCCGGCTTCAGCCCGCCGTCGCCCACCCTCGGGCCACGGCTGGAGAAGTCGGCAAGGGCGTCGTCGCGGTCCACCGCGCCGACGGTGAGCCCCGCTTCGGCGCTGCCCGGCGAGCCGACCGAGCCGTCCGTGCCGTCGTTGCCGGCGGAGAGGACGAAGAGCGCGCCGGTCTGCGCGGTCAGCGACTCGACGGCCGCCTCCAACGGGTCGACGTCGGGTGTGTCGGTGCCGCCCAGGCTCATGTTGATCACATCGGCGTGCTGGTCGGCGGCCGCCCACTGCATGCCGGCCAGGATCGCCGACTCCATGCAGCCGCCCTCCTCGCAGACCTTGCCGTTGAGCAGCGTGGCGTCCGGAGCGACACCGTGGTACTTGCCACCGGAGGCGGCGCCACTACCCGCGATGATCGAGGCGACGTGCGTGCCGTGGCCGACGGTGTCGTCGGTGTCGGTGGCCTCGGTGAAGTTCCGCGCCTCGGCGATCCGACCGCTCAGGTCGGGGTGGCTGGCGTCGATCCCGGTGTCCAGCACCGCCACGCGGACGCCCCGACCGGTGAAGCCGGCCTCGTACGCGGCCGGGGCGCCGATCTGCGGCACGCTGTGGTCGAGGGTGACCTGACGACGGCCGTCGAGCCAGATCCGGTCGGCGCCCCCCGCCGTGCCGACCCGGGCACCGGCGCCGGTCAGCGCCGCCCAGACCGTGGTGACCTGCTGCTTGTCGGCGGTCGCGGCGAACCCGCCGATGGCCGGCAACTCCGCCGTGACGGTCAGCCCGGCCGGCGCCGCGGAGCGTTTCCGGGCGCCCGCGTCGCCGGTGACCAGCACCGGCAGAGCGTTGCGGCGGGCGTCGTCGTAGCCGGCGTCGATCAGCCCGGTCACGTCGAACAACCGCCTGTCGACCCGGCCGGCGCGAACCAGGGGCAGGGCGTCCTGCGGCAGCACCGTGAGGTGGCCACGGTCACGGGTGGTGATGAACCGCTGGTGCGTACGCCCCGGACCGGGGCGTACGGAGGCGGACCCGGAGTCGGTGACGGTGACCCGGTCTCCGGTGAGCAGGGTGACTGTGGTCGTGGACGCGGCGCGCGGCGCGGCGCCCGTGGCGGCGTTGGTGGGCTTGGTGGCGCTGGCGGGTGGTTGAGCCGCGGCGATCACCGGAGTGCCGAGCACGAGGGCTGCGGCGGCGATGGCTGCGGTCATTCTGCTGCGTCGATGCAACGGATCCTCCTTGGTGGAGCGTTGTAACCAGAAGAGACGCATTGACCACCGACAGTATTGCATACCGAGTATGCATAAAAGAGGGCCGAAATATGACGGACCTGCCAACGGATGGCAGGTCAGCGGGCATCATCGACCGGGTGACCTCCATGAAGGACAAGATGCTCGCGGGTGAGCCCTACCTCGCCGACGATCCCGAGCTCATCGCCGACCTGGACCGGGCCGCCCGGTTGATGGAACGCTTCAACACCAGCCCTGCGGCGGATCCGGCGCAGCGACTCGCGGCCCTGCGCGACCTGCTCGGCGAGCTCGGTGAGGGCACCTGGATCCGTCCACCGTTCTACTGCGACTACGGCCGGCAGATCCGGATCGGCCCCCGCAGCTTCGTCAACTACAACGCGGTCTTCCTCGACGTCGCGGCGATCACCCTCGGCGCGGACGTCCAGGTCGGACCGAACGTGCAGCTCCTCACCCCGACCCACCCGGTGGAACCCGACCCGCGCCGCGACAAGTGGGAGGCCGCCAAACCGATCACCATCGGCGACAATGTGTGGCTCGGCGGCGGCGCGATAGTGCTCGCGGGAGTGACGATCGGCGCGAACACCGTCGTCGGCGCCGGAGCGGTGGTGACCCGCGACCTGCCCGCGAACGTGGTCGCGGTCGGCAACCCGGCCCGACCGGTCCGCGACCTCGACTAGGAGACCAGCATGGGAACGATCCACATCGACCTGTTCGCGACACTCGACCTGGTCGGTCAGGCTCCGGGTGGTCCCGACGAGGACCCGGAGGGCTTCCCGTACGGAGGCTGGCAGGCGCCGCTGTTCGACGAGACGGGCGGCCAGCAGGTCATGGAGGGCATGCGGGGCATGGACGCGCTGCTGCTGGGCCGCCGGACGTACGACATCTTCGCCGGCTACTGGCCGAAGCAGGGCGAGGGGGTCGACGGCGACATCGCCACCCTGTTCAACCGCATCCCGAAGTACGTCGCCTCGCGGGGCAACCCGGATCTGAGCTGGGCCGGCTCGACCCAGCTGGGCCCCGACCTGGGCAGCGCCGTGCGCGAGCTGCGGGACAGGCACGAGAAGATCCACGTGATCGGGAGCCTGAACCTGGTCCAGACGCTCCTGCGCGAACGCCTCTTCGACCGGCTCAACCTGTGGATCTTCCCGATCGTGCTGGGCGTCGGCAAGAAGGTGTTCGACGGCGGGGCCGTACCGGCCAACCTGACCCTCGTCGAGCCGCCCGCCACCTCCGCCAAGGGCGCGGTGCTCCTGCGGTACCGGCTCGATGAGGGAACGCCCACCACCGGGGACATGACCCGCGACGACCGCGGCGAGCAGTGACGACTGTCGTTCAGGTCACCGGCGGGTCGGGCAGGCGGACCACCAGGTCGGCCCGGTCGGCAGTGGGGACGACGCGGGTCGCGTTGGCCTCGTCGCTGCCCAACGCCCAGGCCCGCGCCTGCTCCGGTGACCGCCCGTACGCCTCGTGCCGAGCGGTCAACCGGCGCTGGCGCAGCTCGACGTCCAGGTCGAGGAACCACGCCTCGTGCAGCAGCGTCCGGACCTCCTGCCACGGAAAGTCCGGCACCAGCAGATAGTTGCCCTCGGTCACCACCAGGCGCACCGACGGCGGCACCTCGATCGCCCCGGCGACCGGCTCCTCGATCTCGCGGCGGAACTCCGGCGCGTACACCGAGGTCGGCTCCAGCCGGCGCAACCGGCGCAGCAGTGACACGTACCCGTTGGCGTCGAAGGTGTCGACCGCGCCCTTGCGGTCGGCGCGGCCCAACCGGACCAGCTCCGACTGGGCCAGGTGGAAGCCGTCCATCGGCACCAGCCGGGCGCTCGGCCCGACCTCGGCGACGATCCGCTCGGCCAGGGTGGACTTGCCGGCACCGGGCGCCCCGGTGATGCCGAGCAGTTGCCGCGGGCCGGCGTCGGCAAGTGACCGCGCCCGCGCCACCAACTCCTCGACGGCCAGCACCCGGGCCGGCGGCATCAGCCCAGCACCGGATCGCTGATCGTGAACCGGGCCTGCACCGCCGCCTGCACGGTCTGCGGCCGCGGATCCAGCTCCAGCTCGGGTGCCCCGCCGCCGGCGCCCCCGACGTCGAAGGCCGCGCGGGCGAACATCGGCCGGTCCCCCGGACCCGAGTCGGCCAGCTCGATCAACGCGGTGACGCGGGCGCCGAGCGCCTCGGCGTACTCCCGGGCGCGCAGCAGCGCGTCGTTGATCGCGGCGTGCCGCGCCTCGCGGTACGCCGGGCTGTCCGGGCGCAGCTCCCACCAGGGGCCGGCCACCTCGACCTGGTCCTGGTCGGCCAGCCGGAGCATCAGCTCGCCCAGAGCGGTGAAGTCGGTGACGGTGACCGTCGTGGTGACGCTGCCGAGCCAGCCCACGACACGCTCACCTGAGCGCTTGGTCTGCGGCCGGACCCACAGGTCGCCAGCCTCCCGCCGGGCCACCGCCGGCTCCGAGGCGTCCAGCAGCACCCGGACGGCGGCCGCCCGCTCGGCGAGCTGCGTCAGCGTCGCCTCCCGGTCCCGGGCGCGCGCCGTCACGGTGACCGCGAACCGCGCCAACTCGGGCGGCACCTCCCGGGTCGCCTCGCCACGCACCTGCACAACCGGGCCGTCCGTCGCCATGCCTGCCAGCCTAGTCAGGCACCGGCAGCCACGCCGGGTAGGAGACGACGTCCGAGCCGATCCGGCAGCCCGTCAGGTGGCCGCCGGCGTCGCCCAACCCGCGCAGCCAGGCCACCTCGACGGCATGGTCGCCGCCGGCCGGGAACTCGCGGTCCGCCGGGGCGAACCGGCGGCCCCGCAACGCCGACCGCGCCGCGCCGGCCTGCGCGTACCCGGCGGTGAGCGCGGGCGCGTCGCCGGCCCGCAGCGCGCCGGCCAGCTCGTCCAGCAGCACCCGGACCTCGGCCAGCTCGTGCAGGACCCGTTCGCGGTTGCCGAGCAGCATGTTCGCCGTCCGCTCGGCCGGCGTGCCGGCGACCCGGGTGCCGTCGGAGAAGCTGCCCGCGGCCAGCGCCAGCACGGCGTCACGCAGTGGCGACCGCTGCACCGCCCCGGCCAACGCGCCGGCCAACAGGTGCGGCACGTGCGACGCGAGCGCGGCCACCGAGTCGTGCGCCGGCGCGGACATCGGCACCACCCGGGCCTCGAACAGCTCCACCAGCAGCCCGGTCAGCCAGCGGAAGGCGAGTGTCGCGGCACCCGTCGCCGGGCAGAGCACCCAGGCCGCACCGGTGAGCAGCGTCGGGGAGGCCGCCGTCAGGCCTGCGGACTCCGCGCCCGCCATCGGGTGCCCGGGTACGAAACGGTCGGTGAGCCCCAGCCGGTCGGCGGCCGCGGCCACCTCGACCTTGGTGCTGCCGACGTCGGTGAGCACACATCCCGGCGCGGTCAGGTCGGCCACCTGGGCCAGCGTCCGGGGCAGGGTGGGCAGCGGACCGCAGAGGAAGACCATGTCCCGGCCGGCGACGGCCTGCTCGACCGTGGCCGGGGCCGAGACCCCGCGCTCCCGGGCCCGTTCCCGCGTCGCCGGGTCCGGATCCCACCCGGCGACGTCGAGGCCGGCGTCGGCGAGACGCAGCAGCAGCGAGCCACCGATCAGGCCGGTGCCGAGCACCGCCGCGCGGACGTTGGCGTACCGTCCGGTGCCGCCGTCGGTCATGGCCGGCCGCCCGGGGTCAGGCCCGCAGCCGGCCGGCGACCGCTGCGACGTGCTCGTCGGACTCGGTCAGCGCCACCCGGACGTACCGCTGGGCGGAGGGGCCGTAGAAGACACCGGCAGCGACCAGGATGCCGCGCCGGGCCAGCCAGTCGACAGTCTCCCAGCAGTCCTCGTCGCGGGTGAGCCAGAGGTAGAGGCCCGCCTCCGAGTGCTCGATCGTGAAGCCGGCGCCGGTGAAGGCGGCGGACAGCACCTCGCGCCGGGCGCGGTAGCGCTCCCGCTGCTCGACGGCGTGCTCCTCGTCCTGCAGGGCGGCCACCATCGCGGCCTGCACCGGCGCGGGCACGATCATGCCAGCGTGCTTGCGGACCTTCAACAGCTCGGCGACGAGAGCCGGATCGCCGGCCACGAACCCCGCCCGGTAGCCGGCGAGGTTGGACCGCTTGGACAGCGAGTGCACGGCGAGCACCCCGGTGTGGTCGCCGCCGCAGACCTCCGGCGACAGCACCGACACCGGCTCGGCCGACCAGCCCAGCGGCAGGTAGCACTCGTCGCTGGCGACCACCGCGCCGCGCTCCCGGGCCCAGCCCACGACCTTGCGCAGATGCGCCGCGGGCAGCACCCGCCCGGTCGGGTTACCTGGCGAGTTGACCCAGACCAGCCGGACGCGCGAGGTCGGCCCGACAGCGGTGAGCGAGTCGGCGCGGACCACTGTCGCGCCGGCCAGCCGGGCCCCGTCCTCGTACGTCGGGTAGGCGATCGACGGCACGACCACCACGTCGCCGGGACCGATGCCGAGCAGGGTCGGCAGCCAGGCGACCAGCTCCTTGGAGCCGATGGTCGGCAGGACGCCGAGACCGTCGACGCCAGCGCCACAGGCCCGGGCGACCCACGCCGCTATCGCGTCGCGCAGCGCCGGGGTGCCGGCGGTCAGCGGATAACCCGGGGCGTTGGACGCGTCCGCCAACGCCTGCCGGATCACCGCCGGAACCGGGTCGACAGGCGTGCCCATGGAGAGGTTGATCAGGCCCTCCGGATGCGCCGCGGCCAGCGTGGCCGCGGCGTCCAGGGTGTCCCAGGTGAACTCGGGCAGCCGTGCCGAAACCGGCGCGGGCCGGTTCAGTGGCCCTCGCCGCGCGGCGGCTGCGCGGCGACGAAGGTGGCGTCCTTCTCCACCTTGCCGATCTTCGAGGCGCCGCCGGGCGAGCCGAGCTCCTCGAAGAACTCGTAGTTCGCGCCGGTGTAGTCCTTCCACTGCTCGGGGACGTCGTCCTCGTAGAAGATCGCCTCCACCGGGCAGACCGGCTCACAGGCACCACAGTCGACGCACTCGTCGGGGTGGATGTAGAGCATCCGATTGCCCTCGTAAATGCAGTCGACCGGGCACTCCTCGATGCATGCCTTGTCGAGCACATCCACGCACGGCTCGGCGATGATGTAGGTCACCGGTCTTCTCCTCCGCAAGACGCGCCGCGATCTCCCGCGACGGTAAGAGCCTAGTATCTCGCCGGGGAGGGGGTCGATCGTGCTCCGACAGCAGGATGTGGGACACCGGATCGTGGTCCGCCGGATTGTGGGGATTCGCGAAGGCCGCCCGCTGTTTTCTGACGCCCTCGGCGAGCTGGTGGAGTTGAGCGAGACTCATCTCACCCTCGCCACGGCGCAGGGCCCGCTGCGGGTTCCGGTGGCGCAGGTGCACCGGGCCAAGCGGGTGCCGCCGACCCGCCGGCCGACCGCCGCCGCGGTGGTGGCGCTCGAACGGGCCGCCGACGAGGCCTGGCCGGCGCCGACGCGCGGCCGGCTCGGCGACTGGCTGCTGCGCTCGGCCGAGGGTTGGACCGGCCGGGCCAACTCGGCACTGCCGATCGGCGATCCGGACCGACCGCTGCCGGCGGCGGTGGACGCGGTCGAGCTCTGGTACGCCGACCGGGGCCGGCCGGCGATGATCAACACGCCGTTGCCGCTCGCCGCGCCGGTCGGCGCCGAGCTGGACGAACGCGGCTGGGACAGCCGCCCGCCGACACTCGTACAGACCGCGCCGCTCCCCCTGGCGACGCCCGCCGCCCGTATCCCGGGCGTGTCGACGGCCGAGCCGGGCGGGACCGTCGGCGGGCCGCGCGTTGGCGTCGGTGCGCAGCGTTCCGAGCTCGGCCGGCCGGGCATCGCGGTCGACGAGCCGGGCGGTGTGGTCGTCGAGGTGGTGACCGCGCCGAGCGCGGACTGGCTCGCGGTCGCCGCCGGCCGCAAGGGTGGTCTGCCGGACGCCGCCCGACACGTGCTCACCGCGGTGGACCAGGTCCGGTTCGCCCACGGGTACGTCGACGGCACGCTGGTGGCGATCGGCCGGGGCACGGTGACCGGCGAGGGCCGCTGGTTGGGCCTCAGCCTGATCGAGGTGCTGCCGGCGCTACGTCGGCAGGGGCTGGCCCGCCGCGTGATCGGCGAGCTGGCCGCCTGGGGCGCCACTGCCGGCGCGACACACGCGTTCCTCCAGGTGGAGCAGCACAACGCCGCTGCGGTGGCGCTCTACCGGACGCTCGGCTTCACCACCCACCACACCTACCTGACCCGGGTAGCCCCAGCCTGACCGACCCGCACCCTCCCCGTTCGCCGATCTTGCACTTCCTGCCGCGGCGCACTGGGGCATTCCGCCCGTATCGACGACCGAAAGTGCAAGATCGGCGGGGGCGTCAGCGGCGGACCACGCGGCGGGGCTTGGCCGCCTTGACCTCGGCGTACCGCTTGAGCTGCTGAGAGCGGTGGTCGAGACCGAGGGCGGTCGCCACCAGGTATCCGATCATGGTCCCGAGGCCGGTGGCGAGCAGGTAGAGCCAGATCTGGGCGAAGAACGTGCCCGCGCCGTCGGCGAACGGGTTGTGACCGACCACCAGCGGGCCGACCAGCACGGTCAGGGCCATGGCCACCAGCACCACGACCGCCACGTCGCCCGCCCACACGGCCAGCGGCCGCACGCGTCCCCAGCGGAAGGCGATCGCGGCCATTGTCAATCCGATCACCACGAACATCGCCAGCGACACCCGGTCGGCCGCGGCGTCGTCACCGTCGAAAGCGAACCGGGTGACCAGCCGGGCGACCAGGTTGACCGCGAACAGCCCTCCCGCGAGCACCCCGATGGTCCGCCACCGTCTGTCCATCGCACGACCTCCTGCCGTACGCCCCGTCTGCGGGGCCACATCCCTGGCAGGAATATCTACCACCCGTACCTGTGTGGCGTCACCAACGACCGAGCGTGGGCGGCGGGGCGAGGATCTGCCGGAAACCCATCACGGCGAACGTCATGGCGCCGGCCACGATCATCGCCAGGCCGACCCAGTTGTCGCCGGCCAGCAGCAGATCGCCCTCGGTGGTGCGGATGGCGGCCACCGCCATCAGGGCGAACCACGGCACCGCCGGCAGCGCCACCGCCCAGCGACGGCCGACCGCCTCGTGCGCGAACCAGCTCAGCACGATGTTGGCGCCGACGGCGAGCAGTGCCGAGACCCCGATGAGCTGCCCACCGACCCGGAGGGTGGCGAGCAGCAGCTCCAGCACACCGGTCACGACCCCCGCCACCATCACGACGACCGCGCCGGCCAGCCGCAGACCCAGGTCCAGCAGTCGCGGCGGTGGCCCCGCCTCGGGCGGGGTGTCCTGGTCGTTCACTACCGACATCGGCGCGGCGGGGAGCGTCACCGGAGACCGGCCGCCGCGAGCGGGGACCGGTCCACGGGAACCTCCGAGGGCAGCCCGGCGAAGAGGTCGTCCTCCCAGCCGTACGGGCCGACGCCCGGGCCCTTCGCACCGACCGCGAGGGTGAAGAACTCCACGCCCATGAACTCGCCCCCGAAGTTGCCGGCGATCGAGTAGAGCCAGGAGGTGGCCGGGATCTGGGTGGCGTGCGCCCGCATCGCCGCCTCCTTGGCCGCGTGCTGGTCGGTGCCGTCGATCCGGGCGGCGATCTGGTCGTCCGGGGTGCCGAAGGGCAGCTCGGCCAGGTCCTGGATGCCGGCGAACGGGTTGTCCGAGGATTCGGCGAAGTGCGCCATGCCGGCCTCCAGCACGCTGAGCGGCATCGCCGTCCAGTAGACCTTCGCCGGGGCGCAGCCCTCGACGGCGGCCAGCTCGACGGCGCGCATCGCCACCCGGTGCGCCTGGATGTGGTCGGGGTGACCGTAGAAGCCGTTCGGGTCGTACGTGATCAGCACCTGGGGGCGTACCTCCCGCATGACCTCCACCAGGTGCCCGGCGGCCTCGTCGAGGTCGGCCTGCCAGAAGGCGCGGGGGTGGTCGTTCGTCGCGAGGCCCATCATCCCCGAGTCGCGGTAGCGGCCGGCGCCACCGAGGAAACGGTGGTCGCTGACGCCGAGCGCAGCGCAGGCGGCGGCCAGCTCGGCGATCCGGTACCCGCCGAGCTGGTCGGCCTCGGCGGCGGCGAGCTGCGCGAGGGCCGGTACGTGGATCTCGCCCTCCTCGCCGAGGGTGCAGGTCACCAGCGTGACGTGTGCGCCGGCGGCGGCGTAGTGGGCCATGGTCGAGCCGGTGCCGATCGACTCGTCGTCGGGGTGCGCGTGGACCAGCAGCAGGCGGCGGTCGGGCAACGTCGTCACGACGGTCACTCTAACTGGCGGTTCTCTCCCGGGGTCGTCGACGCGTCCGCCCAGGTCGGCCACATCACGCCCGGCGCGGCTCTACGATTTGGCCTGTGGACTTTCCGGAGCTGGCCGCCCGCACCCGCCGGTTCAGCCACGGTGCGCCGCGCGCCGTCTCCGTGGCCGAAGACGGCTCCCGGGTGATCTTCCTGCGCTCCGCCGGCCCGGAGGATCCGGCGGACGCGCTCTGGCTGCTGGACGTGGCGACCGGCGAGGAACGCCTGGTGGCCGACCCGGCGACCCTGCTGGGCGACGAGGGTGACGTGCGGGCGCTCTCCCCCGGTGAGCGGGCGCTACGGGAACGGCTGCGGCTCACCGCCGCCGGCATCGGCTCGTACGCGTTGGACGCCGCCGGCCGGATCGCGGTGTTCGCGCTGGCCGGGCGGCTGTTCCGGGCCGATCTGGTGCACGGTGACGTGGTGGAGGTGGCCGCCGTCGGTCCGGTGCTGGATCCTCGACCGGATCCGACCGGGGAACGCCTGGCGTACGTCACCGACGCGGCCGGTGGCGTGCGCCGGGGTGAGCTGCGCGTCATCGAGGCCGATGGCACGGACACCCTGCTGGCCGGCGAGGACGCCGGAGTGAGCTGGGGTCTGGCCGAGCACATCGCGGCTGAGGAGTTCGGCAGGTACCGGGGCTACTGGTGGGCCCCGGACGGGCGGATGGTGCTCGCCGCCCGGGTGGACGAGTCCCGGCTGGACCGCTGGCACCTGCACGACCCGGCCGAGCCGGCGAGCCCGCCGACGGCCGTCGCGTACCCCCGGGCCGGCGGCCCGAACGCCGAGGTCAGCCTGCACCTGCTGGACCTGGACGACGGCTGGGTCGACGTGCACTGGGACCGCGAGACCTACCCGTACCTGACCGGGGTGAGCTGGGGCGAGGGCAACCCACTGATCACCGTGCTGCGCCGCTCGCAGCAGCACGGACTGGTGCTCGCGGTGGACCCGCGCACCGGTGAGACGCAGGTGCACGCCGAGCTGGCCGATCCGCGCTGGGTGGAGCCGATCGCCGGCACACCTGCCCACCTGCCCGACGGCCGGGTGCTGGTCGGCGGCGAACTGGCCCACGACGGGTACGACGCCCGCTGCCTGTTCGCCGACGGCACCCTGCTCACTCCCCCGTCGCTGTACGTGCGGCGGGTGGTGGGCCGGCTGCCGGCCGTCAGCGGTCCCGCCGACCTGCTGGTCGAGGCGAGTGACGGCGAGCCGAGCGAGCGGCACCTGTTCCGGGTCCGTACGACAATCGGGGGCGGGGTGGACGCCCGGCGGCTCACCACCGACTCGGGCTGGCACACCGCTGCCGTCGGCGGGGACGTCCTGGTGGTGGGGACCGCCTCGCTGGATCACGCCGGGGCGCGGTGGACGGTGTCGCGCGGCGGGCAGGAGCTGGCCGAGCTGCGGTCACTGGCCGCCAACCCGCCGTACTCTCCGCTGCCCCTGCTGGAGCGGGTGACCGACCGGCGGCTGCCGGCGGCGGTGCTCTACCCCGACAACCATGTGACGGGTCGGCGGCTGCCGGTGCTGCTGGACATCTACGGCGGTCCGGGACACCAGGAGGTGGTGGCGGCCCGGGCCGCGTGGCTGGAGCGGCAGTGGTGGGCCGACGCCGGGTTCGCGGTGGTCACGATCGACAACCGGGGTACGCCGGGCGTGGCGCCGTCGTTCGAGAAGGCGATCCACCGGCGGGTCGCCGACGTGATCCTGACTGACCAGATCGACGCGCTGACCGCGCTCGCCGGCAAGCATCCGGACCTGGACCTGGGCCGGGTGGGGGTGCGCGGCTGGTCGTTCGGCGGGTGGCTGGCCGGGTTGGCGGTGTTGCGCCACCCGGAGCTGTTCAAGTGCGGGATCGCGGGCGCACCGGTGACCGACTGGGCGCTGTACGACAGCGCGTACACCGAGCGTTATCTCGGCCTGCCGGAGGACGGCATGGACGTGTACGCGCACCACTCGCTGATCGAGTTGGCCGCGGAGCCGGTCACCGGGCCGGACCAGGCCCGCCCGTTGCTGCTGGTGCACGGCCTGGCCGACGACAACGTGGTGGCCGCGCACACGCTCCGGCTCTCCGCGGCCCTGCTGAGCACCGGCCGCCCGCACGCCGTGCTGCCGCTGACCGGCGCCACCCACATGGCCGCGAACGGCACCGCCGAGCGGCTGCTGCCGCTGGAGTTGGACTTCCTCCGCACCCACCTGCGGTAGGCGGTGCACCCCTATCGGCGCGACCTGCCGTCGGCCGAATTGCACCTGATCGACACCGGCCACTTCCTGCTGGAAGACAAGCTCGACGTCGCCGCGCCGATAATCCACGACTTTCTCGACCGAAAGCGGCGACGTCGTCATCGACGGTGTGCGCCGCAGGCCCACGACGACGAAGGTCCCCTTCCGACAGCCCTGTCGAAAGGGGACCTTCCTGCCCGGTCTCGGATCCGCGCGCGGTGTGGCGCGGAAAGCGGTCAGCCCTTGGGGCTGGGGCCGAAACGGTTGGCTCCGGGCGTGCCGTCCTGCACGAAGAACACGATCAGGACGATGGCGCCCACGAGCGGCACCAGGCCGATCAGCACCCACCACCCCGTCCGGTCGGTGTCGTGCAGGCGCCGCACCGCGACAGCGAGCGTCGGCAGCAGCAGCACCAGGGAGGCGATAAGACCGATGACACCGCTCGTCGAACCGTCCACGAAGGTCAATCCGAGAGCGCTGTCCAGAATGGCCGCGATAATACCGACGAGGACGGAGAACAGGGCGAACCACCAGTACTCAGACCGGCGGGCCCGACCCGTGAAACCGACGTACTGACTGAAGACCGATTTGATGGCGGCACCGAATGACATGACTATCTCCCGTTTGTGAGGGGCTTTCAAGGTCATCGCGAAGGCAGCCAAACAGATCGATGTGACGGGGTCAACGGCCGAGCGGCCGAGGCGCAGTAGCCGCAGCGCCCACAAAACCAGCCGGGGCGCGGCTTGGGTCGCCGGGCAGGGACAATGCGACGATGTCGGACCTCACGAAGCCACTCGGCTACCGCCTCATCACCGGACGAGATGACGCCGAATTCTGCGCCCGCGTCAGCGCGCTCCTCGATCAGGGCTATCGGCTGCACGGCTCGCCGGCGCTGACCTTCGACGGCGAACGCGTCATCGCCGCCCAGGCGGTGGTGCTGCCGCGCTCCGTCGGCCCGGAGGCGGCCACTGGCAACGCCGGATAGTGCGACGGTACGGATAACCGCACCCGTACCGTTCGGGCGGCCCGGATGTCCGTGACGCCGCCGGCGCCGAGGCTGGAACGCATGGACAACGTGGTGGAACTCGACGGGGTGACCCGCACCTACGGCTCGCGCCGCCGGCCGGTCGCCGCTCTTCGCGGCGTCTCACTCGTGGTGTCGGCCGGCACGTTCGTCGCGGTGATGGGCGCGACCGGGTCGGGCAAGAGCACCCTGTTGCAGTGCGCGGCCGGGCTGGACCGGCCGACGTCGGGCCGGGTCCGGCTGGTTGACCGGGACGTCACGCGGATGCGCGAAGGTGCGCTGACCCGGCTGCGCCGCGACCGGGTGGGTTTCGTCTTCCAGTCGTACAACCTGCTGTCGGAACTGACGGTGCGGCAGAACGTGCTGCTGCCCCGCCGGCTGGGTGGCCCCCGCCCGCGACCGCTCGACGAGGTGCTGGCCGAGGTCGGGCTCTCCGGGCTGGCTGGCCGGTCGGTCGGCGAGTTGTCCGGTGGCCAGCGCCAGCGGGTCGCCATCGCCCGCGCGCTGGCTGGCCGTCCGGCAGTGGTGTTCGCGGACGAGCCGACCGGGGCGTTGGATCCGGCCACCGGCGAGCAGATACTCCAGTTGTTCCGCAGCGGGGTGGACCAGGCCCGGGTGGCGGTGGTGATGGTCACCCACGACCCGATGGCAGCGGCCTGGAGCGACCGGCTCATCCTGCTGCGCGACGGCGAGGTGGTGGCGGACGGCCCGACGCCCGACACGACGAGCATCGCGG
Source organism: Micromonospora sp. MH99 (assembly GCF_021442385.1). Taxonomy (GTDB): domain Bacteria; phylum Actinomycetota; class Actinomycetes; order Mycobacteriales; family Micromonosporaceae; genus Micromonospora. Next base: position 22,152 of record NZ_MUZA01000021.1, read on the forward strand.
AGCGGCTGCGCGCCACCGTGACGGACCCGGCGGTCCTCCGGTGAGCGCCGGGCTGACCAGGCAGGCGCTGCGCAGGCAGCCTTGGGCCTTCGCTGGACCGTTCGTCACGCAGTGCCTGGCCGCCGCGCTGGTGTCCGGGGCGCTCGGCGCCAGTTCCTCGATGTCCGGCGCGCGGTTGGACCCGACCGCTCGGCAGGCGCTGACCGAGAGCGGGCTCCCCGAGATGGCCGTGCTGTTCGTTGTGGTGTCGGTGTACCTGACCGCGTTGATCGTCGGGCTGACCATGACGTCGTCGATCGCCCGACAGGGCCGGGACATCGCGCTGGTGCGGGCGGTCGGTGCCACCCCCGGGCGGGTACGCCGCGCGGTGGCGGCCCAGGCCGCCGCGGTGGCGGTGCCGGCGACCGCGCTCGGGGTGCCGCTCGGTGCCCTGCTGGCCCGCGCCTGGTTGGCGGGGCTCACCGGCCACGGCGCGATCCCACCCGGCGTGACGTTCCATCCGTCGGCTGCGGCGCTGCCCGCCGCGTTGGGCATCACCGTCGGGGCGTCGCTGGTCGGCGCGCTTGTCGCGGCGGTACGCCCGGCCCGAGTACGCCCCGCCGCCGCGCTGACCGAGACGGCCGTCCCGCGACGCCGGGTCAGCTTCGTGCGTACCGCGATCGGGGTGGTGCTCGTGGCCGGCGGCGTGGTGTTGTCGATCCTCATCGCCAACGGCGACCCGGCCAAGGCCGGCGAGTCGAGCTTCTTCACGATGCTGGCGATGTGCGTGGGGGCCGGCTTCCTCGGCCCGGTCCTGTTGCGGCTGACCGCCCCGGTGGCGCGACTGTTCGGGGGTACCGGGGCGCTGGCCGCGGACAATCTCGCGGTGCGAGCCAAGGCGCTGTCCGGCGCCCTGGTACCGCTGGTCCTCGCGATTGCCTTCGCCATGGTGAAGGTGGTTACCCACACCACGTCCGTACACGTGCGCGCCGCGCCCGACCCACCGGCACAGGTGTGGACGGAGTACTCCGGGACCGCCGTCTACGTCGGCTTCGCTGCGGTCGCCGCGGTGAACACGCTGGTGACCGTGCTACTGGCCCGACGTCGGGAGCTTGCCGTGACCCGACTGGTCGGCGCGAGCAGGATGCGGGCGCTGACCGTTGTCGTCTGCGAGGCCCTGATGGTGACCGTGACCGCTCTGGTGGTGGGTACGGTGGTCGCGATGGTCACCGTGGTGCCGATGCTGCACGGCATGCTGGGCACGTGGATGCCGTACCTGCCGACCGGGCAGCTGACCATCGGCGTGGCCGCGGTGATCGGGCTGGTTCTGCTGGGCACCGTGGTGCCGGCGCTGGTCGCGATGCGCCGCCCGGCGGTGGAGTCGCTGGCAGTGGACCCGTGAGATCGATCGCCGGCAGAGTCGTACGCGCGCCGGTGGCCGCGCGGACCTGGCGCGAGGTCGGATACGCGGTCACCGGCACCGTACTCGCCGTGCCGACGTTCGTGCTGGCACTGCTGGGGCTGGTCTTCTCCGCGCTGTCGCTGCTGACGATCGGGCTACCGCTGCTGACCGGTGTGCTGGTGCTGGCCCGGTTGACAGTCCGGTACTTCCGGGGGCCGGCCCGGCTGTTCCTCGGCTGGAGTTGGCCGAACCCGCCGCCCCTGCGCCGCAGCGGGCCGGGTCCGGTGCGCTGGGCCGGCGCGGTGCTCACGGACGCCAGCGCATGGAAGGCCCTCGCGTACTGCTTCGCTCGGCTGCCCCTGATGGCCGCGGCGGCCTACCTCGGCGGAGTCCTCATCGCCGGTGGGCTGCTGGGGCTGACCAATCCCCTGTGGATCCACTGGTTTCCGCAGGATCCGCCCTGGGGTGGCCCGTGGGGTCTGGCCGCGCAGGGGCTGGCCGCGCTGCTGGTGTTTCCGTGGTACTTCCGGCTCGTCGTGTGGCTGGACCGGCGATTGGTGGGTGCGCTGCTGGAGCCGGGCCCGGAACGAGCCCGGATAGCGGCGCTGGAGGCCAGCCGGGCCGCGCTGCGGGCGGACGCCGCAGCGCTGTTGCGGCGGGTGGAGCGGGACCTGCACGACGGTCCGCAGGCCCGGCTGGTCGCGCTGGGCGTGGCACTGTCGCGCATCGAGCGGCGAGCCGGCGAGCCGGAGCTGCGGACGATGGTGGCGGACGCGCGGGGCACGGTGGTGGAGGCGCTTTCCGAACTACGGGACATCGTGCGGGGCATCCACCCACCCGCGCTGGACGCTGGCCTGAGCACCGCGATCGAGACCCTGGCCGCCCGCAGCGCGGTGCCCGTCGTCGTGCACGTGGACCTGCCCCGGCGGCCACCGCCCGAGACGGAGTCGGCGCTCTACTTCAGCGCCGCCGAACTGCTCACCAACGTGGCGAAGCACGCCGCGGCCAGCCGGATCCGGCTGGACCTTCGCGCGCTGGGTGGACTGCTGCGCCTGACTGTCACCGACGACGGTGGCGGCGGGGCGAGGCCCGGCGGCAGGGGCACGGGTCTGGCCGGGCTGATCCGGCGGGCCGAGTCGCTCGACGGCGCGCTGCGGGTGGACAGCCCGTCGGGTGGGCCGACAACCATCACCGTGGAGTTGCCATGCGAGTAGTGATCGCCGAGGACAACCCGTTACTGCGCGACGGGATCAGATTGCTGCTGACCGACCACGGGATCACCGTCGTGTCGACTGTGGACAACGGTGACGACCTGCGGGCGGCGGTCGGCGAGCACCGGCCGGACGCGGCGGTGGTCGACGTGCGGATGCCACCGACCTTCACCGACGAAGGGTTGCGGGCGGCACTGGCGATCCGGGCGGCGCACCCGGACATCGCCGTGTTGGTCTTCTCCCAGTGGGTGGAGACCCGGTACGCGCGGCAACTGATCGCCGAGCACCCCGAGCGGGTCGGGTACCTGTTGAAGGACCGCATCGTCAGCACCGACGACTTCGTCGACGCGCTGCGCAGGGTGGCCGCGGGCGGAACGGCGCTGGACCCGGAGGTGGTGCGGCAGTTGCTGGCGGCGCCGGCCGTGGACGCGGGCGTCGCCCGCCTCAGCGAGCGGGAACGAGAGGTCCTGGGCATGGTTGCCGAGGGCCGGTCCAACGCTGCCATCTGCGAGTCGCTCCACCTCGCCCCGCGCAGCGTGGAGAAGCATGTGACAGCCATCTTCACCAAGCTGGACCTACCCCAGGCGCGGACCGACCACCGGCGGGTACTCGCCGTGCTGCGTTATTTGAACACGGCGCGCTGAGCGGCCCGTTCCATGCTGCTGCTGCGCGCCGGCGTCGGCGCGGTCGACCCCGGTCAGTCGATGCCTTCGATGATGCGGAAGTCGCGCTCGACTCCGTCGGAGAGGGCGGCCAACGCCTCCTGGTAGGCCTCGCTCTCGTGTGCCGCGACGGCCTGTTCGAAGCTGTCGAACTCGACCAGGACGGTGCGCTCGGCGGTGTCAGGCTACCCGCCGGGCCGGTACCGAGTGGGTCGCGGTGGCTTCGTAGGCGGCGGTGTGGTCGCTGCGGTATCAGGCCCGCAGGGAGACCGACGGTGGCCAGCGATGTGTGCGCCACTCGTTCCAGCTAGCGAATCCAGCCGGCGGGTCGTCGATGGGTTCGCTGCCGTCCAGCTCACCTGGCGTGGGGATGTCGATGCTGGCAGTCCACTCGGCGAGTTCCTCGTCGGACATGGGCCATGTCGTGTGTGGCGCTTCGGCCTGGCGCTCATCGATTCGTCGGCGCTGCTCGGCAGGGGTGAGTTCGAAGTAGCGCATCTGCACCGTCGCGCCCAGGTCCGCAGCGGCCTGCCGTAGGGCGGAGCGCTCGTCCCGACTCCACAGGCCGTAGTCGATCACCACATTGTTGCCGAGTTCGAGAGCGCGCAGCCCGATCTCGATGAGCCGTCCCTCGATCACGTCCTGAGCCGCTGGCGGATTCTCGGGACCGTAGAGTGCCTTCACCCACTCGTCCTTCGTCAGGCGAAGGGCCCTGCACTCGGCCTCCATACGCCGGGCGGCTGTGGTCTTCCCGGTGCACGGCAGGCCCACCGTCAGAAACAGCGTTGGAGCCATCATCACCCGCCTCCGTCGGGAGAGCGCCTCGGCGCTCCCCGTGACATTCGGACGCAGCGCGAGCCGGCAGCCGGCGGCGTCGCGGTCGTGTCAGTCGTCTTCGATGCGGCCGGTCGTGGGGTCGACCATGGCCAGGAAGTCGCGAATGTTCTCCCGGTGCTCATCGACCGACAGGCCGGCGGTGGGACTCATGCCGAAGCCGTAGCCGGGGTTCGGCCCGCTGAGCCACATGTAGTCGGTGCCATCGCAGTCGTTCGGGCGAAGAGCGAACGTCTCGCCATCGACGTCGAGCGTGCGCGATGCGGCGTCGGCGGCGCCTTCGGTCTCGGGACGCAGGCCGGGAACGGCCTGCGCGGGGGCCTCCCGGTCGCCGATGCCGTCATCTGGGTAGCTCTCCGCCATGTGCCCATCTTCGTGGAACTGCCGGCCCGCCGCACCGATCCGCCACTGTCGGCGCGGAGGCGGCCAGCCGGGGCAGGCACCGCGTACGCTGCCGTGATGCGGATCGATCTTGTTGCCCTGATCGTCGACGAGTACGACCCCGCGATCGCGTTCTTCACCGACATACTGGGCTTCCACCTCGTCGAGGACTCCCCCTCGTTGACGACCGACGGTCGACCCAAGCGATGGGTCGTCGTCCGGCCGCCGGGTGCCCAGACCGGGATCCTGCTCGCCCGAGCGGACGGAGAAGACCAACGCGCCGCGATCGGTAACCAGGTAGCTGGCCGCGTCGGGTTCTTCTACCGCGTCGACGACTTCGACTCCATCCACCGGCGGATGATCGAGGCGGGCGTCACCTTCGTCCGGGAGCCTCGGAGCGAGCCCTATGGCCGGGTGGCGGTCTTCCTCGACATCGCCGGCAACCGGTGGGATCTTCTGGGGCCGACCGACTGTGCCGCACCTGGCCGCGTCCGATCGGAGTCGAGCGCCGCCGGATTGGACCAGTGAGTCGACCGGCGCAAAGGGCGAGGGCCCCCTCCCGGCGACGCTGCCGGAAGGGGGCCCTGCCTGCCTGCGAGATGCCTACGGCTTGACGTACGCGTTGACGAACGACGGGTAGCCGAAGACGCTGGAGATGAAGACCCCGCCGGCCTTGGACCCGTGCACGTTGTAGGCCACGTCGACGAAGAGCGGCACCACCGGCGCGTGCTCCTTCATGATCCGCTCGTCGAGCTTGGCCCACTCCGGGCCCTGCTCGCCGGCTGGCATGGCCGAGATGCGGTCCATCTCGGCGTTGATCGCCGGGTCGTTGAAGTAGGACTGGTCGCTGTTGCCCTCGGCCTTGATGGTGCGGCCGTCGTAGAGCACCGGCAGGATCGACGCCCCGCTGGGCCAGTCCGCCGCCCAGTTACCGATGTACAGGTCCCAGGGGTTGTCCTTCTTCTTGATCTCGTCGAGCTTCGCGTCGTCCGAGATGTTCCGCAGCGTGATCTTGAAGCCAGCCCGCTCCAGGTTGGCCTTGAGCTGCGCGCCCTGCTGCTGCTCGGTCGAGTTGTCGGCGACACCGAGGACCAGCTCGGGCGTCTTGCCGCCGAGCAGTTCCTTGGCCTTGTCGACGTTGCCGTTGGCGCCCGCCGGGTACGCGTCGTACGCCTTGTAGCCGATCGTGGCCGACGGCATCAGCGTGGTCATCGGCGCGGCGACGGTCTGCCCGCCCATCGCCTTGATGAGGCCCTCGCGGTCGATGGCGTAGTTGAGCGCCTGACGCACCTTCAGGTCGGTGACCCGCTGGTTGTTGATGACGAGCTGGTTGGCGCTCGGCGTCGGGGAGAGGATGGTGCGCGACTTGAGCGCGGCGTCCCCGGCCACCTTGGCGACCAGCGAGGCGGGCACGGTGTTGAAGGCGAGCGCGCTCTGGTCCGCGCCGTTGTCGGCGATCACCCGGTTGTTGGCGGCGTCCGCGGTCGGGCCGAAGGTCCACACGAACTGGTCCGGGTACTGGTGCCGGACCGGGTCGGTCTTCGGGTCCCAGTTGGGGTTGCGGTCCAGGGTGATCTGAACGCCGACCTGGTTCTTGGCGACCTTGTACGGGCCGGACGAGAACGGCTGCTTGTCCAGGTCGACGCCGGTGTCCTTGTCCGCCGGCAGCGGCGCGGTGGTCGGCAGCGAGACCGCGAACGGCAGGTCACAGCGGGGCTTGGAGAACTCGAAGCGCAGCGTCTTGGCGTCCGGCGTGGTGAGGCCCGGCGGCAGCGACGTCTTGTTCTTCTTGAAGTCCCACTTGGTGTCGAACTGCGGGGTGTCGGCCAGCCACTCCTGGATGTAGGTGGGGCCGCCGGACAGGTCCGGGTCGAAGGAGCGGGCGATGCCGTACGCGATCTCCTTGGAGGTGATCGGCCGTCCGTCCTCGAACTTCACCCCGTCCTTGACGGTGAATTCCCAGACCTTGCAGTCGTTGTTGACGTTCTTGCCCGGCGTCTCGGCCAGGTCACCGACGAGGACGAGGCCGCCCTTGCCGTCGTCCTTCCAGGTGGTCAGGTAGCGGGCGAAGAGCGGGTTGGTCATCAGACCGGCGAACGAGTACGTCCGCTGCGGGTCCAGGTGGGAGATCGGCGACTCCCGGATGATGGTGAAGGTGCCGCCCTTCGCGGCGCCGCTCACCTCCGCAGCCGGGCCCTGCGAGTCCTTCGGGTCGGTCGCGATGACCCCGGTCTGCTGCCGTTCGGTGTCCACGGTGGTGCCCTCGCCCGTGTTCTTCGAGCACGCACCCAATGCCACCACCAGAGCGATCGCGCCGCCTGCGGCAGCCACCACGCGTGGTCTCATGAAGTACCCCCTTCACCCATGTGCCGTGCGGTTTCGCCGGGGCGAGAACCGCCGACGTCCCGAGGATCGTAAGGAAGAAAACCTACGAGTTGTGTAACAGTTGTCGATAAATTTCGCCACCAGCCGTGCAGTGACCGTCCAACACGTCAGCGCAGCCGGACCCGGGGGTCGATGGCCGCGTAGAGCAGGTCCACCAGGACATTCGCCAGCACCACGAAGACGGCCGCGATCAGCACGGTGGCCATGATGGTGGGCAGGTCGCCGGAGCGCACCGCGTCCACTGCCGTACGCCCCAGCCCCTGGATGCCGAACGTCGTCTCGGTGATCACCGTGCCGCCCAGCGCCCCGCCCACGTCCAGGCCGGCGATGGTCACCACCGGGGTGATCGCCGCGCGCAGCGCGTGCCGCCCGTACACGGTGGGTTTGGCCAGGCCCTTGGCCCGTGCGGTCCGGACGAAGTCCTCCGACAGCGTCTCCAGCATCTGCGCCCGCGACAACCGGGCGTAGATGGCCGAGAAGAGGAAGGCCAGCGCCACCCAGGCGAGCACCAGCCCACTGGCCCACTTCGCCGGATTGTCGAACAGGGAGGTGTAGCTGGGCACCGGCAGCAGCCGCAGGTTGTAGACGAACACCAGCAGCAGCACCGCGCCCACGAAGTAGAGCTGCAACGACGCGCCGGTCAGTGAGAAGCCGATGGCCAGGCGGTCCAGCCAGGTGCCCCGGCGCAGCGCCGAGATCATGCCCAGCCCCACCCCGAGCAGCAGCCAGAGGATCGCCGCGGGGATCACGATGCTCAGCGTCACCGGCAGCACCCGGGCGATGGTGTCCGAGACCGCCTCGTTGGAGACGTACGACCAGCCCAGGCAGGGGGCGTCGCACCGGCCGCCCTGGGCGCTGCCCAGGTCACGACCGGTGACGATGCCCTTCATGTAACCGGCGTACTGGCTGATCAGCGGGTCGTTGAGGCCTAGGTCGTCGCGGACGCGCTCGAGCCGCTCCGGGTTGCAGTTCTTCGGGCACATGCCGGTCACGGGGTCACGCGGCAGGGCGAAGAACATCAGGAAGGTCAGCACGCTCACCGCGAACAGGGTCAGCGTGGCGGAGAGCAGCCGCTTGATCAGAAACCGTGACATGAGTCCACCCCTACCGGGACGACTTCGGGTCGAGCGCGTCCCGCAACGCGTCGCCGAAGAGGTTGAAGGCGAACACCAGCGCGAAGATCGTGATGCCCGGGAAGAACACGTACGCCGGGTCGGTCTGGAGGAAGTCCAGACTGTCGTAGATCATCCGGCCGAAGCTGGGCGTCTCGTCGCTGAGCCCGACGCCGATGAACGACAGCGCGGCCTCGCTGGTGATGAACTGCGGCACGGCGAGGGAGAACGAGACCAGGATCGGCGCCCAGATGTTCGGCAGGAGCTGCCGGAAGATGATGTGCCCCAACCCGGCGCCGCTGGCCTTGGCGGCCTCCACGAACTCCCGCTCGCGCAGCGCGATGACCTGCCCGCGTACCAGCCGGGCCGTGCTGGTCCAGCCGAAGATGGCGAACACGGCGATCAGCACACCCACCCCGAAGGCGGACGACACCTGCCCCCGCTCGCCGTAGAAGCGCAGCGTGATGGCTGGGGTGAGCGCCAGCGCGATGATCAGGAACGGCATGGCGAGGGTCAGGTCGGTGATCCAGTTGATCACCGCGTCGAGCCAGCCGCCCAGGTAACCGGCGAGCGCGCCGAGCACGATGCCGATCGTGGCGGTGATCAGCGCCGCGGCGAACGCGATGAACAGCGACGTCCGCAGCCCGTAGATCAACCGGATGAAGATGTCCCGGCCCAACCCGGGCTCCAGCCCGAACCAGTGGTCCCCGGTGACACCGCCGACGTAACCCAGCGGCATGCCGAAGCCGTCCAGCAGGTTCTGGAACTGCTCGCGCGGCCCGATCCCGTACACCATCTCGACCAGCGGGGCGGCCAACCCCAACACCATGAAGAACACCAGGAGTACGCCGCTGACCACCGCCGTCCGGTCGCGGCGTAGCCGCAGCCAGGCGAGCTGACCGGGTGAACGCCCGACGACACCCTTGATTCCGGGCCCGCCCGCGTCCGCGCTGGACTCGATCTCGGCCAGCGCCACACCCTCCACCGGGGAAAGGCTCACGACGACACCTCCTCGATGATCGCGTCAGTCGCCCCTCCGGCCGCTTCCCCTTCGCGGCTCGTGCCGGCTGATTCCCCTTCGGGGAAGTGACACGCGGTGGCCTGCCGGCCGCCGTCGCGCGGCACCAGCGCCGGCGCCTCGGTGGCGCAGATGTCCTGCGCCTTCCAGCACCGGGTGCGGAACCGGCAGCCCGACGGCGGGTCCAGCGGGGTGGGCACGTCGCCGGTCAGCCGGATCCGGCCCGCCGGGCCGAGCTGCGTGACGTCCGGGATGGCCGAGAGCAGAGCCCGGGTGTACGGATGCTGCGGGCGCTCGTAGATGTCCGCCCGGTCGCCGAGCTCGACGATCCGCCCCAGGTACATGACCGCCACCCGTTGGCAGAAGTGCCGGACCACGGCGAGGTCGTGCGCGATGAACACGAACGCCAGGCCCAGCTCCCGTTGCAGGTCGCGCAGCAGGTTGACGACCTGCGCCTGGATCGAGACGTCCAGGGCGGACACCGGCTCGTCGGCGACGATCAGCTTGGGCCGCAGGGCCAACGCGCGGGCGATGCCGATGCGCTGGCGCTGGCCGCCGGAGAACTCGTGCGGATACCTGTTGTAGTGCTCCGGGTTCAGCCCGACCAGTTCCAGCAGCTCCTGCACCCGCGCCTTGATCCCGCCCGGCGGCTTGATCCCGTTGACCTGCAACGGCATCGCCACGATCCGGCCCACCGTGTGGCGGGGGTTCAGCGACGCGTACGGGTCCTGGAAGATGATCTGGAGTTCCTGGCGCAGCGGTCGCAGCTCCCGTCGCCCGGCGTGGGTGATGTCCCGCCCCTCGAACTCGATGCTGCCGGCGGTCGGCTCCAGCAGCCGCACCAGCATCCGACCGGTGGTCGTCTTGCCGCAGCCGGACTCCCCCACCAGGCCGAGCGTCTCGCCGGGGCGCACGTCGAAGTCGAGACCGTCGACCGCACGCACCAGGCCGGTGCCGCGCAGCCCCTGACGGACCGGGAAGTGCTTGGTCAGCCCGCGCACGCGCAGCAGTGGTTCGTCGGTCATCGGGCCACCCCCACTGATGCCACGTTCTCGGCGTAGATCGCGGCGCGTTCCTCGGCGCTCAGGTGGCAGGCCACCAGGTGGCCGTCCGCCCCGGCCGCGCGCAGCTCGGGCACCTGGGTGCGGGACCGGTCGCCGGCGCGGTCGTCGTACCGGCAGCGCGGGTGGAAGGCGCAGCCGGTCGGCAGGTTGATCAGGCTGGGCGGGTTGCCGGGAATGGGCACAAGGTCCGCGTCCGCGTCGCCGTGCAGCGACGGCACGCTGGAGAGCAACCCCCAGGTGTACGGATGCTGCGGCGAGCGGAGCACCTGCTCGACGCTGCCGTGCTCGACGGCGCGTCCGCCGTACATCACCAGCACCTCGTCGGCGACCTGGCCGACGACGCCGAGGTCGTGGGTGATCAGGATGATCGCGGAGTGGAACTCGGCCTGGAGGTCGGCGAGCAGGTCCAGGATCTGCGCCTGCACGGTGACGTCCAGCGCGGTGGTCGGCTCGTCGGCGATCAGCAGCGCGGGGTCGTTGACCAGGGACATCGCGATCATCGCCCGTTGGCGCATCCCGCCGGAGAACTCGTGCGGGTACGCCTCGAAGCGGCGGGCCGCCTGCGGGATGCCGACCCGGTCCAGCATGTCCACCGCGCGCTGGCGGGCCTCGCGGCGGTTGGCCTTCGGGTGGTGCACCCGGTACGCCTCGGCGATCTGCCGACCGACGCTGTAGTACGGGTGCAGCGCGGACAGCGGATCCTGGAAGATCATCGCCATGTCCCGGCCGCGCAGCCGGCGTACCTCCTCGTCGGACAGGCCGACCAGCTGCCGGCCGCCGACGGAGATCTCGCCGGTGATCGTGGCCCGCTTGGGGTCATGCAGGCCGAGGATGGCCAGCGACGTGACGCTCTTGCCGGAGCCGGACTCGCCGACGATGCCGAGAGTGCGGCCCCGCTCGACGGCGAACGACACCCCGTCGACCGCGCGCACCACGCCGTCGGAGGTGTCGAACCGGACCCGCAGGTCACTCACCCGCAGGTAGGCGTCCTGGTCGGAGCGCTGCGCCGGCACGGCGGGACGGTCGTCCGGGTCCCCGGACGGCGACGGTTCCGAGCTGTCCACGGCCACCTCCCTCAGTGACGAAGAGAACTTACAACAAAGTCCCGAGGGTGAAAATAAGCTACAAAGTCGGCACGTGTCAGCGGGCCCGAGCGTAACGAGTCCGCATCGGCCTGAACACCCCTCACCTCGCCATCCACGCCCGTTCATGCCCGCGCCCCGCGCCCCGCGCGGGTCTTGAGGACGAACACCCCGCTCCGCCGATCGGAAGCGGGGTTGGGGCGCCTGCCGCCTTCAAGGTCATGCTTGAACCAGGATGTAGGGGCATCACCGACACGTCGATACCACTGCAACAAGGATGTTGCGCGATCTTGCGACGCGCCGAGCGGCACAAATCTACGATCGAGCGCGATCTTGCTGACTCACCTTGGCGATCCCAACGCCGGAGCGGACAGGGGTGCCCACTACGTTGAGCGCTCGACGACCAGGGCCGGTGAGGTGTTGGAGCTGACGGAGCCGGTGCGGGCCACGATCCGGCCGGAGGATCTCGTCCCCTGACGGGTGTCGGTCGGTTGGCCTAGGGTCGGTCCATGACCGAGTTCGACGCGGCCAGCGCCGCCGTCCAGGCCGCCCTCGACGCGGGAGCGCGGTACGCCGACGCGCGGGTGATGCACCGCCGCTACGAGTCGATGACCGCACGCAACGGCGACGTGGAGGAACTGACCCAGGACGAGAGCATCGGGCTGGGCGTCCGGGCGCTGGTCGGCGCGAGCTGGGGCTTTCACGCCGTACCCGATCTGTCGGACGCCGCCGCCCGCGACGCCGGCCGGCGCGCGGCCCGGACCGCGATGGCGAGCGCGCGGGTGCCCGGCCCGCCGGTCGACCTGGTCGCGGTCGAGGCGGTCGCGGCGAGCTGGGCCTCGGACTGCCGGATCGACCCGCTCGGGGTGCCCCTGTCGGACAAGGGCGACCTGCTGGTCGCCGCGACCCGCACGATGGCCGAGCACGGCGCCGACCTGGCCGAGGGGCTCTACCAGATCTGGGACACCGCGAAGTGGTTCGTCTCCAGCGAGGGCCACCGGATCGACCAACGGATCCGCGAGTGCGGCGGCGGCATCTCGGCCACCTCGATCGGTGACGGCGAGACGCAGCGGCGCTCCTGGCCCAGCTACCGAGGGCAGTACGGCACCACCGGCTGGGAGCTGGTCGAGTCGCTCGACCTGGCCGCGCACGCCGCGCAGATCGCCGAGGAGTCCCGGGCGCTGCTCACCGCGCCGCAGTGCCCGGCCGGCGAGACGGATCTGATCCTCGGCGGCGAGCAGTTGGCCCTGCAGATCCACGAGTCGGTCGGGCACGCCATCGAACTGGACCGGATCCTCGGCTGGGAGGCCGCGTTCGCCGGCACGTCCTGGCTGGACCTGGCCCAGCTCGGCTCGCTGCGCTACGGCTCCGAGCTGATGAACATCACCATCGACCCGACGATCCCCGGCGCGCTGGGCAGTTTCGGCTTCGACGACGAGGGTTCCCCCGCGGTCAAGCGGGACGCGGTGCGCGACGGTCGCTGGGTGGGAGTGCTCGCCGGCCGGGACTCGGCCGCAGTGGCCGGCCTCGACTACGGCGGCAGCGTCCGCGCCGACGGGTGGGCCCGACTGCCGATGGTGCGGATGACCAACGTCGGCCTGGAACCGGGCCCGCACACCCTGGAGGAGATCATCGCGGCCACCGACGACGGCGTGCTGATGGACCTCAACCGGTCCTGGTCGATCGACGACAAGCGACTCAACTTCCAGTTCGGCTGCGAGGTCGGCTGGGAGATCAAGAAGGGTCGCCGGGGGCGGATGCTGCGCAATCCCACGTACACGGGGATCGGCCCGCTGTTCTGGCGCTCGATGGACATGCTCTCCGGCGAGACGGTGCCGTGGGGGACGCCCAACTGCGGAAAGGGCCAGCCGGGCCAGATCGGGCACACCGGCCATCCGGCCGCGCCGGCCCGCTTCCGCAACGTCCGCGTGGGGGTGTCAGCGTGAGCGCGAGGAGTGAGCCGGTTTTGCGAGCCCCGCAGTCGCGAACGGAAGGTGGTTCAGCGTGAGCGCGAGGAGTGAGCCGGTTTTGCGAGCCCCGCAGTCGCGAACGGAAGGTGGTTCAGCGTGAGCGCGAGGAGTGAGCCGGTTTTGCGAGCCCCGCAGTCGCGAACGGAAGGTGGTTCAGCGTGAGCGCGAGGAGTGAGCTGGAGCTGGCCGGGCAGGTCATCGAGCTGGTTCGACGCCTCGGCGGGCCGGCCGCGCAGGCCGAGGCCGTGGTGACCCGGGCGGATCTGGCACTGACCCGGTTCGCCAACTCGGCCATCCATCAGAACGTCGCCGAGTCCACCGTCGGGGTCCGGCTGCGGGTGCACGTCGACGGGCGCACCGCCGCCGGCAGCGGCAGCGTGGTCACCACCGACGGGTTGGGTGCGCTGGTGGAGCGCACCTTGGCGGCGGCGCGGCTCTGCCCGCCCGACCCCGGCTGGCCGGGGCTGACCCCGCCGACGCCCGCGCCGGACGCCCCGCCCGTCGACGAGGCCACCGCCCACGCCGAGCCGGACCAGCGGGCCGACCGGGTCGGCGCGTTCGTGGCCGCCGCAGGTGGCCTCACCACCGCGGGCTACTGCCGCACCGCGCACCGCTCGTCGGCGTTCGCCAACTCGGCCGGGCACACCGCGTACGGTCGCTCGGCGGAGGCGGCGATGGACGGCATTGCCCGGCGCGACGGCGCGGACGGGGTGGCCCGACGCTGCGTCGACCGGCTGTCCGACCTCGACGGTACGGAGCTGGGCGCGCACGCCGCCGCGAAGGCGCAGGCGGCGGCCGATCCGGTCGAGCTGCCGCCGGGGCGCTACGAGGTGGTGTTCGAGCCGGCCGCCGTGGCGGACCTGCTGCAGAACCTGTCCTGGTTCGGCTTCAACGGCAAGCGGTACGCGGAGCGGCAGTCCTTCGCCGAGCCGGGCGCGGCCCAGTTCGACCGGCAGGTGACCCTGGTGGACGACCCGCTCGGCGCGTCGGGTCTGCCGTTCGACGCCGAGGGCACCGGCCGGCGGGCGGTGACCCTGGTCGAGGCGGGCACCACGCTGGCGGTCGCGCACGACCGCAGGACCGCCGCCGAGGCGGGCGCGCAGTCCACCGGGCACGCGATCGCGGGCGGCGCCACCTGGGGTCCGATGGCCCGCAACCTGCGGCTCTCTCCCGCGGCGGCGGGCCCGGCCAGCGCGGTGGGCCGGAGCACCACTGGCGCGGCGGCCGGCGCGGTGGTGGACACGGACACCGCGGCCCTGGTCGCCGGGGTGCGACGCGGGCTGCTGGTCACCGATCTGTGGTACACGCGGGTGCTCGACCCGAAGAGCCTCGTCGTCACCGGGTTGACCCGCAACGGGGTCTGGCTGATCGAGGACGGCACTGTCGTCCGGGCGGTCCGCGACCTGCGGTTCACCGAGTCGTACCCCCGGGCGCTGGGGCCGGGCGCGGTGCTCGGGCTGGGCTCGCGGGCGGTGCGTCAACCGGACCGGGTGGACGGCGCGTGGTGGGCGGCGCCGTCGGTGCGGCTCGCGTCCTGGCACTTCACCGGCGGCGCCTCCGGCTGACGTTCCCGACGACGCGCCGCACAACCCGCGCACTGAGGGCTTTTCCGCAGGCCAGACACACGGGACACTCCCTTGCGCGGACGGCCCGCAGAGATCGGCGTAACGTGTGTCACTTAGCTGCGTCGGTCGATCCGGCGTGGTCGTTGGTGTGCGCATGACGTGGCAGCGGGTGCGGGTTCGCCGGTCCGCGTGCCGACCGGAGAGAGACCAGCCCGCCCGTACGGGCCCGTCGAGGAGACGACTCGAATGACTTCAACGGCAACGAGGCCGCGGGGAGCGCGGGCGCGCGCCGCCATCGCGGCGAAGACGTTGCGTACCGACCGCTGGTGGTTCGCCCCGCTGATCACCGTGATCGGTCTCAGCGCCTGGGTGGCGTACGCGACGGTCCGGGTCTTCATGCACAAGTGGTACTGGGTGGACCAGTTCCACTACCTGACCCCGTTCTACTCCCCGTGCGTGACGGACCGGTGCGTCGAGCAAGCATCGCACTTCGGCCGGTTCCTGCCCGGCTGGTGGATCATCCCGGACGCGGCGCTGACCCTGCCGTTCCTGCTGCTGTTCCGGCTCACCTGCTACTACTACCGCAAGGCGTACTACCGGTCGTTCTGGCTGTCGCCGCCGGCCTGCGCCGTCCCGGACGGGCACAAGGAGTACGGCGGTGAGACCCGCTTCCCGCTGCTCGGCCAGAACCTGCACCGCTACTTCTTCTACGCCGCCGCGATCATCTCGCTGATCAACACGTGGGACGCGATCCTCGCCTTTCATTCGCCGAAGGGTTTCGGCTTCGGCCTGGGCAACCTCGTCCTGCTGCTCAACGTGGTGATGCTCTGGGCGTACACCATCTCCTGCCACTCCTGCCGGCACATCATCGGCGGGCGGCTCAAGCATTTCTCCAAGCACCCGGTGCGCTACCGGGCCTGGACCTTCGTCTCGGCGTT
This sequence comes from Micromonospora sp. MH99, assembly GCF_021442385.1. GTDB lineage: Bacteria > Actinomycetota > Actinomycetes > Mycobacteriales > Micromonosporaceae > Micromonospora. The sequence goes on from NZ_MUZA01000021.1 coordinate 37,755, forward strand.
GAACGTCCGGCACATGCAGCTCGCCTGGATCACCCTCGGCACCCTCGCGCTTACCGACTTCTACGTGATGGCGCTCGCGGCCGGCTGGTTCAACGACCTGCGGTTCATCAACTAAAGGGCCCCTGACATGACCACTACCACTCGCATCGAACGACACCACTACGACGTCGTCGTTATCGGGGCCGGCGGCGCCGGTCTGCGCGCGGCCATCGAGGCCCGGCTCGCCGGCAAGAAGACCGCGATCATCTCGAAGTCGCTGTTCGGCAAGGCGCACACGGTGATGGCCGAGGGCGGCGCCGCCGCCGCGATGGGCAACGTGAACAGCCGGGACAGCTGGCAGGTACACTTCCGCGACACCATGCGCGGCGGCAAGTTCCTCAACAACTTCCGGATGGCCGAGCTGCACGCGAAGGAGTCGCCGCAGCGGATCTGGGAGCTGGAGACGTACGGCGCGCTCTTCGACCGCACCAAGGACGGCAAGATCTCCCAGCGCAATTTCGGCGGGCACGAGTACCCCCGACTGGCGCACGTGGGCGACCGGACGGGCCTGGAGCTGATCCGCACCCTCCAGCAGAAGATCGTCTCGCTCCAGCAGGAGGACAAGCGCGAGTTCGGCTCGTACGACGCCCGGATCCGGGTGTTCTCCGAGACGACAATCACCGAGCTGCTGCTCGACGGCGACCGGGTCGCGGGCGCCTTCGGCTACTACCGCGAGTCCGGCGAGTTCATCCTCTTCGAGGCGCCGGCCGTGGTGCTGGCCACCGGCGGTGTCGGACGCTCCTACAAGGTCACCTCGAACTCGTGGGAGTACACCGGGGACGGGCACGCGTTGGCACTGCGCGCCGGGGCGACCCTGATCAACATGGAGTTCCTCCAGTTCCACCCGACCGGCATGGTCTGGCCGCCCTCGGTGAAGGGCATCCTGGTCACCGAGTCGGTCCGTGGCGACGGCGGGGTCCTGAAGAACTCCGAGGGCAAGCGGTTCATGTTCGACTACGTCCCCGACGTCTTCCGCAAGCAGTACGCGGAGACCGAGGAGGAGGCGGACCGCTGGTACACCGACCCGGACAACAACCGCCGCCCGCCGGAGCTGCTGCCCCGCGACGAGGTGGCCCGCGCGATCAACAGTGAGGTCAAGGCCGGCCGGGGCTCCCCCGCGGGCGGTGTCTTCCTGGACATCGCGAGCCGGCGCTCGGCTGACGAGATCCGCCGCCGGCTGCCCTCGATGTACCACCAGTTCAAGGAGCTGGCCGACGTCGACATCACGGCCGAGCCGATGGAGGTCGGGCCGACCTGCCACTACGTGATGGGTGGCGTGGAGGTCGACCCGGACTCGGGTGCCGCCTTCGGCCACGTACGCGGTCTGTTCGCCGCCGGTGAGGTCTCCGGCGGCATGCACGGCTCCAACCGCCTCGGCGGCAACTCCCTGTCCGACCTGCTGGTGTTCGGCAAGCGGGCGGGCGGGCACGCGGCCAGCTACGCCGACGGGCTGTCCGCCCGGCCGAAGGTGGCCGTGGACGCGGTCGAGGCGGCCGTGGAGACCGCCCTGGCGCCGCTGCAACGGGACACCGGCGAGAGCCCGTACACCCTCCAGCAGGACCTCCAGGCGGTCATGGGGGATCTGGTCGGCATCATCCGGCGCGAGGGTGAGCTGGCCGACGCGCTGGTGCGACTGGCCGAGCTGCGCGAGCGGGTCGCCAAGGTGAGCGCCGCCGGCGGCCGGCGCTACAACCCGGGGTGGCACCTGGCCCTGGACCTGCGCAACATGCTGGTGGTCTCGGAGTGCACCGCGAAGGCGGCGCTGGAGCGGCAGGAGTCGCGCGGCGGGCACACCCGCGAGGACTATCCGGCGATGGAACCGAAGTGGCGGCAGGTCAACCTGGTCTGCTCGCTGGACGGCGACAGCGTACGGCTGACCCGCAAGCCGCTGCCGAAGATGCGGGCGGAGCTGATCGGCCTCTTCGACCGGGCCGAGCTGGCCAAGTACCTCACCGACGAGGAGCTCGCCGACTTCGACGCTTCCGTCGCCGACGCTGGAGAGGCGGACAACCGATGAGCGCGAAGCGTCAGTTCCGGATCTGGCGGGGCGACGAGACCGGCGGCGACCTGCAGGATTACATGGTCGAGGTCAATGAGGGCGAGGTCGTCCTCGACGTCATCCACCGCCTGCAGGCCACCGACGCGCCCGATCTGGCCTGCCGGTGGAACTGCAAGGCCGGCAAGTGCGGCTCCTGCTCGATGGAGATCAACGGCAAGCCGCGACTGGGCTGCATGACCCGAATGTCGACCTTCGGCGACGACGAGACCGTCACGGTCACGCCGCTGCGGACCTTCCCCGTCATCCGGGACCTGGTCACCGACGTCTCGTTCAACTACGAGAAGGCGCGGGAGACCCCGGCGTTCGCCCCTCCGGCGGACGTCGCCCCGGGTGACTACCGGATGCAGCAGGTCGACGTCGAGCGCTCGCAGGAGTTCCGCAAGTGCATCGAGTGCTTCCTGTGCCAGAACGTCTGCCACGTGATCCGCGACCACGAGGAGAACAAGCAGGCGTTCTCCGGCCCGCGGTACTTCATCCGGGCGGCCGAGCTGGACATGCACCCGCTGGATTCCCGGACCGACCGCAAGGAGTACGCGCAGGCCGAACAGGGCCTCGGTTTCTGCAACATCACCAAGTGCTGCACCGAGGTCTGCCCCGAGCACATCAAGATCACCGACAACGGGATCATCCCCATGAAGGAACGCGTCGTCGACCGCAGGTACGATCCCCTTGTGTGGCTTGGTAGCAAGATCTTCCGTCGGGGCGAGACGCCCCAGACCAGCGTGACCACCGCCCGTCAGGGCTCGGCGACGTCGTCGGGTGCGACCCGGGGCGGGTTGCACTCGCACGCGGGTGGCTCGCACGACCAGCGGGCCGAGGCGCAGGCGCAGGCCGGCGTCAACTGGGACCGGGAGGTGCCCCACCCGACCGCTCCGGCGGTCGACGACCGGGGCCGGCTGCCGCTGACCGAGCTCACCTTCGACCGAGCCGCCGCGCCGTCGCCGTTCGGCGACGACGTGAGCTTCCCGCTGCCTCCGGAGCACCTCAACTTCGCGCACCCGGATCAGGACGACAAGCACTGAGCAAGACCACCCGAACGGGGGCCCCGGCAATAGCCGGGGCCCCCGTCCCATTCCCCCCACCCCCGGCCGACCCCGTTGATCATGAAGTTATTGCCCTGGCGACCGGCGTGTCGCGGCAATAACTTCATGATCGACGAGTGCGGAGGCGGGGGCGCAGGGCGGCGACGATGGGTGCGTCGGCGGGAAGCCAGGTGACCTCGTCCAGCTCGTCGGCGGCCAGCCAGCGCAGCGCCTGGTGCTCCAGCGCCTGCGGCTCGTCGTCGTGCAGGAGGCTGGCCGCGTACACCTTGAGCACCGAGCGGCCGTGGGCCATCCGGACGTCGCGGCCGACCCGGTCGCCGATCTCCACGCGTACAGCCAGCTCCTCGGCGCACTCCCGGATCAACGCGTCGGTCTCGGCCTCGCCCGGCTCGACCTTCCCGCCGGGGAACTCCCACATTCCGGCCACCTCTGGTGGGGCGGAACGCGCACAGGCGAGCACCCGTCCGTCCCGGATGATCGCGGCTCCCACGATCACCTTCGGGTCCCGTCGTTCGGCCTGCCCGCCGCCATTAGCCCGTTCGGTCTGCACGGGCGTCCAGGGTGCCAGATCAATCGGCGGTTTGGGTACCGACGCCGTCCGCTAGGCCAATAGAACACGGAAGTGTGGGCGTGGACACCTTTACCGAGCGACGACAGACTAGAAGGCACCGACAAGACACGGGATGGCGACGATTTGGCCACAAGCCGGCAACGGCGCTTGGGGGGTGCGGTGATGCGCGTGCTGTTCAACAGCCGAGCCAAGCACGACTACCTGTCCGACGCGTTGACCTTGCTAACCGGTTGGACGCGGGAGGGTGAACAGATCCGGCGGACGCTCGTGATCGACGATACCCAACACGCGGCGCTGACTGAACGGGTCAAGGTCGTCGCCGACGCTCTGCACCTGCGTCCCGAGATCAGCCGCCGGTCCGACAGCACCCAGATCCGGGTCGGGCACGGCAACGACGAGCCGCTGACCGAGGGCGAGGTCCTGCTGGCCGCCCGCATCGAGGACGCGTACCGCGCGGTCACCGAGTCCTGAGATTCTTCTGAAAGTCTTGGGAAGACCTGAGGTTTTCCTGAAAGGCACTCGGGTACCAGTTCGACACGGGAGCCAACAAAGCCCTCGAAACGAGCGGGACCCCCAAATAGTGCTTTTCAGGAGCTGATATGACCACCCCCACGCAGAACCGCGCCAACGACCACGTCGAGCACGACGTCCGCCGCGTCAACCGCCGCGGCGACGAGACGAAGCCGTCCTGGAAGACCAGCGAGCTGGCGATCTACGTGCTCGCCGTCATCGGTGTGCTGATCGCCTCGAACGCCGTCGGCGACGGTGCCGCCAACGACGGTGGCGACTACTTCGCCGCCGACAAGGCCTGGTGGTACATCACCCTGCTCACCATCGGCTATCTGGTGAGCAGGGGCCTGGCCAAGGCCGGCAGCCGCAGCACGGACCACGACCCCCGCAGCGATCACTGACGTGCCGCCGGAGCCCCGCACCTGCCCGCTTCCACACGGGGAGGTGGGGGGCTTCCGCATGTCGCCAGGCACCTGGGGCTCACCGGTCGGCCACGGCGACGGCGAGTTCGTGGTCATCGCCAGCGCCGGCACGTTGGCACTGGTTTTCTAGCCTGGAACGCATGGCGAACATCGCGTACGACCGCAAAGAGCAGGTCCAGCAGATCGAGAGCGGCCTCCTCGACGGCGAGCAGATCATCGCCGTCTACGACGCCGTCGGCACCGGCACCGGGTTCATCGGGCTGACCGACCGCCGGGTGATCATCCAGGACCGTTCCTTCGTCGGGAAGCGGTTCGCGATCACCAGCATCCCGTACTCGAAGATCACCAGCGTGAGTGTGGTCAGCAACAAGTCCTGGGGCGGCTCGTTCTTCTCCACCGGAGCGATCGCCATCCACGTCGGCACGCACACCTACGAGGTCGAGTTCCGTGGTGCGCAGAAGAGCCACCACGTACACAACGTGATCCTGCACCACATCTCCTGACCCGAAGTCCCGCCACGGGCCCGGCCGGCGTAATTACCTTGCCGGGCCCGCCGCGCCTCTGGTGTCCTCGGTCGACAGTCACGCGCGAAGGGAGCAGCACCATGCCCGCTACGACGAAGTGCCTCCGACCCGACGTCAACCGCACCGAGGAATCGAGACTTCGTGAGCAGATCTGTTCCCCCGACCACGGCGCCGTCGCGCGCCACTGACACCGACCCCGGAGGCCGCTGATGTCGGTCTTCGACGATCCCGGCCTCTTCGGCCGGCTGTGGGCCGCCGACTACGACGGCCCCAGTAACCCCGACCCGATGCCGGCTGTGGACTTCCTGGCCGAGCTGGCCGATGGCGGACCGGTCCTCGAACTGGCGATCGGCACCGGCCGCGTCGCGCTGCCACTGGCCGAGCGTGGCCTCACCGTGCACGGCATCGAGGGGTCTGCGGAGATGCTGGCGCAGATGCGGGCCAAGCCCGGCGGCGACCAGATCCCCGCGGTCGTCGGCGACATGGCCGACGTGGCAGTGCAGGGCCCGTTCCGCCTTGCGTACCTGGTCTTCAACACCCTGTTCAACCTGGTGGACGCCGAGCGGCAGGCGGACTGTTTCCGCAACGTCGCCCGGGTGCTGTCGCCGGGCGGCGCGTTCGTCATCGAGACGTTCGTACCCGACCCGCGCAGCTTCGACGCCGACGAGCAGGTGCAGGTCCGCGAGGTGACCGAGGACTCCGCGACGATCCGACTGCACAGGTACGACCGGCCGGCGCAGCGGTTCATCCGGCAGACGATCACCTTCGACGGTGACGGTGTGCACCTGAAGCCGTTCGCCATGCGCTACGCCTGGCCGCACCAGATCGACGAGATGGCGCGGCAGGCCGGGCTCCGGCTCACCGAGCGGTACGCCGACTGGCACCGGCGGCCGTTCCAGGCCGACAGCCCGTCACACATCTCCGTCTACCGGACGGAGTAACGGCGGTTGGTCGACTCCGGTTCCGGGAATCCGGGGTATCGAGGTCCTTGATCCCCCGACGTCAAGGAGCCGGAGTCGATCTCCGCCCGCGGAAAGGGAGACGCCGCCATGAGCAGACGGGCCATCCAGGCAGTCCTGGCCCTGTCGGTCGTCCTGATGGCCACCGGCATCATCCTCAAGGTGGCCGGGGACGGCGGCGCCGACACCGCCGGCGCCTGGGCGGTGTCGCTCGCCTCGGTGGGTTCGATCGTGGCGGCTGTCGGCTCGTCCTTCCGGGCCTCCCGCGACGGCGACAGCCCAGACCGGAAGTCTGGCTGAGATCCGGCCACGTTCCGCTTCAAGCGGATTCTGCTGGCAGCAGTCCCCACTGGTCTGCGCGGGCCACCACGGGGTCAGCTGGCACCATGCCACTACACCTCGCCCGCCTCCTGCGCGCCTCGCCCTACCGGCCGGTGGTGAGTCACCCACTGCTCAGACGGATCCTGCCCGGCCTGGCCGTGTCCGCTCTCGGCGACGGCATGGCGGTGGTCGCGGTGACCTGGCTGGCCATCCAGCTCGCGCCGCAGGGCCAGCGCGGCCTGTGGATCGCGGTCGCGGTGGCCGCGTACACCCTGCCCAGCGCGGCCGGGACGGTCATCTTCGGTCGGTTGCTGCGCGGGCGCAGCGGTGCCCAGCTCGCCGGCTGGGACGCGATCCTGCGGGCCGCCGCGCTCGCGGCGATCCCGATCGCTCACCTCGCCGGCATGCTCACCATCGGGCTGTACCTCGTCCTGCTCGCGGCGTCCGCACTGCTGCACTCGTGGGGCTCTGCCGGACGGTTCACGCTGATCGCCGAGCTGCTGCCCCAGCGCCACCACCTGCCCGCCAACGCGGTGCTCACCACCATCTCCGGGTTCGCCACCATCGTCGGTCCTCCGCTGGCGGGCATCCTGATCGGCTGGGCGGGCCCGGTGTGGGTCATCGCCGTCGACGCCGCGACGTTCGCCGTGCTGGCGCTCACCTACCGCCTCGCCCTTCCCGCCACCGGGACGATCCATTCGTACGAGCGCGGCGCCTCACGTACCGCCGGCTTCGCGGTCATCCGCCGTCAGCCGGCGCTGCTGGGCCTGCTGGTGCTGAGCGTCGCGTTCTTCTTCCTCTTCGGCCCGGTGTACGTCGCCATGCCGCTGCACGTCACCGACGACCTGCACGCGTCCGCGACGCTGCTCGGCGCGTACTACACCGCCTTCGGCGCCGGTGGCCTCGTCGGCGGTGTGGTGGCCGGGCACCTTCGCCACTGGCCGCTACGGGCCACCACCATCGGCATCGTCATCGGGTTCGGCGTCGCCATGCTGCCCCTCGGCCTGGGCATGCCCATCGGCCTGTCCCTGCCGGCGTTCGCCCTGGCGGGCCTGATCTGGGCGCCGTACATGTCCACGTCGATGGCGTTGTTCCAGCGCAGCGCGTCCACCGAGCAGTTGCCCGCGGTGCTCGCCGCGAACGGCGCCGTCCTCGTGCTCGCGGTGCCGCTCGGCACGATGCTCGGCGGCCCGCTGGTCGGCGCCGTCGGCGCACGTCCGACGCTGCTGCTCTGCGCCGTGGCGATCGTCGTCCTCGGCCTGGTGGCCGCCGGGTTCAGCCTGGCACGGCGGGACGGGACGGGTTCGGGCGCCACTGAGGTCAGTGCCCGTCGCCGATCTGGACGTCGTCCGGCGCCGGCCGGCCGCGCCCCGTCTCCACCAGCTCCTTGAGACTCATCAGGAAGATCGCCCACTTGGTGCTGCACTCGTGCATGAGTTCGGTCGGCTCGCGCCAACCCGTGTGCGTGAAATCGACGATCGTGTACCTCCCACGCTGGTTGAAGCGCCAGTTCACCTCGGTGCCGATCCACTCGTCGGGGCCACCGGTGACCCGCCACCGTACCCGTCCGGCCGGGTCCAGCTCGATGATCTCCAGATCGAACCCGCCGTCGGCACCGAACCGGACGGCCAACTGCCCGCCGACCTCGTCCTTTCCGGTCGTGTCGATCGACCACCAGCCGGCGACGCCCTCGGAAGTCGCCACCGCTTGGTAGACATCGCCGAGCGGGGCGATGACGCCGACCTGATGCAGAATGTCCACCACTTCAGACTCCTTCGCCTCGATTACCTGCAACCTTTGGTTGCGTCACCGTACGACGACTGCCCACCGTCGTGCAACCTTTTGTTGCGCCTCACGATCCCGTCGTACCCGAGGCACACAATGCGGTGCATGTCTGAGTCAGCGCCGCAGCGGCACCACACCATCGACTACATCGAGTTCACCGTGACCGACCTCGCCGAGGCCAAGCGGTTCTACGCCGACGCGTTCGGCTGGCAGTTCACCGACTACGGGCCGGGGTACGCGGGCATCCGCAGCCCGCACGGTGACTCCGCACCGGAGGTGGGTGGCCTCCGCCTGGACGAGGAGGTGCGGGCGGGCGGCCCGCTGGTGCTGCTCTACTCAGGTGACCTGGACGGGTCCGTGCAGGCGGTGAAGGAGGCCGGGGGTCAGGTGGTCAACGGACCGTACGAGTTCCCCGGAGGCCGCCGGTTCCACTTCACCGACCCCAGCGGCAACGAGTTGGGCGTCTGGGCCGAGCAGTAGCGCGCCGGGCGGCTCGGGGCCGGCGACGGCGGAGTCTCGGTGGCCGACTGAGCCCGTCAGCGCCGGCGGGCGCGCAGCACGCCGGTCAGCATCGGCAGGTCGAACTCGCCCTCGGCGGTCTCCGGCCAGCTCCCGAGGAAGTCGCGGATCCGGCCGAGCGTGGCCGCCCGGTCCGGTTCCGGCATGACCAGCATCCCGGCCCGGGTCCCGAGTGTCGCGACGAGGGAATCGGCGGTACGGCGCTGCCCGTGCGGAAACTCGGTCTGCTCCGACGAACCGAACCGGGAGGCCAGGCCGGTGCTCGGAACGAGCATGGCAGCGGTCGCTGCGCGCCAACTGGTGAGCGTGTCGCGCGGGCCGATCGCCGCACTCCCGCTGACCCGTTCGAGCTCGGCGACCCAGTCGATCCGGTCGTCCATGATGTTCCACAGGCCCGCCAGCACGCCTCCGGGTGCGAGGACCCGGGCGATCTCCGGCCCCGCGACGGCCATGTCGAACCAGTGCAGGGCGTTGCCGGCCAGCACGGCGTCGACCGACGCGTCCGGCAACGGGATCGCCTCGGCGCTACCCGGCAGGGCACGAACGGCAGGCATCACACGGCGCAGCTCGGCGAGCATCGCCGGGTCGGGTTCGACAGCGACGACGTCCGCGCCAACGGCCACCAGCGTGTGGGCCAGCTTGCCGGTGCCGGCGCCGAGGTCGAGCACTCGCGGGCCGGGCGCGAACTCAAGCGCCCACCGCACCGCGGCCTGCGCGTAATCCGGGCGGTGCTCGGCGTACGCGGACGCCGCCGACCCGAACGACGAACTGAGCAACGTCCGCTCTCCCACCGAACACCGTCCCTCTGCCTGTCCACGCCGGACCCACATCCTCCCCCAATTTCAGGATGTCGGGGTGACCGAGCCGTCCGGATACCCCGGTTTCCAGGAATCCGAGTCGATCAGGCCCGCTGTGGACAACGGCCGCGGAAGGGACGGCCGGGTTCAGACGTTGAAGCGGAACCTCACCGGATTCCGCCGTCGAACAACATCACGCGATCCTCGGTCAGCGAATCCGCAGCCAGTCCGGGCACGCCGGAGAGGGGATCCGCAACGGTCCGTGCCGATCCCTGATGTACGTCGCATAGTCCCGGAAGTGCCGACGGCGCCCCAGGTAGTGCGGGTAGTGGTCGAAGTGCCACCGGCAGGCCTCGATGAACTCCGCGTGGTCGTCAAGCCAGAGGCGAGCACAGACACCTGCGAACTCGTTCAGGGCGACAAGCATCTCGGCGCACTGCCCAGACGTCGCGCCGTCCGGGCCGTAAAGCACGCCGGCCGGAAGCTCGTGAACCGCGTAATCGAGCCATTGGCGATCATGCCGGTAGCGCGCTTGGTCAATGTCAGCCGGGACAACGGAAAGGCTCCGCCTACCCTCCGTTGTCGCCATCCCGCACGGCAGCGCCACGACCATCGAACCGCCATCGACGCTCTCGATCTCCGCCTCGATCCAGAAACCGATCGGGAAAGACGAGTCAGCTCTGACGTCCAGCGTCGTGACGACGGGGACCTTCTCGATGACGCGGTGATCCTGCCCCAGGGCGTCGCGCACGGAGATCTCAACCCAGCCAGGAAAGTCGTCCGAGTGCCAGCGCGCGGCCGACGCCCTGAGCTTCACCATGGGGCGAAGCCTAGGCGACCGACGTTGACCCGGAATCAGACGTTGAAGCGGAACTCCACCACGTCGCCGTCCTGCATGACGTACTCCTTGCCCTCGATGCGGACCTTGCCCGCCGCCTTGGCCGCCGCCATCGATCCGTGCTCGACCAGGTCGTTGTAGGAGACCACCTCGGCCTTGATGAAGCCGCGCTGGAAGTCCGAGTGGATGACACCCGCGGCCTCCGGCGCGGTGGCGCCGACCGGGACGGTCCAGGCGCGCGCTTCCTTGGGGCCGGCCGTGAGGTACGTCTGGAGCCCGAGCGTGCGGAAGCCGACGCGGACGAGCTGGTTGAGGCCGGGCTCGTTCTGCCCGATCGACTCCAGCAGCTCGCGGGCCTCCTCCTCGGGCAGGTCCACCAGCTCAGATTCGATCTTGGCGTCCATGAAGACGGCCTCGGCGGGGGCGACCAGGGCGCGCAGTTCGTCGAGGAACGTCTCGTTGGCCAGCTCGGCCTCGTCGACGTTGAAGACGTACAGGAAGGGCTTGGTGGTGAGCAGGTGCAGCTCGCGCAGGTGCTCCAGCTCGATCTTGGCCGCGGCGGCCCCGGAGTAGAGCGTGGTGCCGCCGTCGAGCACCTCGATCGCGGCCTTCGCGGCGGCGACCGCGGCGAGGCGGTCCTTGCGGAGCTTGGCCTCCTTCTCCAACCGGGGCAGCGCCTTGTCCAGGGTCTGCAGGTCGGCGAGGATCAGCTCGGTGTTGATCGTCTCGATGTCGTCGGCCGGGGAGACCTTGCCGTCGACGTGCACCACGTTCGGGTCGGAGAAGGCCCGGACGACCTGGCAGATCGCCGAGGCGTCCCGGATGTTGGCCAGGAAGGCGTTGCCCCGGCCCTGCCCCTTCGACGCGCCGCGGACCAGCCCGGCGATGTCGACGAACGACACCGGGGCGGGGAGCACCTTCTGCGAGGAGAAGATCTCGGCCAGCTTGCCCAGCCGCTCGTCGGGCAGCCCGACCACGCCGACGTTGGGCTCGATGGTGGCGAACGGGTAGTTCGCCGCCAGCACGTCGTTCTTGGTCAACGCGTTGAAAAGCGTGCTCTTGCCGACGTTGGGCAGGCCGACGATGCCGATGGTGAGACTCACGACGGGCCAGCTTACGCCGGTGCCGGACGCGCCGGTCCAGGCGGCTCCGATTCCACGGGGTCGGACGCTGCGTCCCCTCGCGCATCGGCGGGTCCGGGCGCTGGTGTCCCGTTGCTACCCTCTCGATGTCGGGTGCGGCGTGAGGGGGCGTTGTGGACCAGGTGACCGAATTCGACAGGCTGTTCCAGCAGACCCGACAGGCACTGGCGTCGATGCGTTCGACCGGGCAGGCGCCCGATGACATGGAGGTCGAGCCGGCACGGGGCACCGGCTCCGCGGCGGGCGGTCAGGTCGAGGTCGTGGCGGTCGGCCAGCATGTCCAGTCGGTGACCGTGGATCCGCGCGCCCTTCGGATGGGCGCCGAGATGCTCGGCGAGCAGATCACCATGGCGGTCAACGCCGCGCTGGACGACCTGCGCCTCGCGGCCGGCGATGCCGGGGACGCGCCAGCTGTCGACCCGGTGGCGCTGGGCCAGCAGCTCGACGAGTTGCAGAACGAATCGGTGCGCAGCATGGCGGCGATGACCAATGCGCTCACCGACGCGGTGCGGCGCATCCAGCAGGCAGCGAGGTGATGTCATGCGCGAGGACCTTCAGGTGCACCCGCCCGCGCTGCGACAGGGCGGCGGCCACCTGACGACTGTGGCCGAGCAACTGGCCGCGCAGTGGGAGGCGCTGCGCGCGCGGACGGCCTCGATGGGCGACATCTTCGGGGACGACGACGTGGGCGGCCTGATTGGCATGTCGTACCAGGTGGCCGAGGAGATCGCGGCGGAGTGCCTCGGGTCGGTCGTGGACGGCCTGCGCGGCTTCGGTGCCGGGTTGGGCCTGATGGCCGACCAGTACGACTCGGTCGAGCAGGACAACGACGCCCAGTTCACGACGATGAGCTGGTAGGCGGGTCGATGGGGATCATGCTGCCCGGTGAGCTCGCCGGCCTGTTGAACGAGCTGGGTTACACCTGGCCCAAGTCGGACGAGACGAAGATGTTCGAGCTGGGTCAGATGTGGATGGAGATGGCCGACTCGCTGCACAACGCGGCGGCGGAGGGTACGGCGGCCGCGCAGCGGGTGCTGACCGGCAACCAGGGCGATGCGTTGACCGCGTTCCAGGAGCGCTGGGAGTCCGACGGTTCGGCGATGTCGGTGCTGCGGGACGGCGGCACCGGCGCACAGATGGTGGCGGCGACGCTCTTCGTGTGCGCGCTGATCGTCCTCGCCCTGAAGATCAACGTGATCGTCCAGCTGGTCATCCTGCTGGTGCAGATCATCCAGGCGATCGCGACTGCCGCTCCGACGTTCGGGGCCTCGCTGCTGGAGATCCCCGTCTTCAAGAAGCTCACCGACATCGTCCTGAACATGCTGATCGACCAGGCCGTCGGGGTGGTGCTGGGATGAGCGCTCCCCTGCCCGAGCTGTATATCGGCGTCGACGTGGAGGCGGACGGCCCGATCCCCGGGCCGTACAGCATGATCTCGTTGGGGATGGCCGTGGCCGGTCGCCCGGATCTGACGTTCTACACCGAGCTGCGGCCGATCTCCGACGAGTTCGTGCCGGCCGCGCTGGCCGTGTCGGGTCTGGACCGGGACCGTCTGCTCCGCGAGGCGCCCACCGCGGCGGAGGCGATGGCAGCGGCGGCGGCCTGGGTCAACGGGCTGCGCCGGATCGGCCGCCCGGTCTTCCTCGCCGCTCCCGCCGTCTGGGACGGCATGTTCGTGCACTGGTACTTCGTACGTTTCGTCGGCCACAGCCCGTTCGGCGCCACCGGTTCCGGCGTCGACCTGCGCAGCTACTGGATGGGGCTGACCGGCAGCGAGTGGGTCCAGACCCGCAAGGGCAAGATCAAGCACGAGCTGGGTCTGCACGACGTACCGCACACCCACCACGCCGGCGAGGACGCCGCCGAACTGGCGCAGGTCTTCGACGCCGTGCTGCGCCGCCGCCAGTCCGGCGGGCTGGAATGACCGGCCGTCGACGGGACCTGCCGGACGGCGCCACGACGGCCGCCCGGGGCATCGTGGCGCAGGCCGCCCGGAGCATGATGCGACGGGCCGACGACGTGGCGGGCGAGACGGCCCAGGCGGCGACCACCCGGGCCGCCCGGCAGATCCCGCAGGGGTTCACCGAACGGCAGTGGACCCGGTTCGCCCGGGGCGCCCGGCAGACCCAACGGCAGGCCGGGCTGCCCGACGGGGACCTGGTGGCTCACGGCAGCCGGGTGAAGGGCACCGCCCGCCCGGACTCCGACATCGACGTGGCGCTCATCGTCGACGACAAGACCTTCTTCGACCTGGCCGAACGCTCCCTGTCCCGGGCGCCGGACGGCACCCGGCTGCGCAAGACGATGCTGCGCCGGATCAACGAGAACGGTCAGCTCGCCAGCTTCGACCTGGGCACCGATTTCACCCACCTGCGCCGTGAACTCATGGACACGCACGTGCCGCACAAGGTGCAGTTCTCTGTGCTGCGCCGGGGCGGCAAGTTCGACAACGGCCCGTTCCTCCCGCTCGATTGAGCGGCTCCGCATCTGGCAAGGTGGCAGACGTGCAGACGACGTTGCAGTTCCTCATCATGGTCGACGGCCCGCTGACGGCGGCGGAGCTGCTCGACCTGATCCGCACCCGGCTGCCCGACGCGGTGCCCTACCGCCGGGACTCGGTGGACGTCCGGGGCAACCTGCTGGAGATCAACCCCAACGAGGACGCCGATCCGCGGCTCGCCGCCACCGACGAGGACGACTACCTCTACTTCCGGTGGCGGGTGGAGCTGACCCCGATGGACCGGTCAGTCGACGAGTCGCACCAGATCGCCCTCGCCCGGGAGCTGCTGCGATCGATCGAAGGGCCGCAGGTGCGGGCGACCGTGTGCGCCGCGTTCGAGGATCGGGTCTGACCGGCGCTCAACCGAGCAGGCGGGGCGCGATGACCGTCTCCCGCACGGTGCCGTCCGCGCCGCGGCTCACCTCGTACGCCGAGACGCTCTCGCGGTCGGCGACCGCCTCGACCAGCCGGGTCCCCCGGTAGACCAGGCCGACGCCGTCGTCGGTGCAGTGGCTGGTCGGCAACGTGCCGTCGCCGACCAGCTCGTGCATCAGCGGTCGACGCTGGCCCTCGCTGTCGTAGTGCACGCCGTTGCCGTACGGCAGCCAGCCCAACGCCTCGGTGAACCCGCGCAGGCGGGGGCCGAAGCTGTCGGTGGCGCCGCCCACGTGCCAGCAGATCGAGCCGGCCGAGACGCCGGCCAGCACCACGCCGGCCTGCCAGCACTCGTGCAGGATCTCGTCGAGCCCGTGCACCCGCCAGACCGCGACGAGGTTGGCCACGCTGCCGCCGTCGACCCAGATCACGTCCTGGGCGAGCAGGTGAGCGCGGACGTCGTCGACGTTGGGCATCGGAAAGAGGGCAAGGTGCGACAGTCGGAACCGGGTGTCGGCGAACGCGCCGTAGACGGCGGCCAGCGTGGTGGGCTGATCGCCGACGGCCTGCCCGAGGTAGCAGATGCGCGGCTGCGGACCGGCCTCGGCCAGCTCCGCCGCCAGCTCGAAGACGGGGCTGGGACGCATGTCGTACGGCCCGCGGCCGCCCCGGAAGAAGCCCATGCTGGTGGCGATGATGGTCGGCTCGCTGGCGGGCATCGGACATCCTTCCGTCGGGGCGGTACCGCCTCATCCTGCCGCAGCCACGGGGCGGCCGGTCACGCCCCCAGGTGTCGGCCGCTGCGCTGGCGGGGCACCTCGACCTCGGGCCAGTCGTCCGCGGGCGGCCGGTCGGCCGGGGGCAGTTGCGCCGCGGCGGCACGAGGCAGGGTGAACCGGTCGGCGGCGGCCGGGCCGGCCGAGAACGACTCGCGCAGCATCCAGCGCACCTCGTCGGCAGTCCAGCCCAACCCGGCCCGCGCGGCGATCTCGCGCACCAACCGCCGACCGACGCGGGTGTCGTCGTCGTAGAAGCGCATGCACCAGTGGTGGGTCCACATCCCGAGTGCGCGCACGCCCGCGTCGTCGAGCGAGCCGACCAACCGGCCGCAGGCGGTGTCGGCGAAGGCCTGCTCGGGGTCGGCCGCCCGGTCCCGTTCGATGGCGCCGACGGCGGCCGGCGCGACGGCCCGCATCCGGCGGTAGAAGGACTGCGCCACCGCACGGGGCAGCGGCGGGAACGCGCCAGGTGTCGACGCCGCCGCCCAACCCGCCACGCTCGTCATGTCCCCCATCCCCTTCTTCAGTTGGTGGCCGGACGGTACACGTCACGACCGACACTTCCGGTCGGAAAACACTCAGGATCGTGGATAGCGACGATGGCCTGGGGCGTCTGTATCTGTGACAACGAAACGGGGGTGGTGGGTGGACGAGGACGAACGCGCTCGGCTGGCCGAGTTCGTCGGCAGCCGGACACCGGCGCTGATGCGGGTCGCGTACCTGCTGACCGGGGACCGCAACGCCGCCGAGGACCTGTTCCAGTCGGCGTTGGCGCGGACCATCCCGAAGTGGGAGACCATCCGGCACGCCGATCCCGAGGGATATCTCCGCGTGGTGATGTACCGCGAGCAGCTCAGCTGGTGGCGGCGACTTCGCCGACGGCGGGAGACACCGCTTCACCCGGCCGACGAGCCGGTCGGCGCCGATCCGAGCGGTGGCTCCGACGTACGGCTGGCGATGCGTGCCGCGCTGCGCCAGCTGCCACCGGCACAGCGGACGGTGGTGGTCCTGCGCTACTACGAGGACCTGCCCGAAGCCCGGGTCGCCGAGCTGCTGGGCTGTTCGGTGGGCACCGTCCGCAGTCGTACGCACCGGGCGGTCCAGCGGCTGCGCGAGCTGCTGCCGGAGATCGAGTTGCTGGAGGTACGGCGATGATCGATCCCCTCGAGAGCCTCATCCGATCCACCCTCACCGACCTGGCCGAGGAGGCACCGATCGTGCATGACCAGTTGAACCGAGCGGAACGGCGGGTTCGCAACAGACGCCGCGCCACGGTGACGATGGGGGCGGTGGGCACGCTCGCGGCGATCCTGATCGCGGCTCCGATCGCTTTGGCGGCCAGCGGCTCGGACGGGCCTCCGCCGGCCGTGCCGAGCCCAGCGGGCCCGGCGGCCGTACCCGACCCGTCCAACGCGCCACCCGGCGTGCCGAGCCGGCCCAACCCACCGGCTACGGGACCGTTGCCGGCGATCTCGAACGAGCCGGGACCCCCCGGCGTGCCGGGCAGGCCGGACCAGCCCGCCCCACCGGGTGTCCCGGGTCAGCCGGGCCAGCCGGGGCCGAACACGGGTGGCGCTCCGGGGGTTCCGGCTCCGCCGACCTCCCCGACGATCAAGCCGTCCCCGTCCGGGCCGATCGCGGTGCCCAGCCCCGCGAGGTGATCGGGTCCGGTCCGACCGAGGTGATCTCCACGCCTCGGTCGGACCGGCCCGAGCGCCCTCGCCGGCGGAGATTCCGGTCACTACGACCGGACACTTGTCACCGCCGGGCGCTGATTGCCCACTTACCAATGGTTGGTGGCCGGCCCGAGGTTTGCCAACGCCGACGCCACCGCCCCACTCTTGGGCCATGACCGACCACGACTGCCGCGCGGTCCAGGGCCAGCGATGACCACCGCCATGGCCCGGGTGCCCGACTCCCTGCGGGGGCAGATCGTCACGCCGGGCGACCGCCGGTACGCGCAGCTGCGCTCGACGTACACGACGACAGCCTCGCCGGCCGCCGTCCTGCTGCCCAAGACCACCGCGCAGGTGATCGACGCGATCCGGTACGCGCGGGAGCAGCGACTGCCGATCGCGGTGCGCAGCGGCGGGCACGGCCTGTCCGGAGCCTCCTCCAACAACGGCGGCGTGGTGATCGACCTGTCCATGCTCAACCGGGTGCGCGTGCTCGACGAACGGGCCGGGCTGGTCCGGGTGGAGGCCGGTGCCCGCTGGGCGAACGTCGCGACGGCGCTCGCCCCGTACGGCCTGGTGGTCAGCTCGGGCGACTACGGCGGTGTCGGCGTCGGCGGGCTGGCCACGGGCGGCGGTGTCGGCTGGCTGGTACGCGCCCACGGCCTCACCATCGACCGCGTTCGCGCGGTGGAGGTCGTGCTCGCGGACGGAACGCTGGTACGCGCCGACGCTGAGCACGAACCGGAGCTGTTCTGGCTGGTCCGGGGTGCCGGCGCGGGGGCCGGTGTCGTGGTGGCGTTCGAGATCGAGGCCGCCGAGCAGCGCAACGTCGGCGTGGCGCAGCTGGTCGTCGAGGCGCACCCGGACGGCCGTACCGTGCGCGAGTGGGCGAGCTGTCTGGCGCAGGCCCCTCGGGAGCTGTCCGCCGCCGCCGTGCTGTTCGCCGACGGGCGCTCGACGCTCATGTCCGTCACCGCGGTGGTGGCCGCGGAGAGCCTGCGTCGGGTCCGGCCCGTCGTGGAGCCGCTGCTGGCCATCGGGAAGGTGCTCGAACACCGCAGCGACCTGCTGCCCTACCCGACGCTGGTGCCTACCGCGCACCTGCACCCGAACGTCGGGCAGCAACGGGGTACGACCACCAACGGCCTGTTCACCGAGCTGGACGCGGGCGCGGCGCGAGCGGTCACGCGGGCGACCACCGCTCCGGGCCGGGCGGTCATCCAACTGCGCTCGGTCGGCGGGGCAGTCAACGACGTCGCCGCCGACGCGACGGCCTACCCGCACCGGCACCAGAACACCCTGGTCATCGCCTCGACGTTCCCACCGCAGGGCGGCGCGGCGTTGGACGCCGCCTGGCGGCCCGTCGGCGCGCGGGCCGACGGCGAGTACCTCAACTTCGAGAGCCGACCGGACCCGGCCGCGTTCGCCCGGATCTACCCGGGCGAGACCGGCGCCCGGGTGCGCCGGCTGTGGAAGCGGTACGACCCGGACGGCGTGTTCCGCTCACCCCTGCTCACCGGCCAGGCCACCCGGTCGGGGCAGTCGAACCGGTCCGGCCAACCCGCCCGCTCCGGGCAGCGGTCCGGGCAGCCGCACCGCCGCCGCCGCTGAGGGCACCGGTCAGCCGCGCACACCCAGGTCCGATTCCCGCCAGCCGAGGGCCCGACCAGCGGGGCACCATGGGTGACGTGGAGATGGACTTCGAGCGGTGCTACCGGGCGGTGGACAGCCGTGACCAGCGATTCGACGGCTGGTTCTACACCGGCGTGACGTCGACCGGGATCTACTGCCGGCCGTCCTGCCCGGCGACCACCCCCAAGCGGCAGAACGTCCGGTTCTTTCCGTCGGCAGCCGCCGCGCAGGGCGCCGGGTTGCGCGCCTGCCGCCGCTGCCGGCCGGACGCCGCACCCGGCTCACCCCAGTGGGACGTCCGCGCCGACGTGGTCGGTCGGGCGATGCGTCTGATCGCCGACGGGGTGGTCGACCGGGACGGTGTGCCGGGGCTGGCCGCCCGTCTGGGCTACACCGAACGGCACCTGCACCGGATGTTGCGCGCCGAGATGGGTGCCGGGCCGCTCGCGCTGGCCCGGGCCCAGCGGGCGCAGACCGCCCGGATCCTGATCGAGACGACCGGCCTCGGCATGGCCGAGATCGCGTTCGCCGCCGGCTTCGGCAGCGTGCGGCAGTTCAACGACACGGTCCGCGAGGTTTTCGCGAGCGCGCCGTCCGAACTGCGGACGGCCCGCGGTCGGCACCTGGCGGCGGTCGGGGCGGGAACCATCACGCTCCGGCTGGCGTACCGTCCGCCGCTGCACGCCCGGGCGCTGCTGGACTTCCTCGCGGTACGCGCGGTGCCCGGGGTGGAGGAGGTTCGCGACGGGACGTACCACCGGGGGTTGCGGTTGCCGCACGGCCCCGGCCAGGTGGCGCTGACCCCGGCGGACGGGCACGTGGCGGCGACGCTGCGCCTGGCCGACCTGCGCGACCTCGCGCCGGCGGTGGCCCGCTGCCGACGCCTGCTCGACCTGGACGCGGACCCGGTCGCGGTCGACGCCACGCTCGCGGCGGACCCGGCGCTGGCCCCGGTGGTGGCCGCCGAGCCCGGCATCCGCGTCCCCCGCGCGGTCGACGGTTTCGAGATGGCCGTCCGCGCGATCATCGGCCAGCAGGTCTCGGTCACCTCGGCGAGAACAACCCTCGCCCGCCTCCTGGCCGCCCGTGTTGATCATGAAGCTTCCGACGACGCCGTGTCGCGACAACAACATCATGATCAACGGACCGACCTGCGGGGTTTCCTCAGCCCTGAGGAGGTTCTGGCACTGCCGGACGGCGCGTTCGGGATGCCTCTTCGGCGGCGGGAGACCATTCGGGGGCTCGCCCTCGCCGTGGCGGACGGAACGGTGGACCTGGCGCCGGGTGGTGACCGGGAGGAGACCGTACGGCGGCTGCTCGCGCTGCCCGGCATCGGCCCGTGGACCGCCAGGTACCTCGCCATGCGCGCCCTCGGCGACCCGGACGTCCTCCTCGACACCGACCTCGCGATCCGCCGCGGCGCAGCAGCGCTCGGCCTGCCCGACACGACCCTCACGGCGCACGCCGAACGCTGGCGCCCCTGGCGGTCCTACGCCACGATCAGACTCTGGAGAGCGGCATGAGCATCGACAGCACCGTGCTGACCACCCCGACCGGCCCGCTGAGCATCCTCGCCGGCGCCGACGGCGAGGTCCTGGCGGCCGGTTTCACCCCCGACCCGGCGGCGCTGCTGTCCCTGATCCACCCGACCCTGCGGGCGCCGCTGCGGCAACGCGCCGACCTCGGGCCGGCGACCGTGGCCGTCCGGTCCTACCTGGACGGCGACCTCACCGCCATCGACTCGGTGCCGGTACGGCAGCACACCGGCGGCGAGTTCATGGCGCACGCCTGGCAGGTGCTGCGGGAGGTTCCGCCGGGCACCCCGGTGACCTACACCGGGTACGCGGCGCTGGCCGGCCGGCCACCGGCGGTGCGCGCCGCTGCGGCGGCCTGCGCCCGCAACGCGGCGGCGCTCTTCGTACCCTGCCACCGGGTGCTGCGCACCGACGGCACGCTCGGCGGCTACCGCTGGGGGCTCGACGTGAAGAAGTGGCTTCTCGGTCACGAGCGGCGGGTGACGGCAAGCTGACAGGAGCATCGACACCTATTGACGCTACCGTCGGGTAGTGCCTGTGGAGAGCGACGGCGACCGGGCCGCCCCGGTCGCCGCGGGCCACCACCCCGTGCACAACCTCTGGCGGCTGCGCCGCTACCTGCGCCCGTACGCCGCCGAGTTCGCCTGGCTGCTGGTCGCGGGCCTCGCCGGCACGGCCGCCGGGATCGCCGTACCGCTCGTGGTGCAGCGGGTGGTGGACGGGCCGGTGGCCCGGCACGAGCCCGCCGGTCTGCTCCAGCTCGGCGGGCTGGCGTTGTTGCTCGGCGTGGTCGAGGCGGTGCTCATCTTCATCAGGCGGTGGGTGCAGTCCTCCTCGGCGGTGGGCATGGAGGCGGCGCTGCGCGCCGACGTCTACGCGCACCTGCAACGGCTCCCGGCCAGCTTCCACGACCGCTGGCAGTCCGGCCAACTGCTCTCCCGGATCACCAGCGACCTGTCGGTGATCCGCCGGTTCCTCTCGTTCGGTGTCTTCTTCCTGGTGCTCAACCTGACCACCTACGTGGTGGTGGTGCTGCTGCTGATCCACCTGCACGCGGCGCTCGGGCTGCTGGTCGCCGCCAGCGCGGTGCCACTGCTGCTGATCACCCGTCGCTTCGGCAGGCACTACCACACCGCGTCCCGCCGGATGCAGGACCAGCAGGGCGACGTGGCGACCCTGGTCGAGGAGACCGCGCAGGGTCTGCGCACCATGAAGGCGTACGGCCGGGGGCCCGAGCTGGCGGCCCGCTTCGCCGCCGGGACCCGGACGCTGCACGACACAGGCGTGGGCAAGGGCCGGCTGCTGGCGAACACCGCGGCCCTGCTCGACCTGGTGCCCAACGTGACCCTGGGCGTGGTGCTGGTGGCCGGGGCCGCCGCCGCCGCGCGGGGCGTGCTCACCATCGGCGAGCTGGTGGCCTTCGCCAGCCTCCAACTGATGCTCATCTGGCCGGTGCAGTCGCTGGGCTGGATCATCGCCAACGGTCAGGAGGCGGCGACCGCCGCGGACCGCATCCAGGAGGTGCTGGACACTCCGCCGCAGATCGTGGACGCTCCGGACGCGCGCACGCTGGCCCGCGACGCCGTCCACGGCCGACTCCGCTTCGAACGGGTCGACTTCCGCTACCCGGGCGCCACCACCGCCGTACTGCACGGGATCGACCTGACCATCGAGCCGGGCGAGACGGTGGCCCTGGTCGGGGCGACCGGTTGCGGCAAGAGCACGCTGCTCTCCCTGGTGCCCCGGCTGCACGAGGTGACCGGCGGCCGGATCACCCTGGACGGGCACGACCTGCGTGAGCTGCGGCTCGCCTCGCTGCGCCGACTGGTCGGGGTGGCGTTCGAGGAGCCCACGCTCTTTTCCATGTCGGTGTGGGAGAACCTCACCCTGGGCCGTCCGGACGCCGACGCCGACGAGGTCCGGGCGGCCCTCGCGCTGGCCCAGGCCGATTTCGCGTACGACCTGCCGTGGGGTCTGGCCACCCGGGTGGGTGAGCAGGGGCTGTCCCTCTCCGGCGGGCAGCGGCAACGGTTGGCGTTGGCGCGGGCCGTCCTCGGCCGACCGGCGCTGCTGGTGCTCGACGACCCCCTGTCCGCCCTCGACGTGCACACCGAGGCGCTGGTGGAGGCGGCGCTACGGCAGGTCCTGCGGGCCAGCACCGCGCTCCTGGTGGTGCACCGGCCGTCGACCATCGCGCTGGCCGACCGCGTCGCCCTGCTCGACGGTGGACGGATAACCGCGATCGGTCGGCACTCGGAACTGCTGGCCGGCGTGCCCGCCTACCGGGCGTTGCTCGCCGCCGAACCGCCGCCCACGCAGACGGCCACCGGCCCGGAACCGGGGCGTACCGGGCCGGGCGGGCCGGGCGCGTCCACCCCGGACGGTTGGGGGCTGGTGCGCTCGTGAACTCCCCCCAGCAGGTCGACCCGCCTCCCGCCGAGGAGCCGGAGCTGACCCGCTGGCGGGGGACGGCCACCGACCCGGAGGCCGACCGGAGCCGGGCCGAGGAGACCACACCGGAGGCGGTGGCCCGGCTGCGCCGGCACAGCCGGGCCCTGCTGGCCGACCTGCTCCGCCCGCACCGGGGGCGGCTCACCGCGGCGGTCGGCCTGCTGCTGGCGCAGAACGCGGCCGCGATGGCCGGTCCCTACCTGGTCATGGTCGGCATCGACCGGGCCATCGCGCCGCTGCGCGCCGGGAACGCGGCCCCGCTGGCCGCCGTCGCCGGCGCGTTCGCCGCCGCCGCCGTGACCGAGTACGCGGCCCGCCGCGGCTTCCTCACCCTCTCCGCCCGGATCGGCCAGGCGGTCCTCCTCGACCTGCGACAGCGGGTGTTCGGGCACTTCCTGCGACTGTCGGTGGGCTTTCACGAGCGGTACACGTCGGGCCGGATGGTGTCCCGACTCACCAGCGACCTGGACTCGATCGCCGAACTGGTCGACGGCGGGATCGACAGCCTGGTGCTGGCCGCGCTGTCGATCCTGTCGGTGGCCGCCATCCTGCTCTGGCTGGACCTGCCGCTGGCCGCGGTGACGCTGTTCGCGTTCCCGTTCCTCTTCTACCTCTCCCGCTGGTTCGCGCGGGCCTCGGCCGGCGCGTACCGGCGGACCCGGGAGGCCGTGGCCCTGGTCATCGTGCACTTCGTCGAGTCGATGCGGGGCATCCGCGCGGTGCAGACGTTCCGCCGGGAGCCCCGCAACCAGCGGATCTTCGTGGCGCTCGGGGACGACTACCGGCGCACGAGCCTGCACGCGTTCCGGCTGATCGCCACGTACTCGCCGGCGATCAAGCTGATCGGCAACGTCACGGTCGCGGTCGTGCTCTGCTACGGCGGATGGCGGGTGCTCGGCGGTCGGACCGAGGTCGGAGTGCTCGCCGCGTTCCTGCTCTACCTGCGCCGCTTCTTCGAGCCGATGCAGGAGCTGAGCCAGTTCTACAACTCGTTGCAGTCGGCGACGGCGGCGCTGGAGAAGCTGGCCGGGGTGCTCGACGAGCGGCCGACCGTGGCCGAACCCGCCCGGCCGGTGCCGCTGCCGACCGGCCCCGGTCACGGCGCGCTGACCTTCCGGGGCGTCTCCTTCGGCTACCGCGCCGGCACGCCCATCCTCGCCGGGCTGGACCTGACCGTGCCGGCCGGGCAGACGGTGGCGCTGATCGGGCCGACCGGCGCGGGCAAGTCGACGATCGCCAAGCTGGTCGCCCGGTTCCACGACCCGGACGCCGGCGCGGTACTGCTGGACGGGATCGACCTGCGCGAGGTGGCCGACGCCGACCTGCGCCGCGCGGTCGTGCTGGTGACCCAGGAGAACCACCTCTTCAGCGGCACCGTGGCGGAGAACATCCGGTTCGGCCGGCCGGACGCCGACGACGCCGCCGTGCGGGCCGCCGCCGAGGCGATCGGCGCGCACGACTTCATCGCCGCGCTCCCCGACGGGTACGCCACGCAGGTGCACCGGCGCGGCGGCCGGCTCTCCGCCGGGCAGCGGCAACTTGTCGCGTTCGCCCGGGCGTTCCTGGCCGACCCGACAGTGCTGATCCTCGACGAGGCGACGTCGTCACTTGACGTGCCGACCGAACGGCTCGTGCAGCGGGCGCTCGGCACCATCCTGCGGGACCGGACCGCGCTGGTGATCGCACACCGGCTCTCCACTGTGGAGACGGCCGACCGGGTGCTGGTCATCGACGGCGGGCAGGTCGTCGAGGACGGCCCACCCACGGTGCTGGTCGCCACCGACGGCCGCTACGCGGCCCTGCACCGGCAGTGGCGCGACTCGCTGGTCTAGCTGCCCGCATCCCGTCGGTGGCCGCTCGGCTTCCACAGCCCACTGTCTTGCACGGACCGTCTGCTCATGTCTTAACCAGTTGCGTCCAGGCCCGTTCACCGACGTGGCCCTCTACGCAGAACGAGATGCTGGACCGGTCTGGGTCGCCGCACTGCACCAGCCACTGTCCGTTCACCGCGAGGATCCGCTGTGCCCGGGTCGGCGGCGCGGCCCGTACCACCTCGGTGAACCAGGTAGATGCCTTGCGCCGGACGGTCCGCCAACCGTCCGAGCCGCCGACCACCCGGAACATTCGCCCAACAGCATCGTCCAGCCCGCTCAGCTCGACGACCAGTTCATCGGCAGGCATCTCAGGCTCGGTGCGCAGATACCGCACGCCCGGCTCGACCGCGAGCCGGTCCTGAAACGCGGACTGCTGCGGACCGACCAAAATAAGCACTTCGCCGGTGCAGGCACAGGACGGGTCGTCGGGACAAGCTACGGGCGCCCTGGCGACCGCCGGGATGCGGGCTAAGTCGCCGGCCCACTGCTCGGCTAGGTGCTTCCAGCGGTGTGCCGGAAGTGCCGGGTCGGAGCCCGGCAATTCCTCCCACCACCCGGCACAAATCCGCGAGAGCTGCGCGGCCGCCGCTGGGTCGGTGATCCGTAGCACGGGTCGCAATTCGCCATCTTGTGCGGGCAAGCCGAACAGCCCGGCACCGACGGCGACCACCGGGCCATCATCGGTACTCGTAATGATCATGTCAGCGACCGCAGTTGCCGGCTGCCTATTGAACTGCACTTTACCCGGCAACGAGTCGTCAGCGCGGATGGCGCTGATCGTGCGCGCGATGGCGGTGGCCGGCTGATCGTCGGCGCAGGACCAGAGCACGTCGCAGTGCACACCACGGCTTCGTAGCGCGAGCGCCGCGTCCTTCAACTCGACTGCGGCCGCCGGGTCCAGGTGGCCGGCGACCAGCAAGACACTGCCGCGCGCCCGTTGTAGCAACTCGGCCGTGACCGCGCGCCCCTGTGCTCCGTTCCACGTGAGGTCGGCGCAGCTCACGGCGGCCTTTGCGTACGGCTCGGCCCATTGCTGCACGACAGACTCGGTTTCGTCGTCGGGTTCGGCGGCCCGATCCGGAGTGCTCTGCATCAGCCGGCCGAGTGCGTCCTGGAATTCCTGATCCGCCTCAAACTGCGGGACCCGTTCGCGGACCTCCTGCAGGATCGTGCTGGTGAGGTGATGCCACTGGTACGGGAGGCCAAACACCTTGCCGGCATCAAGATCCACTCGGATCGGCAGGTAGTGCAGGTCCTGGCTGACCCGGGTGGCCGAGTCGATCCAGCGAACCCACTCATGCTGTTCGCCAGAACGCGGCAGCAGGCGCTCGGCCTCACCGCCGTTGACCTTCGTCCGGATCAACCGCGACTGCAGGGCCTGCCGACGTGGCACGCCTCGTGGCAGGCGTCGCAAACTGTTCGTGGTCACCAGATTCAGGTCCGAGGCCCGCGCCATCTGGCCGGTCAGCCGTTCGCGAACGATACGGGCGTGTGCGGTCCGGACCCGCAGCGGGCGTCGGCCCGTAGAGACCGTAGACCGACCTTCGGCGGTCACCAAATAGTAGATCTGGGTGTCTTTCTGGGCCATCGCGACCCAGCCTTCCTGGATCAACGTGACCAGACCCTCGGTGAGCAGCCGGAGGTGGACCTGGAAGATCTTCTCGAGCTCCCGGGATGTGCGGCCTCCGGTGTCGCTCGCCTCATAGATTGCCTTCAGCAGTAGTTCCTCAAACCTGCTGTACGGACGGCCGTGCGCCAATTCGTAGGTGACCACATACATCTGCAGCGGAACCAAGGTGCGGATCATCGTCATCCGAGGCTGCTTCCCACTCGGGTCAACTGTGGTCGCAGCAGGGTGTTACCTGGTGCGAAATCGGTCAGATCCGCCGGCATCCGCAGCGCCTTACCCTCGGCGAACCAAGTCTCTAAGCGGTCGGTCATCAACGCCAGGTGTTGGAGCTTCGACCACTGGTCGGGATTACGGGACACATGACCGACCTGGGCACGGAAGAACTCCCATGAACCGACCAGGATCAGCAGCCGCTCCGCCCGGGATATCAGAACGTTCATCCGCTGTGGCTCGACCAGGAAGCCCAGGCCCTCACCGTTCTGCTTCTGGTTGTTGCGAACCAGGCTGATCGCGATCACCGCGGCTTGATTGCCTTGAAAGGAGTCCACAGTGAAGAACCCGTCTGGCATCCGATCCTCGCGGACGGACTGCGACTCCTGCGGGTTCTGCGCCAGCTTCAAGCCGCCCTCTAGGAGCGTAGCGCGAAACTCCGGCGTGTCCAGCTGCCGACGCAGGTAAGCTACCTGTTGAGCGTACGGGGACAACACTGCCAGCTCCAGCGGGTCCGGGTTGTCGAAGCGCAGCGTACGGAGGAACCTGTCCAGGGCATGCGCCTCTGCCGGGCTGCGGTACTTCGGAGTGGCCAGCTCCAGCGAGCGCGGATCACCGGTCGGTAGGTCGAGCCAGACAACCGCCCGATCCTTGAGTTTGTTCGGTGTGAGTAGATTATGGAGGATTTTCGCCTTGGGAACCAGGGTCTGCGGGTCCCGGGTGAAGTGTTTCAACTTGCCTTCGTAGTACACCTCCGAGACCAACTCGCCGATGGTCGGGTGCATCCGGTGCTGGCCTGTAAGTAGCCCCTGCTCCGGTTCGTGGTGGGCGGTGAGTTTGTGCAACCGCTCAAACAGGCGCAACCACCTCGTGCAGTACTTCTGAAACTCCTGCTTCTGTTCCTCGGTACGGTCGCGCCAACCGTGCACGAAGTCCCGGTCGATATTCTTGTTCGGCGCCTGGAGTTGGTCCAGCGCATGCACGGTCGAGCCAAGCTCGGCGATTGCCTTGTCGTAATCCTCAATTCGGTACGGCGGCAACTGCTTCGGGTCGCCGATCAGCAGCCACCGATGCCCGAGAAACATCGGCAGCGCGAGTTCGAATCCGTGCACTTTGCCGGCCTCCTCGACGATCGCCCAGTCATAGGAGACGTCGGCGCCGAGCGCGGCGAGGTCGCCGTCGTTTGTGGTGCTGTACGTGATGCTGGCGCTGCGCTTGACCAGTTCTCGGAACTCCTTGGTGGTCTCGGCGTTCTGGGTTTGCAGGTCTGTGACCATCTTTTGACATGCCTTGAGCCACTCGGCCTGTACAGGTGATGCGGCCGGGCTGTCGAGCGCCTCGATCCGAGCAATCGCAAGGGCTAGTAATTCGCCGGTCACCTGCTGTTCGGAGCCACGCTCCGGGCTCGGCGCCAGAACATCGTTGCGGCCCTGGGAGGTGCTACGGAGCCGGATCGCCAGCGGGCGGCGCTCCTCGGGCACTCCCTCGAAGGTGTCAGCGACCTTGGCTCTCAGCACGTCCACCGCATGATGGGCCTGGGCGGTGATCAGGACCTGCGCGACCGGGTCCTCTTCAAGGATCTCACGCAGCAGCCAGGCCACCATGTGCGTCTTGCCAGTGCCAGGCGGCCCCTGGACCGTGTAA
The DNA here is from genome assembly GCF_021442385.1 of Micromonospora sp. MH99. Taxonomy (GTDB): domain Bacteria; phylum Actinomycetota; class Actinomycetes; order Mycobacteriales; family Micromonosporaceae; genus Micromonospora. Next base: position 65,590 of record NZ_MUZA01000021.1, read on the forward strand.
ATCGGCCGAACCCCGAGGATAGTCTGGATTTGGGTCAGTTTGCTCTCATCCACCGTGTCACGGCTCAGCGGTATCGGCAGTCGCGCTGTCCCGCTGTTCATCAAAACCTGCCCCGGGTTGGTCAGGCTGTCCAACAGGTATGAGTGGGTAGCCAGATTCGCGATCGCTTCCTTGCGCCGGCGGGTCTGCAGCACCTGACCACCGAGACCCTTGGTGCGCAGCACGTGCACATCACCAACCTTGGGAATCTTCGGCAGGTCTTGATGGGGGGTCAGCCGCGCGGTTCGGAAGGGGATGTCAACGTCGGACACAGTCCACTCCGGATCACGGTCCCCCCGGCGGGATTGAACCTCCATACTTTCCGAGTGCGGTGAGCCGAGGTGGATTAAGTTGCTGCGGGCCTTGCCGCTGTGCTTTTCTCGAAGCAGGAACTCGGCCATCCCGCCGTCGATGCTGAACATTTGGAACGCGGGGTGCTCTCGGTCGATTTCACGCACTTGCACCTCTATACAGGTGCCGTCCTGTTCGACCACATCAATGATTTCGCATCGAAATAGCTCGGCGTCCCGGATCAGGATGTCCACCTGGTTAGTGATCCGCAGGAAGTCCAGAAACCTTTCGTGTTCTTCGCGCCGCTTGCGGGACTTGTCAATTCGCGGCAACAGGTCTTCCCACCGGGCCGAACCAGCCAGCCGGTACCCCTGCGAACGTTTGTCCCTCGTGCTGAAGAACTCCAGTCGGCCGGGTGGCACGATCACTTGGACTGTCGCGTCCGCCGTGAGATGCTCGGCGCTGCCCTGGCAGAACGCGTTCTGCCAGGTCTTCTTACCATCGATGTCGTTAGTGGACGGGGCGATTTTCAGGTGCACGGAACGTCCCGAAAGCAGATACTGATCACGGTTTCGGGTCGGTGTGAGGGTCGCTCCATCGGTGAAGTCCTGGTACAGAAACTCGTGCAGCCGGCCGCGATGTTCTGGTCGTTGAGGGTCGAAGGCGTCGCCCGGTTCGAACCCCATCATCTCGCGCAACCCGCGGTCCATGCAGTCGTCGACGAGTTGCCGGTTACTCGCGTCGATAATGACGATGTGGTTGCGGGAGGGTCCATCCCCCCGCTCCGGGTCTCGTAGGACCCCGATGATCTCCCGAATGGTGGCGGAGATATCCGACTGGTGACTCAGCCTAATCGTCGGGTCCTCGGCTATCAGACGTCGGAGGAAATCGGCCTCCAACGCGGTCATTCGAGACTTCGGCCGGTCGAGCTGTTTCAGTACGTTGCGATAACGGACTTGCGGTGCCACACCAGGGGCATTGAGGTGTTCGATCGGCAGCATGCACCGAGCGGCGAGCATCCCAAACGCGAACCAGTCCGCATCCGGTCCGAAGGCGCCAACCCCGTCGAACGCCTCCGGGGCGGTCTCCCATCCGACGCTCGCGGCACCCGCCGGGGCCGCCGCCGGACGCCCCAGCCGGATGCTCCACTCGAAGCCGCCGAGCCGGGCCGTGCCGGGACCATCATCTGGGTCCAGGAACACCGACTCGGGTACCACATTGCGGTGCACCACCTGCTGGTCGTGCAGCAAACCGAGACCTTCGGTGAAGCGTTCCAGCATCTGCCACAGACCGACTCGTTCCTCCGGACGGCCGTTGAGCCAGACGTTGTCGCCGCGCGAGGTGCCGAGCAGCGAGGCAAGCGTCTGCAGCCCGGCGGTCTCGAATACCATCACGAAGCAGCGCTGGTCGTAGTCAATGCCAACGTCGCGTAGCTGCAGCAGAGACTCCTCCGAGCCGGGAGTGCTGCGGATCCTGTACAGGGTGCGCAGCTCACCGTCCCACAGGGCGCGCTGCACGTCGTCTGGCCGACTCCGCCGCACCCCGTCGGGCCCGTCCGGAAACGCCCACGCCTTGAGCAGCAGCGGCTTGCCGACCTCCTCTTGGTCGATTGCCCCCCACAGTTCACCGTCTCCCACCTTCGAGATCTCCGACCCGATCAGCTGGTAACGACTGTTGATTAGGAGATAACCCGCTTTTAGGGCCATTTCGCCTCACTCCAAGGGTCGCGCGTAACCAGGATTCGCTCGGGGCTGACCTGAAGGTTCCGGAACCGAACATATCCAACCGTGAAGGTGATGAGCATCAATCGGGTGTCCAGAAAGGACGGCTCAACGTACTGGGGGGGGCGACCGCCTCATGCATAGACAGATGCTGGTCGGCCGATCAGCAGATCAACACCGCCACGATCACCTCCGGCTCACTTCTGGCCGCTGTCAATCGCGGAAGGTCAGCCTCACTGCGGCTGGGCGCATACGTTCCACAAACCCGGCCAGATCGTGCGGTTTGCCGATCACCTCGGGCAGCAGGCTCGCCGCCAACCTGATTCGGCGTGATCGTCTGACCGACCTCCAGCCGAAAATCAGCCTTCGGCTTCGCCGGGCCGATCCACCTCCCGCGTCTGCACTCACCGCACCTGATCTGCCAGTCGACCGCGTTACCTGTTGCGGCATCAGCAGCGGCCGGCCGACGACCGCGAGCAACCCCCCACCGGCTCAGTCTGGTCGTCGTGTCCGGCGGCAACTACGTGGTCCGGGAACCCGGTAGGTGCCTACGATCGGCAGATGACCGATACGGCGAGGACCACCCGCGCCGGCGTCCCCGAGCGTCCGACCCTGGACGGGCTCGAGGAGAGCTGGGCGCGTCGCTGGCAGGAGGAGGGCACGTACGCGTTCGACAGCTCCCGGGAGCGGAAGGACGTGTACTCCATCGACACCCCGCCGCCGACCGTATCGGGCGAGCTGCACATGGGGCACGTCTTCTCGTACACGCACACCGACACCGTCGCCCGCTACCAGCGGATGCGCGGCAAGGCCGTGTTCTACCCGATGGGCTGGGACGACAACGGCCTGCCCACCGAGCGTCGGGTGCAGAACGTGTACGGGGTGCGCTGCGACCCGGCCCTGGCGTACGACCCGGTGTGGCGGCCCCCGGCCACCCCTGTCGACGAAGCCGCGCGCCGCAAGCCCACCCCGATCTCGCGGCGCAACTTCATCGAGCTGTGCGAGCGGCTGACGGTCGCCGACGAGCAGGTCTTCGAGGCCCTCTGGCGGCGGCTCGGGCTCTCGGTGGACTGGTCCCTGACGTACACGACCATCGGTCGGGTGGCCCGCGCCACCAGTCAGCGGGCGTTCGTGCGCAACCTGCGCCGGGGTGAGGCGTACCAGGCGGAGGCGCCGACGCTGTGGGATGTCGGCTACGCCACAGCTGTCGCCCAGGCCGAGTTGGAGGATCGGGAGCGCCCCGGCGCCTACCACCGGCTGCGGTTCACCGGGCCGGGCGGACGCGAGGTGCTCATCGACACCACCCGGCCGGAGCTGTTGCCGGCCTGCGTCGCGCTGGTCTGCCACCCCGACGACGAGCGGTACGCCGACCTGGTGGACGCGACAGTGCGCAGCCCGCTGTTCGGCGTCGAGGTGCCGGTGCGCGCCCACCCGCTCGCCGACCCCGCGAAGGGCACCGGCATCGCCATGGTCTGCACGTTCGGCGACCTCGCCGACGTGACCTGGTGGCGGGATCTCGACCTCGACACGCGGGTGGTCATCGGCCGCGACGGCCGGCTGGTGCCGGAGCCGCCGACCGGGGTGCCCGCGGCGCCGTACGCGGCGCTGGCCGGGCAGAGCGTCAACGGCGCCCGCCGGGAGATCGTCGGGATGCTCGCCGACGCCGGTGACCTGATCGGCGAGCCGCGTCCGATCACCCACCCGGTGAAGTTCTACGAACGCGGCGACCGGCCACTGGAGATCGTCTCGACCCGCCAGTGGTATCTGCGCAACGGCGGGCGGGACGCCGACCTGCGGGCGACGCTGCTGGCCCGGGGCGCGGAGCTGCACTGGGTGCCGGCGCACATGAAGCACCGCTACGACAACTGGGTGGGCGGCCTGACCGGGGACTGGCTGGTCAGCCGGCAGCGCTTCTTCGGGGTGCCGGTGCCGGTGTGGTACCGGCTCGACGACGCTGGCGAGCCGGACTGGTCCCACCCTCTCACGCCCGACGAGTCGGCGCTGCCAGTCGACCCGTCCAGCGATCCGGCGCCCGGCTATGAGGAGTCGCAGCGCGGCCAGCCGGGCGGTTTCCTCGGTGACCCGGACGTGCTGGACACCTGGGCCACCTCGTCGCTGACCCCGCAGATCGTCGGTGGCTGGGAGACCGACCCGGCCCTGTTCGCGCAGGTCTTTCCGATGGACCTGCGCCCGCAGGGTCAGGAGATCATCCGGACCTGGCTGTTCGACAGCGTGGTCCGATCGCACTTCGAGCACGGGGTGCTGCCCTGGCGGGACACCGTGCTGTCGGGCTGGATCCTCGACCCGGACCACAAGAAGATGGCCAAGTCCAAGGGCAACGTGGTCACACCGTTGGCGCTGCTGGAGCAGCACGGCTCGGACGCGGTGCGCTACTGGGCGGCAAGCGGCAAGCCCGGCATGGACCTGGCCTTCGACCCGGCGCAGATCAAGGTCGGCCGGCGGCTGGCCACCAAGCTGCTCAACGCGTCGAAGTTCGCGCTCGGCCTGGGCGCGGGGGACGCGTTGCGGGCGGTGGCGACCGCCCCGCTGGACCGGGCCATGCTCGCCGAACTGGGCACCGTGGTCAGCGCCGCGGGCGCCGCCTTCGACTCGTACGACCACACCGCCGCGTTGCAGGCCACCGAGGCGTTCTTCTGGCGCTTCTGCGACGACTACATCGAGTTGGTCAAGGAGCGGGCGTACGGCACGGGGGCGGCGGCCGACTCGGCGCGGGCCGCGCTGGCCTCGGCGCTGTCGGTGCAGCTCCGACTGTTCGCCCCGGTGCTGCCGTACGTCACCGAGGAGATCTGGTCGTGGTGGCGGTACGGGTCGGTGCACCGGGCGCCCTGGCCCACCACCCACGAGGTGGCCCGGACGATCGAGGGGACGGGAGATCCGGCGCTGCTGCGGCTCGCCGGTGACGCGCTGGGCCAGGTGCGGCGGGCCAAGTCGGAGCGGAAGCTGTCCATGAAGGCGGAGGTGCCGCTGGCCGAGGCGCTGGGCCCGGCGGCGCTGCTGGAGCAGCTCACCCTGGTCGCCGACGACCTACGGGCGGCCGGTCGGATCGGCAAGCTCGACCTGCTCCCGGACCGCACCCCGGAGCTGGTGATCGCCTGCGCCTTCTGACCCGGTATGCGTGCTGGACGGTCATCCCGACCGATGCGATGATCATCCATCAGCATCCAGCACGATGAATACGGGGATCATGCGCATTCGTACACTCGTCGCCGGGCTCACAGCCGGGCTACTCGTCGCCGTCGGACTGGCCGGACCCGCCCAGGCGGCGACGGTCACCGCCACCTACACCGGTTGGACGTGGAACGTCGCCGGATGGACCATCCACCGAGGCGCCACCAACGACGGCCTCATCCCGGCCCTCTCGGACTCCATCCGGAACCGGGCCGCCAACTTCGCCGCCCTCAACGAGCTCTGTTGGGGCCAGTACAAGGCCGTACAGGCGAACCTGCTGGCGTCGGGTTGGCCGCAGGACGCCAGCAATTTCTCCCGGTTCGAGGCGCACAGCGAGACCGCGTGCGGCGGGGAGCCGTTCGGTGTGGCCCTCTTCAGCCGCGCGCCGCTCGGAGCAGCCAACCGCTACGCGTTGGCCGCGGACGGCACCAGCGAGCGTCGCAAGCTGCTCTGTGCGCCGCTCGAGGCACGCCCGCACCTGCGGTTCTGCACCACGCACATCACCCCGTCGAACGCGGTGATCAACGGCAAGAACATCAACGTGACCCAGTTGGACGAGGTGCGCAGCAGGATCGACAGCTTCGCCGCCAGCGGTGACACCGTCCTGATCGCGGGTGACTTCAACGCCCAGCCGCACTACGGACGGCTCGACTCCTGGTACTCGTCCAGCCTGAACACGTCGAACAACGACGCCAACACCGGTGCCTACCGGGAACTCGACGACACCGACACCCGCTGCTTGGGGTACGGCGAAACCACCGTGTACGACGGCAACACCGAAGGTCTCTGCGGCCAGGGCAAGAAGATCGACCTGATCTTCGTACGCGATGATCGGATCGTCGGGGCGTACAGCGGCGACTCGCTTGCCATCTCAGCCACCTGCGGTGGCCCCTGTTCCGATCACCGGATCGTCATCGGCACGGTCACCGTGTCCGTTACCGCCTGACCGGGCTGGCCCGGTGTGCCGCTGGCGCACCGGGCCGGCCGGGGTCCTCACCAGCCGCGCAGGAAGCGCAGGCCGAGCAGGATGGCTGCCACGGCCGGCCCGACCAGCAGGGTGATCGCCTGGAGCCGGTACGGCATCCGATGCCGGGTCAGCTCGCCCGCGTTACCCAGCACGATCGCCCCGGCCAGCATCAGGAACACGCCCCACCAGCCCGTCTCCAGGTGGACGAGACGGATGTGGATCAGTTGCAGGGTCACACCGAGCAGCGCGCCGGTGAGCGCGAGCAGCCCCACCGCGCGGTGCAGGCCACGGGCCAGCGGGTGGGCGGCCCGCCAGCCGTACGTGCCGGCGACCGCCAGGCAGGGCAGCACCACCAGCAGCGGCCAGCCCTTCCCCATCGCCCCGAACATCAGCAACGCGCCCACCACGAACACCAGCGTGCCGACGCAGGCGATGACGTACCCGGCGAAGGCCCGGCCGCCACCCCGAGCCAGCAACGGCCCGCCGCTGGCCGCGATCAGCGCGGCCGGGATCAGGATGAAGACGGCCCACCAGTGGAACCGGCCGCTGCCCTGGGCGGCCGTCGCGACCGTCGCGCACGCCAGGCCGGCGACCGCCAGGCTGGTGAGCCACGGCCGGCTGCTCCGGGAGTACGGCTCAGCCAACGATGTCCACTCCGCTTCGACGCTCACACCAATTAGCCTGGGCTTCGGCACCCCGTCGGGTCCATCCGGCCAGCCCTACCCGTAGCGGGGGGCTGGCCGGAACCGTACCCCGCACCTACCTCAGCTCGTCTCGCCGGCCACGCTGAACGAGCGCAGGCGGTCGATCGCCAGCACGGTGAAGCCGACACTGACCAGAGCGGTCATCACGGAGGCGACCGGCACCGACACGCTGGTCTCCAGCAGCCCGCTGGGGGCGAGCCGGTCGGCGAGGGCGATCACGTACTGCTGGATGGAGAGCACCTTCGTGCCGCTGACGAAGTTGCCCAGCAGCCCCTCCCAGATGAGCACGTAGACGAGGCCGAGCAGCACCGGACGCCGGGTGACGAGGCTGAGCGCGAGGAACAGCGCCGAGTACGCCAGCGCCCCGAGCGCCGCCGCGAACGCCAGGGCCAGTCCGAGGCGTACCGAATCGGCGAGCACGCCCGCGACGTAGAGCGGCACCGCGACGGTGACCGCGGTGACCCCGGCGGCCACCGCGAGCTTCGGCAGCACGATCTGCCAGCGCGGCAGCGGCTTGGTCAGGATGTGCACGACGGTGCCGTCGTCGATCTCGGCGCCCAGCACGCCCGTGCCGATGATCAGCGCCACCACCGGCAGCACCACGGCCAGCCCGAGACCGACAAGCACCGGCGGCCCCCACTCGCCCGGGTCCACGCCCAGCGACCGGCAGAGGATGGCCAGCCCGAGCAGCACCAACGGCAGCGGGAGCAGCAGCAGGAACCGACGCCGGCCGAACAGCCCGCGCGCGGTGATCCAGGTAACTGTCGACATGTCAGGCCTCCACCAGGTAGGAGAAGACGCTCTCCAGGGACTCGTCGGACGGCACCAGCTGGCGCACCCGGATGCCTTGCTTGAGCGCGATCCGGGGCAGCGCCCGGGTGAAGGCGCCGTAGTCACCGGCCCGCACGGTCAGGCCGGTGGGGTCCAACTCGACCCCACTTACCGACGGCTCGGCGATCAGCGCGACGGCCAGCGCCCGGTCGTTGGTCGACCGCACCGCGAAGACATGCGGGCGGTTGGTCATCAACCGACGGATGGTCCGGAAGTCGCCGGAGGCCGCCAACCGCCCGGCCACCATCACCTGCACCGTTCCGGAGACCTGCTCGACCTCCTCCAGGATGTGCGAGCTGAACAGGATCGTCCGGCCGGCGTCACCCAGGGTGTGCAGCAGCTGCATCATGTGCAGCCGCTGGCGCGGGTCCATGCCGTTGAACGGCTCGTCGAGCAGCAGCACCTGCGGGTCGTGCACCAGCGCCGCGGCCACCCGGGCCCGCTGGCGCATGCCCTTGGAGTACGTGCCGATCCGGCGGTCCTGCGCGGACTCCAGCTCCACCAGGTCGATGGCCCGTCGTGCCGCCGCCGCCGGATCGGGCAGCCGGTGCAGCTTCGCGCTGGCGAGCACGAACTCGTACGCGGTGAGGAAGCCCTGCACCGCCTCCCGCTCGCTGACCAGCCCCAGCCGCCGGTAGACGTCGGGGTTGCGCCAGGTCGGCTCGTCGTCGAGGGTCACCGTGCCGCGCGACGGGGCGAGGAACCCGGCCATCATGTGCAGCAGCGTGGTCTTGCCGGCGCCGTTCGGACCGAGCAGGCCGGTCACGCCCGGCCCCAGGGCCATGCTGATGTCGTTGACGGCCACCACGTTGCCGTACCACCGGGACACCCCGGTCAGGCTCAGCGTGCTCATCAGGAGGCGACCTTCCGGTAGCGGGCGAGCAGGAGGGCCGTCGCGCCGGCGACCAACAGCACCGCGGCCAGCGCGTAGACCGGGCCGAACCCGCCGATCATCATCTCGCCCGGATCGCCCTCGACCAGCAGGTCACCCAGCGACCAGATGCCCACCCCCTGCACCAGCGTGGAGGGCGAGGCGAGCCCGGCCAGCTCGTTGGCGGCGCGCGACGGCAGGATGCTCAGCACCCCGACGATCGGGGTGGTCATCAGGAAGACCGCCACCACCCCACCGGCGGCGAAGGCGCGCTTGCCGGTCAGCGAGGCGACCAGCAGACCGACCGAGGCGAAGACCAGCGCCCACAGCCCGGCGTAGAGCAGCCCGGGCAGCAGGTCGAGCAGCTCGTTCCACACCCCGCGCATGCCCTGCTTGGTGGTGAACGCGGCACCCAGGAACATCAGCAGCTGCGGCCCGCCGAGCAGCAGCCAGAGGGCGGTGACCAGCGCCAGCAGCTTGGCCAGCGCGTAGTCGGAGCGCGGCAGCGGCCGGGAGAAGTACAGCGGCAGCACACCGCTGCGCAGGTCCCGGGAGACAAGCTCCGGAGCGACCACCGCGACGAAGAAGATGACAAGCCAGCTCATCGCGTCGGCGAACTGGGCGTACGTGGCGACCGGCTCGCCGATCTGGCTGCGTACCGCGGCCAGGGCCACCGCGACCAGGGAGACGATGCCGACCACCAGCCACGGGAAGATCTTGGCCTTGGCGCTGCGCCCGAACCCGAACGCGGTGCGCAGCCCGTGCAGGTAGAGGGCGCCGAAGACCTGGCGGCGGCCCAGCCTCGGGCCCTGGTAGCGCTGGTAGCCGATGTCGTGGATGACGCCTGTCGGCGCTTGGCGCACGGCGGCTGCGGTCGGCTCAGGCATGGGAGAGCTCCCTCGTCGCGAAGAGTTCGGCCACCCGGTGCCGGCGCTGGTCCAGTCGGTGCAGTGGCAGGTCCAGTTCGGCGACCGCGCCGAGGATCAGGTCGTAGGTGCCGTCGTCGGCGAGCGGCACGAGGAGCAGTCGCCCGTCCCGCGCGACAGGCAGTTTCAGCTCGGCGAGTCGGGCGGCGAGCTCCTCGGTGCCCTCGCTGACCTCGACGGCGAGCACGTCGGTGGCGGAGGTCATCGCGGAGATGTTGTCGGCGCGCAGCAGCCGGCCGCCGTCGATGGCGATCAGCGTGTCGCAGATCCGCTCCACCTCGCCGAGCAGGTGCGAACAGACCAGCACGGAGATGCCGAACTCGGTGCCGATCCGGTGCACCAGGGCCAGCATGGCGTCGCGGCCGGCCGGGTCCAGCCCGTTGGTCGGCTCGTCGAGCAGCAGCAGGTCCGGGTCGTGCACCAGCGCCTGGGCCAGCTTGACCCGCTGCTTCATCCCGGTGGAGTAGCCGCCGACCGGGCGGTAGCGCTCCTCGTAGAGCCCGACGTGGCGCAGCGCCTCCGAGGCGCGCTCGCGGGCCGCGGTACGCGGCAGGCCACTCATCCGGCCGAGGTGGGTCACCAGCTCGGCGGCGGACAGGTCCGGTGGGAGGCAGTCGTGCTCGGGCATGTAGCCGACGCGGGCACGGACCGCCGCCGGTTCGGTGGTCGGGTCGATGTCGAGCACCGAGACCTGACCGCTGGTCGGGGCGATCAGGCCGAGCAGAATCTTGATCAAGGTGGATTTGCCGGCGCCGTTCGCGCCCACCAGGCCGATGATCCCGGGCTCGACGGCGACGGTGAGGTCGGTGAGCGCGGTGACCCGACCTCCGTACGTCTTGGTGAGCGACTGGGTCGCGATCAGTGTCACGACGCCAGCGTAGGGAGTCGATGCCCCCCAACGACACCGGCACGCCCCCGGCCCTCCCCTGATCCTCGCGGCGGCCCACCCCTAAGGTCCGCCGACGGCAACGACGAACCTCCGCGGATCCGCGACGAGCGCAAACTCCGGAACTGGCTGCGGTCGGCGGTGGGTCGCCGAGGTCCGTCGCTGACCCGACCGTCCGGATCGTGGAGTGGCGGCCTCGACCGATCGCCGGTCGGCTGCGAAACTGTGTGCCGGTCAGCGAGTGGGGGGTGTGGATGAGCAACGGCTGGGTGCTGCCCGACGAGGTGCTCCGGGACGCGCCGGCGTACACGCCGCGTCCCGGTGAGCTCGCGGATCTGGAGCTGCTGCTGACCGGCGCGTACGCCCCCCTGACCGGCTTCATGACCCGTGCCGACCTGGTGTCGGTGAGCCGACGCGGCCGGCTGGCCGACGGCACGCCGTGGCAGGTTCCGGTGACCCTGCAGGTGCCGGCCGCGCTGGCGCAGGGCTTCGACCCGCGCGATCCGGCCCGCCGGGCCCTGGTCCTGACCGACGGCGAGGGGGCCCCGGTCGCCGCTCTAAACGTCGCGGACGTCTGGCCGGTACGCGAGGGCGTGGCGGGACTGGGTGGCCAGCTCCGCCGGCTCGGCGAGGCCGGTCACGGCCCGTTCCAGCGGTTGCGGCGCAGCCCCGAGGAGGTCCGCGCGCTGCTGCCCCCGGGCCGGGTGCTCGGGGTCATCGCCGACCGTCCGCTGCACCGACCGCAGCTCGCCCAGATCGCGCACGCCGCCCGCACCCTGGCCGCGCACCTGCTGGTGATGATCCCGGTCGGTGAGGGTGGTGTCGGCGGGCTCGCGCCGGAGGCGCTGGTGCGTACGATCTTCGCCGCCCGGGACCGGATGCCCCCGGCCACCCTGGTGGCCGTGCCGCTGTCGCACCGCCGGGAGGAGATCAGCGACGCTCTGCTGCGTGCGCGCGTCTCCGCCGCCTACGGGGTCACCCACCTGCTCTCGACGGGGGACATGCTCTCCGGCTCGGGGCTGCGGGTGCTGGTGCCGCGCGAGCTGGCGTACGACAACCGGGACGGGCAGTGGCGCTGGCGGGAGGACATCCCGCCGCGTAACCGGCGCCTCGCGCTCACCCAGGACGAGATCGACGACCTGCTCGACCGGGGTTTCCCGCTGCCCGAGTGGCACACGCCTCCGGCGGTGGCGAAGGAGTTGGCCCGCTCCCGGCCGCCGCGCCGGCACCGAGGGCTGGTGGTCTTCCTGACCGGTCTCTCCGGCTCCGGCAAGTCCACAATCGCCCGAGGGCTGGCCGACGCGCTGCGCGAGAGCGGTGACCGGACGGTGACCCTGCTCGACGGTGACGTGGTACGCCGGGAGCTCTCCGCCGGGCTGGGCTTCAGCAAGGCGGACCGGGATCTCAACGTCCGCCGCATCGGCTGGGTGGCGGCCGAGATAGCCCGGCACCACGGTGTGGGCATCTGTTGCCCGATCGCCCCGTACGCGGCGGCCCGGGCGACGGCACGGGAGATGGCCCTGTCCGCCGGGGCGGGCTTCGTGCTGGTGCACGTGGCGACGCCGCTGGAGGTGTGCGAGCAGCGGGACCGCAAGGGCCTGTACGCCCGTGCCCGCGCCGGTCTGCTCACCGGCATGACAGGCATCGACGACCCGTACGAGGAGCCGACGGACGCGGACCTGGTGCTCGACACCACCCACCTGAGCGTCGCGGACGCGGTGCAGGCCGTGCTGCACCACCTGACCGAGAGCGGCTGGGTGGAGTTGAAGATCCAGTCGGCCTGACGCGTCGGTCCACCCCTTTCCTTCCGCCGGTTCCAGGCACGCGCTAGTGTTCATCTTTGTTGGAACACGTTCGACCGCGTGAGAGTACGTGGACCCCTGGGAGGCACGGCGGATGCTCGCTCAGCAGCGGCAGTCGGCGATCCTGGATCGGGTCCGGTCCTCCGGTGGCGTCCGGGTGACCGACCTGGCTACCGAGTTCGGCGTCTCCGACATGACCATCCGCCGCGACCTGGAGGCCCTGCACGAGCGCGGCCTGCTGGCCAAGGTGCACGGCGGCGCCACCGCGGCCGGCCCCAGCTCGACCGACGAGCCGGGCTTCCACGCCAAGTCGGTTCGTCAACTGCCGGAGAAGGCCGCGATCGCGGACCGGGCGGCGCAACTCGTCCGACCCGGCGCCGCGGTCGCCCTCTCCGCCGGCACCACCACCGCCGAACTGGCCCGCCGCCTGGTGGACGTTCCCGGCCTGACCGTGGTGACCAACTCGCTGCCGGTGGCCGAGATCCTGCACGGCGGAGGCCGGCCCGACCAGACGGTGGTGCTCACCGGCGGCGTACGGACACCGTCGGACGCGCTGGTCGGCCCGCTCGCGGTCGGCGCCGTCCGGCGGCTGCACCTGGACCTGCTCTTCCTCGGCGTCCACGGGATCACCGAGCGGGCCGGCTTCACCACCCCGAACCTCATGGAGGCGGAGATCGACCGGGCGCTGGTGGCCGCGGCGGACCGGCTGGTGGTGCTCGCCGACCACACGAAGTGGGGCACCGTGGGCATCTCCTCGATCGTCGAGCTGGCAGCAGCCCACGTGCTGGTCAGCGACGAGGCGTTGCCTCCGCCCGCACGACGGGTACTCGGCGAACAGGTGGGCGAACTGATCATGGTGAAGGCAACAAGGGCGGGCCGCGCGACGCGCACGCCGACGAGTGAGGAGACGGCGACGTGAAGCGCACCGCGATCGACCTGGCCGACGGCCGGGAGCTGATCTACTTCGACGAGAACGACGACGCCGTCCGCGACCAGCCGGACCGCCGGGACCTGCCGCCACCGCCACCCGCGTCGCAACTGCGCTACGACCCGCTGACCGACGAGTGGGTGGCCGTGGCCGTGCACCGGCAGACCCGCATCTTCCTGCCGCCGGCGAACGAGTGCCCCCTCGACCCGTCGGTGGGCGACCGGCTGACCGAGATCCCCGCGCCGGACTACGACGTGGTGGTCTTCGAGAACCGGTTCCCCTCGCTGAGCGGCCGGGTCACCGACGAGCCCGGGGAGATCACCCCCTTCACGCCGGTCCGGCCGGGCGTGGGCCGGTGCGAGGTGGTCTGCTTCACCTCCGACCACAACGCTTCCTTCGCCAGCCTCCCGCCGCGTCGCGTCCGCACCGTTCTGGACGCGCTCGCCGACCGGACCGCGGTGCTCGGCGAGCTGCCCGGGGTGGAGCAGGTGTTCTGCTTCGAGAACCGGGGCGTCGAGATCGGCGTCACCCTGCACCACCCGCACGGGCAGATCTACGCGTACCCCTTCGTGACGCCGCGCACCCGGGCGCTGCTGGCCGCGGCCCGCCGGCACGCCGAGCGGACCGGCGGAGGCAACCTGTACGCGGACGTGCTGGCCGCCGAACGCAAGACCGGTGAGCGGGTGGTCACCGAGAACGACCACTGGACGGCGTTCGTCCCGGCGGCGGCCCGCTGGCCGTTCGAGGTGCATGTCGCGCCGCGGCGCGTGGTGCCGGACATCCCGGCGCTCGACGACAGCGAGCGGGACGCCTTCGGGCCGCTCTACCTGGATCTGCTGCGCCGCTTCGACGGCCTGTTCGACATGCCGATGCCCTACATCGCGGCGTGGCACCAGGCGCCGGTACGGATCGACCGCGAGCTGGGCCACCTGCACCTTCAGCTCTTCAGCATCCGGCGGGCGAAGGACAAGTTGAAGTACCTGGCCGGTTCCGAGTCGGGGATGGGCGTCTTCATCAACGACATCTCGCCCGAGCGCGCCGCCGAGCTGCTCCGCGCCGCCTGAGCCCGGCGGACGGGCAGGACCAGCGACGGGGCTTGACGGGGAACAGGGCGCGGGGGGCCCGGGACAGGGCCCCCCGCAGGGAAGGGACGGCTGGCTGTGCACGTCACAGCCGGGAAGGCTGGCTGATCGGCACGCATCCGCGGTCGACCGCGGTCAACCTTCCTTGGACGCGACTGGCATCTCGTCCACCCTGGTCAACGAGGCGTGCCAGGCCGGGGTGACGCCGCGGGTGTGTCAGCCGGCAGACACGCCGGAGCCCGCCGGCGGGTGCCGACGGGCTCCGGTGCGGTGCGGTCGAATCAGGCGGCGAGCCTGCGGGCCAGGTTCTCGTCGAGCGCGTTCATGAACTCGTCGGTGGTCAGCCACGGGGCGTCGCGCGAGATGAGCAGCGCGAGGTCCTTGGTCATCTGGCCACCCTCGACGGTGTCGATGATGACCTGCTCCAGGGTGTTGGCGAACTCGGTCACCGCCGGCGTGCCGTCCAGCTTGCCCCGGTGGGCCAGGCCCCGGGTCCAGGCGTAGATCGACGCGATCGGGTTGGTCGAGGTCTTCTCGCCCTTCTGGTACTGCCGGTAGTGCCGGGTGACAGTGCCGTGCGCGGCCTCGGCCTCGACGGTACGGCCGTCCGGGGAGAGCAGGACCGAGGTCATCAGACCCAGCGAGCCGAAGCCCTGCGCCACGGTGTCGGACTGCACGTCACCGTCGTAGTTCTTGCAGGCCCAGACGTACCCGCCCTCCCACTTGAGCGCGGCGGCGACCATGTCGTCGATGAGCCGGTGCTCGTAGGTGAGGCCGGCGGCGTCGAACTCCGCCTTGAACTCGGTCTCGAACACCTCGGCGAAGATGTCCTTGAACCGGCCGTCGTACGCCTTGAGGATGGTGTTCTTGGTCGACATGTAGACCGGGTAGTTGCGGTCCAGGCCGTACCGGAACGAGGCCCGGGCGAAGTCCCGGATCGACTCGTCGTAGTTGTACATGCCCATGGCGATGCCGCCGCCGGTGAAGTTGGCGACCTCCATCTCCATCGGCGTGCCGCCGTCGGCCGGGGTGTAGGTGATGGTCACCGTGCCCGGGCCGGGGACGACGAAGTCGGTGGCCTTGTACTGGTCACCGTGGGCGTGCCGGCCGATGATGATCGGCTTGGTCCAGCCGGGGACCAGCCGCGGCACGTTGGACATGATGATCGGCTCGCGGAAGACGACGCCGCCGAGGATGTTGCGGATGGTGCCGTTGGGCGACCGCCACATCTTCTTCAGGCCGAACTCCTCGACCCGGGCCTCGTCCGGGGTGATGGTCGCGCACTTGACGCCGACGCCGTGCTCCTTGATGGCGTTGGCGGCGTCAATGGTGACCTGGTCGTCGGTCTCGTCGCGGTACTGGATCGACAGGTCGTAGTAGTGCAGGTCGACGTCGAGGTAGGGCAGGATCAGCTGCTCCCGGATCTGCTTCCAGATGATCCGGGTCATCTCGTCGCCGTCGAGCTCCACGACCGGGTTGTTTACCTTGATCTTCGCCATCGGCCGGCGCTCCTCTCGGGGGACACGTGCTCAAGCAGTACGAGCGTACTGCAATTGGGCCGGCAGCCCTCAGCCGGCCTCGCCGGCAGGTGAAAACCGGGCTGCATGGCACAGCAGTTCCCTGACACCATCGCTCGATGCCACTGAGCCGCACCCTCGGGTCTATCACGGTTACCGCGATCACCGACGGCGAGGGCGCCTTCTTCCAGCCCCGCGAAGAGGCGTTTCCGCACGCCACGGCGGCCCAGTGGGAGGAGGCCGACCGCCGCGACCCCGCCTCGGTCACCGCCGACGGGCGGTGGTGGCTACCGTTTCGCAGCTTCGCGATCCGCTCCGGCGACGGCCCGGTCACCCTCGTCGACGCCGGGATCGGCCCGACCGACGCACCCGCCGCGAGCTGGGCGCCGGTGCCCGGCCGGCTGCCCGCCGAACTGGCCGCCGCCGGCATCGACCCGGCCGACGTCGACACGGTCGTCCTGACCCACCTGCACAGCGACCACATCGGCTGGGCGGTCACCGGCACACCAGGCCGCCCGTACTTCCCGAACGCCAACTACCTGCTCCAGCGCACCGAACTGGAGGCGGCGGAGACGATCAACCCGGGGCTGCCGGCCGGGCTGCTCGCGCCGTTGCGCGCCGCCGGCCAGCTCCGGGTGGTCGACGGCGAGACAACCCTGACCCCTGCGGTACGACTGCTGCCCACTCCCGGGCACACCCCCGGCCACCAGTCGGTGCTCCTGACGGCCGCCGACGAACGGATGCTGCTCACCGGCGACCTCCTGGTGCACCTGGTGCAGCTGATCGACCCCACCCTGGCGTACGCCCACGAGGTGGACCCCGACCAGGCGCGCACCTCCCGCCTGGCGGTCCTGCACACCCACTCCCCCACCGTCCTGGCCACCCCCCACCTCTCCACCCCGTTCACCCCCACCCCCACCCCCACCCCCGCCCCGCCCCCGCCCCGCCGGGCCGGTGAGCCGTGTTGATCAAGAGGTTTGGGTCAGGGATCGCGGTCGTGGTGACGCAAAGCTCTTGATCACCGGGGGCGGGTGTGGGTGGGGTGGGGATAGGCGAGGGGG
Source organism: Micromonospora sp. MH99 (assembly GCF_021442385.1). GTDB lineage: Bacteria > Actinomycetota > Actinomycetes > Mycobacteriales > Micromonosporaceae > Micromonospora. Next base: position 82,405 of record NZ_MUZA01000021.1, read on the forward strand.
CGCGTCGGCGAAGCCGACGCGCCCCCTCGGAGTGCTCTGGTGTTTCACATGCTGGAGATGTCGCCCTGCTTGGCGCGGACGGCCTCGGCGGCGGCCAGGAGGCTGGCCCGCTCGTCGGCGTCCAGGTCGGTCTCGACGACCCGACGGACACCCTCGGCGCCGATCTCGGCCTCGACACCCAGGTAGACGCCGGAGATGCCGTACTCGCCGTCGACCCAGGCGCAGACCGGCATGACGTCGCCGGAGTCCTCGGCCACGGCCTTGGCCATCCGAGCGGCGGCAGCGGACGGGGCGTAGTACGCCGAACCGGTCTTGAGCAGCGCGACCACCTCGGCGCCACCGTTGCGGGTCTTGACGACCAGCTCCTCGATCTGCTCGGCCGGCATCGCCTCACGCAGCGGCTTGCCGTTGACGGTGCTCTTGGACGGCACCGGGACCATGGTGTCGCCGTGCGAGCCCAGGGTCAGCGTCTTCACCGACGCCACCGGCACGTTGAGCGCCTCGGCGACGAAGTTGCTGAACCGGGCGGTGTCGAGCATGCCGGCCTGGCCGAGCACCCGGTTCTTGGGGAACTGGGTGGCGATCTGCGCCAGGGCGGTCATCTCGTCCAGCGGGTTGGAGACGACGATGACGACGGCGCTGGGGGCGTACTTGGCCACGTTCTCGGCGACCTGCCGCACGATCTTGGCGTTGGTCTCCAGCAGGTCCATCCGGCTCATGCCCGGCTTGCGGGGCAGGCCAGCGGTGATGACGACGACGTCGGAGCCCTCGATGGCCTCGTAGCCCTCGCCGTTCGGGCCGGTGGTCACGCCGACGACCTTGGTCTCGAAGCCCTCGATGGCCCGCGACTGGTTGAGGTCGAGCGCGAGGCCCGCGGGCTTGCCCTCCACGATGTCGGTGATCACAACGGTGTCGAAGACGTCGTACTCGGCCAGGCGCTGTGCGGTGGTGGAGCCGTAGAAGCCAGCCCCGACGACAGTGACCTTCTTACCCATGGTCGTCCCACTCCCTGATACCAGTCGGTTTTCCGGACCGTATCAGCCATCCTGGCACCGATCCGGCCAGGGGCGGACAGTTATGACCGGACAGACGCGAACGGCACTCGTGGGACACCGTCGACGCGTCAGCCGCGCTCGGCGCGCTCCACGACGTTGGTCAGCAGCATGGCGCGGGTCATCGGACCGACGCCGCCGGGCATCGGAACGAGCGCGCCGGCCGTCTCGGCCACCTCCGGGTCGACGTCGCCGGTGTAGCGGCCCTTGCCGTCCGGGCCGATCACCCGGGTGATGCCGACGTCCACGACCACCGCGCCCGGGTTGATCATGTCGGCGGTCAGCAGCCCCGGTACGCCGGCCGCGACGATGACGATGTCGGCGGCCCGGGTGTGCGAGGCGAGGTCGAGGGTGCCGGTGTGGCACAGGGTGACTGTGGCGTTCTCGCTGCGACGGGTGAGCAGCAGCCCGAGCGGACGGCCGACGGTGTTGCCCCGGCCGACGACCGCCACGGTGGCGCCGCGCAGCGCGACGTCGTGGCGGCGGAGCAGCTCGACGATGCCGCGCGGGGTGCAGGGCAGCGGGCCGTCGTAGCCGAGGACGAGACGACCCAGGTTGACCGGGTGCAGGCCGTCGGCGTCCTTGTCGGGGTCGATCAGCTCCAGCACGCGCTGGGTGTCCAGGTGGGCGGGCAGCGGCAGCTGGACGATGTAGCCGTGGCACGCCGGGTCGGCGTTCAGCTCGGCCAGGACGTCGTCGACCTGCTGCTGGGTGGCGTCGGCCGGCAGCTCCCGGCGGATCGAGGCGATACCCACCTCGGCGCAGTCACGGTGCTTGCCGTTGACGTACGCCTGGCTGCCCGGGTCGGCCCCGACCAGGACCGTGCCGAGCCCGGGGGTGATGCCGCGCTCCGCGAGAGCCTTCACCCGGATCCGCAGCTCGTCCTTGATCTCCGCTGCGGTCGCCTTGCCGTCCAGAAGCGTCGCCGTCACCACCAGATCGTCTCATGTCCGGCACCTGCCGTTCCGGAGACCTCACCGTGGCCGGCCACCGAGGCCCCCGCCACTCCGCCACCGGTAACGATGAGTTACGTGTCACTCATCACTGTGAGTGACGCTTTGTGCAACCCGTCACCGCAAAAATGGCCGGAACCCGGGAAGCGGGCCGGGACCGGACAAGCCGCCGAAGGCGGTCGAGTCCATCACAGGAGGCGACAGAACCGTCCGTCCTCATGAACGAATGCGCAGCTCAGCAACGTGAGTCCGGTTTGGGGTAGCACGCATGGCCGCACCCCGCAAGGAATGCGTCCTCGGACCGTTACGCGCCCGCAACCTTGCCGTTGTCGACGGCCGGTACCCGACCTACCGTTACCGCTTGTTGCGCAGCGTAAACCCAGCGTCGGGCCTGACTGCGCAGCGTGAGGAGATGAGGAGGCTCTATGCGAGTTCGTAGACTCGCCGCCTGGACCGCCCTCCCGCTCGCGGTGACGCTGGGCCTCGCGGCCTGCGGCAGCGGCGGAGACGGTGGATCCGGTGGCAGCAGCACCTCGGCCGTCAGCATCCAGATCGGCGAGCCGAAGCACCTGGTTCCCACCAACACCACCGAGACGTCCGGCGCGCAGGTCCTCACCGGCCTGTTCAGCCCGCTCGTCGACTACGACGCCCAGAACAAGCCGTACGAGGTCGCCGCGCAGTCGGTGACGTCGTCCGACAACAAGGTCTGGACGATCAAGCTCAAGGACGGCTACACCTTCCACAACGGTGAGAAGGTCACGTCCGAGGACTACATCAACGCGTGGAACTACGGCGCGTACGCCCCCAACGGTCAGGACAGCAACTTCTTCTTCGAGAAGATCGCTGGTTACGCGGACCTGCAGGGCAAGGAGCCGAAGGCCAAGGAGATGTCCGGGCTGAAGAAGGTCGACGACCTGACCTTCACCGTGACGCTCTCCGAGCCGTACATCGACTTCCGCACGATGCTCGGTTACACCGCGTTCTACCCGATGCCGGACGCCGCGTTCTCGGCGCCGGGCGTGGTCAAGGACTCCTACGAGCAGGCTCCGATCGGGCAGGGCCCCTTCAAGATGAAGGGCACCTGGCAGCACGACAGCAAGATCGACGTCGAGCGCTACGACGCGTACCCGGGCGAGAAGCCCAAGGTGCAGAACATCGAGTTCCGGATCTACCAGCAGCTGACCGCGGCCTACGCGGACGTCCAGGCGGACAACCTGGACGTGCTGCCGACGATCCCGACCGAGAGCCTGAGCACCGCGCCGTCCGACCTGGGCGACCGGTACCAGACCAGCCCGATGTCGTCGTTCCAGTTCCTGGCGTTCCCGACGTTCGACAAGGACTACAGCAAGCCGGACGTGCGTAAGGCCATCTCGATGGCGATCGACCGTGACGAGATCACCAAGTCGGTCTTCAAGGGCTCGCAGCAGTCGGCACGCTCCTTCGTCTCGCCGGTCCTGCCGGGCTACCGGGAGAACACCGCGGGCGCGGCGGGCGAGTTCAACCCGACCGAGGCCAAGAAGCTCTACCAGGCCGCCGGCGGCCCGTCGAAGATCGTCATCTCCTACAACGGCGACGGCGGTCACAAGGACTGGGTCGACGCCACGGTCAACCAGCTCAAGGCCAACCTGGGTGTCGACGCCGTCGGCGTGGCCGAGCCGAAGTTCGCCGACCTGCTGACCAAGGTCGAGAAGAAGGAGCCGGTGGGCGCCTTCCGGATGGGTTGGGTCATGGACTACCCGACCATGGAGGACTACCTCGGCCCGCTGTACAGCACGAACGGCTCGTCGAACTACTACGGCTACAGCAACCCGGAGTTCGACAAGCTCGTCAAGGAGGGCTCCGCCGCCAAGACGCAGGACGAGGCGATTGCCAAGTACCAGCAGGCGGAGGACATCCTGGCCAAGGACATGCCGGTGATCCCGCTCCGCTTCGGCGAGAACGTGTTCGGCCACTCGTCCAAGGTCAAGAACGTCGAGATGGACCTGTTCCAGCGGGTCAACCTCGTCAAGATCGAAGCGGCCAGCTGAGCTGACCAACGGTTGCGGGGCCATCCGGGCGAACGACGCCCGGGTGGCCCGGACCGCGCTATCCGGCCCGGGCCGCACGCGGGCCCGGAGTCGGTGGCGCCGGCATCCCCCGGGCCGGACGGCACGTCTCCGACATTTCGGGTACGACCAGAGATGCCGTCCTGCGACCCTTTCGCACATTTCCGGAGAGACTGCTAAGCATGTTCCGCTACATCTTGCGGCGCCTACTGCAGATGGTCCTGGCGTTCTTCGGGACCACCCTGATCGTCTACGCGCTGATGTTCGCCGGCCAGGGCGACCCCATCCAGGCCCTCGCGGGCGAACGCCCGGTGACGCCGGCCCAACGGGCCTACCTGACGGAGAAGTACCACCTCGACGCGACAGGCGTCGGCGGTTTCTTCTACCGCTACTTCGACTACGTCAAGAGCCTGCTCCAGGGTGACCTCGGCCAGTCCCTGACCGGCCGCCAGATCGGTGACATCCTGCAGGCGGCCTGGCCGGTCACCCTCAAGCTCGCGCTCATCGCGCTCGCCGTGGCGATCATCTTCGGAGTCAGCGCCGGCGTGGTCGCCGGTATCCGCCGGGCCAGCATCTTCGACAACTCGACGCTGGTGCTGACCCTGCTCGTGCTCGGCATCCCGACCATCGTGCTGGCGCCGATCGCCCAGTACTTCCTGGGCGTCAAGTGGCAGCTCTTCCCGCCCACCGCCGGCTCCCAGCCGACGTTCTACGCGCTGCTGCTGCCGGGCATCGTGCTCGGCTCACTGTCGCTGGCAACCGCGCTGCGGCTGACCCGCACCTCGGTGGCCGAGAACCTGCGCGCCGACTACGTCCGGACCGCCCGGTCCAAGGGCCTCGTCAAGCGCCGCATCGTCACCGTCCACGTGCTGCGCAACTCGCTCATCCCGGTGGTCACCTTCCTCGGTGTGGAACTGGGCAACCTGATGAGCGGCGCGATCATCACCGAGGGCGTCTTCAACATCCCCGGCGTGGGCTTCAACCTCTTCCGCGGCATCCGCACCGAGGACGGCCCCCTGGTGGTGGGCATCGTCAGCGTGCTCGTCGTGGTCTACCTGGTCTCGAACCTGGTGGTGGACGTCCTGTACGCCGTACTCGACCCGAGGATCCGCTATGAGTGAGCGCAGCGAACGAATCATCAGCGCAGCGCGCTTGGCCTCTCGTGCCGGCGCCGAGCGCAGCGAGGCGGCGGCACGAGTGAGCGCAGCGAGGTGCCGGCATGAGTGACTTCGAGACTGTGGCGGCCACCGAGAACCAGGCCGCACGACGTGGCCCCTCGGGCGAGCCGGGCACGCCCAACCAGGTCGGGGCCCCGAACAAGCCCCGCAGCCTGGCCGGAGACGCGTGGCGCGACCTGCGCCGCAACCCGATCTTCTGGATCTCGCTGGCGCTTGTCGTCATCTTCACCCTGATGGCGCTGGCCCCCGGCGTGTTCACCGCCAACAGCCCGAACGACTGCCTGCTGTCCCGACAGCACGCCGGGCCGTCCGGCGGGGCCATCTTCGGGTACGACTTCCAGGGCTGCGACACGTACTCCCGGGCGGTCTACGGCACGCGGGCCTCGCTGCTGGTCGGCGCGCTCGCCGCGCTCGGCACCGGCATCATCGCGCTGGTCATCGGCATGCTGGCCGGGTACTTCGGCCGCTGGGTCGACGCCGTGCTCTCCCGGGTGATCGACGTGGTGCTCGGCATCCCGCTGCTGCTGGCCGCGATCGTGCTGCTCAAGCGGGTGTCCAGCGAGAGCGACAACGCGCGTATCGCCGCGGTGATCTTCGTGCTGGCCATCCTGGGCTGGACCACCGCCGCCCGGGTGGTGCGCTCCTCGGTGATCACGGCCAAGGAGCAGGACTACGTGGCGGCGGCCCGGATGCTCGGCGCCGGCAACGGCCGGATCATGTGGCGGCACATCCTGCCGAACTCGCTGGCCCCGGCCATCGTCGTGCTGACCATCGCGCTCGGCTCGTTCATCGCCGCCGAGGCGACGCTCTCCTTCCTGGGCATCGGCCTCAAGGCGCCGACCATCTCGTGGGGCCAGGACATCGACACCGGCCGCATCCACATGCGGGAGGCGGCGACGCCGCTGATCGTCCCGTCGGCCTTCCTCGCGCTGACCGTGCTGGCGTTCATCATGCTCGGCGACGCGATCCGTGACGCCTTCGACCCGAAGCTGCGGTGACACCCTCATGACCCACGCAACAGTCGAACCCACGCCCGCCTCCGCCACCCCTGACGGCGGCCACCTGCTGGAACTGAAGGACCTGCACGTCGAGTTCCGGACCAACGAGGGCGTGGCCCAGGTCATCAACGGCGTGTCGTACCACCTGGACGCCGGGGAGACCCTCGCGGTGCTCGGCGAATCCGGCTCGGGCAAGTCGGTCACCGCGCAGGCGATCATGGGCATCCTGGACACCCCGCCCGCGTTCGTCCGCTCCGGCCAGATCCTCTACCGGGGTCAGGACCTGCTCACGGCATCCGAGGAGCAGCGCCGGCAGGTCCGCGGCAAGGAGATCGCGATGATCTTCCAGGACGCGCTCTCCGCGCTGAACCCGGTCTTCCCGGTCGGCTGGCAGATCGGCGAGACCCTGCGCCAGCGCTCCGGCATGTCCCGGGGCGACGCCCGCCGCCGGGCCGTCGAGCTGATGGACCTGGTCAAGATCCCGGGTGCCGCCAAGCGGATCGGCGACTACCCGCACCAGTTCTCCGGCGGCATGCGGCAACGCGTCATGATCGCCATGGCGCTGGCGCTGGACCCGAAGGTGCTGATCGCCGACGAGCCCACCACCGCGCTCGACGTCACCGTGCAGGCCCAGATCATGGACCTGCTGGCCGACCTGCGCCGCGACCTCAACATGGCGATGATCCTGATCACCCACGACCTGGGTGTGGTCGCCGGCGTCGCGGACCGGATCGCGGTCATGTACGCGGGTCGGATCGTCGAACACGCCGACGTCCGCGCCCTCTACAAGGCGCCGGCACACCCGTACACCAAGGGTTTGTTGGAGTCGATTCCGCGGATGGACGTCCGCGGCCAGGAGCTGTCGACGATCAAGGGGTTGCCACCGAACCTGATGCGCATCCCCTCCGGCTGCCCGTTCCACCCCCGGTGCCCGTACGTCCAGCAGGTCTGCGTGGACGTGGTGCCGCACGACCTGGTCCTCGGCGACGGCCGGACCAGCGCTTGCCACTTCGCGCAGGAGGTTCGTGATGACAGCGCCCGCTAGCTCCACCAAGGTCCGGGGCGAGACCATCCTCTCCGTCGACAACCTGGTGAAGCACTTCCCGATCAGTCAGGGTGTGCTGTTCCAGCGGCAGATCGGCGCGGTCAAGGCCGTCGACGGCGTGAGCTTCGAGCTGCGCCGGGGCGAGACGCTGGGCGTGGTCGGCGAATCCGGCTGCGGCAAGTCCACCCTCGCCCGGCTGCTCATGCGGCTGGAGACACCCACGTCCGGGCGGGCCACCCTGGAGGGCAGGGACCTGTTCAAGGCCTCCGGTGGCGAGCTGCGCCGGCTGCGCCGCAACATGCAGATGGTCATGCAGGACCCGTACACCTCGCTGAACCCGCGGATGACTGTCGGCGACATCATCGGTGAGCCGTTCGAGATCCACCGGGACGCCGCGCCGAAGGGCAGCAAGGCCAAGCGGGTCCAGGAACTGCTGGACGTCGTCGGGCTCAACCCGGAGCACATCAACAGGTACCCGCACCAGTTCTCCGGCGGTCAGCGTCAGCGCATCGGCATCGCCCGCGCGCTCGCCCTGCGCCCCGAGGTGATCGTCTGCGACGAACCGGTCTCCGCGCTGGACGTCTCCATCCAGGCCCAGGTGATCAACCTGCTGGAGCAGCTCCAGGACGAGTTCGGGCTGTCGTACATCTTCATCGCGCACGACCTGTCAGTGGTGCGGCACATCGCCGACCGGGTGGCGGTCATGTACCTCGGTCGGATCGTCGAGATCGGCACCGAGGACGAGATCTACGAGCGCGCCACCCACCCGTACACCCAGGCGCTGCTCTCGGCCGTGCCGGTGCCGGACCCGGAGGTACGCGACCAGCGCAACATGATCCGGCTGGTCGGCGACGTGCCCAGCCCGGCCGACCCCCCGAGCGGCTGCCACTTCCGCACCCGCTGCTGGAAGGCCCAGGACATCTGCGCGGTAGAGGACCCGGCGACCGTGCCCAGGGCGGCCGACCCCCACCCCTCCGCCTGCCACTTCGCCGAACTCCGCCCGGCAACCCCGGCGGCCTGATCCCCCACCCGGCCCGGGTGGTTGATCATGAAGTTATTGCCCTGCACATCGGCGTGTCAGGGCAACAACTTCATGATCGACGGGGTCTTGCGGTCAGTGGAAGAAGTGGCGGGTTCCCGTTAGGTACATCGTCACGTTGGCTTTCTTGGCCGCTTCGATGACCTCTTCGTCGCGGATCGAGCCACCGGGCTGGACGATGGCGCGGACGCCTGCGTCGATGAGGATCTGCGGGCCGTCGGCGAACGGGAAGAACGCGTCCGAGGCGGCCACCGAGCCCCGCGCCCGGTCGGCGCCGGCGCGCTGGACCGCGAGCTGCGCCGAGTCGACCCGGTTGACCTGACCCATGCCGACACCGACGGTGGCGCCGCCCTTGGCGAGCAGGATCGCGTTGCTCTTCACCGCGCGGACCGCCCGCCAGGCGAACGCGAGATCGCGCAGCAGCTCCTCGTCGGCGGCCTCGCCGGTCGCCAACTGCCAGTTGGCCGGGTCGTCACCGGAAGCGTCCACCCGGTCGGCGACCTGGGACAGCACGCCACCGGTCACCGGCCGCCACTCGAGCTTCGCCGGGCTCCAGGCCGGCGCGCGAAGCAGCCGGATGTTCTTCTTGCCCTGCAACACCTCGACCGCGCCCTCGTCGAAGCCGGGGGCGACCACCACCTCGGTGAAGATGTCGGCGACCTGCCGGGCCAGCTCGACCGAGACCGGCCGGTTGACAGCGATCACGCCGCCGAACGCCGACACCGGGTCACAGGCGTGCGCCAGGCGGTGCGCCTCGGCCACGTCCACGCCCACCGCGATACCGCACGGGTTGGCGTGCTTGATGATCGCCACGGCCGGCTGGTCGGCGAAGTCGTTGGCGGCCCGCCAGGCGGCGTCCGCGTCGACGTAGTTGTTGTACGACATCTCCTTGCCGTGCAACTGCTCGGCCTGGGCCAGCCCCGCCGGGGCGTCCGGGTCGGTGTAGAGCGCGGCCGGCTGGTGCGGGTTCTCCCCGTAGCGCAGCACAGTCGACTTGCGCAGCGCCGTCCCCGCGAACGCCGGCCAGGAGTCGTCGGCCGGAGCCAGCTCCCGGGCACACCACTGGGCGACTGCCACGTCGTACTCGGCGATGTCGGCGTACGCGCGGGCGGCCAGCGCGCGACGCTGGGCCAGGGTGAACCCGCCCTCGTCGAGCGCGCCGAACAGCGCCGGATAGCCGGCCGGGTCGGTGAGCACCGCGACCGAGGCGTGGTTCTTGGCGGCAGCCCGCACCATGGCCGGGCCACCGATGTCGATCTGCTCCACGCACTCCTCGACACCGGCTCCGGAGGCGACCGTCGCCTGGAACGGGTAGAGGTTGGAGACCAGCAGGTCGAACCCGGCCACCCCCAGCTCGTCGAGCTGTGCGACGTGCGTGTCCTTGCGCAGGTCGGCGAGGAGACCGGCGTGCACCTTCGGGTGCAGGGTCTTCACCCGGCCGTCGAGCACCTCGGGGAACCCGGTCACCGTCTCCACCGGCGTCACCGGCACCCCGGCGGCGGCGATGGTGCCCGCCGTGCTGCCGGTGGACACGATCTCCACACCGGCCGCGTGCAGGGCCTGGGCCAGCTCGACCAACCCGGTCTTGTCGTAGACGCTGACCAGCGCCCGCCGAATCGGGCGACGCCCGTCCTGAGTGGGACTCACGGAACCGTGACCTTCCTTCCGGTGATGGTCCAACCTTCGCGGACCAGACGGCCGACCTGCTCGACGAGCTGGCGCCGCTCGGCTTCCTTGATGCGCTCGGTGAGCGCGTCCACGTCGTCGTCGTCGAGCACCGGCACCGCGACCTGCGCCACGATCGGCCCGGTGTCCATGCCCGCGTCGACGAAGAAGAGCGTGGCCCCGGTGAGCTTCACGCCGTAGGCGAGGGCGTCGCGCGGGCCGTGGATGCCGGGGAACGCCGGCAGCAGGGTGTTGTGGGTGTTCAGGTAGCGGTCACCGAAGGCGGCGAGGAAGTGCGGGCCGACCAACTTGAGGAAACCGGCGGAGATGACCAGGTCGGGCTCGTGCTTGGCGACGTGCGCGGTGAGCGCGCGGTCCCAGTCCTGGCGGCTGTCGTGGTCGCGGACCCGCTCGACGAAGGTCGGCACCCCCGCGGCCTCGGCGCGCTCCAGGCCCGCGATGCCGTCGCGGTCCGCGCCGACGGCGACGACCTGTGCGCCGTACGCGGGATCGGCGGCGGCGTCCAGCAGGGCCTGAAGGTTGCTCCCGGAGCCGGAGATGAGGACGACGATGCGGGCGGCGGACGCGGGCTCGGTCACCGGGCCACCCTATCGGGCAGGTCAGGGTGCCCCTCGGTTGGGCGGTTCGCCGATCTGTGACAGTGCGCGCCGAGCGGAATGAACCAGTATCAGGGGTAATGCGCGGTATGTCGTCACGCTGCTGTGCTGTGCCTGAGGTCGTCTGACCGCGATCATGGATGGGAACAACAGCAGCAACTGACGGAACCAGTCCAAGGAGCTTCTCGAATGCAGCCCGGCAACCCCGGTCAGGACCCGTACGGCCAGCAGCCCAACCAGGATCCGACCGCGCCCCAGCCGCCGCACGACCCGTACGCCCCGCCGCCGGCCGCCCCGTACGGCCAGCAGCCCACCTCGGGTCAGCCCTACGGTCAGCCCACCTCGGGCCAGCCGTACGGCCAGCCGCCGGCGGCTCCGTACGGTCAGCAGCCCGGCGCCCCGTACGGCCAGCAGCCGCAGGACCCGTACGGCGCACCGCAGGCCCCGTACGGCCAGCAGCAGCCCTACGGTGGCGCCCCGACGTACCCGAACGCCGGTTACCCCCAGCAGCAGGGCCAGAACAACACCCTCGGCCTGGTGTCGATGATCCTCGGCATCGCGTCGATCCCGCTGATCTGCTGCCTCTACCTGGGCATCCCGGTGGGTATCGCGGGCGTGGTGACCGGTTACCTCGCGAAGCAGAAGGTCGCCCAGGGCCAGGCCAACAACGCCGGCCAGGCCAAGACCGGCCTGATCTGCGGCGCGGTCGGCGTCGGCCTGGGCATCCTGCTGCTCATCATCAGCGTCGTGGCGAACGTCAACCTGCCGACCGAGCCCTGAGCAGACCCCTGCTCCCGACGGGGCGCTCCGGATCCGTCCGGGGCGCCCCGCGCCGTCTCCGTACCCCGTGGGTAGTCCCAGCCGTCGGCCGTGCCCCGCATCGGCCGTGCCGAGCGTCGGCAGCGGCAGCGGCAGCGGCAGCGGCAGCGGCAGCGGCAGCGGACGGTCAGGCTCCGGGGCGCACCGGCGGGGTCTGAGCGGCGCGCGGGCTCCGGGCGAGCACCCGGGTGGCAGCCGCGCCGAGCAG
>NZ_MUZA01000022.1 GCF_021442385.1 Micromonospora sp. MH99
CCGCGGCCTCGACCACCGCGCCGCCACCCGGCTGCACCACCACGTGGTCGGCCAGCGCCGCGCCGCCGCCCGGCGCGGTCCGTGGGACGGACGCCAGGTCCGGCAGCCGTACGCCCCGCAGCACCTCGCCCGTGCCGCCGTCGTCACCGACCCGGGCGCAGATCGCCGCGTCGTCGGAGCTGGCGAGCCGGGGCGGCACGGGCGGCGGCGCGGTCGGGCCGCTCGGGGCAAGATCGGGCAGCGTGGGCAGGGCGGCGAACCGGCCCAGCGTCATCGGTTCAGACTCCCCCTGCCCGGTGCGGGCCAGCAGCAGCCCGGCCTGCAACTCGGTGATCCCGGCCAGCCCGTCGTCGAGCGCCACCGCGTACTGCCGGCCGCCGCCGGAGTTGCGCACCAGGTAGACCTGACCGATCGTGGCGCCCGGCACGCGGGTGGAGGGTCGGCCCTCGCCGGGCAGCGCCAGCGGGGCCAGATCCACGCCTGCGGGAAGCGCGTTGAGCAGGGCGGGCGCGACCGGCACCGCGCGCGTCCGGGTGGTCGCCAGCGCGGCCAGCACCCGGTTGGGATCGCGGACCAGATACCGGCGCTGGTGCCACACGAGGTGCAGGCCGCCGTCGGGATGGCGCAGCAGCAGCGCGTCGTCGCCCAGCGGCCGACCGCCGTCGGGGTCGGTGCCGATCAGCAGCGCGGAGCGGGGGTCCTCGCCGTCGTCCGTCGAACAGACCGTCCACGCCGAGGTCGCCAGCCGGCCGGGGGCGGGCAGCGAGTCCGGTGCGTCGGCGATGCCCAGGGGCAGGCCGCGCGGCACGTCGTCGATCGAGCGTCGGGAGACCAGCACGGTCTTCGACCGATCCGCGCCGACGATCAGCAACGCCGACGCGTAGTTGAGCACCGGGTGCAGCTTCTGCTCCCGATAGACGAACCGGGCGCCGGACTCCTTCTCCACGATCACCGCGCCGGGGTCGCGCCAGCCCTTGCCACCGCCGGCGAACAGGCCGTAGAGCGCCGAACCCCCGAGCCCGATCGCCGCGACGAGGACGCTGGCCAGGCCCGCGCCCGCCAGCCGCCGAAACGGTGACTGGGCGGGGTCGGTCTCCCGCATCACCAGTGCGGCGACCGCCCGCTGGACGCTGAACTGGTAGGAGTGCAGCTGATCCTGCCGCGACGGCATGAGGTCCCTTCCGCTGGTTCGACCGGGCCACAGGATATGCGCTGCGTCGATGTCCCGTGGACCCTGCGTGGCCGGCCCGGCCCCGACCGGTACCATCCGGGGACGAATCCGGCGGCGAGAGGGCACCCGTGGGCGCGCGTTTCGAGGAGCTGGCCTGGCGGGAGACCCCGATCGGCGCGATCAGCCTGCGGCGGCGCCGCGATCCGGCGCTGCAGGTCGAGGTGTACGAGGTCAAGCTCGACGACGAGTACCTGATGTCCAGCCTCTTCCCCGTCGCCGAGATCGAGCTGGCCCGGCTGGGCCTGGCCGAACTCACCGGCGACGCCCTCGACGTGGTGGTCGGCGGCCTCGGGTTGGGCTACACCGCGTGCACCGCGCTGGCCGACCCGCGGGTGCGTGCACTGCTCGTGGTGGAGGCCATCGAGGACGTCATCGACTGGCACCGGCGAGGGCTGCTGCCGTTCGCGGCCGGTCTCGCCGAGGACCCCCGGACGCGGTTCGCGCGAGCCGACTTCTTCGCCGCGGTGGCCGGCGACGACGGGTTCGACGCCGAGGAACCCGGGCGTCTCTTCGACGCGGTTCTGCTCGACGTCGACCACTCGCCGCGCAACGTCCTGCACCCGAGCCACGCCCCCTTCTACACGCCGGACGGGCTGCGCCGACTCGCCGCGCTGCTGCGCCCGGAGGGCGTCTTCGCGCTGTGGTCGGACGACCCGCCGGACGACGAGTTCATCGCGGCGCTCACGGAGGTGTTCGCGACCGCGCGGGCGCATGTCGTACCGTTCGCCAACCCGCTGACCGGCGGCCAGTCCGCCAACACGGTCTACGTCGCCCACCGCTGAATCCCGCCCGCCGCTCACCGGTCAGCGCGCCTGTCACGGACGACCACCGGTCACGATCACGCTCGCCCGGCGCGGTGTCGCGCAGCGCGTCCACGGCGGGCTGGCGTTTCAGGTCGACGGGATCGGGAAGATCGGCCCCGGGGTCGCCGCATCTCGCGCCGCGGCCGGGTTACTGGAGGTCGCGATGCGTGCCCTGCTCTGGGTCGTCGGTGTGGTCGCCGGCGTGCTGATTCTGCTCGGGCTGCTCCTCGAGGCGGTCCGCTGGCTGATCATCATCGGCCTGATCGCGCTGGTGATCGTGATCATCCTGGGCGTGGTCAAGGGACGGCAGGCCATGCACCACCAGACCCGCCGACGGTGACGCCGGCGCGGCTCAGAACCAGTCCGCGCGCATGTCGAGCGTGGTCCGGTCGAGGCTGTCCAGCAGGTCGAACTGCGGGCCCGTCCGGGGCAGCTCGGCCGTGAAGAAGTAGCGGGCGGCCTGCCGCTTGCCGGCGTGGAAGGCGTCGCCGTCGTTGTGGACCGGCAGCGCCAGCACCTGCTCCAGCCACATCCAGGCGATCACCACGTGCCCGACCGCCTCCAGGTAGACGCTGGCGTTGGCCAGAGCCAGCACCGGGTCACCGCCGGACCAGAGCCGCCGGGTGACCGCGGCGATCCGGTCCACCGCGCCGGCCAGCCGGTCGGCCAGCTCGGCCGCCTCTCCCCCGGCCCGGCGGCCCCGGCTGACGGTGTCGCCGATGGTCTCGGTCAGCAGGAGCAGACCCGCGCCGTCGCGCATGGTCATCTTGCGCCCCAACAGGTCCAGCGCCTGGATGCCGTGGGTGCCCTCGTGGATCGGGTTGAGCCGGTTGTCCCGGTAGTGCTGCTCGATGTCGTGATCGCGCGTGTAGCCGGCGCCGCCGAGCACCTGGATCGCCAGGTCGTTGGCGGCCAGGCACCACTGCGAGGGCCAGCTCTTGGTGATCGGGGTGAGCACGTCCAGCAGCAGGTGCGACCGCTCGCGGTCGGTCTGCTGCGGGGCGGTCTGCTCCTCGTCGAGCAGCCGGGCGCAGTAGAGCACCAGGGCCAGGGCACCCTCGACGTAGCTCTTCTGCGCCAGCAGCATCCGCCGTACGTCCGGGTGGTCGATGATCGGCACCTGCGGGGCCGCCGGGTCCTTCGCGTCGACCGGCCGGCCCTGCGGCCGCTCGCGGGCGTACGCCAGGCTCTTGAGATAGCCGGTGTAGCCCAGCGCCATGGCACCGGCGCCGACACCGATCCGGGCCCCGTTCATCATGTGGAACATCTGGGCGAGCCCCTGGTGCGGCATGCCGACCAGGTGGCCGACGGCGCCGGGGCGACCGGCCGGGGTGTGGCCGCCGTCGCCGAAGCTGAGCAGGGTGTTGGTGGTCCCCCGGAAGCCCATCTTGTGGTTGAGCCCGGCGAGCACCACGTCGTTGCGGTCGCCGAGCGACCCGTCCGGCGCGACGAGCACCTTGGGCACGATGAACAGCGAGATGCCCTTCACCCCGGGTGGCCCGCCGGGAATCCGCGCCAGCACCAGGTGGACAATGTTCTCGGCCAGCTCATGGTCACCGCCGGAGATCCACATCTTGGTGCCGTAGAGCCGGTACGTCCCGTCCGGCTGCGGCTCGGCCCGGGTGGTGATGTCGGCCAGCGAGCTGCCCGCGTGCGGCTCGGACAGGCACATGGTGCCGAAGAACCGGCCTTCCAGCATGGGTCGGACGTACGTGTCGACCTGCTCGGCGCTGCCGTGCGCCAACAACAGCTTCGCGTTGCCCAGGGTCAGCATCGGGTACGCCGAGGTGGCCACGTTGGCCGCCTGGAACCAGGCGAAGCAGGCGGCGGCGACGGCCTGCGGCAGTTGCAGACCGCCGACCGAGGCGTCCAGCCCGGCGGTGAGCAGACCCGTCTCGGCGAAGCTGTCCAACGCGGCGCGCACCTGCGGGATCAGCCGCACCCGCTGCCCGTCGAACGTCGGTTCGGCAAGGTCGGCGGCCCGATTGTGCGGGGCGAACTGCTCGGTGGCCACCCGCTCGGCGAGGTCCAGCGCGTCGTCGAAGGTCTCCCGGGAGTGCTCGGCGTAGCGAGGGCGCTCGACGAGCTGCGACACCCGCAACCAGTCGTGCAGCAGGAAGTCCAGGTCACGGCGGGACAGCAGGGTGGACGGCACGGAACTCCTCGGCGGGCTCGGGTCTGTCGGGCGGGGGCGGCGGCCCGGCGTCGCCCCCGACCCATCCTGACCGATCCGCCGGGAGCACACCACCGCCGCCGGCGGGCGTCATTGTCGTACCCGTCGGCTAGCGTCCCTGCCCGTGACCGCACCCGGAGACGTCGACCCCGAGGTTCTCGACCGGCTACGCCCAATCTGTCGCGGGTTGCCGGAGACCTACGAGGAGCCGGCCTGGGTGGGCACACGTTGGCGGATCCGCCGGCGCACCTTCGCCCACGTGCTCACCGTCGACCCCGACCGTCAGGGGGCGCACGCGCGCGCCGCCACGCTCGGCCGGCCGGCCTGCCTGTTGGTCTTCCGATCACCGCTCGACGAGATCGCCGGTCTCCTGAGCGTCGGGCACCCCTTCTACAAGCCGGACTGGAGCCCGAACGTGCTGGGCATGATCCTGGACGCGGACACCGACTGGGACGAGGTGGGCGAGCTGCTCACCGAGAGCTACCGCGTGCAGGCGCCCAAACGGCTCGCCGCACTTGTCGACGGGCCCGGCTGAACGCGCCCGCCGCCCGCCGTGCCGGCGTGTGGCCGGCAGCGCACCGGCGTCCGCCGTCTCGGCGTTTCGCCGGGGCCGGCACGGGGATACCGCGCCAACGGTGGCGGGTCATCGACGGGAATCGGCGACGCCGCCCGTCGCGTGAGGAGCGGCAGATGTCCAGGCTTGGCACCGAGGAGGACCTTCGGTTGACGCCAGTGCTCGTCGAGGACCGGGTGTGCACAGGTGTGACCACCCTGCGGGGGCGGGTCTTCCTGAGCTACCCGGCGGCGGACCGGCCGGGCGTGCAGGTGGCGGAGGCGCTGCCGGACGGCGGCCGCAACCCGTACCCGGACGCCGCGTGGAACGAGCCGGACCAACCGCCGGACGGAACGTTCGTGCACGTCAACGGGTTGCGGGCGGGCCCGGACGGCCGACTGTGGATCGTCGATTCGGGGTCCGGGCAGCTCGGCGGTGAGCAGGTGCCCGGCGGCGCGCGGCTGATCGCCGTCGACGTGGCCAGCGACCGGGTGGATCGGGTCTACCACCTCGACGACGCGGTGCGCCCGCACAGCTACGTCGACGACGTCCGGTTTCACGGCGACACCGCTTACCTCACCGACGCCGGCATGCCCGGCCTCATCGTGCTGGACCTCGATTCGGGTCGGTGCCGACGGGTGTTGGACGGGCACCCGAGCACGGTGGGCGGGCCCGTGGTCGCCGACGGTCGGGCGCTGCGCGATCCCAGCGGCGCCGAGGTGTGCCTGAACGCCGACCAGCTGGAGGTGTCGCCGGACGGTCGGTGGCTGTACTACCAGCCGGCCTCGGGTGGGATGTCCCGGATCGGCACCCGCTGGCTGGACGACCCGACGCTGTCCGCGGAGGAGTTGGCCCGGCGGGTGGAGCCCTGGTGGGACACGCCCAGCACCGGCGGGACGGCCATCGACGCGCTCGGCACCATCTACGTCAGCGATGTGGAACGACGTCGCGTGCTCGCCCTGGCGCCGGACCGCAGCGTCCGTACGCTCGTCGCCGACCCGCGTCTGGCCTGGGTGGACGCGATGTGGCTCGACGCCGAGGGTCACCTCTGGCTGCCGGCGGCCCAACTGCACCTGACCGCCGGCCTCAATGGCGGGCACGCGGCCGTCGACTATCCGGTCCGGATCTACCGGATGCCTGTCGACGCCGGTCCGCCCCCGATCGACCACGCCTGACGGCGTTATTCCTGAAAAGCGGTCGGTGCGGATCATGTCGTGTCGCCGTCACGGACCTCAACCATCCATTGTGTACGGCAGCTGGTGCGGGCCGGCGACGGACCACCTGCCGGTCGAGACTCCCTACCCGCTGCCGACGCAGATCGCCGCTCGCCTCGGCGCGACCTGCGGTGGGTGGGAGTCCTCGATATCCTGCCTCGCATGCATCGAAGCCGTGTGTACGCCCTGCTGATCGACGCGCCCGAGGCGGAGGCCGCGCGGGCGGCGGAGTTCTGGTCGGCGGCGCTCGGCGTCGACACCCGGACCCATCCGGCCGAGCCGCAGTTCGTCGGCCTGCACGAGGCGTTGCCGGGCCTGGTCACCGCCGTCCAGGCCGTCGACGACGCGCCGCGCTACCACCTCGACATCGAGACCGACGACGTGGCGGCGGAGACCGCTCGACTTGTCGGTCTGGGGGCCACCGAGGTGTCGCAGTGGTTGGAGTGTCGGATTCTGCGGGCACCCGGCGGGCACCTGCTCTGTGTGCTGCCGGTCGAGAGCCCACCCGAGGTGTTCGACGCCCAGTCCCGAACCTGGTCGTGACGCGCCGGGCTGTCGGAGGGCGGCGCTAGGGTTCCGGCCATGGCGGATGTGGTGTTGGTGGCGGGCGCGTGGCTGGGATCGTGGGCGTGGGACGAGGTGGTGCCGGGGCTGCGGGCCGCCGGCCACCAGACCTGTCCCCTGACCCTCTCCGGTCTCGCCGAGAGGCGGGGCGTGCCCGCCGGGCAGCAGACCCACGTGCAGGACATCGTCGGCGAGATCGAGCGACGCGACCTGCGCGACGTGGTGCTGGTCGGGCACAGCTACTCGGGCATCCCGGTCGGTCAGGCCGCCGGGCGGATCGGCGACCGGTTGACCCGGGTGGTCTACGTCGACGCGGAGGTGCCGGTCGACGGCCTGTCGTTCGCGTCCGGCTGGTGGCAGGGTCAGGCGGCGTTCGAGTCGGTGCTCGCCGACAACGGCGGCGACTGGGCGCCACTCGACGTGGCCGAGTTCGACGGTCAGGGGCTCACCGACGAGCAGATCGCGCGACTGGTCAAGGGCTGCACCCCGCACCCGGGTGCCACGCTTACCGAGCCGGCCGTGCTGGCGCGTCCGCTGGGCGAGCTGCCGACGACGTACGTCAAGTGCCTGCTCGACGGGCCGGAGCCCAACGACACCGTGTCCGCGCTGCTGACCAGCGAGCAGTGGCGGCTGGTCACCATGGCGACGGGCCACTGGCCGATGTTCTCGCAGCCCGACGAGCTGGCCCGGTTGCTGGTGGAGCAGATCGGCTGACTCTCCGCATGCGCCGGCCCGGCGGGTCAGGTCACGGCGTCGTCGAGGGTCCTGATGTGGCGCACCGGGGACGCGAGCAGCCACAGCACGGCGAGCATGCCGCCCACTCCGGCGACGACCAGGGTCGGCCGCAGCCCGATGGTGGTGCCCAGCGCGCCGCCGACCAGCGCGCCGAGCGGCCGGATGCCGTAGTTGACGGCGCTGTACGCGCCGGCCCGACGACCGCGCGCGTCGTCGGGTGTGACGGCGGTGAGCAGGGCGTTGAGGTTGACGTCCATCAGCATCACGCCGACGCTGGACACCAGCTCGATGGCCGCCAGCATGGCCACCTTCGCCCAGGTCGGGCCGGCGACCAACGCCGTCAGCGCGAGCGGCGCGGGGAAGACCACCGCGCCGATCATCGCGGTGCGGCCCAGCCCGATGGCCCGCGAGACGCGGGGCGCCAGGGCCGCGCCGGCGAGTCCGCCGAGCGCGCCGATGCCGAACGCGACGCCGATCGCGCCGGCCGACAGGCCGAGTTCACGGTTGGCGTAGAGCACCAGCAGCGCCGTGGCGATGAAGGTGAAGAAGTTGACGGTGCTGGTGCAGCCGAGCGCGGCGCGCAGCACCGGGTGGCGCAGCACCAGCGCGAAGCCCTCGCGGACCAGGCCGAGCGTGGACGTCCGCCGTGGCGGCGGTGGCGGCTCGGTGACCGGGATGCGCCGCAGCAGCAGCGCGGAGGCCAGGAAGGACACCGCGTCGACGAGGATCGCCACCGGCGCGCTGAGCGCCTGGACGAGTCCACCGCCGACGGCCGGGCCGGCGATGAACGAGAGGGACCGGCTCACGCTGAGTTTGCTGTTCGCGTCCACGTACGCCGACCGCGGCACCAGGGCGACGAAGAACGCCTGCTGTCCCAGGGCGAACAGCACCGCCCCGGCGCCGGTGAGCAGCGCCACCAGGTACAGCTGGGTGAGGGTGACCGCCCCGAACAGGTAGGCCGCGGGCAGGCTGAGCAGAACGGCCGCGCGCAGCAGGTCCGCGATGATCAGGAGTCGACGCTTGTGGGTGCGCTGGTCCACCCACGCGCCGAGGAACAGGCCCAGCAGGTTGGGCAGCCAGATCAGCGCGGTGAGGACGCTGACCTGCACGGGCGTCGCGGCGAGCAGGGAGACGGCGATCAGCGGCAGGGCCAGCTCGCTGACCCGGTCGCCGAACGCGGTGATCGTCTGGCCGATCCAGAAGGTGCGGAACCGCCGGTCGCGGCCCAGCGCCGGTGCGGGTGGGGCGTCGAGCGCCGTCATGACGTGGACGAATCGTCGCTGGCCTCGGGCAGCAGGTAGCGCAGCATCCGGACGAGCTGGGCGCCGTCCGGCGTCGTCTCGTCGTCCTTGCGCCGCACGTACGGGGCGAGCAGCTCCTCGATCGCCTCTTCCAGGTGCCGCAGCTCGTCGGGTGTGGCGACGAAGCTGGTGTCGGCCACCCCGGCCAGCCCGCGCCACTCGGCGTCCAGTCGGGGTTCGTCGTGCAGCAGCCACTGCTGGGGCGCGTCGGCGTAGCGGGCGAACATCTCGCCGCGCAGCTGTCGGGCCGCGGCCTCCCCCTCGGCGTCGTCGGGCAGCGTGAAGCGGAAGCCCCGGGCGGCCGCCTGCCACCAGCGCTCCCGCTTGCTGGTGGCGCCGTCGGCGTCGGTGACCAGGCCGAACGTCGCGAGGTGGCGCAGGTGCCAGCTGACCACCGACGGCGTGGCGCCGACGTGCGGCGACAGGCCCGTGGCCGTGGCCGGGCCGTGACGCTGGAGCCGGTCGAGGATGGCCAGCCGGACGGGGTGCGCCAGCGCCCGCAGCGCCTGCGGCTCGGTGATCTCGAAATCCCCGTACGGATTCTTGAGAGACATGTTTCGAAAGTAGTCTCTCAGATCCTGCGGAGCAACCCCCGGAGACCGCCGGCGATGATCGCGCTGACGGTGCCGCCGCTCACATCACCCCCAGCCGGGCCAACGGCTCGACGAGTTCCCGCTCCTCGTAGCTCAGGTGCGACAGCAGGGCGTCGGTCAGCAGGTTCACCGCGGCGCGCAGCTCGGCCAGCCCGTCCAGCGCCCCGACGTACGCGACAAGCGCCTTGTCGACACCCTCCAGCACGTCGTGGATGACGTGGTGCTCCTGCTCCAGCCGGTCGACCACCGGGCGCAGCCGTGGGTCGGCCTGTCGCAGCCGCGGAAAGAGGGCCTGGTCCTCGATGGTGTGGTGGGTGGTGACGATGCGGCAGTAGGACTCGCAGTACGCGCCCAGCGTCCACCGGTTCTGCCGCATGGTCATCGTGTTGATCTGCGAGCGCGCCGCGCCGGCGTCGATCTCGCCCGCGGCGACCTGCTCGATCAGGTCGTGGATCTGGGCCAGCTCGCCGCGCAGGCCATCGTGCACCTGCACCAGGTGCTGGCCGGTGGCCTGCTCGTGTGCGGTGTAGGTGCGCGTCGGGTCGGGCGCGGGCCCGGTGGGGCGGGCGGACTCGTCCCAGACCTGCCGGTCGCTGAGCCGCCGGCCGTCGTCCGGGGTCGGCACCACAGCGAAGGCTCCGGCGGTCACCCGCGCGCGGGTCGGCCGCGCGGAGGGCGCGACGAGCGCCGCCGGCTCCGCGGCCACGACCGGCTCGGCGGGAGTACGCGTCGACGTGGCGCCACTGTCGCGTTCGGCCGCGACCAGTTCGCGCACGGCGGGGGCCACCTCGCCGGCGAACCGGCGCAGGTCGTCGGGGTCGTCGCTGGCGAGGATGAACGTGCCGACGCCGTCGCCCAGCGCCAACTCGACCAGCTCCCGCACCCACTGCTCGGCGGGCCCGTGCAGCGGGCCGCCCCCGGCCGACGAGAAGGTGCCGGAGATGTTCAGCAGCCGGCGGACGTCGCGGGGCGAGCGGCCCGCCTCCTGCGCGGCATCGTC
The DNA here is from genome assembly GCF_021442385.1 of Micromonospora sp. MH99. Taxonomy (GTDB): domain Bacteria; phylum Actinomycetota; class Actinomycetes; order Mycobacteriales; family Micromonosporaceae; genus Micromonospora. The sequence continues at coordinate 10,168 of NZ_MUZA01000022.1, forward strand.
GATGATCTTGTTGCCTCTGGCCAGGTCACCGGGCTGGAGGTAATCCAGTGACGGCAGCCAGCCGTCGGCCCGGCGACCGGTGAGCGCGAGCATGCGCGGCTTGTACGCCCCGAGCCAGATCGGCACCGCGTGGGCCGGGGCCGGGCCGCGCTTGGCCCCGACCACCCGGTGGAACTCGCCGTCGACCCGCACGCCACCGCGCGCCGGAGCGTCCCACATCTGCCGGATGACGTCGATGCCCTCCTCCAGCGCCCGTACGCCCTGCCCGGGGGCCAGCCGCCGGCCGCCCATCGCCTCGATGGCGTCCCAGAACGCCCCCGCGCCGAGACCCAGCGCGACCCGACCCCCGCTGAGCAGGTCGAGGCTGGCGACGCTGCGGGCGAGCACGGCGGGCGGGCGCAGCGGCAGGTTGGTGACGTTCGCCGACAGGTGTACGCGGTCCGTGCGCGCCGCGACGAAGCTCAGCAGCGTCCAGGTGTCCAGAAATCGCGGCTGGTACGGATGGTCCTGGAAGGTGACCAGATCCAGCCCGACCTGCTCGGCCAGGACCGCGAGCCCGACCGTGCGGTCCGGATCGTCGTTGCCGGGCGTGGTGAACGATCCGAAGACCAGGTCGTGGCCGTAGTCGCTCATCGTGCGAGCCTCCCGTCGTCCGCGACGCGTCGGACGATGCGTCGTGGCCTCAACCTTATGCCAGACAGAACATCTGCTGCCAACAAGGTTTGTGATCCTGCGCTATTGTCGGGGCATGACGGGTGCCAGCGATCGGCCGGACCGGCCCGATCCCCTCGACGACGATCTGGGCTGGATGCTGGGAATCGTGTTCCGGGGCTACATCCGGGCAGCCGAGCACACCCTTACCGATTTCCCCGGCGGCCCGCGCGGTTATCAGGTGCTCACCGCCGCGGCCACCGGGCCGGCCCGCAACCAGGGCGCAATCGCCGAGGAGCTGGGCATCGACCGGACGGTGCTGACGTACCTGATCGACGACCTCGAACGCCCGGGGTTCGTCGCCCGGCGGGCGGACCCGGCCGACCGGCGCAGCCGGCTGGTGGACGTCACCGACGCCGGGCGGGCGGCGTGGGAGCAGCGCCGCGAGGCGCTGCGGCAGGTCGAGGCGCACCTGCTGGGGGCGCTCACGCCCACCGAGTCGGCGACCCTGCGCGCGCTGCTACAACGGGTCGCCTGCTCGACGCAGGCGATCGACCCGCTGCGCGACCTCTGCCAGGCGGTCGCCGAGGTACGGCCCGAGCCCACCGCGCCGACGCCGAGCCGGCCGGACGCACCGCCCGAGCGCGGTCGATCGCGCGCTGCCCGAGCACGCGGCGACGCCTGACCGGGCCGTGATTCGCGCCGGTCGCGACGGCGCGGGCCCGCCGGCCCTCCCCGACCATCGTGCGTCGAGGAGTGCCGGCGGGCCCACCGTGTCGCGGCAGCGTCGCCGGGGGCGACGGGTCAGCGCACGTGCACGAACACCGGGTTCGAGTAGAACCACAGGTCGTCCCACGGGCTCTCCAGCCCGTCGGCGAGCGGCTCGGCCTCGTCGGTGCTGGTGCCGCGCACCCGCGCGTAGGTGTCGGCCTCGACGTTGCGCAGGGTGTGCCGGATGACGTAGTCCGCACCCTGGCGACGCCAGTCGCGCGGGCCGAACCGGGCCACCACCTTCGTGGTGGGGTTGGTGTCGGCGTCAAGGTTGGCGCTCGGCCCGGTGATCTGGCCGACGATCAGGTCGACCCGACGGACCTCGGGACGGTCCCCGTTGCCGTTCACACCGTCCAGCGGGCGGAACGTGATCTCGATCTCGACATCGGTACGGCTGCGGCGGCTGACCGTGATGGTCTCGCCGACCTCCGCCGTCTGCCCCTGGGACCTGGCGGTCACGTCGAGGCTGCGGATCAGGTCACCCGTGGTCACCCAGATCCGGCCGTTGCGCAGGCCGTCCATGATGTCGCCGTAGTCCTGACGGGCGTACACGTAGGTCTTGCTGTACTCGCCCGGCCAGAAGTCCGAGCCGCCGCGCGTCCAGTGCACGTGCGAGTCCGACGTCGCGGTGATCCACCAGCGCCGGCCCTCACCGAGCAGCGAGTCCCAGAGCCCGCCGACCCGCGCGGTCATCTGGTCGAAGCCACCGTAGGTGGGGTGGTTGCCGTACCCGCCCCGCGCCCCGCCGTTGAGCGGGCCGGCCTGGTGACCGGGTGCGCCCTCGAAGCCGATGTAGACGTCGGGCGCGGCGTTGTTGCCGTTGCGGAACTCCCGCGGGGTGTCCTGACCGTAGACACCGAGGCCCGGCGCCGAACGGGACGCGTGGTGGGCGATCACCAGCGGCTTGTGCGGCATGCCCCGGGCAACCTTGAGGAACTCCACCATCTTGGCCTCGGTGTCGCGGGCCGGGTCGGTGGGGAACGCGTCGTACTTGGCGAACCGGCTCTCCAGCTCGAAGAGCTGCTTCGCCTCGTCGTCGTGGCGCGGGATCATCAGCGTGTGGTGATCCAGCGAGGGCGCGTCGAACTCCATGCCCCAGAACTGGAGCACCTCGGGGACCAGCTTGCGCGAGCGCAACAGGTCGGGGTACGCCTGCTCGATGTTCACCTTGGAGTGCGTCGGTCCACCGTGGTCGGTGCACATCGCCCAGGTCAGGCCGAAGTTCTTGGCCATGATCGCGTTGGTGACGATCGGGTAGACCGCGTCCGCGCCCTTGTGGAAGACGATCGGGCTCTTCGTCGTGTCGAACTCGCCGCTGTACTCGGAGTGCACGTGGTGGTCACCCGCGCGCCAGGACCGGCTCTTGGCGTTGCCCCGGTCGCTCGTGTCGTCGCCGGGACGGCGCTCCTCGTCGGCCCACGCCGCGCCCGCGCCCACCAGCGGGCTGGCGGCGGCCAGCGTCGCGCCGACACCCGCGTACTTGACCAGCTTGCGCCGCGACAACTGCGCGCGCTCGACCTCTTCGGCTTGCTTGTCTCTCACGTGAGAGCCTCTCCTCGATCAAGCGAATGCTCTTTCGATCAAGAAGCCTTGAAGAGGTTGGTGAACACCCGCCGTACGGCGGACGGGTGGACGATGAACACCCTGGCCGAGCCCGTTGAAGGGCGCGGCCGGGTGCGGCAGCGGGTCACGCGCCGACAGCGGGGCGTACGCAGCAGCGGGGCGCGGGTCAGATCCGGGCGCGTGGCAGCCAGCCCAGGAAGCGGAGTCGTGCTCGGGGCAGGGGCAGCGTCGGCAGATCCTGGGCGGCGGCCACGAGGCACGACCCGAGGTAGACGGCGAGCGCGGCACGCGCCCCGCCGAACTCGGCGAGCAGTTGACTCTGCTTGGTGGCGCAGGGCCATTCGCGGCCACATCCGGTGCAGGTCCAGCTCGGCGGACTGGGCAGGTGCTCGGGCAGCTTGGACCGTCGGTACCGGCCGACCACACTGTTGTCCGCACGTACGTCGCGTCGCCGGGGCTCGGGGCCCCCGTTGCGTCGCGCGGGTGGGCGGGGGGCGGGCAGATAGCGCCGGACGGTGCCCAGGAGCGCCCCGACGCGGACCAGGGCGTCCGGCCCCACCTGGTGGGCCAGCAGCGCCGTGAGCAGGTAGTGCCCCAACAGGTCGAAGGAGTCACGATTGAGCCGCAGGTCGCGGCACAGGTCGACGAACTCGGGCGTGGCCAGCGGCACCCGGTCGTCGAGCGCGCGGCGCAGCACCGTCCGCAGCGCGACGCCGAGGCTCGCCAGCGCGTCTCCCTCACCCAGTCCGAGGCTGTCCTCGTCGGCCACCCGCGCCAGCGCTTCGCCCACCGCCAGCCGAACGACGCGGTCCGGATCGTTACTGTCCAACGCCTCACCTCCGCCTGCTGGCCGGATCTCCGGCAGTGGTCCGGACGCCGCGACGTCCGGAGATCATGAACAAGATTTCGCTGTGGCCGCCGGAGCGACTAGGACAGCAGGCGCAGGATCACCTCGCGCCATAGCCGAAAAACGAAGTCGACTCGCCAAAACGTCGGATCACCAGCGGTACATTGTCGACTGCCGTATGGTGGAATTCCCATCAATGGATATGTGAGTTGTTGGGATTCCTTAACGTTCGGCCCACCTCGACAACGCTCGACCGGTCGCCACCCGTTCCTCCTTCAACACCCGATGTCCACTGGGATCCTCCTCTGATCACCCGATCGCCGGTGACCCCGAGGAGACCGCGCCACCGCCGAACCACCGGTCAGCAACGTGCCGACCATCGGCCCGTGCGCCCAGACACGTCCTGACCACACCGCCGGCCCTGGTCCTCACCCGGCGGTTCCCTCCCGGACGGAGACAGCGGATGACGTCACCAGTGCAGACCCGAGGATTCGACAGCCGCGACCCGGCGGCCATCCACCGATTCCTGGCCAGCACGTACACCCCGGACCTGCGGATCCGGGCCGGCGAGGCCGGATACCACCTCGTGCACCGGCGCGTGGACGCCGGGCCGTTCGCCCTCGCCAGGACCGGGCAGAGCGCTCATCTCGACGTCCAGGTGGGCGACATGGACGGGCTGGTCGTCTGCCGCACCCGCACGGCAATGGTCAGCCGCGCCTGCGGGGGTTCGGCCCACCGGTTCGGCCCCGGCGACGCCTTTCTGGTCACCCGTCCCGGTCAGCCGCTGCACCTGCGGTGGGAACCCGGCGAGGTGGAACTCTGCGTCCTGGACCTCGGTGTGTTGACACAGGTGGCGACCGCCGCCACGGCCCGAAGACCCGGCCAGATCCGCTTCACCGACCTCGGCGGCGTCACCGCGCCGCTCGCCCGGCAGTGGCACCGAACCACCAGTTACGTCATCGACGTCGTGGCGGGCATCCCGAGCGGCAGCGCCCAGCCGTTGGTGATCGGCAACGCCGCGCGGATGCTCGCCGCGGCGGCGCTCGCGATCTTCCCCAACACGGCGTTCACGGACGAGACCACCGAGGACCGCCGCGACGCCAGCACCGCCACCCTGCGCCGCGCCGTCGCCTTCATGGAGGAGAACGCCGACCGGGACATCAGCGCCGCCGACATCGCCGGCGCCGCCGCCGTCTCGCAGCGCGCGGTGCAACTCGCCTTCCGCCGCCATCTCGGCACCACCCCGATGGCGTACCTGCGCCGGATCCGGCTCGACCGGGCCCACCACGACCTGGTCCGGGCCGACCCCCGCCGGGAGACCGTGTCGGCCATCGCGAGTCGCTGGGGGTTCGCCAACCACAGCAGGTTCACCGCCCGGTACCACGCCAGCTACGGCGTGCCGCCCCGCGAGACGCTCCGCGCCTGAGGCGGCCCCTGGCGCCACAGTTGCCGCACGACGAGTTGATCGCGCTGCGTCGCCGGGCCGGCCCACCCTCGCGAGCTGTCCCGCCGAGATGACCACGATCTGCGTTCCGGACACCAACCAGAACGGCGACCGTTCAGCGCAGGGCCCGGGCGAGGCGGCGAACGGCCTCGTCCATCAGCTCGGGCGCCGCGGCGGCGTAGGTGAGGCGCAGGTGCGGCGCCGAGGGTTCGGCGGCGTACCAGGGACGACCCGGAAAGACGATGACGCCCTCGGCGGCAGCGGCGGCGGCCAGCGCCACGTCGTCGGCGCCGCCGCGCAGGCGGACCCAGAGGTGCAGACCACCGCGCGGGATCGACTGCGGACACAGGTCGGGAAGGTGCCGCCGCAGCGCGGCGACCAACGCCGCCCGCCGGGTCCCGAGCGCCGTGGCCAGAGCCCGTCGGTGCCGCGGCCACGCCGGGGAGGTGAGGAACTCCAGCGCCGCCTGTTGCAGGGGGCCGGCGACGTAGAAGTCGTCGAGCAGCCGGGCCGCGCGCAGCCGGGCGCCGGCTGGTCCGCGTGCGCCGATCGCCGCGACGCGCAACCCGGGCGCTGTGGACTTGGTCAACGAGCGCAGGTAGATGACGTGCCCGTCGGGGTCGTCGGCGGCCAGCGGCGGTGGGGCCGGACCGTCGATGGTGAGGTCGCGGGCGTAGTCGTCCTCGATCAGGAACGCTCCGGCGTCGCGTACCGCGTCGGCGACCTGCGCCCGGCGGTGAGCCGCCAGTGTCGCGCCGTGCGGGTTGGCGTGCAGCGGCTGGCAGTAGAAGAGCCGCGCGCCGGTGCGGGCGAACGCGGCGGCGAGGTGGTCGGGACGGACCCCGTCGGCGTCCGCCGGCACGGGCACCACCCGGAGTCCGGCGGCCCGGGCCACGGCCAGCGCGCCCAGATAGGTCGGGGACTCGACGAGCACGGCGTCGCCGGGGGCGGTGAGCGCCCGCAACGCCGACGACAGCGCGGCCTGCCCACCGGGGCAGATCACCATGTCCTCGGCCCGCAGCCCGGACCCGGCCTCACGGGCGAACCAGGCGCGCAGGTCCTCGCGCCCCTCGACCGGTCCACGCTGCCAGGTCGCGGGCTGGCGGGCGGCGCGGGTGAGGGCGGCACCCAACGCGGCGGCGGGTTGAAGTTCCGAGTCCAGATAGCCGCCGGACAACGCAATCGCGCCGGCGCGCGGTAGCGCCAGCAGCGCCTGCATCTCGTCCTCACCGGACGGGCGGGGGCCGAGTGCGACGGTCTGCCAGGACAGGTCGGGCACGCGTCGCTCGTCCGGCGGGGCGGCCACGAAGGTGCCCCTGCCGGGCCGCGCCTCGATGAGCCCGTCGGCCACCAACCGCCGGATCGCCTCGGCGACGGTGACCGGAGAGGCCTGGTGTCGGGCGGTCAGCTCGCGTACGGAGGGCAGGCGGGCGCCGGGGCCGGCGGCAGCCGCCAGCCCGCGTAGATCTTGGATAACGCGATCGGCTGCGTTACCGTTCTCCATGAGAGACAACAGTAGCGCTACTGTCGCCGGCGCGGTAACAGCGGGCCGGGCCGGCGGCCTCACCCTCGGCGCGCTGGGTGTGCTCGGGTTCAGCCTCTCGCTGCCCGCGACCCGCGTCGCCGTCCAGCAGAACCTCGACCCCTGGTTCGTCGCGTTCGGCCGGGCGGTCGGCGCGGGGCTGCTGGCCTGGGCGTACCTGCGTCTCACCGGCGCACCCCGGCCCTCGCGCGGTCAGTGGCGGCGGCTGGCGGTGGTCGCCCTCGGCGTCGTCGTGGGCTTTCCGTTGTTCACCTCGCTGGCGCTTCGCACCCAGACCTCCGCGCACGGCGCGGTAGTCATCGCCGCGCTGCCCGCGATGACGGCCGTGTTCGCGGTGCTGCGTGCCGGTGAACGCCCGCCGCCGCTGTTCTGGGTCGCCAGCATCGGCGGCCTGCTGGCGGTGCTGGCCTTTCTCGGCGCCGGTGGCGAGGTGACCGGCACGCTCGCCCTGCCCGACCTGTTCCTGCTCACCGCGGTCGTGCTCTGCGGCCTGGGTTACGCCGAGGGTGGCGCGCTCGCCCGCGAGCTGGGTGGCGCGCGGACGATCTGCTGGGCGTTGCTGCTCGCGCTGCCCGTCACCGTGCCCGTCACTCTCGTCGCCGCTGTGGCCGACCGGCCGCACGCCGACGCCCTCGGCTGGTCGGCGTTCGGCTACCTCACAGTCGTCTCGATGTTTCTGGGCTTCTTCGCCTGGTACGCGGGTCTGGCCCGGGGCGGCATCGCGCAGGTCGGTCAGGTCCAGCTCGCGCAGCCGGTGCTCACGCTGGGGTGGTCGGCACTCCTGCTCGGCGAGAGCGTCACCCCCGCCTCGGTAGCGGCGGCGGTGGTGGTGCTGGTGTGCGTCGTCTTGGTCCAACGCACCCGGCGATCGGAGCTCGCCGCACGACGGGCACGACCGGGCCCGGTCTAGCCCTGGTCGCGCTCGCGGGCGGCCTGCACCTCGGGCACCGAGGCCTCCAGGAGGTCCGCGAGGCCGCGCAACTGATCGGCGACCCGGGCGCCGAGCGGGGTCAGCGAGTATTCGACGCGCGGCGGGATCGCGGTGAGCACCTCGCGGGTGAGCATGCCGTCGCGTTCAAGAGTCTGCAGGGTCTGGGAGAGCATCCGCTCGCTGACCCCGTCGATGCGCCGCCGCAGCGCGTTGAACCGGTAACTGCCCTCACCGAGCGCGAGGAGGGCGAGCGAGGCCCATTTCGAGGTGACGCTCTCGAAGGCGGCGCGGGACGTGCAGCCGCGCGCGAAGACATCGCTGACGAGTTCCTGGGTAGGCCCCGCCGGGTCCCGGGCCGGCATGCCGCTCATCTCACCAGCTTACCCGACGCTTACCCGAGAGCTTGTGCTATAGATTCGTAAGTGCTTACGTTTCGTCACCGTCTATCGGAGGTCCCCATGCCCACGTATGCCGTCACCGGCGCCACCGGCCGGCTGGGCCGCCTGGTGATCGAGCACCTGCTCGGCGCCGGCGTGCCCGCCACCGAGATCGCCGCGATCGTCCGCAACCCGCAGAAGGCCGCCGACCTGGCCGGGCGCGGGGTCGAGATCCGCCGGGCCGACTACGACGACCCGTCGACGCTGCCCGGCGCCGTGGCCGGCGCGCGCCGCCTGCTGCTCATCTCCGGCAACGCCCCCGGGCAGCGGACCGCCCAGCACACCGCGGTCATCGAGGCCGCCAAACTCGCCGGGGTCGGGCGCGTGGTCTACACCAGCATCCTGAAGGCCGACACGACCACGAACCCGCTCGCGCCGGAGCACAAGGCCACCGAGGAGGTCCTGGCCGCATCGGGCCTGCCGTACACCGTGCTGCGCAACGGCTGGTACACCGAGAACTACACCGACCAGCTGCCGCAGTACCTGCAGAGCGGCACCATCCTCGGCGCCACCGGTGGCAGCAAGGTCTCCGCCGCGACCCGGGCCGACTACGCGGCCGCCGCCGTGGCGGCGCTGACCCGGGACGAGGAGGGCAACGCCGTCTACGAGCTGGGCGGCACCGCGTTCACCTTCGACGAGCTCGCCGACGCCGTCACCGAGGTGACCGGCACCACCGTCGTGCACCGCGACCTGTCGGCCGCCGAGCTGGCGTCGGCGCTGGAGAACGTCGGGCTCGACGCCGGCACCGCCGGCTTCGTCGCCGCCCTCGACCACTCGATCGCCATCGGCGAGCTGGCCACCGACAGCGACGACCTCAGCCGGTTGATCGGCCGGCCGAGCACCCCGCTGCGCGACGCCATCCGGGCCGCGCGGGCCTGAGGGGACCCGGATCCGCGGGCGGGCGACGGGCGTACGGCCCCGTCGCCCGCCCGGCGCACGGCCGGCGAAGCGGGACCGGTCGGGGCCACCTCGGGACCGCCCCACCTTCCTTGATCTTGGCTAGGGTGGTGACATGCCTCCGCGCCGCCCCCACGACGACCGGAGGGGGGCCCACACGACGGCTCCTACGCGCGCCGACCGATCGGCAGCCGAATGAGCGGCTCGCCGGCGCCGGCGCAGCGACGCCCACCGTCCACACCAGGACGTGCCCGGCCCGCGCTGACCGATGTCTGCGCGCGGGTCGCCCGGTCCCGGCCCTTCGAGATCGGCATCGTCGTCGTCATCCTCGCCAACGGGATCGTCCTCGGGCTGGAGACGTACGACGGTCTGGTCCCCGCGACCCCGGCGCTGCACGCCCTGGAGGCGATCTTCCGCGCGGTCTTCGTCGTCGAGATCGGCATCCGGCTGGCGGCCTACGGGCGACGTCCGCAGGACTTCTTCCGGTACGGCTGGAACGTCTTCGACTTCGTCGTGATCGCGGCCATCTTCGTTCCGGGCCTGCACGGCGACTCGGCGCTGCTGCGCGTGGTGCGGGTCGCCCGGATGGTCCGGCTGGTGCGGTTCTCGCCGGGCCTGCGGACCATCGTGTCCGCGCTGTGGCGCAGCCTGCCCGGCGTCGGCGGGTTCCTCGCCCTGGCCGTGGTGACGCTCTACGTGTACGGGATGGCCGGCTGGCTGATCTTCGGCGACAGGTACCCGGACGAGTACGGCGACATCGGCCGCTCGCTGCTGACGTTGTTCGTGCTGCTCTCGCTGGAGACACTGCCGGACCTCATCGAGCAGGGCCTGGCCATCTCGCCGTGGACGCTGCTCTACTACGTCAGCTACGTGGTGATCACCGTCAACCTGCTGCTCAACATCCTCATCGCGGTCATCGTCAACTCGATGGAGGAGGCCCGCCGCCTGGAGATGACCGAGCGGTTGGCCCCCGGCTACGACGAGGACGGCGACGGCGTACCCGACGAGGTGGACCGCATCGCGCTCACCCAGCGGCTGGACGACCTGCGGGCGGTCATCGCCGAGTTGGAACGGGAGTTGCGGATCGACCGGGAGGACGCGCACGGCCGACCGCACCGGGAGGACGTCCGCTCCAAACGGTGATCCGACGTTGACACTCGGTGGCAACGGGATCGGCTAGTCTCGATGCTCGTCCCAGGGGCCGACTGAAGGGGCATCTCCATGACGGCCAGCGTCGACAATGTCCAGTCCCGCACCGACGTCCTGACCACACTCGGCACCGTGATCGACGACGTGATCCGCCCACGGGCGGAGGCCGTCGACCGGGACGGCGCCTTCCCCCGCGAGGGCGTCGACGCCCTCGCCGCGGCGGGCCTGCTCGGCCTGGCCTGCTCGCCCGAGGTCGGTGGCGGCGGCCAGGGCATGCGCGCTGTCGCCGACGTCATCGAACGGCTGGCCGCCGAGTGCGGGTCCACCGCGATGGTGGTGCTGATGCACTACGCGGCGACCGCCGTCATCGAGGCGCACGGCCCGCACGAGGTGCGCACAGCCATCGCCGACGGGCGTCACCTGACCACGTTGGCGTTCTCCGAGTTCGGTTCCCGCAGCCACTTCTGGTCGCCCACCGGCTCGGCGACGGCGTCCGGCGACGACGCGGTGCGACTCGACGCCCGCAAGAGTTGGGTCACCTCGGCGGGCGAGGCCGAGAGCTACGTCTGGTCGAGTCTCCCGCTGGCGTCGGGGGCCGGGCCGATGACGCTGTGGCTCGTGCCCGCCGACAGCGCCGGGCTCCGCGTCGCCGGTGACTTCGACGGGCTGGGCCTTCGCGGCAACGGCTCCCGGCCGATGACGGCCGAGGGCGTGGTGGTCCCCGCCGACGCGATGCTGGGCACCGACGGCACCGGCCTGGACACCGCGCTCGGCGCCGTACTCCCCTGGTTCCTGGTGCTCAACTCGGCGTTCTGTCTCGGCCTCGCCGACAGCGCGGTCGCCGAGGCGGCCCGGCACCTCACCGGCACCACGCTCACGCACACCGGCGCGGCGCTTCGGGACGCGCCCGTGGCCCGACGCGACTTCGCCCAGTTGAAGATCCGCACGGACGCCCTGCGCGCCTTCCTCGGTGACACCCTCACCGCGGTGGAGACCGGCCGCGACGACGCGACGCTGCGCGTGTTGCAGGTCAAGGCCCTGGCGGGCGAGACGGTCGCGGACGTCACCGACGGCGCGATGCGGCTCTGCGGTGGCAGCGCCTTTCGCAAGGAGCTGGGCCTGGAGCGCCGGTTCCGCGACTCGCGGGCCGCCCGGGTGATGGCACCGACCACTGACGCTCTGCACGACTTCGTGGGCCGCGTCGCCACCGGCCTGCCGCTGCTCGACGAGGCCAACCGCTGATGGCGGCGCCGTCGGTACTGATGGGCGCGGTCGCGTACGACCCCAAGGTCGTCACCATCTGGGAGGGCTTTCGCGGCTGGTTGCGCGATCACGGCCTGGATTTCGACTTCGTTCTCTACTCGCACTACGAGCGACAGGTCGAGGACCTCGTCGCCGGCCGCATCGACGCGGCCTGGAACTCCCCGCTCGCGTGGCTGCGCGCCGAGCGGTTGGCAACGGCCCGGGGCGGCTCCGTGCAGGCGCTCACGATGCGCGACACCGACCGGGACCTCACCTCGGTCGTGGTGGTGCGCGCCGATTCGCCGGTACACCGGGTCGAGGATCTCCCCGGGAGGGTGGTGGCCACCGGCGCGGTGGACAGTCCGCAGGCCACGCTGATCCCGCTCGGTCACCTCGCCGCGGCCGGAGTCCGTGTCGACGTGCGCCGGTTCGACGTCGGCGTCGGGCTGCACGGTGACCACGTCGGAGGCGAACGTGACGCCGCCCGCGCCCTCGCGGCCGGGGAGGTCGACGCCGCCTGCATGATCGACGCCAACCACCTGATGTTCGTCCAGGAGGGCACGCTGCCATCCGAGGGCACCCGGATCGTCGCGCAGACCGGTCGGTACGACCACTGCAACATGACGGTGCGCGAGCCGGCGTCCGACGGGGTCCAGCTCTTCGGCACCCTGCTGCGCGGCATGTCGTACGCCGATCCGCAGGTCCGCCCGCTGCTGGACCTGGAGGGCCTTACGGCCTGGCAGGACGGCCGTACGACGGGGTACGACGCCCTCGCCGAGGCGGTCGACGCGAGTGGGTTCTACGCCGCCGACGGGCGGGTGACCGCCGCGGACTACCGGCCGTGACCGCCGACGTCGAGATCGACCTGGGCGGCCTCGGCTTCGGCAGTGGCGCGCACCTGTTGGTGCAGCGCGCCCTGGCCGGGTTGCCGCCCGGTGCCCGTGTGGCGGTCTCCGGCACCGATGCGGCGTTGGGCGTGCACCTGCCGGCGTGGTGCCGCAACCGGGGTCACCGGGTCGAATGGCCCGATCCGGCGGACCGGAGTCGCCTGGTGGCGGTGGTCGTCCGGGGCGCCGCCGACGACGACCGCTGGTTCGGCGCGGAGCGGGCCGGGCCTGCCCTGCCGTCGGCGCTGAGCAGTCGTCCACCGCCCCGCTGGGGCCTCGGTGCCCGTGGCGCGCTGCTGGAGGCCGGCGGACCCGAGGCCCGCTTCGACCTGGACGACCGCGATCTGGTGTGGGCCGACATCGCCCCCGCGCTGTACGCGCAGGCCGCCGCACGGCAGTGGGACCCGCAGACGGCGGTGCCGTGGGACGACACGTTCGCGCTGCCGCCGGATGTCGAGGCCGCGGTGGTGCAGATCATGACCTACCTGGTCGAGAACGAGCAGGCGGCTCTCGTCGTACCGGCCCGGTTCATCGGTCGCATCCACCCGCACTTTCGGGAGGTGATGCAGTTCCTCGCGGTGCAGGTGGCCGACGAGGCCCGGCACATGGAGGTCTTCAGCCGGCGGGCGCTGCTGCGCGGCGCGGAGTTGGGCACGTCCTCGGCGGGTGGCCGGCAGTCGCTGTTCACACTCGTCGCCGAGTCCGATTTCGCCCTCGCGTCGTTCCTGCTCTCGGTGCTCGGTGAGGGCAGCTTCGTCGACCTGCTGGGGTTCCTGGTGCGGCACGCTCCCGATCCGGTGACCCGCCGGATCTGCTGGTTGGCGATGCAGGACGAGCGCCGGCACGTGGTGTTCGGCATGGCCCACCTGGAGCACCAGGCGACTGTCGACCCACTGCTGCGGGACCGACTCCGTGCCGCGATCCACCGTCGTCACGACGCGTTGGCCGACACCGCGGGCCTGAACGCGGACGTCTTCGACGCGCTGGTGGTGCTCGCGGCGGGCGGGTGGGACCCCGATGACGTGGCCGCCGGCTTCGACCACGTCCGTGCTCTGCAACAGGCGATGGACCAGGGCCGCCAGCGCCGCCTCGTCCGGCTGGGCTTCCGGCCGGACGAGGCGGCCGCGCTCTCCGCCCTGCACACCCGCAACTTCATGTAGACCCCGGCGCACGGCACCGGGCGTACCGTGGAACCGCCATGGACACCGAATCCCGCGCGCTCCGGGCGGATCTCCTGCGGCGACGCGACGAAACCGTTGCGGAGGCCGTCGCGCTGGAGGGCGACCTGCGGAGCCTGTTCGAGGCGTCCCGGTCGTCGAACGCCGACGACGAGCACGACCCCGAGGGCAGCACCATCGCGTTCGAACGGGCACAGCTCAGCGCCGTCCTGGACGCGACACGTCGACGCCTGGCCGAACTGGACGAGGCGGTGAGCCGCGTCGACGACGGCAGCTACGGCATCTGCGAACGATGCCGGCGCCCGATTCCCGCCGAGCGGCTCGCCGCCCGCCCGTCGGCGCGTACCTGCGTGGCCTGCGCCAGCCGACGGTGACGGCGCCCACGGGCCCGGGGGCCGGCGGACGCCGCCGCCACGGGGACGTCAGCTGGCGCAGCAGCCGCCGGCCTGGCCCTCGACGGGCGCGGTGTCGACGGCGACGAGGCTGAGCAGCCCGCCGGAGACGCCGGTGGCCAGCCCGCGTCGGGCCGGCTCGACGACCGGCGTCGGGCCGCAGCAGCTGTCGCCGCTGACCGAGTCGGCGGCGTTGCTGTTGCACACGCCGGTCTCGGGCAGGTCGAGCTGGACGTCCCGGGCGGCGGCCCAGTCTCCGGCCAGGGCGGCGACTACCGAGCGGACCTGCTCATAGCCGGTGGCCATGAGGAACGTCGGCGCCCGACCGTAGGACTTCATGCCGACGGCGTGGTAGCCGACCTCCGGGTGGGTGAGCTCGTCGATGCCGTGCGGAGGCACGGTGCCGCAGGAGTGCTCGTTCGGGTCGATCAGTGGGGCGAGCGCGCGGGTCGCGCCCAGCACCGGGTCGAGGTCCAGCCGCAGTTCGGCGGTGATCGAGTGGTCCGGGCGGAACCCGGTGGCCGCGACGACACGGTCCACGAGCACCGACTCCTCGCCGCCGTCGGCGTGCCGGACGACCACCCGGACGCGTCCGTCGGCAGGTGTGAGGGCGTGCACCCAGAAGCCGGTGAGCAGCCGGACCCGGCCCGCGTCGACGTGCTGCCGCAGCCGTGCGCCGAGAGCGCCACGCGCCGGTAGGGCGTCGGCGTCCCCGCCACCGTACGTGCGCGCGGGCGAGGTGGTGCGGATCGCCCAGGTCACCTCGGTGCCGGGCTCGGTGGCGGCCAGTTCCGCCAGGGACAGCAGGGTGTTCGCGGCGGAGTGACCGGCGCCCACGACGAGCGTGTGCCGGCCGGCGAAGCGGTCCCGGTCGGCGCCGAGCACGTCGGGCAGGGCGTGTTCGAGGTACGCGGCGGCGTCGGCCTCCCCCCGGGCGGGCAGGCCGGACGCGCCGAGGACGTTCGGGGTGTCCCAGGTGCCGGAGGCGTCGAGCACGGCGCGGGCCAGCAGCTCCTCTCCGTCGGCGAGGCGGACCAGGAACGGCGTGGTGTCGCGGCCGGCAGTGCGCAGCCGATCGAGGCCGAGGCGGCTGATCGCCTGCACCCGGGCGCCGTAGCGGACGTGCGGCTTGAGCTGGGGCAGCTCCGCGAGCGGCTGGAGGTACGCGCGGACCATCTCGGCGCCGGTCGGCAGGGCCTCCGGGTCGGGGGCGATCCAGCCGGCGTCGTCGAGGATCCGGCGCGCGGCCGGGTCGATGTTGTAGCGCCAGGGCGAGAAGACCCGGACGTGACCCCATCGGGCGACGGCGGCGCCGGGGGTGTCGCCGGCTTCCAGGACGACGAAGGGCAGGCCGCGTTCGTGCAGGTGGGCGGCGGCGGCGAGGCCGGTCGGGCCGGCGCCGACGACCACGACGGGAAGGCTGTCCAGAGCGTTCATCGGGTGACTCCTTGTCAGGTGATGGTGGGGCTGCGGCGTTCCAGCAGGACCACGTCGCGCCAGCGGTCGTGGTGGCGGCCGATCCGCTCCCGGACGCCGATGACGCGGAACCCGGCCCGACGGTGCAGGGCCAGGCTGCCGGCGTTCTCCGGGAAGATGCCGGACTGGATGGTCCAGATGCCGGCGGCCTCGGTCGAGGTGATCAGCGCGTCGAGCAACAGCCGGCCGACCCCGCGCCCCTGGGCGGCCGGGTCGACGTAGACGGAGTGCTCGACCACGCCGGCGTAGACCGGGCGGCTCGATGTCGGTGTGACCGCGACCCAGCCGAGGAGGGCGTCACCGTCGTCCACGGCCACGAAGCGGTGCGCGGTCAGCCGGGTGGCGTCGAACGCCGGCCAGGTCGGCGCGGTGGTCTCGAAGCTGGCGTCACCGCCGTCGAGGCCTGCCTGGTAGATCGTCAGGACGCGGTCGGCGTCGCTGGCGGTCATCGGGCGCGTGGTCGGGTCGGCCATCGGCGTGCTCCGTTCCGGCTCGGACGATGAGAGACTGTCTCGACGTCTGTCGAATCAGACAGTTGCACGCTGATTAGATGTCTGTCAACCTAGACGAATGTCGAAACAAGCGGCCGTGGACGGATTGTGCTGTCCGCCCCTGTCCGAACGACGTGTGCCGGCCGAGACCGCCGCCACGCTCGCCCCCGCGTTCAAGGCCCTCGGCGACCCGGTCCGCCTGCAGCTGCTGTCGATGATCGCCTCCGCCGAGGGCGGCGAGATCTGCGTCTGCGACCTGACCCCCGCGTTCGACCTGACCGGCCCGACCATCTCGCACCACCTGAGGACGCTGCGCGAGGCCGGGCTCGTCGACGCCGACCGTCGCGGCACCTGGGTCTACTACCGCGCCCGGCCGGCGATCCTGCACCAACTCGCCGCGCTGCTCACCGTCGTCCCGACCGGGGCAGACCCCGCTCCCGCCGCCCGGTCGGAGTGCTCGTGAGCACCGTCACCCGCCAGAGCGACCCGGCCACGAGCGCCGTCGTCGGTCGCCTCTCCCGGCTCGACCGGTTCCTGCCGGTCTGGATCGGGCTGGCCATGGTCGTCGGGCTGCTGCTCGGCCGTCTGATCCCCGGGCTCGACGACGCGCTGGACGCGGTGGCGGTCGGCGGGATCTCCCTGCCGATCGCGATCGGCCTGCTGGTCATGATGTATCCGGTGCTGGCGAAGGTCCGCTACGACCGGCTCGGCACCGTGACCGGCGACCGCCGCCTGCTGATCTCGTCGCTGGTCCTCAACTGGCTGGTCGGCCCGGCCGTGATGTTCGCCCTGGCCTGGGTGTTCCTGGCCGACCAGCCCGCGTACCGCACCGGTCTGATCATCGTCGGCCTGGCCCGCTGCATCGCCATGGTCATCATCTGGAACGACCTCGCGTGCGGCGACCGCGAGGCCGCGGCGGTCCTGGTCGCGCTCAACTCCGTCTTCCAGGTCGTCGCCTTCGGCCTGCTCGGCTGGTTCTACCTGTCGGTGCTGCCCGGGTGGCTCGGGTTGCAGGGCGCGGAGTTGCGCGTCTCGGCCTGGGAGATCGCCCGCAACGTGCTCATCTTCCTCGGCATCCCACTGCTGGCCGGCTACCTCAGCCGCCGCCTCGGCGAGCGCGCCAGGGGCCGCGAGTGGTACGAGTCCCGCCTCCTGCCCCGCATCGGCCCCGCAGCCCTGTACGGGCTGCTGTTCACCATCGTGGTCCTGTTCGCCCTGCAGGGCGACGCCATCATCGGCCGGCCGTTCGACGTCGCCCGCATCGCCCTGCCGCTGCTGGTGTACTTCGCGCTGATGTGGGCCGGCTCGTACGCCCTCGGCCGGGCGCTCCGCCTCGGCTACCCGCGCACGACCACCCTCGCGTTCACCGCTGCCGGCAACAACTTCGAACTCGCCATCGCCGTCGCGATCGGCACCTTCGGCGTGGCCTCCGGTCAGGCGCTCGCCGGGGTCGTCGGACCGCTGATCGAGGTGCCCGTGCTGGTCGGCCTCGTCCACGTCTCGCTCTGGGCTCGCCGCCGCTTCTTCACCCCACCCCTTGACCGAGAGGCGTCCCGATGAGCGACAAACCGAGCGTCCTGTTCGTCTGCGTCCACAACGCCGGTCGCTCCCAGATGGCCGCCGGCTGGCTGCGCCACCTCGCCGGCGACGCCGTCGAGGTCCGCTCGGCCGGCTCCGCCCCGGCCGAGACGATCAACCCCGCCGCCGTCCAGGCCATGCGCGAGGTCGGCATCGACATCACCGACCAGACCCCCACCCTCCTGGAGTACGCCACCGCGGAGTCCTCCGACGTCATCGTGACGATGGGCTGCGGCGACGCCTGCCCGGTCTTTCCGGGCCGGCGCTACGAGGACTGGAAGCTCGACGACCCGGCCGGCAAGGGCGTCGACGCCGTCCGCCCGATCCGCGACGACATCCGGGTCCGGGTGGAGCGACTCGTCGCCGAGCTGACCGCCCCCGCCTGAGCACGGACGAGGCCGACACGCGGCACGGCGGGCCAGTGCCACGACGCGACCCACCGACGGCTTCCGGCGTCCACATAGATGTGATGTATCGCCTCAGCGGCACCGGTGCGACCTCGGGCAGCCGACGTCGATCATCGCGGTGAACATCTAATCTTCATCGTGCCCCGCCGATGTTCGCGGCACCACCCGGCTCCGGCCGGGGCGGTGCCGCGCGAACCGGTCCGCAGCGCGGCGGAGCAGGTCGACCGGCTTGCGGGAGGGTCGGCAAGCAGCGCCGGTGCAACCCGACACCCGTCGCAACCCCGACGCGTCCGTTCGTCCGACGGGCCGGGCGGACGCCCGGACGGACGAGGAACGGACGCGGTCACCGGAGGCCGCCCACGAGCATAAAACATTAGATCTATATCGCCACAGGTCGATCGATGTCGTTGACGCACCCGATCGAGCCTCCGTATACTCCAAATGATCATCAGATCTTTAGCCTAGTCGGGCGAGGAGCGCATGCCGCAGATCACTGGCGTCACCGTCGAGGACGTCCGCTTCCCCACCTCGCTGACCGCTGACGGGTCCGACGCCATGAACAAGGACGGCGACTACTCGGCGGCCTACGTCATCCTGCACACCGACGGCGTCGACAGCGCCGGCGTGCCGCTGGCCGGTCACGGCCTCACCTTCACCATCGGCCGGGGCAACGACATCGTCGTCGCGGCGGCGGTGCACCAGGCCCACCGCCTGGTGGGCATGGACGTGACGACGATGGCCGCCGACATGGGGGCCGTCTACCGCCTGCTCACCTCCGACTCCCAGCTGCGTTGGCTCGGGCCGGAGAAGGGCGTCATCCACCTGTCGTTGGCGGCAGTGCTGAACGCGGCCTGGGATCTGGCCGCGCGATTCGCGGACAAACCGCTGTGGCGGCTGCTCACCGACATGTCCCCCGAGCAACTCGTCGACATCGCCGACCTGCGCTACCTGTCCGACGCGCTGACCCGGGACGAGGCGCTGGCCATCCTGCGCGCCAAGCAGGGCACGAAGGCCGACCGCCTGGCCGAGCTGGGGCGCACCGGCTACCCGGCCTACACCACCTCGGCGGGATGGCTCGGCTACGGCGACGACAAGCTGCGCCGGCTGTGCCAGGAGGCAGTCGACTCCGGCTACGGGTACGTCAAGCTCAAGGTCGGCGCCGACCTCGAGGACGACATCCGGCGGTGCCGGATCGCCCGGGAGATCCTCGGCCCGCACCGCAACCTGATGATCGACGCCAACCAGGTGTGGGACGTCGACCAGGCCATCGAGTGGGTCAAGGCACTCGCCCAGTTCTCCCCACTGTGGATCGAGGAGCCGACCAGCCCGGACGACATCCTGGGCCACGCGGCCGTCCGCCGTGCCGTCGCACCCGTCGGCGTCGCCACCGGCGAGCACTGCCACAACCGGGTGATGTTCAAGCAGCTGTTCCAGGCCGAGGCCATCGACTTCTGCCAGTTGGACACCGGCCGGCTGGCCAGCATCAACGAGATCGTCGCCGTGCTGCTGCTCGCCGCGAAGTTCGACGTCCCGGTGTGCCCGCACGCCGGCGGCGTCGGGCTCTGCGAGATGGTGCAACACGTGTCGGTGCTCGACTACGTCGCGATCTCGGGGGATCTCACCGGCCGGGTGACCGAGTTCGTCGACCACCTGCACGAGCACTTCACCGACCCGTGTGTCGTCCGGGACACCGGTTGGGGCAGCGGTTACGTTCTGCCCAGCACGCCCGGCTACTCCACCCGGATGCACCCCGAGTCGATCGCGCGGTACCGGTTCCCCGACGGCCTCTACTGGGCCACGGCAGACCCGGCTACGGTGTCATCTCCGGAGCCGTACGTCATCGCGGGTGGGACGGCCACCCCCGCCGGCCGCTAGGAGGTGTCATGTCCCGCACCGACGAAGTGGTGAACGGCATCAAGCGGATGATCCTCGAAGGGACGTTCAAGCCCGGGGATCGGCTGCCCATCGAGAAGGATCTCGCCGAGTCCCTCGGCGTCTCGCGGGGATCGCTGCGCGAGGGGATGTCGGCGCTGTCGATCCTCGGCATCGTCAACATCCGCCAGGGCGACGGCACGTACGTCACCAACCTCGACGCGCCGCAGCTGCTCGCCCCGATGGGCTTCGTCGTCGACTTCCAGGGCCAGGGCGACGGGCGGCACATCCACACCGTCCGCCGCCTGCTGGAGTGCGAGGCCGCCCGGTTGGCGGCGACCAGGATCACCGACGAGGCCCTCGCCCAGGCCGGGGAACTGCTCGACGAGGCGGCCCGGATCGCCGGTCGGTCGCCGCAGGACCACGAGCGGATCATGGAAATCGACATCGCGTTCCACCGGATCATCGCCGCGCACGCCGACAATCCGGTGCTCATCGGCCTGATCGAGGCGTTCGCCGGGCGCACCCTCCGCGGGCGACTCTGGCGGAGCCTGCACGAGGAGGGCGCGGACCGGCGTACCCACGACGAGCACGTGGCGATCCTGAAGGCCCTGCGGGCGCGCGACCCGGAGCGGGCCCGCACCCGGATGGCCAACCACCTGATCGGTGTGGAGGAATCGCTACAGGGGTTGCCCGACGAGAGCGAGACGGGCGTCGACGCGCAGGCGCAGTGATCGCCCGCCCGCTCCGCGCGCCAAGGGAACCGGTGCCGGTCCCCCGCGCCCGGTCACGGGCGGGCGACCGCCGTCACCGCTCGTCCCGCTCCGCGCCGGTGCTGCCGGTCATCGCCGCGACCAGGTCGTCGGTGGTGACCTCGTCGGCACGCAGTCGGGCCGCCCGTCGGCCCAGGCGCAGCACCTCCACCCGGTCGGCGATCTCGAGCACCTGTGGCATGTTGTGGCTGACCAGCACCACGGACATGCCAGCGTCACGGGCCCGGCGGACGACGTCGAGCACCCGCCCGGTCTGCACGACGCCCAGCGCCGCGGTCGGCTCGTCGAGGATGACCACGTTCGTCGCCCAGATGATCGCCCGCGCCACCGCCACGCACTGCCGCTGCCCACCGGACAGCATCGCGATCGGCGTGGTGACCCGCGGAATCCGCACGCCCAACTCGGCGAGCGCCGCGGCGGCACCCTGCCGCATGGCGCGCTTGTCGAGCAGCCCCAGCCGGCCCAGCGGCCCCGAGCGCAGGATCTCCCGCCCGAGGTAGAGGTTGGCGGCGACGCTGAGATCGTCGGCGACCGCGAGATCCTGGTAGACGGTCTCCACCCCCGCGCGCCGGGCGTCCACCGGCGTCGCGAAGTGGACGGGACGACCACCCACCCGGATCTCACCCTCGTCGGGAGGGTGCACACCGGACAGCGTCTTGATCAGCGTGCTCTTTCCGGCGCCGTTGTCGCCGATGAGGGCGACGACCTCGCCCTTGCCGACGGTGAAGTCCGCGCCGCGCAGCGCCTCGACGTGGCCGAACCGCTTGACGATGCCACGGGCTTCGAGGACCGGCGGTTCGCCGGCGGCCGGCTGGTCGGTCCCGACGGTGGTGGTTGGGGCGGCGTCCATCACTGCACCGGAGGGTTGGCGCAGCTGGGCTCGAGCACCGCCTTGATCTCCGCCGAGTCGATGTTCTTCTTGGTGACGAACGTGACGCCGGTGTCCGCCGACGCCAGCGGCGCCTTGTCCCGAAGGTGCTTGACCATCTTGTCGACGCCGAAGTAGCCCATCTTGAACGGGTTCTGCACGACCAGCGCCGAGATCTGGCCGTTGCGCAGTCCGGCGATCTCGTCGGGAGCGGCGTCCCACCCGATGATGACCACCTTGCCGGACTTACCGGCCGCCTGGATGGCCTGCGCGGCGCCGAGGACGCTCGGCTCGTTGGCCGCGAAGATGCCGGCGAGGTTGGGGTTGGCGGTGAGGATGTTCTCGGTCACCCGCCGCGCCTCGTTGACGTCACTGCGGCTGGGCTGCTGCCCGACCAGCTTGAGGTTGGGGAACTGCGCGAGGCCGGCCTTGAAGCCGTCGACCCGCTCGGTGTTGGTCTGCGAGCCGGGTTGGAACTCCACGAGCGCCACGTCGTGGTTGCCGGGGCCCAGTTCGGTGGCGAGCAGCTTGGCCGCCTCGACGGCCGACGCCTTGTTGTCGGTGGCGAAGAGCGGCACGCCCGACGGCTGCGGGCTGGTCCCCGAGTCGATCATCGCGACCGGAATGTCGGCGCCGAGCGCCTGGTCGGTGGCCGGCGCCAACGCGCGGGAGTCGGTGGCCGCGTAGACGATGCCGTCGACCTTCTTGGTGACGAAGTTCTGGATCAGGTTGACCTGACCCTCGACGTCCGTCTCGGTGGTCACCCCGTCCCACTGGACCGTGACGTCACCGGCGCGCTGCGCGGCGCACTCGGCACCCGCCTTCACCGTGTTCCAGTAGTCGGCCCCGACAGCCTTCGGCACGACGGCGAGCTTCAGCGGCCCGGCCGCGTCCTTGGTCGCGCCGTCGCCTCCGTCGCGGACCTCGACTCCGCCGCAGGCGCTGAGCAGAGCGGTCGCCGCGGCGACGGCGACGATGACCTGTGCGCGCAGAAGACGCCCTCGTGGCCGTCGGCTGGTGGTGGTGTGTGACATGGTGTGCGTCCTTCCTCTGTCGAACTCCGGGAACGGCATGTCAGCCCCGTGACTCCAGCCGCCGACGGCGATACTGGTCGAAGTAGACGGCGGCCCAGATGATCAGGCCGACGATCACCTGCTGGTAGTGGATGCTGATGTCGAGCAGGACGGCGCCGTTGCGGACCAGGGCGATGAGGAAGGCGCCGATGATGGTCCCGACGATCCGGCCCTGCCCCCCGAACAGGCTGGCGCCGCCGATGACCGCGGCCGCGATGACGTCGAGTTCCAACGAGATGCCGTAGTTCGGCTGGCCGGAGTTGACCCTCGAGGCGGCGATCATGCCGCCCAGACCGACCAGCACACCCGCCAGGACGTACACGTAGGTCAGGTGGCGGCCCACCCCGATGCCCGAGCGACGGGCGGCCTCCAGGTTGGATCCCATGGCGTAGGTGTACTGCCCGAAGCGGGTCTGCGAGAGCAGGAACGCGACCCCTACGGCGACCACCGCGGTGATCACCACGGCGAACGGGATACCGATGATCTCGCCGTTGCCGAGCAGCTGGAACGACCGGGGCAGACCGTAGACGCCGACCGCGCCGGTCATGATGAACACCAGGCCACGGCCGACCGACATCGTCCCCAGCGTCGCGATGAACGGGGGTATCCGGGCGACGGTCACCAGCAGGCCGTTGAGCAGCCCGGCCAGGGCACCGACACCGATCGCGACAGCCGTCGCCGCCAGGAGCGGGAAACCCAGGTCACGGACGACCATCGCTCCCGCCACGCCGGCGAGCGCGGCGACCGACCCGACCGACAGGTCGATGCCCCGGGTGATGATGACCATCGTCTGCGCGGTGGCGATGATGGCGATCACCGCGGTCTGCGCGCCGATGTTGAAAAGGTTGTCGGCCGTCAGGAAGTAGGGACTGGCGAAGCTCAACGCGATGAACAGGACGACGAGCGCGGTGGCCGCCGTGAACTCACTGAGCGCGTGGGAGATGCGCTCCCGCAACCAGTCGTTGAGCGCGCCGCCCTGGGGCTCCGCGGTCGCCTCGGCCGCACTCATCGCAGGCCCCGGCTCTCGTCCACTGTGTCACCGGCTCGACTCACGTCCCCGCCGGTGATCGACGCATTCCTTTCCAACCGGACCTCCCCAGGACGTCACACACGGGCCACTCCCCGCAGCACCTGCGCGATAGATCGGATGTTTCCTGCGATCAGGCGTTACCTTGCCATGGTCACGCTCATGTTGCCAAGGTCTTACCGCCATGTTGTGGCATCGTTATGGACGTTTCGCGCACCATACGTCGGACCAAAAAAGCGTTGCCTGCGAAGGGCTGCGGCACAGGTCCTGCCGACCACCGTCGCATCAGGCCACTGTTAGCGATAACGCCTGACCGCCGCCGGGTGAGCGTCATCGCCGCAGAGTCGCGCTGCCCGACCACCGCTCACCTTGAGCATGTTATCGATAACATGCTATGTTCCGCCAAGGAGTCGAGGGCACGTCCCTCCCACTCGGAGTTGCCGACACCTCGAAGGGCATCGGGTCCCGCGACCCGGTCGACGGTCGGTGACCTGTCCGAGCCACACCTGTTCGGCGTACGCCGTGTTCCCGCGTCCGCACGCGGTCGTTCCGTCATGACGTCCGTCCGCAGGCATCGCCGTCGGCGACCTGTCGCACCGTCCCGGGCTCGCCCGCATCCGCCCCGCGCGTTTCCCACGGGCGGCCCACCACCGGTCTGGCAGCGACCCCTCGACTCCGGCCGCCACCACCTCGAAAGGCAGGACCATGGACAAGATCCCCGACGAACGCGCACCGCGACCCCGGTTCCGGGGCCGTCGGGTGCTGATGCCACTCGCGGCCACCCTCGCGGCGGTCGCCGCGACGGTGGCGGTGACCTCGGCCGCCAACGCCGGCACGACTCTGGGCGCTTCGGCGGCCGAGAAGGGCCGTTACTACGGCGCGGCGGTGCCCGCCTTCAAGCTGTCCGACAGCCAGTTCGCCACCATCGTGAACCGGGAGTTCAACCAGCTCACTCCCGAGAACGAGATGAAGTGGGACGCCACCGAGCCGCAGCAGGGCCGGTTCAGCTACAGCGGCGGGGACCAGATCGTCGCCCACGCCCAGTCGCACGGCATGATCGTCCGCGGTCACACGCTGCTGTGGTACCAGCAGCAGCCGGGTTGGGCGCAGAGCCTGTCCGGCACCGCGCTGCGCAACGCCGCGATCAACCACGTCACCCAGGTCGCCACCCACTACCGGGGCAAGATCTACGCCTGGGACGTGGTGAACGAGGCGTTCGCCGACGGCGGCAGCGGCGGGCGACGGGACTCCAACCTGCAACGCACCGGCAACGACTGGATCGAGGCGGCCTTCCGCGCCGCCCGCGCCGCCGACCCGGGCGCGAAGCTCTGCTACAACGACTACAACACCGACGGCATCAACGCGAAGTCCACCGGCATCTACAACATGGTGCGCGACTTCAAGTCCCGCGGCGTACCGATCGACTGCGTCGGCTTCCAGTCCCACCTGGGCACCTCGGTGCCCAGTGACTACCAGGCCAACCTCCAGCGCTTCGCCGACCTCGGCGTCGACGTGCAGATCACCGAGCTGGACATCACCCAGGGCTCCAACCAGGCCAACGCCTACGCCCAGGTGACGCGGGCATGCCTGGCCATTTCCCGCTGCACGGGCATCACCGTGTGGGGTGTCCGGGACAGCGACTCGTGGCGCGGCAACGACAACCCACTGCTGTTCGACCGCTCGGGCAACAAGAAGGCGGCGTACACGTCCGTCCTCAACGCCCTGAACTCCGGAACGCCCATTCCGACCACTCCGCCGCCCACCACTCCGCCGCCGACCACGCCGCCGCCCACGACCCCGCCGCCCACCACTCCGCCGCCGACCGGTGACGGATGCTCGGCCTCGGTGTCGCTGAACTCCTGGAACGGCGGCTTCGTCGCCACCGTCAAGGTCACCGCCGGATCGTCGGCGCTGCGGGGTTGGACGGTCCGGGTCACGCTGCCCTCGGGCACCGCCGTCACCAACACCTGGAGCGCGCAGGCCAGCGGCTCGTCGGGCACTGTGGACTTCCGCAACGTCGACTACAACGGCCAGGTCGGCGCGGGAGCCAGCACCGAGTTCGGCTTCCAGGGCACTGGCGCCAGCCCGTCCGGCACCCCCACCTGCACCGCGAGCTGATCCGTCCTCGCTCAGCTCACCACCCCCGGCACCCCCGGGGCGTCGCGGACCTGCCGCGCGCCCCGGGGGTGCCGTCCGTTCCGGCCATCGATCATGTCGACGTCGTCGTCCACCTGGTATTGACACCCGTCCAGGGCGGCACCATGCTCTGCTAAATCAGTTTAGCGGCGGCCCGCTCCGGTCCTTCCTCTCGTCGGTACGGCGCCTGCGGGCGGGTGCGCCGTCGGGAAGGGAGTCACATGAGACTGCGCAGAGGGCTGATACCACTCTTCGCCACCCTCGTTCTGACCGCCGCCTCGGGCACGGCGTACGGAAGCCCGAGCGGCGGTCCGGGTGGCGGGGACGCCATCCGCAGCATCACCCCGATCACGACCGTCCAGACGTACGGCCAGAAGGTCTCCGCGGTGGCGATCGAGTACGGCGCGACGGTCAACCCCCGCACCCTCGACAACTCCACTTTCACGGTCGCCGACACGATCTACAACTTCCGCTTCAATCCGATCGAGGACCTGCCGAAGCTCGCCGACCGGACCGTCACGCACACCTACACCAACGACGTGCCGTCCACCCGGGGCGACCATCGGTCGGCCCCCGGCAGGTACGTCATCGTCGAGCTGGACCCGGACGACCCGGGCGGGTGGACGGTCATCGTCTCCAAGTGCCCGACGTTCCTGTGCACCGTGAAGGTCAACCCCGACCTGCCGACCCGTGTGGTCCAACGCCGTGACGTGCACGGCCAGCCCGGTCGCGGGGCCGGCAAGGGGCCGGTGCTCGCCCGGGCGACGCCGCGCGAGTCCCGTCCGGTCACCGAGAAGCCGGTCAACCAACTGGTCGACGAGTTCACCTACGGCTCCTTCCTCAGCGGCGGAATGGTGCTGCCGTACCACTACCACCTGCCGAGGAACTACCAGCCGGGCCGCCGGTACCCGCTGATGGTCGTCCTGCCCGGTCACGGCATGGGCTGGGACGGCGACAACCTCGGCGTCCAGCTCGCCGCCGACATCCCGGCGACCGCGTGGCTGCAACCCAGCTGGACGGGCAGCACCGAGGACGTGATCGTCCTGGCGCCGCAGCACCAGCGGGTGGGTGGGGCCGCCGAGGCCGACCTGCTGGTCAAGCTGCTCGACACGTTCGTCCGCGACGTCGCCGTGGACACCCGCCGGGTGTACGCGACAACTGTGTCGTACGGCTCTCAACTGCTGTGGGAGGCGTTCGCCAAGCGGCCGGACCTGTTCGCCGGCGGTCTGGTGACCGGCGGGTTCCCGTTCAGCGCCACGCAGGCGACCGCCATCGCCGCGGCCGAGGTGCCGCTCTGGATCACCCACGGCGAGCACGACCACCTGCTCAACGTCACCGGCGCGCGGAACTCCTCGGCGCTGCTGCGACAGGCGTACGTGGCCCGGGGCAAGAGCCCGGAGCAGGCGGAAGCGCTGGTGCGCTACACCGAGTACGCCGACGCGGCGTTCTCGTTGCCGGACTACCACGCGGCGTTCGGTCCGACCTACTCCGACAGCGGCATCCTGCGCTGGCTGCTCGGCCAGAGCAAGCCGGCCACGGCGGGCGACTGATCGCCGCGACGCACGGAGTGCGTGCTCCCCGGCCGGCGACCCGCCGCCGGGGAGCACGCGGTGTCGCCATCCTGCTCGGCTGAACCCGGGCTCACACCCGAGCCCGCTGGGCCACCCTGGCGACCAGCGCCTCCGCGACGTCACGCACCTTGCGGTTGGTGTCCTGGGAGATCTTCGACAGCAACGCGAACGCCTCGTCCGGCGTGCACCGCCGCTCCCCCATGATGATCCCCTTGGCCTGCTCGATCACCGCGCGACTGCGCATCGCCTCCCGCAACTGCTCCGCGAGGGTGGCGGCGCTGTCGTACAGGTGGGCGTTGGCCAGCGCCACCGCCGCGTACGCGGCGAAGTGTTCCGCGACCGCGATCGCCGGTGGATCGAAGGCGTGCGCCGTGCCGCCGTAGACGTTGAGCGCCCCCACCACCGACTCCTGGATCGGCAGCCCGATCGACAACGAGCTGCCCACGCCGACGTCATGCGCCCGCTGCGCCCACTGCGGCCAGCGCTGCTCGACGGCCATGTCCGGCAGGGAGATGGTGCCGCCGCTGGCCGAGGCGTCCAGGCACGGGCCCCGATTCTGCTCGTACTGCCGCTCGTCCAGCTCGCGGGCCAGATCGCCGGTGGACGCGGCGGTCCAACCCCTGCGACCCCGGACCAGGGTGACCGAGACCTCCGTGGCGCCGGGGACACTCCGGTTGGCCAGCGTGGCCACCCGGAGCAGCATGTCGTCGAGGCTGATCTCGTCGAGTCTGATCCGGCTCAACTCGGCAAGCGCCTGCGCGGGGTCCACCGTCGGCTCGGTCATCGCCGATGTCCGTGTCGGCCGGCACCTGCCGGCAGGTGGGAGTCGCGCACAGTCGGTCACCCCGTCGGATAGTGGCAGCATCTCGCTGCCGTCGACGTCCTGCCTACCCCCTGCGGCGCCGACTCACACCGGGGCCTGCCGGCTCAGCCGTCGAGGCAGGAGCGGACGGCAGCGGTGAGCCGGTTGGCGCGCTCGTCGCCCGCGCCGTACATCTGGTTGACCACGTAACCGAAGCCCACCTCGTGGCGCGCGTCGGCGAAGGCGAGGTTTCCGCCGGCGCCGTCGTGGCCGAAGCTGCGCTCCCCCAGCAGCGGCCGCGCCGGCGGTGAGTGCAGGAGGAAGCCGCTGCCCCAGCGCTGGCCGGTGTCGGGCGGGCCGTGTCGCTGCTGACCCCGGGAGTGGACGACCACGGCGTCGTCCACCGACGCCCCGGTGAGCAGGGGGCCATCCCCGAGGTCGGACACGCAGGCCGCGTAGACCCGCGCCAGACCGTCCGCGGTGCTCACCGCGCCCGCACCCGGGACCCCGGCGGCCTGGATGGCGGGGTCGTTGAAGCTGACCAGACCGTCGGCGTCGGCGGGGAAGGCGAACGCGCCACCCATGGTGATGCCCCGCTCGGCGACCGGGTCGACGAAGGGATCGGCGTCCGGCGGTGGCGCCAGATTCCAGGCGACGGTGTCGCGCTCGCTGGCGGGGAGCCCGAGCCAGGTCCGCAGTCCCAGCGGCCGGGCGAGGGTGTCGTGGAAGTACGCGCCGGGCAACTGGCCGGTGACCCGGTGGATGACCTCGCCGATGAGCCAGCCGTAGGTCATCGAGTGGTAGCTGTGCGCGGTGCCCGGCTGCCACAGCGGCGTCTGCGCCTCGATCGCCGCGATGACCGGATCCCAGGCGAGCACCTCGTCGAGGGCCAGGGGTCGGTCCAGCGCCGGCAGACCGGCCTGGTGCGTGAGCAGCGAGCGTACGGGGATGTCCGCCTTGCCGTGCTGGCCGAACTCGGGCCAGTAGCGCGTCACGGGCGCGTCGAGGTCCAGCCGCCCCTGCTGCACCAGCAGGTACGCGCAGATCGCCAGGAGCCCCTTGGTGCAGGAGAAGACGACGGCCGGTGTGTGCGCCGTCCAGGGCGCTCCGGTGCGGGCGTCGGCCAGCCCGCCGTACAGGTCGACGACCTTGCGGCCCCGCACGTAGAGGGTGACCGCGGCGCCGACCTCGCCCCGGGAGGTGAAGTTGTCGCGGAACGTGTCGGCGACGCGCCCGTAGCGGTCGTCGACGTCGCCGTGGATCTGCGGCTGCGTGGCCACTGCCTATCCCTTCAGTGAGCCCTGGATCAGGGCCTTGATGAACTGTCGCTGGAAGATCAGGAACACGATGAGGGTAGGGGTGAGGATCAGCAGCGAACCAGCGCACAGCAGCACCAGGTCGGTGCCCCACTGGCCCTGGAACGCGCCGAGCGCCCCGGCCATCGTGCGTTTGGTGGCGTCGTCGACGAGGACGATCGCGAGCAGGAACTGGTTCCACGTCCACAGGAACATCAGGATCGTCAGCGACGCGATGGCCGGGCGGGCCAGCGGCACCTGGACCCGCCAGAACAGCTGCCAGGTGCTGCTGCCGTCCACCCGGGCGGCCTCGGACAGCTCGACCGGCACGTTGGTGAAGTGGGCACGCATCCAGAACACCGCGAACGGCATGTAGAGGCCGATCAGCGGCAGGATGATGGCCCACCGGGTGTTGAGCAGCCCGAAGTCCTGCATCTGGTAGTAGAGCGGGGTGACCACGGCCTCGAACGGCAGGGTGAGGCCGAGCAGCAGCAGGCCGAAGACGAGCCGGCCGCCGGGCACCCGCAGTTGACCGAGCCCGAAGCCGGCCATGGTGGCGATGAGCACCGACACGGGTACGACGCCGGCCACGATGAGCAGGCTGGAGCGCAGCAGCGCGCCCATGTTGGCGGCGGTGAACGCGTCGGCGAAGTTGCCCCACTGCGGGTCGGACGGCCAGGCCAGCCCGTCGGGCACGGTGCCGCGCGGTTGCAGGGCGGCCGAGAG
Organism: Micromonospora sp. MH99; assembly: GCF_021442385.1. Classification (GTDB taxonomy): domain Bacteria; phylum Actinomycetota; class Actinomycetes; order Mycobacteriales; family Micromonosporaceae; genus Micromonospora. The sequence continues at coordinate 40,195 of NZ_MUZA01000022.1, forward strand.
CATGCTCACGAACGGCAGCAGGGTGACGAGGATCAGGGCGATCAGGAAGACCCGCCCGGTCACCTGCTCACGTCGGCTCAGGTTCACGGTTTCTCCCCCCGGGTCAGTCGCTGGATCGGCAGCACGAACGCCAGCACGAGCAGCATGAGCACGACGGCGAGCGCCGAGGCCAGTCCGACCTGACGCTGCGAGAAGGCGAGGCGGTAGATCTCCAGACCCGGAACTGTGGTCTGCAGACCCGGGCCTCCGCTGGTGGAGATGTAGACGATGTCGAAGCTCGCCAGAGCGGCGATGATCGTGACGGTGAGGCAGACCCCGATCTCCTGGCGCAGGCTGGGCAGGGTGACCGCGAGGAACTCGCGGACCGGCCCCGCGCCGTCCAGCCGGGCGGCCTCGTAGAGCGCCGGATCGATCTTGCTCATGCCGGTGACCAGCAGGATCGTGCAGAGACCGAGCAGTACCCAGGCGCCGATCACCCCGACAGCGGGCAGCGCCGTGTCGAAGTCGCCGAGCCACGCGCGGGCGAGGCCACCCAGCCCGAGCGCGCGCAACACCTGGTTGACCAGCCCGTTGGTCGACAGCAGCCAACTCCACGCGATGCCGGCCGCGACGAGTGGGATGACCTGCGGCAGGAACAGGATCGTCCGGACGACGGTCCCGAACGCGCCGGTGGTGATCCGGCGGACCATGCTCGCCACCAGCAGCCCGAGCGCGACCGGGATGAGGCTGAAGAAGACGATCAGGATGATCGCGTTGGAGATGATCTTCAAAAGGTCGCTGTCGGTGAACACCGTGACGTAGTTGTCCAGGCCCGCCCAGCGGGCGACGCCGATTCCGTTCCAGTCGTAGAACGAGTACTGGACGGTCAGGGCGAGAGGGCGCAGGACGAAGACCGCGTACATGAGCAGGGCGGGCAGGACGTACAACCAGCCGGTCCCGGCCGCGCGGGCCCACCGGCGTCGGTGGGCCCGCGTGGACGTGGAACGGGCGGGACGGCCCGTGGACGACACCTGGTCGTCCCGCCCGGTTGGTGCGCTGCCGAGGGCAGACGTCATCGGGACAGTTCCTTCGCGTACTCGGCCTGGACCGCCTTCACGTATCCCTCGGGCGTCTGCTGGCCGGCGACCAGCTTCTGCATCTCCGGCGTGATGGCGGCGGCGAAGATGCCACCTGTCGCGTTGGCGGTGAAGTCCACCGCGCCGTTCTCGGCCCCGAGCTGCTGCGCCGCCTTGAGGGTCTCGGCCAGCACCGTATTCGGGGCCGCGGCCGGCACCGGGAGGTCGCTCGGACCACCCGGGCTGGAACCGCCGACAGTCACGGCGATCTCCCGCGCCTTGGCGTTTGTGTGGACCCAGTTCAGGAAGTACGCGGCGGTGTCCGGGTTCTTGGCCTTCGCCGAGACGCCGAAGGTGTTGGGGGCGGACATCGCAACGTGCTTGCCACCGGCGGTCTCGGCGGGGAACAGGAAGAAGCCCACATTGCCGGGCATCGCCTTGTCGAGGTTGGCCGACTCCCAGTCGCCGTTGAACATGAACAGACCGTTGCCCTTCTGGAACTGCCCCACCATGCCCGCGTAGTCCAGGGCGTTGGCGTCCTTCGGGAAGTAGCCGGCCTGGGCCCACTTCTGGATGGTCTGGGTGGCCTTCAACGCGGCCGGGGTGTCGAAGGTGGCCCCCGGCTTCTGGAAGATCCAGTCGGCGACCTGGGCCGGGTCGCCGAACTGGTTCTGCAGCGCCTGGTGCGGGAAGTTGATGCCCGCGGTGTTCTTGTTGAACTGCATGATCGGCTGGACCCCGCCGGCCTTCGCCTTCGCCAGCAGCTGTTCGAACTCGGCGACGGTGGCCGGCGGCTGGGTCATGCCGACCTGGCTGGCCAGCTTCTTGTTGTAGAAGACACCGGTGACGCTGTAGCCGAGCCCCATGCCGTAGAGCGAGCCGGTGCCCCGGGTGTTGTCGCCGACGCGCAGCTGCATGAGCTGCGAGGCCGGGAACTTGTCCCAGCCGTACGCGCTGACGTACGGGTCGAGGTTCTCGAGCAGGTCGTCCTTCACCAGGTCGACCATCGTGGGGAGCCGGATGATGTCCGGCGCGTTGTCCGAGGCCATGACGCGCGGCGCGTTCTCCACGATCACGGTGAACTGGTCCTCGCGGATGGCGAACGTGACGTTCGGGTGCTGCTTGGTGAACTCGTCGGCGAGCGCCTTGGCCAGCGGGAAGCCGGTCTCCGCGTACATCTCCAGCTTGACCGGCGCGGTGCCCAGGTCGGTCTTGACGGCGGCGTCGGGCCCGGCGGTCGACGACCGGTCAGCGCCCGGAGCGCTGCACGCCGTCGCGGCGAGCCCGATCACCAGCAGCGGCGCGAGGACGAGCGCTCTGCGTCGTGGAATTTTCGTCAGCAATTCTTCCATTTTATGACTCCTAGATTCCTCCGCGCGTCCCGCGACCCAGGGCCGCGCGACGGCTCCACCGGACCACCGTGATCGGGTGGACCGCCCCTACAGGTACGTCGTGGCGGGTCGCCCGGCCCCGGCAGACGTCGGCCACAGTTGACCCTCGGCACGGCGGCCGACGTCGTCTCCAGACGCGCCAAAAGTGGTCGCTAAACTGATTTAGCAGAGCATGCGCGTGACACGGGAGGCTGTCAAGGACAACCTGGCAACGGTCCGGAAACATCGACGTCACACCACGCTCGACCCGACCGGGGCCAGCCTCCGCGCGCCGACGCATCATGATGGGCAGGAGCGGGGCCCGTGGCACCGCGCCTGATTCGGAGGACTGATGGGCCGCAACAGAGCAACCCTGGCCGACGTCGCGCGGCGAGCCGGGCTGTCCAAGACCGCCGCGTCGATGGTGCTCAACGGCCGGGAGGGCACGCGGCTCTCGGCCGAGGCACACCAGCGCGTGTTCGCCGCCGCCGAGGAACTGGGCTACCGACCCAACCTCGCGGCGCGCAGCCTGCGTACCCGCAAGACCGCGACCATCGCGTTCGTCTCCGACATCGTCGCCACCACCCGCTTCGCCGGCGGCCTCATCCGCGGTGCGCTCGACGCGGCCCGCGAGCGTGACCACGTGCTGCTGATCACCGAGACGCAGGGTGACGCCACGTTCGAGCAGTACGCCATCGAGGCGATGCTCGACCGACAGGTCGACGGAGTGATCTACGCCGCCATGGCCACCCGGCGGCTGACGGTGCCCCCGGCCATCCTCGGCGGCCCGGTGGTGCTGCTCAACGCCACCAGCGCCGACGGGCTGCCCTGCGTCCTTCCCGACGACGACCGGGCCGGCCGCTCCGTCGCCACCGCCCTGTTGGAGCACGGCCACCGCGACGCCATCGCGCTGATCGGCCGCAACCGGCTCAAGGAGGACGACCCGGAGGTCTCCCTCGCCGCCCGGGCCCGCCTGCGGGGCATCCAGCAGGCGCTGGGCGACGCGGGCGTGAGCCTCCTCGCGGAGTGCTTCTGCACCGAGTGGTTGCCCGAGCACGGCTACGCCGCCATGCGCGGGCTCCTGAGCAGGCCGTCGCGACCCAGCGCGGTCATCTGCATGAACGACCGGCTGGCCTTCGGCGCCTACCAGGCGCTCGGCGAGGCGGGCCTGAGCGTCCCGGACGACATCTCGGTGATCTCGTTCGACGACGACCCGATCGCCGCCTGGCTGCGTCCCAGCCTGGCCACCACGGCGCTGCCCCACGAGCAGATGGGGCGGCGCGCGGTCGAGCTGCTCCTCGACGGCGGCGCCGCCGAGCCGTCACTCGTCGCGATGCCGCTGCGCCGACGCCGGTCCCTCGCGCCCCCCGCCGGCTGAGCCGGGCCGCCGAAGAGCGCGACGGGGGGCGACCCCTCGTCAGCTAAACCGGTTTAGTGCTAGTTTTCCGGCCATGCTTCGTCTAGCCGACCACTGGGTGTGGGACAGCTGGTACGCGCGGGACGACAACGGCCTCTGGCACGTGTTCTTCCTGCGCGCGTCCCGCGCCCTGCACGACCCGCACCGCCGCCACCGCCGTGCCTCGATCGGCCACGCCGTCTCGACGGACCTGCGCACGTGGCGTCTGGTCGCCGACGCCCTGGTCCCCGCCGACGCGCCGGCCTGGGACGACCTCGCGACCTGGACCGGGTGCACGGTCCGCGGCCCGGACGGGCGGTGGTACCTGTACTACACCGGGGTCTCCCGCGCCGAGGACGGTCTCGTCCAACGGATCGGTCTGGCCGTCTCGGACGACCTGATCACCTGGCACCGGCACGGGTCCGGGCCCGTCGTGCAGGCCGACCCGACGTGGTACGAGCTGCTCGACACCGACCTGTGGTACGAGCAGGCGTGGCGCGACCCTTGGGTGTTTCCCGACCCGGACGGCGACGGCTGGCACATGCTCATCACGGCGCGCGCCAACACGGGAGCGACGGACACGCGCGGCGTCGTCGGCCACGCCACCTCCCCCGACCTGCTCACCTGGACCGTCCGACCGCCGCTGTCGACCCCGGCGGGGTTCGGTCACCTGGAGGTGCCCCAGGTCGCGGTCGTCGACGGGCAGCCTCTGCTGCTGTTCTCCACCGACGCGACAGCCGGCGCCCGGCGCGACGACCACCGGATCTGGGTGGCGACCGGGCAGAGCGTCCGCGGCCCGTGGGACGTCGCGGCCGCCCGGCCGGTCACCCACCCGCACCTGTACGCGCCCCGACTGGTCCCCGGACCGGCCGACGACTGGTCGCTCATCGGCTTCCTCGACCACGTCGACGGGTCATTCGTCGGTGAACTCACCGACCCCGTTCCGGTGCGCTACGACGCGTCGACCGGGCTGACGATCCAGCCGGCGAGGACGGCAGCCGCGACCTGACCCGGTCGCCGACTGACGAGCCGGCGACCGAGGGCAGGACCGCGACGACACAGGTCCGGGCCGGGGTGACTGCGCCCCGGCCCGGACCTGTCGATACCACCGTCAGCGCTGGGTCCACCGTTGGTTGGCGGCCCCGGTGCAGGTCCAGAGAAGCACCGTGGTGCCGTTGGCGGTCCCGTTGTTGTTGACGTCGAGGCACAGGCCGGACTGCGCCCCGCTGATCGTGCCGTTCGAGTTCAGGGTCCACCGCTGGTTGGCCCCGCCGTTGCAGTCCCAGATCTGGGCCTTGCTGCCCGCCGTGGCGTTGGTCGGCGCGTCCAGGCACTTGCCGAGCGCCTGGAGGGTCTGGCCGTTGAGGGTCCAGCGCTGGTTGGCTGCCCCGTTGCAGTCCCAGATCACCGGCTGGGTCCCGTTGGTGGTGTTGCTCTGCGGGACGTCCAGGCAGCGGCCCGAGGCGACGCTGGCCAGCGCGAAGGAGGTGGTCGCGGGCGGCGGCGTGGTCGGCGGCGGGGTGCTGGTGCCGCCACCGCTGACCCGGTACACCACAGTGCCGTGCGCCGGGACGCTGGCCGAGATGCTGCCCGTGCTGGTGGTGGTGGCGTTGCTCCAGGCCTCCACCAGGGTGAAGGAGCTGCCGGACTTGCCGACTGCGGCGGCGGTGGTGGAGATCGTCGTCGTCGAGCCGCCCTGGTTGAGCAGGGCGACGGCGACGTCACCGTTGGCGAGCCGCTTGGCGAGCACGCGGCGGGTGCCGTCGAACGAGACCTGGCTGGCCTGCAACCCGAGGGAGTCCTGGTTGATGGCGATCAGGTTGCCGTTCTTGAGGATGGTCTGCGTCGCGGAGTTCATGTTGCGCACGTCGTTGCCGGCGATCAGCGGCGACGCCATGACGGCCCACATCGCGAAGTGGCTGCGCATCTCGGTGTCGTTCATGCCGCCCCGGCCGACCTCCATCATGTCCGGGTCGGTGAACGAACCCGGCCGCGCGTACGGCGCCAGGGGGACGTTGACGTTGATGATGTTCTGGATGCCCATCGGGTAGCCGTTGGTCTGCCCGGTGTCCCACGCGTTGGTGATGTCCTCGGTGGTCCGCCAGATGTTCGCCACGTCGCCCCAGTTGCGCTGCGGACCGGTCTTGGCGTGGATGCTGTTGGGGTTGATGCTGTAGAGGATCGGCCGGCCGGTCGCGGCCAGCGCGTCACGCATCTTCGCGAAGGTGGTGACCTGCTCGCTGATGCTGCCGTTCGGGGAGCACCAGTCGTACTTGAGGTAGTCGACCCCCCAGGCGGCGAACTGCCGGGCGTCCTGCGCCTCGTGGCCCTGGCTGCCGGTCGCGCCCGGGTAGCTGTTGAAGTACTGGGCGCAGGTCTTGTCGACCGGCACCTGGTAGAGGCCGAACTTCAGCCCCCGGGCGTGCAGGTAGTCGCCGAGCGCCTTCATCCCGCTCGGAAAGCGGGTCGGGTCGCCCTGGAGGTTGCCCGAGCTGTCGCGGTTCGGGTTGAACCAGCAGTCGTCGACCACGACGTACTGGTAGCCGAGATCGCGCATGCCGTTGCTGACCATCGCGTCGGCCGTCTGGCGGATCAGCCCCTCGTTGATGTTGCAACCGAACGAGTTCCAGCTGTTCCACCCCATCGGGGGTGTCCGGGCGACGCCATTCTCCAACGCCTGGGCTCCCGGGGCACGGAGGCCGACGAGGGCGGCGGCCACGAGCAGCCCGGCCGCGGCTGCCCGCCCCCAGTGACGGGCTCGGACGATTCGCTTCATACGGGAGCATCCTTTCGTGATGCCGTCCACCAGGGACAGCCGCCCGGATGAGGCGGGCATCATGATGTCTACGAGCCCACTGTTAGCGTTAACAGCAGACGCCGGTCATATTACGGAGCCGTTTCGTCGAATTCAACTACTTCCATGTGTCGACGTACTCCCCGCACGTGAACCGGGGCGGCCCCCGGTCGCGTGGACCGGAGACCGCCCCGTGCGGTGAGCCGTCAACCGGCCACCGCGCGCCGACACCGTCGCGTCGACGCGACGGTGTCGCGGTCGCCGAGCGCCATCGCTAGAACTGCGCGAAGAACCGCCACACCTCACCCTTGGTCCAGGTCGTGATGCCGCTCTCGGCGTACGTGCCGTCCACCGGCCCCGGCATGTGGCCGTTGTCGAACGCCGCCCACTGCACCGGATATCCGGCCCGGCATCCGGAGTAGGCGGTGGTGACGTGCGTGCGGCTGCCCGAGGCCGGCTCCCGCGGGCTCTGCGCCGTGCAGCCGTTGTTGCGCACGAACGTGTCCCGCAACGACCGCCCCGAGGAGATGTTGAGCACCGAGTCGGTGATGCCGTGCAGACCGAAGTACGCGATGGGCTGGGTGCCGCCGCTGCACCCGCTGAGCTGGGCCCCGCTGAACACCGCCACCGCCCGGAACACGTTCGCCCGCGCACACGCCAGCGCGTAGCTCATGCCACCGCCGTAGCTGAAGCCGAGCGCGAAACGCTGCGCCGTGTTGACGCAGAGGTCGCCTTCGATCAGCCGGATCATGTCGTCGACGAAGGTGATGTCCTCGCCACCGGAGTTGGCCCAGCCGTTGCCGAGGCCCTGCGGCGCGACGAGGATCGCGGTGTTGTTCGACTGCTCCTGCTGGCCGTAGTAGGACCACGGCGTCCCACTCGTGCCACCCGAGTTGACCTCGGCCGCAGTGCCGCCCCGCCAGTGGAACGCGAAGATCAACCGGTAGCGGGTGCTGCTGGTGTAGTTGGCGGGAATCCGCAGGATGAAGCTGCGGCTCTTGCCGTTGCTCTGGATCGTGTGGGTGCCGTTGGCCAGCGTGGGACTCTTGCCGCAGCCTCCACCGGTCCCGGTGTCACCCGACACCTTGGCCAGCTGCCACTGCTGGTTGGCGCCGTTGAGGTCGGCGTACTGGGCGACGTTGGCGCCGTCGGCGGTCGAGGCGCCCAGGACCTCCACGGCCCTGCCGCTCTGCCGACCGATCAGGCGCACGAACTGAGCGTCGGAGTCGGCCAGCCGGAACTGCTGGTTGGCCGCGTTGTTGTCGGTCCACTGCACGATCGCCGCCCCGTCGGCGGTCGACGCGCCGCTGACGTCGAGGACCTTGCCCGAGAGCCGTGACTTCAGCCGGTAGAAGCCGCCACCGGAATCCACGAACTGCCACTGCTGGTTGCTGCCGTTGTTACGCGTCCACTGGGTGATCCGCGCGCCGTCGTTGGTGGCCTGGCCGTACACGTCCAACGCCTTGCCGCTGTTGCGGTTGACCAGGACGTACCAGGCGTTGGTGTCCACCGTCGCCGCCGCCGCGGGCGCCGCGCTCACCCCGACGAGGGTGCCGGCGGCGAGCAGGGTCGCCGCCACGGCGGCCAGGCCCGACCGCCAGCGGCGCCGCGGTGGGGCGGCGGAATGACGCGCACCGTTGGTTTCCATCAATTCACTCCCATGCCGGGGTACGCCCGCGGGGCGGGCGTGACCTGTTTCGGGTTAGCGTTAACACTTCTGCTGGTCGATGACCGGCAGCAATGGCGGGCCCCGATCTGCGGCGGCCCGCCGCCGGGGCGCCCCGGCCGGGGTGCGGCCGGCCGGGGCGATCCGGATGTCAGCTACGCACCTGCCACTGCTGGTTGGTGCCGCCGTTGCACGCCCAGAGGATGAGCTTCGTGCCGTTCGCCGTGGCGGCGCCGTTGGCGTCCAGGCACAGACCCGACTGCACGCCGGTGATCGTGCCGTTGGCGTTGATGTTCCACTGCTGGTTGGCCTGGCCGTTGCAGTCCCAGATCACCACTGTGGTGCCGTTGGCGGTGCCCTGACCCGAGGCGTCCAGGCACTTGGTGCCGTACACCATGAGCTGCCGGCTCGCCGTGTGGGTCCACCGCTGGTTGGCGGCGCCGCTGATGCAGTCCCAGAGCTGGGCCTGCGTCCCGTTGGTGGTGCTGGAATTGCCGATCTCGGCGCAGCGCCCGGACTGGACGCCGACGAGCTGGACATTCTGCGGGTTGGTGTTGCCGCCGCTCTGCACGCCGGCAGAGTTGATCACCGTCTGCGCGCCGGACGGCCAACTGCCGTTCGAGACCGTGACGTTGCCGTTGACGACGTTGCCGCGGTCGCCGTTGGTCACGTTCGTGCTGCCGTTGGTCGACCAGTTGTTGGTGACCGTGAAGTTGCCCATGTTCTCGGCGTAGTAGTAGTTGGCGGTGGCCCAGGTGCCGGTGGAGGAGAACACGTTGTTGCGGGCGGTGTAGTAGCGCGAGCCCTCGTCGAAGTAGAGCCCGAACCAGCCGTTGGTCCGCAGGCAGTAGTTCTCGTTGATGGTTCCGCCCTGGTTCGCCGACAGCGTGTAGATGCACCCGCCGTCGGTCATCTGCTGCATCACGTCGTGGATGTAGTTGCCGATCACCTGGTTGTTGGCGGCGGTGGTGGCCGTCGAGTAGCGGGGCTGGTAGTTGTAGAGACCCCGGTTGGCGTAGTGGTTGCTGCCGCCGGCGTCGTTGGCGCCCCAGCCGTACCCGACCGAGAGGCCGGTGTACGGCATGTTGTAGACCTCGTTGTGCGAGACCAGCGCGGTGTTCACGTAGGTGGTCAGGATCGAGACCACGCCGCGGTACTCCAGACCGAGGTCGTGCACCCGGTTGTTGCTGATCGTGATGTTCCGGTTGACCATCCGCTGGTCGCTGGGGTGGTGGGCGTCGGCACGCACGCCGCCGACCACGATGCCGCCGGCCGAGTTGCGGGCGATCTCGGAGCGCGTGACCGTGATGTTGCTGGCTCCCAGGCCGACGCCGCTGGCGTGGGCGTTGGCGTCGTTGCCGATACCGATCGCCGTCTGCCCCAGGTTGACGAACTGCGAGTCGCTGAAGGCGATGGTGTTGGCTGCCGAGACCTGCACGGCGGCCGGCATCTGTGCCCAGCTCGGGCGGGTGGCCTCGAACAGCGGGCAGCCCTCCTGGCAGGAGGTCAGGGCGTCGGACGGACGGGCCCAGGTGCCGACGATGTGCGCGCCGGTCTGCTGGTCGGCGAACCCGTTGCTGCTGCTCGGGCCGAGCCAGCTGGTGCCGGTGAAGGTGATCCCGCTGAACGAGATGTGGTGCGCGGGCGCGTCGTACGTGCCGCCCACGTTGACCAGGGACTGCAGTTGCGGCAGCTCCACGCTCACCGAGCTCATGCTCTGCCCGGCCAGCGGGATGTAGTTGAGCTGGCCGCTGCCGGGGTTGAGATACCACTCGCCCGGTGAGTCGAGGAACTCGTACGCGTTGGCCAGGTAGAACGGTCCGGCCCGGTGCGGGCGGGACAGGGTGTCGAAGCCGAACGTGTTGTTGTTCCAGGCCGGCTGCTGCATGGTCAGGAAGTTGCCGCTGATGCTCTGCACCGGCGAGTACCGGTCGGTGAACGAGCCGACGCTCTCCACCTCGACCCGGTTCTGGTTGCCGAGGTTGTTCAGGTAGCTCAGCGCGCTGTTGCTGAACCGCATGCCGCTCGTGGTGTAGGTGAAGTCGGCGCGGTTCACGGCCGTACGCGCCCGGGTGGCGACGGCGCCGTTGACGTAGAGCTGGCGGCTGTCGAGCCCGGCCGGGACGCTGGCCCGCCAGATGTTCTTTCCGGAGTCGACGAGCGACCACCCGGTGACCGCCCGGGCGCCGCTGATCGTCGGGCGGGCCGAGGCGGCGGCCCGCCAGATCACCTGGTAGCCGTTGGTGCCGGAGTCGGCGGCGGTCAGCCGCATCGGCGAGGTGAGCCGGTACACGCCGTCGGCCAGTTCCACGACGATGTCGCCGGACATCGAGCTGTTGAGCGTGCGTACCGCGGCCTGCGCGCCGGCCAGTGAGCACGGCTGGCTGGCGGAGCAGGTGCTGCCGCTGCCGGACGGGGACGCGTAGAGGGTGGTGGTCGCCGCGGAGGCCGGTGTGGCCGAGGCGGTCACGGCGACCAGGGCGGTTAGCGCTAACACCATGGACGTGCCGACGCCGGTCAGGCGACGACCTTCCGTAGGTGGTGCAGGCCGTCGACGGCGAGGCGGTCCTGTGAGGGGGCCAGGGGCCGCCAGATCGACGCCGCGGTGGCGATTGTCGCGTTGTCGGCCGTGAACGACTCGATGCAGACCGCGCCCTGGTAACCCGTGCCCCGCAGGACGGAGAAGAAACGGGGCCAGTCGAAGTGGTCCGCGCCGGGTGCGCCGCGGTCGGTGCCGCTGACCTGGACGTGCTTGATGTGCGGGCCCGCCAGCGCCAGGGCCGCGTAGGGGTCGGCCTCCTCGATGTTCATGTGGTACGTGTCGATCATGATTCCGACGCTCGGGGGCAGGCCGTCGATCGCCTCGATCGTCTGCTCGACGGTGTTGACCACGCTCGTCTCGTAGCGGTTCAGCGCCTCGACGCCGATGGTCACGCCGCACTCGCCGGCCCGGTCGGCGACGGGCGCGAGGGCCCGCCGGAAGTCGGCGTAGCAGGCCGCGCGGGCCGCCGCCGACATCCGCCAGGTGCGGCCGACCGACGCGTACACCGGGCCGCCGACACACGGGGCACCGACGGCCGCCGCGCTCGCCACACACCCCATGAGGTACGCGACCGTCGACTCGACGACGGCCGGCGTCGCATCCACCAGGTCCCGCCCGGGCGGGGTCACCGCGCAGACCCCGGCCGCGACGAGGCCGTGCGCGGCCAGCAGGTCCCGCGTACGGACCGGATCCCAGTCGCCGGGCTGCTCGATCGGCAGTTCGACCGCGTCGAACCCGAAGGAGGCGATCCGCGGGATCAACCGGGCGAGGGCCTCGTCGTCGACCGGCGAGGCCCACACCCAGGGGTTGACGCCAATGGCGTACACCGCAACCTACTTCCAGCGCTGCGGGTAGCCGGGCAGGTCACGGCAGCCGCACATCGCGTAGTGCAGCGGCGGCATGCTCGCGTCGAGGTACTGGTCCAGGTTCTCCTGGGTGACCGTGGGCTGCGGCAGCTTCCACGGGTTGGAGACCTGGGTTCCGTCGAGGATGTTCAGCGCGGCGATGATCGGCGTCCGCCACTGGTACGTCGGGTAGGTCGGCGCGATGGCGGTCAGCTTCTTGTCCTTCCACAGCTTCAGGAAGTCGAGCTGGTCCTCGCCGTTCATCGGCGGTACGGGCTTGCCGGCGTCCTGGAACGCTTCGACCGCCGCCACGGCTACCGCTCCGGCGTCCATCCAGACGCCGTCGATCGTGCCGTACCGCTGGATGTAGTCGTTGACGATCTTCTTGGTCTTGGCCGGGTCGCCGTCGGTGAACTCCACGCCGACGACGTCGACCTTCGCCTTGTCCAGCGCGATCTTCGCGGCGGACCAGCGGGTCTCCAGCACGTCGACGCCGGGCAGGATGCGCAGGGCCAGCAGCTTTCCGCCGGGCTTCATCTTCTGGCTGACGAACTCCGCGCCCACGTGGCCGAAGCCGTAGCCGCCCACCGGGTTGATGAAGGTCACCGGGCAGGTGGTGTTGACCCCCCGGTCGAAGACGACCACCGGAAGGCCGGCCTGGCAGGCGGCCTCGACGGCCGGGGTGAGCGTGGCGGTGGTGTTCGGCGAGACGATGAGGGCGTCGCACTTCTTGCCGAGCAGGTCGTTGATGTCGGCGATCTGCTTCTGGTCCTTGCCCTCGGCGTCGACGTGCACGAACTCGCTGATCCGGCTCCGCTGCGCCTCGACCTCGGCCTGCATGGTCTTGAACCCGACCTGCCGCCAGGGGTTGTTCAGCGCCGCGTTGGAGAAGCAGATCTTGTGCTTGCCGGGCTTCTTGAACTTGGCGGTGTCCACCATCTTCGGGTTGAGCACCTGCTCCCACGGCTTGTCGGCCGGGCCGGTGGGGGCGGCGTCGAGCAGGGCCAACTCGTTGTCGTAGTCGGCCTGCACGAAGAACTTGGACTGCTCCCCGGTGCCCGAACCGGCCGCCGCGGAGGCGGTGCCCGACGGTGACGCCGTCGGCTCGTCGGTGGCGCATCCCGCGAGCACCAGGAGGCTCGCCGCGGCCAGGGCGGTCATGGATCGTCTCATCGAATCACCTTTATCTGGAGGAGGAGGAACGCAGGGACGAGACCGCCACGGCGAGCAGGATGATCACGCCCTGGACGGTCGATCTGAGGGCACCGGAGACGCCGGTGAAGTTCATCAGCGCGAAGAGCGTCTCGAGGGTCAGGGCACCGAGCATCGCCCCGACGACCGAGCCACGGCCCCCACCGAGGGCGACCCCGCCGAGCACGACCGCGGTGATCGCCCCGAACTCCAGCCCGACGCCGGCCTGGAACGACACACCGCTGTACCCGCCCAGAAGGATCGCCGCGACCGCCGCCGCGAGGCCGCTGAGCATGAACGCGATCGTCTTGGTGCGCGCGACCCGCACGCCGCTCAGCTCCGCGGTGCGCGGATTGTCCCCGACCGCGACCAGCGTGCGACCGAAGTCGGAGCGCGTCAGCACGACGGCGATCGCCGCGACGACCACCAGGACGAGCAGCGCGTACGGAATGCGGCCCAGCAGCGGCACGTCCTCGATGGCCCGTCGGCCGAAGCGGCGGAACTCCTCGGAGAGCCCGCCCTTCGGAGCGCCGTCGGACCACAGGTACACGGCGCCGACGAGGATCAGGAACATGCCGAGGGTCGTGATGAAGGACGGCACCCGCAGCACCGTCGTGACCAGACCGTTGACCAGCCCGACGAGCGCGCCGCCGACGAGCAGCAGCGCGACCACCGGCCAGGTGTGCGACGGATCGCTGTCGATGAGCCGGGCGGCGACGACGACCTGCGCCGTGACCAGGGAGCCGACGGAGAGGTCGAACTCCCCGCAGACGATCACGAAGTACTGACCGGCGGCGAGCAGGATGATCGGCGCGGAGCGCCCGAGGAACGACATCAGCGACGACGGCGCGAGGAAGTCGGGCTGGACGAACGCCACGAGGATCAGCAGCACCACCAGGAGCGCGACGATCGGCGCGATCCCGTCGGTGCGGATCCGCAGCGGCAGCGGACGACGTTCGGCGACCCGCATGGTCAGGACCCCGCCTTTCGCATGGCCCGTCGGGCGTAGACGGCGACCGCGGCGATGATGATCACGCCGCGGATCACCTGCTTGAAGAACGCGTCAACCTCGAGCTGGTTGAACACCGCGTCGATGCTGGCGAGCAGCAGCACGCCCCCGACCGTGCCGAGCACTCCCCCGCGCCCACCCGCGAGGGCGGTGCCGCCGAGGACCACCGCGGCGATCGACTCCAGGTCGTAGAGCCCCTCGGTGCCCACCCGGGGGGCGCCGGAGCCGAGTCGACTGGCCAGATAGACGCCGGCCAGGCCGGCGCAGAGGGAACACAACACGTGGGCGGTGATGAGGACCCGGTCGTTGCGGACGCCGGAGAGCCGGGCGACCTCCGGGTCGCCGCCGACCGCTACCAGGTGGTGACCGAAGCGGGTACGCGACAGGGCGAACCAGGCCGCCGCGGTCACCGCGAGCAGCAGCAGGAAGGACACCGGGACCGGCCCGATCCGCTGGTACCCGAGAGTCCGCACGAGAGCCGGCGCACTCTCGCCGGCCGGACCGTCGTAACCGTTGTCGAGGTAGCCCTTGAGCAGCAACCCGACGCCGAGGGTCGCAATGAACGCGTTGATCCGCAGTTTGGTGACGAGCACGCCGTTGAGCAGCCCGATCGCGGCGCTGACCGCGAGCGCCAGCCCGATCGCCGGGAGCAACGCGCCGTCGCTGCCGTTCATCGCCTCGGCCGCCACGAGGGTGCTCAGGCTGATCACGTACGCCACGGAGAGGTCGAGCGAACCGCCGAGAATGACCAGGGTCTGCCCGACGGCGACGAGCCCGAGGCCGGCGGCGACGTGCAGCAGACTCACCGTCGTCGACTGGTTGAAGAGCTGGCCGCCGTCGAGCATGACGACCAGCCAGCCGATGACCAGGGTGAGGGCCAGGGCCACGAACACGCCCGGCACGGCATGCCGGGCCGGACGAAGCGACAGGGCGGTCACGGAGCTTTCTCCATTCGCGACTGCGGGGCTCGCAAACCCGGCTCACTCCTCGCGCTCATCGGGGCTGTCTCCATTCGCGACTGCGGGGCCTGCAGGACCGGCTCATTTCTCGCGCTCACGCGGCGGCCTCCCGGACGGCGCCGACCGCGAGGGCGACGACGTCCTCCTCGGTCGCGCCGGCCGGCAGCTCGCCCGCGATCCGGCCGTCGCGCAGGACGACTATCCGGTCGCTCATGCCGAGCAGCTCCGGCAGCTCGGACGAGATCATCAGAACCGCCGCGCCGTCGGTCGCGAGGCGGCGGACGAGATCGTGGATGGCCGACTTCGCGCCCACGTCGATGCCCCGGGTCGGCTCGTCGAAGAGCAGGATCCGTGGTGTCAGCGCGAGCCATCGGGCCAGGACGACCTTCTGCTGGTTGCCGCCGGAGAGGAAGCGGATCTCCTGGTCGTCGCCGGCGGCACGGACCTCCACGGCGTCGAGCAGCTCACGCACCCGTGCGGTGCGGGCGGCGCGACCGGACCGTGCCGCGAACACGGCCCGGCTGGCGAGCAGAGCATTGTCCAGCACCGACTGCCGGGCCACGATGCCCTCACCCTTGCGGTCCTCGGTGACGTACGCGATGCCCGCCCGCATCGCGGCACGCGGCGAGCGCAGCCGCACCGGCTCGCCGTCGAGCTCGACGTCACCGGTCGTGAACGGGGCCACCCCGAAGAGCGCACGGGCCAGCGCCGATCGTCCCGAACCCTGCAGGCCGCCGACGCCGAGCACCTCGCCGGCGCGCAACTCGAGGTCCACCCCCCGCAGCTTCCGGTTGCCCCCGCCGCGGACGGTGAGTCGCACCGGCCCACGGTCGGCGGGGTCGGCCCGCTGCGGGTAGTAGTTGGACAGCTCACGGCCGACCATGTGCCGCACCAGCTCGTCCGTGTTGGTCCGCGCGGTGTCCACGGTCGTCACCCGGCGGCCGTCCTTGAGAACCGTGATCCGGCTGGACAGGTCGAAGACCTCGGTCAGCCGGTGCGAGACGTAGAGAAGGCCGATGCCGCGTTCCTGCAGCCGGCGGACCAGCCCGTAGAGCAGCTCGACCTCCTGGTCTGCCAGCGCGGCGGTCGGCTCGTCCATGATGAGCAGCCGCGCGTCCAGAGCGAGCGCCTTGGCGATCTCGACGACCTGCTGCTGAGCGACGCCGAGCTGCCCCACCCGGGAGTCGGCCGGCAGCGCGGTCTCCCCGATCGAGGCGAGCAGGCGCCGGGTGCGGTCCAGCATCTCGCGGCGGTCGACCAGCCCGCGGCGGACCGGTTCGTGACCCAGGTAGACGTTCTCCGCGACAGTGCGCTCGGGCAGGAGGTTGAACTCCTGGTGGATGATGCCGACGCCGGCCCGCTGCGCGTCGCGGGGGCCGTGGAACACGCGCGGTTGACCGGCGAACTCGACGGTGCCCTCGTCCGGGGAGTATCCACCCGAGACGATCTTCATAAGCGTCGACTTTCCGGCGCCGTTCTCACCGACGACCGCGTGGACCTCGCCCGGTGCCACGTCGAGGTCGACGCCGTCGAGGACGCGCACCCCGAGAAACGACTTGCCGATGCCCCGCAGGGCCAGCAGCGGCGCCGGTTGTGGATCTGCCATCCCGATAGCCCTTACAGATAGTAGTCATCGATGAGATCCGTACACCGGCCGGTAGGCCGTTCGATGCGCTGAGCGACGCACTTTCGCAGGTCTCAGCGGAACTTGCGTTTTTATGGTGCAAACATTTCCTTGACATCGAGGAAACATCACACGTATGAAGATAGATGTTTGGATGCGGGTCCGCAATCCTCGATCTGCGGCGACTGGCAGGCCCGGCACTCGATCGGCGCGAGTGTTGGCTCGGGCACGTCAGGCCCGAGCACCCCTACTGGGGAGTAACATCCGACGCTCGACGTTACATTGACACCCATCGATCAATAGCTCATCCTGACCTCGCAGACCATGGACGAGATCACAGCCCACGTCACGCTGTGTGACGTCCTGCGGGGCTGACTGCCGTTTCGGCGGACGGCACGACGACCGCGACCAGCACACCCGTGGCCCACGCGCGCCCAGGCACAACCTGGCGCGTGCCGGACCCGTGCTCGCAATCGGAGTTGCCCGCCCAGACCTAGGAGACGGCATGCGTCGCCCCACAATCCTCATCGGAATGATCGTCGGCCTGTTACTGGCGCTCGGCCTGGCCCCGCCGGCGTCGGCCGCCCCGGCCTTCCGCGCCCTGTTGTTCACCAAGACCGTCGGCTACCGGCACGACTCGATCCCCGCCGGAATCTCGATGTTCCAGCAGCAGGCGGCCGCGAACAACTTCGAGCTGGTGCAGACCGAGGACGCGAGCGTCTTCACGCCCGCCAACCTCGCCACCTTCGACGTCGTCATCATGTTCCAGACCTCCGGCATGGTCTGGACCTCGGCCTCGCAGCGCCAGGCCATCGAGGGCTACCTCGCCAGCGGCAAGGGCATCGTGGGCGTGCACAACGCCACCGACATGGGCATCGAGTCCGAGTACCCGTGGTGGGACCAGACCATCAACGGCGGCGCTCACATGCCCGAGCACTCCCCCGGCGTGCTCGCCGGCACGGCCATCGTCGCCGACAAGCAGCACCCGTCGACGGTCGGCCTGCCGGACCGCTGGAGCCGCAGCGAGGAGTGGTACAACTTCGACTCCAACCCGCGGGGCAACGTGCATGTCCTGGTGACCGCCGACGAGCGCACGTACAACCCGGGCTCGCGGGCGATGGGCCCGGACCACCCGATTTCGTGGTGCCGCAACGCCGGCGGCGGCCGGGTGTGGGCCACCGCGATGGGCCACGCGATCGAGTCGTACAGCGAGACGAACTTCCGCAACCACGTCCTCGGTGGCGTCAAGTGGGCGGCCGGCAACCAGCCCGGGGACTGCGGCGGCACCGTCTGGAGCAACTTCGAGAAGCGCACCCTGGACGACAACACCGCCGACCCGATGGCGCTGGCAGTGCTGCCGGACGGCCGCGTGCTCTACGTCCAGCGGGGCGGCCAGGTCAAGATCTTCAAGCCGAGCACCAACAGCACCGTCACGGCCGCCACGCTGAGCGTCTACACCGGCGGTGAGGACGGCCTCACCGGCGTCGCGATAGACCCGGCCTTCGCCAGCAACGGATACGTGTACGTCTACCACTCGCCGGCGAGCAGCACTACCGACGTCAACCGGGTGTCCCGCTACACGCTCACCGGTGACACCCTGAACCTGTCCACCGAGGCACGGATCATCGACATCCCCGCGTACCGGGACCGGACCTTCGCCGAGCCCGGGCACACCGGCGGCTACATCGAGTTCGGCCCGGACGGCAACCTCTACATCGGCACCGGCGACGACACGCCGCCCAACCTCGACCCGAACTGGCAGGGGTACGCCCCGCTGGACTGGCGGTCAGGCAAGTCCAACCTGGACGCCGCCCGCTCCGCCGGCAACACCAACGACCTGCGTGGCAAGCTGCTGCGCATCAAGCCGTCGGCCACCGGTGGCTACACCATCCCGACGGGCAACCTCTACCCCCAGGGCACCGCGCAGACCCGGCCCGAGGTCTACGCCATGGGCTTCCGCAACCCGTTCCGCTTCTCGATCGACCCCGCCACCGGCTGGGTCTACCTGGCCGACTACGGCCCCGACCGCAACCCGCCGACGACCAACCGGGGCCCCGAGGGGCTCGTCGAACTCAACGTGATCAAGGCAGCCGGCAACTACGGCTGGCCCTTCTGTCACGGCAACAACCAGCCGTACGCGCCGTTCAACCCGGACACCGGCGTCGTCGGGGCGAAGTTCAACTGCAACGCCCCGGTCAACAACTCGCCCAACAACACCGGCCTGGTCAACCTCAAGCCGATCGTCGCGCCCAACATCTGGTACGGCTACCCCGCGTCGACGACCTTCCCGGAGCTGGGCTCCGGCGGGTCGGCGCCGATGGGTGGGCCGGTCTACCGCTACAACGCGGCGAACCCCTCGGCGACGAAGTTCCCGGCCTACTACGACGGCGTGCACTTCTTCTACGAGTGGTCGCGCAACTTCATCAAGGAAACGCACTTCGACTCGTCGACGGCTGTCACCCGGACCAACTCGTTCATGCCCGGCGGCAACTTCAACAAGCCGATGGACATGGAGTTCGGCCCGGACGGCTCGCTGTACCTGCTGGAGTGGGGTTCCAACTTCGGCGGCGGCAACAACGACTCCGGGCTCTACCGCATCGACTACATCCAGGGTGGCCGTTCACCGATCGCGAAGGCCGTCGGCACGCCCACCAGCGGCAGCGCCCCGCTGACCGTCCAGTTCAGCAGCGCCGGCACGGCGGACCCGGACGCCGGCAACACCCTCAGCTACCAGTGGACCTTCGGTGACGGCGGCACGTCCACGGCGGCCAACCCGGCACACACCTACACCACCAACGGCAACTACACGGCGCAGTTGAAGGTCACCGACAACACCGGCAAGACCGGCTTCGCCAACGTGCAGATCACCGTCGGCAACACCGCCCCGGTGGTCACCATCAACGTGCCGCCCAACGGGGGCATGCTGAACTTCGGCGACAAGGTCTCGTACACGGTCAGTGTCTCCGACCCCGGCGGCGCGGCCATCGACTGCACCAAGGTGTTCGTCAACCCGGCTCTGGGACACGACGACCACGCGCACGAGACCACCGAGTACCCGGGCTGCTCGGGCACCATCTCCACCGACCTGCTCGGTGGGCACCCCGAAGGGGCGAACCTGTACTACGTGCTCAACGCCCGCTACACCGACGACGGTGGCTCGGGTGGCGCGGCGCCGCTGACCGGCTACGCGACGGCGATCCTGCAGCCCAAGCACAAGCAGGCCGAGTACTTCAGCAGCCAGTCCGGCGTCCGGGTCGTCGACCAGAGCGCCGCGGAGAGCGGCAAGCGCGTCGGTGACATCTCCAACAACGACTGGGTGGCGTTCAACCCGATGAGCCTGTCGGGCATCAGCAACGTCAGCTACCGGCTGTCGTCACCGAGCGGTGGGGGTTCCATCGAGCTGCGGGCCGACTCGCCGACCGGCACCCTCCTGGCCACCACGACGGTGCCCAGCACCGGCGGCTGGGACAACTACCAGTCCACGCCGGCGGTCAGCGTCGCGGCCCTGTCCGGGACGCACACCCTCTACATGGTGTTCAAGGGCAGCTCGTCCAACTGGTTCGACCTCGACGCGTTCACCTTCGGCGGCAACGGCGTAGGGGTCCCCGGCACCGACGGCGGAGGGATCGCCGGCCGCACCTGGACCCTCACGGCGCAGCACAGCGGCAAGCTGATGGACGTCAGCGGCAACTCCACCGCCGACGGCGCCCAGCTGGTGCAGTGGGCGGCCACCGGCGGCAACAACCAGAAGTGGCAGGCGGTGGACGCCGGTGGCGGCGCCGTCTACCTCAAGGCGGTGCACAGCGGCAAGTGCCTCGACGTCACCGGCGGGTCCACCGCACAGGGCGCCTTCCTGCAACACAGCACCTGCACCAACGCCAACCAGCAGAAGTTCACCGTGACGGCGACCGGCACCGCCGGGATCTACACGGTCAAGAGCGCGCTGAGCGGGCTCTGCCTGGACGTCAACGGCGCCTCGACTGCCGACGGGGCCCGGCTGCTGCAGTGGGGCTGCCACAGCGCCACCAACCAGCAGTGGCGGTTCAGCGCGGTCTAGCGACCGGACGGTAGCTCCGACAGGACGCCGGCCACCCGATCGGAGGATCGGGTGGCCGGCGCACCGCGTTCACGGGTGTGTCGTCACCCGCCGAGCAGCTCGGCGTCGCGCAGCGCCGCCCAGAGCTGCTCCGGCACGTCCGCGTCGGACCGGCGCAGGGTCTCGGTCACCTGGGCCGCGTCGCGCACGCCGACCACTGTCGAGACCACCGCCGGATGCCGGCGGACGAACGCCAACGCCGCCTGCGGGAGGGTGACGCCGTACGCCTGACAGACCGCCGCGATCCGCCGCGCCCGCTCGATCAGCTCCGGCGGCGCCTGCTGATAGTTGTAGACCGCGTCGGCCGGCGGCTGATCGCGGGCCAGCAGCCCCGAGTTGTAGACCCCGGCGATCACCACGCCGACCCCACGGGCCTGCGCGGCGGGTAGCAGGTCGTCGAGCGCGCCCTGTTCGAGAAGGGTGTAGCGGCCGGCGCACATGACCACGTCGATGTCGGTCTCCTGGACGAACCGGGCCAGCATCGCCGACTGGTTCATGCCGGCCCCGATCGCGCCGATGACGCCCTGGTCGCGCAGCTCCACCAGCGCGGGTACCGCCTCGGTGGCCGCCTGCTCCCAGTGCTCGTCCGGGTCGTGCAGGTACACCACGTCGACGCGGTCCAGGCCGGTGCGCTCCAGGCTGGCCTCCAACGACCGGCGTACGCCGTCGCGGCTGAAGTCCCAGACCCGCCGCAGGTCGGCCGGCACGTCGAAGCCCTCCGAGTCGCGCTCCCCCGCGGTCTCCGGCGAGGGTACGAGCAGCCGCCCGACCTTCGTCGACACCACGTACTCGTCGCGCGGCCGGGACCGCAGCGCGGCGCCCAGCCGCCGTTCGGACAGGCCGAGGCCGTAGTGCGGCGCCGTGTCGAAGTACCGGATGCCGGCGGCCCAGGCGGCGTCGACAGCCGCGGCGAATTCGTCGTCGGACGTCCCCCGGTACAGGTTGCCACCCTGCGCCGCGCCGAAGCCCAGCTCGGTGAGGCGGACCGCCGGGCGGCGGGGCAGCACTCGGGCCGTCATGACGCCTCCAGCCGGTACGCACGGTGCGCGGTCTCGCGCCAGATCGCCGCCTGCTCCTCGTCACCGAGTGGTGCCACCAGGTCGGCGAGTACGGCGACCCAGCGGGTGTAGGAGCTGGCGAGCAGGCACACCGGCCAGTCCGAACCGAACATGAGCCGTTGCGGGCCGAACACGTCGAGCGCATGGTCGACGGCGGGCCGCAGGTCGTCGGCCGTCCAGGACGATCCGTCCACCTCGGTCACCAGGCCGGAGAGCTTCGCCGTGACGTTCGGCTCGGCGGCGAGCGCCCGCAGGTTGGCCGGCCAGTCGCCGAGGCCCCCCGCGCCGAGCGCCGGTTTGGCGAGGTGATCCAGGACGAACGACACCTCTGGCAGGTCGCGGACGAGCCGGGTGGCCGCGGGCAGTTGGTGGTCGCGGACCAGCAGGTCGTAGGCGAGGCCGGCCGCGCCGACCGCCGCGATGCCCCGCCGGACGTCGCGTCGGTCGAGGTACGCCGGGTCGGGTTCGGACTGGACCAGGTGCCGGATGCCCACCAACCGCTCGCCGCCGCGTACCGAGCGGAGCCGGTCGAGGCGCTCGTCGATGTCGTCGGCGGTGAGGTTCACCCAGCCGACGACCCCGCTGATGAGCGGGTCGTCGGCCGCGATGCCCAGCAGGTGCTCCGTCTCCGCCACGGAGGCGATGGACTGCACGACGACGGTCTCGGTGACGCCCGCGGCGCGTGCCGCCGGGGCGAGATCCGCCGGGGTGAAGTCGTTGTCGATTGCCGCCATCGTGTCCGGGTCGATCCACGGTTGCGGGTGACGGGCACGGACCCAGAGGTGGTGGTGGGCGTCGACGATGCCGGGGCGCCCGGCCGGCGAGGGATGCGTCATCGGCCCAACCAGCCGCCGTCGACGGGCAGGACCGTGCCGTGCACGTAGTCCGAGGCCGCGGCGGCCAGGAACACGGTGGCGCCGGCCAGGTCGTCGGCGCGTCCCCACCGGCCGGCCGGGATCCGGCCCACGATCGCGTCGTTGCGCGCGGGGTCGTCGCGGAGCGCCTGGGTGTTGTCGGTGGCGATGTACCCGGGCGCGATCGCGTTGACGTTCACCCCTCTGCCCGCCCACTCGTTGGACAGGGCCTTGGTCAGCCCGGCGAGGCCGGACTTCGCCGCGGTGTAGCTCGCGACGTTGATGCCGCCCTGGAAGCTCAGCAGCGAGGCGGTAAAAATGATCTTTCCGCGGCCACTGTCGACCATCCGCCGACCGATCTCCCGGCTCAACACGAACTGGCTGGACAGGTTCACCTGCACCACCCGGTCCCACATCTCGTCGGGGTGCTCGGCCGCCGGCGCCCGGGCGATCGTGCCGCCGTTGTTCACGAGGATGTCCACCGGCGCCACCGCCGCGGCCTCCTCGGCCAACCGGTACACCGCGGCCCGGTCACCCAGGTCCGTGCGGATGCCGGTGAACTGGCGACCCGCCGCCTCGACCCGCCGCTGCACCTCACTGCCCGCGGACTCCATCTGCGCCGACACCCCGATGATGTCCGCGCCGGCCACCGCCAGGGCCTCCGCCATCGCCAGGCCGATCCCCCGCCGTGCGCCGGTCACCAGCGCGGTACGTCCGGTCAGGTCGAACAGGGCGCTCATCGGCCCTCCTCCCGCCAGTCGAGCAGCACCTTCATGACGCCGCCGCCACCCTCCAGAGCCGTGAACGCGTCCGTGACACCGGCCACGGGCAGCACCCGGGAGATCAGCTCCCGGGCCGGGATGACACCGGCCGCGACCAGCCGGATCGCCTCCACCACGTCCTCGCGCTGGTACAACCGCGCGCCCAGCAACTCCAGCTCCCGCCAGAAGAACCGGTGCAGGTTGACCGGACGCGGCTGCGGGTGGATCGCCACCATCACCAGCCGACCCCGGGTGGTCAGCACATCCACGGCCGTGCCGACCCCGGCGGCGGAACCGGACACCTCGAACGCGACATCCGCGCCCGCGCCTCCGGTCCGCTCGTTCACGAGCGCCACCACATCGGTCGGCCCCGGGTCCACGGCCTCGATCCCGATCCCCGACGCGACTCCGCGCCGGAAGCCGTCCGGTTCCACGAGCAGGACCTCGGCCCCGCGCGCCCGGGCGACGGCCGCGATGAGGACGCCCACCGGACCGCCGCCGACGACCACCACGTGCTCTCCGGACGTCACCTTCGCCCGTCCGACGTCGTGCACCGCCACCGCGACCGGCTCGACCAGCGCCGCGTGGTCCAGCGGCAGATCGTCGGGGAGCGCAAGCACCAACTCGGCCGGCACCGTCCACGACGACTGCATCGCGCCGGGCGAGTCGATGCCGAGGAAGTCCATCGCGTGGCAGATGTGCGAATTGCCGCGACGGCACGCCGGGCACCGCCCGCAGGCGCGGGTCGGCATCACGGTGACGGGCTGCCCGACGGTCAGCCCGGTGACGCCGTCGCCCAGCGCGGCGACCCGGCCCGACATCTCGTGGCCGATCACCGCCGACGCGCCCACCCGGGCGTCCATGTCGCCGTGGAAGATGTGCAGGTCCGTGCCGCAGATCCCGGTGTACGCCACCGCGATCCGCACCTGGCCGGGGCCCGGCGGTTCTGGGGCACGGTCCTCGATTCCGAGATCACGCGCACCCCGGTAGACAACTGCCTTCACTGCTGCTCCGTCTCAACGTCGTTGGTTCGTACGGGTGCGTACGCCAGGGGCGGCGAGATCCGCATCCGTTGTGTCGGCGCCATCGACACGGTAATCATCCGACCAATCCTGGTCCAGAGGCGGCTTGGGGTCGGGCGGTCTCAATGCCGCAGGGGCGCCACGTCGTTCTGGGACGGGACGGCATCGGCGAGCAGGGCATCGACCCGGACAGCCGGAACCGTGGGCATGTGCTCGGCCACCGCCAGCAGGCGCTTACCGGCCCGTTCCGGTCGGACGTTCGGGCTGCCGGCGGTCGGGTCGCCGGCCCGCTCCGCGGCCGCGGCGATAGCCACCTCGTCGACCCGGATGCCCAGTCCCGGTGTGTCACCGAGAATGAACGCGCCGTCCTCGACGTGCAGGTCGAGGCCGATGCCCGCGGGTGGCCGCAGATCCTGTAGTTCGCTGACCAGGTGGTTCGGCACCGAGGTGGCGGCGTGCAGCAGCCCGACCGGGATGTTGCCGATGGGGCTGACGGGCAGGTCGTGGGCATGCGCCAGGGCCGCCACCCGCAGGAAGTGGGTGACACCCCAGACGGCCGCCATCTGGACGATGTCCACCGCGCCCGCCCCGATCAGCGGACGGTACTGCTCCAGCCCGGTGAGGTTCTCGCCGGTGGCGATCGACGCCCGGACGCCCCGGCCGACGGCCGCCAGGCCCTCGGCGTCCCAGCGGCGGACCGGCTCCTCGATCCAGATCAGATCGAGGGTGCGTTCCAGCTCGGCCACATGCCGCACGGCCTGCTTACGCGACCACGCCTCGTTGACGTCGAGCATCAGACCGGGTCGCCGGCCGTGGCCCGCCTCGGTCAGCACCTCCCGCACCAGGGTGAGCCGGTGCCGGTCCCGCTCGATGTCGAGGCCACCCTTTAGCTTCGCGGCGCGCAGGCCGTACCCGGCGTAGACCTCGTACTCCGCGACCAGCTCGTCGTCGGTCAGACCGATGTCGAGGCCGGAGGCGTAGGCGGGGACGCGTCGGTCCCGCCCGCCGAGCAGCCGCCAGAGCGGCTCACCGGCGAGCTGCGCCTTGATGTCCCACAGGGCCGTGTCCAGTGCGCCGATCGTCCCGAACACCAGCCCGCCGTGACCGGCCTTGAAGGTGTGCCGGAGCATCCGGTCGTACAGGCTGGTCACCGCGCGGGGATCCTCCCCCTCGATGGCCGGGAAGATCCTCTCGATCTCCACGTGCGGGCCCAGGCCGACGCCGCTGATCCCCGCGTCGGTCTCGACGATGGTGATCGGCAGCGTCGTGACGCCGTCGGGAAACACGCCGTTGGCGTCGCCGACCGGCCGGCCCCACTCCTGGACCGTCGTCAGGGTTCGATACCCGGTGATACGCATGTCAGCCTTTCGTGGAACCAGCGGCGACGCCGTCGGCGATCTGGCGCTGAAGGAACAGGTAGACCGCCAGGACGGGGATCGCCGCGATGAGCACCCCGGAGGCGAACGTCGGAATGTCCTCGGAGTACTGCCCCCGCAGCGAGGTCACCCCGACCATGAGGGTCCGGTGGTCGGCCGACGGCATCAGCAGCAGCGAGATGAGCACGTCGTTCCAGCAGAACAGCGTGTTGAGGATGCCCACGGACAGCAGCGCCGGAGCGCCCAGCGGCAGCATGATCCGCCGGTACACGCCGTACACGGTGTTGCCGTCGATCCGGGCCGCGTCGACGATCTCCGCCGGGATGGTCTTGTAGTAGCTGGTCATCAAAAAGACCGTGAAGGGCAGGAACTGCGCGACGTACGCGAGGATCAGCCCCGGGTACGTGTCGACCAGTCCGCTGTCCGCCATGACCCGGGCCAGCGGCACCATGATCACCTGGAAGGGGATGAAGAGCGCCGCGAGGCAGCCGATGAACAGCGCCGTCGAGCCCCGGAAGCGCAGTTGGCTCAGCGCGAAGCCGGCCATCGACCCGAACAGCAGCAGCAGGAACACCGAGCAGCCCACCACCAGGATCGAGTTCGCGGTGTACCGGCCCATGCCGATGCTTGTCCACGCCGTGCTGATGTTCTCGAAGCGCAGCGAGTCGGCAAGCGAGAACCGGTCGAGAATGTACTCCCGGCGGGTCTTCATGGCGACGTTCGCAGTGAACAACAGGGGATAGATCGTCGCTACCGCGAGGAGCCCCATCGGGATCACGAGCAACCATCTGCCCAGTCGGACGCGGGACATCAGTCCTCCCTCCCCGCTCGTCGGAGCAGCTTGAGCTGCAACAGCCCGACGACGAGCATGATGACGAACAGGACAGTGGACGCGGCCGACGCGAGCGCCGGCCGGTTCATCTGCCCCTGCTGGATCCAGATGTAGTACTCCGGCAGGTACGTCGAGCCCTCCGGGCCGCCACTGGTCATGACGTAGAGCAGGCCGAACATGGACGTCAGCATCCCGATCATCGTGGTCACGAAGACGAACTGGATGGTGCGGGAGAGGCTGGGAATGATCACGTGCCAGATGACCTGGGCCAGGGACGCGCCGTCCACCCGGGCGGCGTCCAGCAGCGCGGCGTCCAGGGTCGCGAAGCCCGCGAGGAAGACGACCAGAGCCATTCCGAAGGTCGCCCACACGTGCACCCCGACGACCGCGAACATCGCGACGTCCGGATCACCGAGCCAGTCCACCGGCCCGATGCCCACGGAGGACAGGACAACGTTGACAGGACCGTCAAACGAGAGCAGCAGGTTGAAGATCGCGCCGACGATGACCGGCGACAGCACGGCCGGGAAGAAGTAGACGCTGCGGTAGAACCGGTGCCCCGGTACGCGCAGGTAGATGAACGTGGCGAGCAGACCCGGGATGGCCACCGCCACCGGCAGGAGCAGCACCAGCAGCCCCACGTTGCGCAGCGCCTGTTGGAACAGCGGATCGTGCAGCAGGTCGACGTAGTTGGCGAAACCGACCATCGCGCCGTCGCGGTCACCGTCGCCCGTGAAGGAGAAGTTGACGCCGAGCAGCAGCGGCCACAGCCGCAGCAGCACGAGGATCAGGACTGCCGGGGCGACCAGCACGAAGGGTGCCAGTTGCTCGGCACGGCGGCCGCCGGCGGCACGCCGGGAAACGGCGCGGTCGCGCGGCGGCGGTGCGGAGGGCGGGACCCCGCCGGCCCGCCCGGCCGAAGCCGAGCGGACCGACGGGAGCGACTTACCGATCGTCACGAGATCAGCCCGCCGTGTCCGAGGCTGCCATCTGCTTCACGACCTCGTCGACGCTCGTCGAGCCGCTGAGCAACTGCTGCGAGAGGCGGCCCATCAGGTCGAGCGACTTCGAGGAGAGCGCCACGTGTGGCGCCGGCTTGCCGGTCTTGAGCGCGCCGACGATCGTGGTGACGGCCGGCCCGCTCGCCGACACGTCGATCGTGGTGTCGGCGGTGATCGCGCCGGCGTTGGCGTAGAACGCCTTCAGGGCGTCGGTGGAGGTCAGCGAGCGCACCAGGTCGGCGGCCACCTTCGGGTCCTTGGTCCACTTGGCGACCGCGTAACCGATACCACCGTCGTACGGCAGGCTCGGGGTGGCGCCACTGGTCACCGTCGGGGCCGTCATGACGCCGAGCTTCTCGGGCGTGACGAACTCGTTGAAGTCCTTCCAGTGCCCGATGTCCGACATCAGCCCGATGATGTGGGCGGCCTTACCGGACTGGAAGACGGCGAAGGCGTCGTTGAACATCGCTGTGGAGTTGGCCCCGTCGTTGTTCAGCTTCGCGGTGCCGGTCTCCTTCCACAGCTCGAAGAGCCGCTTCACGTTTGGCGAGTTCCAGTCGCGCTTGCCGGCGATCCAGTTGTCGTACTCCTGCGGGGTCAGGACGCCCGATGCCATGGCCGACAGGAAGAACTGGATGCCGTAGCCCTCCTTGTTGCCGAGGGCGAAGCACTTGGCGCCTGTCGCCTTGGTGATGGTGCCGCAGTTGGCGATGAACTCGGCCCACGTCGTGGCCGGCTTCGCCGGGTCGAGGCCGGCCTTCTCGTAGAGCGCCTTGTTGTAGTAGATCGGGTGGCCCTGCAGGGTCACCGGAGCGGCGTAGGTCTTGCCGCCCTTGGCGAACGCCTCCCAGCCGGCGAGCCGCTGCCGGTCCTCGCCGACGTACTCGTCGAGCGGCTGGAGCGAGTCCACCCGGTCGCGGATCTGGCCGCCACCGTTGAACAGGATGACGTCCGGCCCCTTGCCCGACTGGATGGCCGCACCCAGCAGCGTGTAGTACTGATCGAACGGCTGGGCCACGAACTCGACCTCGACGTCCTTGTGCTTCTTGGCGAAGTCGGCCTTGGCCTTCTCCACGTACTGCGCGGAGCTGGCCTCGCCGGACTTCCAGTCCCAGACGACCAGCTTCTTGTCCGAACCTCCGGACGATGAACCCGAACCTGTCGCGCTTCCACAGCCTGTCAGGGCAAGCCCTGCAACGAGGACCGCGGACCACACTGCTCGTTGCTTCATCGTTGCTCACCTTCATATGGGGAGTGGCCGAGGGTCCGGCCGTCGATGCAAGATTGACGAGAACGTAACTCGTATGACGTGTGACGTCAACGGTTGGCCGTACACTGGTGCGGACTCGTGGGCCCGCTCCCGCGGCTACGCGGAGGTGAACGTGACGACATCGAACCAGTCGGCCGTCAATGGCGCGGCGGCATCGACCTGGCCCCGCCGCCCGGCCAATCTGGCTCAGGCGATCACCGCCGAGCTGGTGACCCGGATCGTCCAGGGAGTTCACCCGTCGGGCACGCCGCTGCCCCCCGAGCCGGTGCTCTGCGAGACCTTCTCCGTGAGCCGGACGGTCATCCGGGAAGCGGTGAAGATCTTGCAGGAGAAGGGGCTCGTGCAGGTCCGCCAGGGCAGCGGAACGCTTGTCACCCCACCCTCGGCGTGGGACATGCTCGACGAGCTCGTCCTCGCGGCGACCATCGCCGAGGACGACACCCTGGCGATCCTCGACGACCTGGTGGTCACCCGACGGGTGCTGGAGTCCGACATGGCCAACGTCGCCGCGCGGCTCGCCGACGAGGAGACCGTCGACCGGCTGCGGGCCCTAGTGGACCGGATGGACGAGCTGGTGGACGACCACGTCACCTACCAGGAGCACGACCGCGCCTTTCACGACACGGTCATGCAGGCGTCGGGCAACCGGATCGCCCGGGGTGTCGTCCGGTCCCTGGAGAGCCAGGTCGTCAACACCGCGCGCTACATGGGCCAGCCGGAGCGGGCCATGTGCGTGGCATCGAACCAGGGGCACCGGCGCATCTACGAGCGCATCGCCGCCCACGACCCCGACGGGGCCGCGCAGGCGATGTTCACGCACATCACCGAGGCGTGGCTCGTCCGGCGCAGCGGGCCGGGCAGCCCGACGCGGCTGCAGCGCTGACGACCCGTCGCGGCGGCGCTGACGAGCCGGTCGCCGGGCGTTGGCGACCCGGTCCGACCGGCCCGCGACGGCGGCGCGGAAATCCAGATTCGTCCATCGCTTGAGAATGTTAGCGATAACAGACTACCCTCGGGCCGCAGAGGCGAAGGGCACGCTTCACCGCTCCACTCGATCCGCCGAGGTCGATGGAGTCGCGCATGACCAACGCCCGCTGGTGGGTGTCCGGGCCTCCCGCAGGGACGTTGACCACCGCCGTTGACAACGGCGGGCCGCCGCGCGCGGGAGCCATGGTGGACCCCCGATTCCTCCTGCCGTTCTCGCGGCACGGCCACCACCGAGGTCCCCAAGCGACCCGCGACGACACGCGGCACCCGCCAGCGAGAACGGCGAACCGTGCCCCGCCGTCGTGACCCACCCTGGAGGTACCGATGCACCCCACACCGCCACCACGGACGAAGAACCGGCTCCGGCGCGGCGTCGCCCTGCTCGTGAGCCTGCTGCTCATCCCGGCGCTGGCGCCGGCCACGGCCGCCCACGCGGACAACCCCATCGTCCAGCACATCTACACCGCCGACCCCGCCCCCCTGGTGTACAACGGGCGGGTCTACCTCTACACCGGCCACGACGAGGACGGCTCCACGTACTTCACCATGAAGGACTGGCGGGTGTGGTCGTCGGCCGACATGGTCAACTGGACCGACCACGGCTCGCCCCTGAGCGTGAGCACCTTCAGCTGGGCGAGCGCCAACGCGTGGGCCGGCCAGGTCGTCGCGCGCAACGGCAAGTTCTACTGGTACGTGCCGGTGACCGCCCGGGCGACCAACTCGATGGCCATCGGCGTCGCGGTCTCGGACAGCCCGACCGGGCCGTTCCGGGACGCCATCGGCCGTCCGCTGGTGGGCAACGGCGAGATCGATCCCACGGTCTTCATCGACGACGACGGCCAGGCGTACCTGTACTGGGGTAACCCGAACCTGTGGTACGTCCGGCTGAACGCGGACATGATCTCCTACAGCGGCAGCGCCACCAAGATCCCGCTCACCACCGCCGGGTTCGGCACCCGGACGGGGAACACGAGCCGGCCGACCCTCTACGAAGAGGGCCCGTGGGTCTACAAGCGCAACGGCATCTACTACAACGTGTTCGCGGCGGAGTGCTGCTCCGAGTTCATCGGTTACTCGACCGCGACCGGCCCGACCGGCCCCTGGACCTATCGCGGGACGGTCATGCCCCGCCAGGGCGCGAGCTTCACCAACCACCCCGGAGTCATCGACTTCAACGGCGGCTCGTACTTCTTCTACCACAACGGAGCGTTGCCCGGTGGCGGTGGTTACACCCGTTCGGTGGCCGTGGAGAAGTTCACCTACAACACCAACGGCACCATCCCGACGATCAACATGACCACGACGGGCGCCCCCCAGATCGGCACCCTGAACCCGTACGTGCGGCAGGAGGCCGAGACCATCGCCTGGGGCTCCGGCATCGAGACCGAGCCGGCCGGCGAGGGTGGGATGAACGTCGGGTTCATCGAGAACGGGGACTACATCAAGGTCAAGGGCGTGGGCTTCGGTACGGGCGCGACGTCGTTCTCCGCCCGCGTCGCCTCGGCCACGTCCGGTGGCACCATCGAACTGCGCCTCGGTAGCCCCACCGGCACCCGGGTGGGCAGCTGCGCGGTGCCGGGCACCGGCGGGTGGCAGACCTGGCAGACCGTCTCCTGCCCGGTCAGCGGCGCCACCGGGACCCAGGACCTGTACCTGCGCTTCACCGGCGGCAGCGGCAACCTGTTCAACATCAACTGGTGGCAGTTCCAGGCCAGCGGCACCACGACGCCCAGCCCGACCCCCACGCCGACGCCGACGCCCACTGCGACCCCCACCCCGACGCCCACTCCGACGCCCACTCCGACCCTCACCCCGACACCGACGGTCCCGGCCGGGGAGTCCTGCGCGGTGACCAACACCGTGGTCAACACGTGGCAGGGCGGATTCGAAGGACGGCTGACGGTCACCAACTCCGGGGACTCGTCGCTCAACGGGTGGCGGGTCACCTTCACCCTCCCCAGTGGGCAGACGGTGTCCCAGGCCTGGAACGGCACCGTCACCCAGACGGGCAACCAGGTGACCGTCGCGAACGCCGCCTACAACGGGCAGCTCGCGCCGGGAACGTCCACCACCGCGGGCTACCTCAGCACGAGCGCCACCACGAGTCCTCCGACCATCACCCCGACCTGCTCGCCCGCCTGAGGGTCACCCACCCCCAAGAACACCCCCACCCTGTCCCCACCCCGCCCGCCGCCGACGTTGATCATGAATGTGGTGCCCCTGATACGCCGATAGGGGTGCAGCACATTCCTGGTCGACGGGGTGGGGAGGGGGTGGGGTGGGGGTCCTAGAAGTCGTCGTCGAAGGCCACCGTCCCGGTCACCCCCACCTGGTACGCCGACACCCGCCGCTCGAAGAAGTTGGACAGCTCCTGGACGTCCTGCAACTCCATAAAGGCGAAGGGGTTGGCCGACCCGTAGTGCGGGGCGATACCGAGCTGGACGAGACGACGGTCGGCGACGTGCTGGAGATACTCCCGCATGTCCGCCAGGGTCAGACCGGGCACGCCCTGACCCACCAGGTCCTCGGCGAACTGGACCTCACACTCGACGGCCTCGGTGAGCATCTGGCGGACCTGGTCGGCGAGGTCGTCATCGAACAGGTCGGGCTCCTCGGCCCGCACGGTGTCCACCACGTCGAATGCGAACGCCATGTGCATCGACTCGTCGCGGAAGACCCAGTTCGTGCCGGAGGCCAGGCCGTGCAGCAGGCCGCGGGAGCGCAGGAAATAGACGTACGCGAACGCGCCGTAGAAGAACAATCCCTCGATGCAGGCGGCGAAGCAGATGAGGTTGAGCAGGAACGCGCGCCGGTCGTCCCGGGTCCGCAGCTCGCGCAACTCCCCCAACGAGTCGATCCAGCGGAAGCAGAACTCGGCCTTGCGGCGGATCGAGGGGATGTTCTCGATGGCGGCGAAGGCGGCGAACCGCTCGGTCTCGTCGGGCACGTACGTGTCGAGCAGGTTGAGGTAGAACTGGACGTGCACGGCCTCCTCGAACAGCTGCCGCGACAGGTAGAGGCGGCCTTCCGGACTGTTGACGTGCTGGTACAGGTTGAGCACGAGGTTGTTGGCGACGATCGTGTCGCCGGTGGCGAAGAACGCGACGAGCCGGCTGACCAGGTGCCGCTCGGCCGGCGACAGCCGGTCCAGGTCGGTGAGGTCGGCGTGCAGGTCGACCTCCTCGACAGTCCAGGTGTTGCGGATGGCGGCGCGGAACCGGTCGAAGAAGTGCGGGTAGCGCATCGGGCGCAGAGTGAGATCCATCCCGGGGTCGAGCAGCATGTGCGTGGTCCTCGTGTCGGCGGTGGTGTCGGCGATCGGGTCGGCGAGGGTCACTGGCACGCCTCGCACGACTCGGGGTTCTCCAGCGAGCAGGCGAGCGCCTCCGCGTCGACGGCAACTGGTGCGACAGCGCTGACGGTGGCCTGCTGGATGCGCGTGGCGGGGCGGGAGCGCAGGTAGTAGGTGGTCTTGAGCCCGGCCTTCCAGGCGTACAGGTACATCGAGGAGAGCTTGCCGATGGTGGGCGAGGCCAGGAACAGGTTCAGCGACTGGGACTGGTCGATGAACGGGGCGCGGGCGGCGGCCAGGTCGATCAACGCCCGCTGCGGCAGCTCCCACGCGGTGCGGAACAGCTCCCGCACGTCGGCCGGGAGTTCCGCGAGGTCCTGCACCGAACCCTCCGCGCGCCGGATCGCCGAGCGGATGTGCTCGGTCCACAGACCACGTGCCTTCAGCTCGCGGACCAGGGCCGTGTTGACCTGAAGGAACTCCCCGGACAGGGTCTCGCGCTTGAACAGGTTGGACACCTGCGGCTCGACGCACTCGTAACAACCGGCGATCGAGGCGATCGTCGCGGTCGGGGCGACCGCCACCAGCAGCGAGTTGCGCAGCCCGTACTCAGCGACCCGCTGGCGCAGCGCGGCCCACCGCGCGGTCTGCGTACCCTCGACGCCCCACAGGTCGGGCTGGAGCTGGCCCCGCGCGGCCCGGGTCTGCGCGTACGCCGGATGGGCGCCGACCTCGCGCGCCAGGTCGGCGGAGGTCTCCAGCGCGGTCAGGTACAGCTCCTCGCTGATCCGGGTGGACAGCTCCCGCGCGGCCGGCGAGTCGAACGGCAGCCGCAGCGCGAAGAACACGTCCTGCAGGCCCATCAGCCCGAGCCCCACCGGCCGCCACCGGGGGTTGCTCGCCGCCGCCTGCGGTGTCGGGTAGTAGTTGATGTCGATGACCCGGTCGAGGAACGTCACCGCCGTCCGGACGGTGGCGCGCAGTCGCTCCCAGTCGATGCCGTTCTCGGTCAGGTGCGCGGCGACGTTCACCGAGCCCAGGTTGCACACGGCTGTCTCGGCGTCGCTGGACACCTCGATGATCTCGGTGCACAGGTTGGACAGGTGCACCACGTTGCCCGACTCGGCCGTCTGGTTGCACAGCCGGTTAGCCGCGTCCTTGAAGGTCATCCAGCCGTTGCCGGTCTGCGCCAGGGTGCGCATCATCTTCCCGTACAGCTCCCGCGCCGGCACCTGCCGCACGTAGCGGCCCTGCGCCTCGGCCGCCCGGTACGCGGCGTCGAACCGCTCCCCCCACAGGTCGGGCAGCTCGGGAACCTCGTTCGGGTCGAACAGCGACCACACCTCGTCGGCCTCGACACGGCGCATGAACTCGTCCGGGATCCAGTTGGCGAGGTTCAGGTTGTGCGTACGCCGGGCGTCCTCGCCGGTGTTGTCCCGCAGGTGCAGGAACTCCTCGACGTCCGGGTGCCACGGCTCCAGGTAGACGCAGGCCGCGCCCTTGCGCCGGCCACCCTGGTTGACCGCGGCGACGCTCGCGTCGAGCGTGCGCAGCCACGGCACGATCCCGTTGGACTGCCCGTTCGTGCCGCGGATCAGCGCGCCCCGGGACCGGACCCGGGAGTACGCGATGCCGATGCCACCGGCGAACTTGGACAGGCTCGCGACCTGGGCGTAACGCTGGTAGATCGAGTCCAGCTCGTCGCGCGGCGAGTCGACGAGGTAGCACGAGGACATCTGCGTGTGCCGGGTGCCGGAGTTGAACAGCGTCGGTGAGCTGGGCAGATAGGCCAGGCTGGACATCAGCCGGTAGAAGTCCACGGCCTCGTCCGGCGTACGGGACAGACCACAGGCCACCCGCAGCAGCCAGTACTGCGGGGTCTCCAGCACCAGCCGGCTGGTGGGGTGGCGCAGCAGGTACCTGTCGTAGACCGTGCGCAGGCCGAAGTACTCGAACCTCCGGTCGCCGTCCGGGTCGATGGCGTCGTCGAACGTTCCCGCGTGCGCGGCGACGAAGGCGGCGGTCTCATCCCCGATCAGCCCCTGCGCGTGGCCGGTCCGGATGGCCGCGCTGAACGAGGTGACGCCCTGTCGGCGTACCTCCCGGTCGATGTGGCCGGCCAGCAGCCGGGCGGCGAGGCGCGAGTACTGCGGCTCCGTACCGATCATCTCGGCCGCGGTCTGGATGGTCAGCCGGTCCCGCTCGGCCGTCGTCGCGCCGTCGTACAGGCCGCTGACCGTGCGGGTCGCCACCCGCAGCGGGTCGACGTCGGGCAGGTCGTCGGCCCAGCGCTCGACCTCGGCGACGAGCGTGCGCACGTCCACCGCCTCGGGGGCGCCGTCGCGTTCGCGGACCTGCGTCGGCGTACCCCGGCGGGCCGTGCCGCCGCCGGTCGCGGCTACCTCGGTAACTGTCACCACTCACTCCTCGCGAGCTTGAGACCTGACGGCCCTCGGCACGGGGAGACCGACACCAGCGGACGCCACGCCTCAGCGGGCGCGGATCCGAAAGGCGTCGGCCGTCCCACGCGGCCTCGGACCACCGCCCACCCGGATGCGGGTACGCGGCGCGCTGGCAGGTCTTCGGACTCGCGGGCACGACCGGTGTTCACCCGGTCCCCTACTGGCCGTCGCTTCCCAGGCCAGGTGGCGGCCCAGTGCTGATGACGGCTGTCGTTCCCACTCACCGCTGCGGGGCAGTCCCGGAATTCCACCGGGTTCCCTCTTGCCTCGGCCACCCTGGGATGAGTGGCCGAACCAGCTACGGTCGACACCATATATAGGGGCGACTGGGTTTGTCACACCCCACATGTCGGGTCCGGGCGTGTCGCGGTCGTCGGTGACGGCCCTCGTCGATCCGGTCGGCGCCGACGGACGCGCGAGCATCGGGCGGCGTCGCATTCGGACCTCGCCGCCGGCTTGACCGAGGAGAACCGGCACCGATACGGTCGACCCACTATCTGCGGCGACGCGAGGGAAGCCGGTGAGAATCCGGCGCGGTCGCGCCACTGTGAGCGGTCCCCGACTACGGGGGCCGCGAGCCAGGACGCTCGGTCGTCCGCAGCCTTGCGATGGGGACGCGTCATCCCCGAGGAGGTTCGTGCACGCATGTCCAGTTCCACGTCCAGCCAGCCGCTGGTGCACCCCGCTGCCCCGACCCGTCTCCTGTGGACGGTCCTGGCCACCGTCGCCGTGCTCAGCCTGCTGGCCTATCTCGTCGCCTTCGACCAGGGTGCGGTCTCGCGCAGCGGGATGTACCTGCACGAGCTGATGCACGACGGCCGGCACCTGCTCGGTGTCCCGTGCCACTGAGCGGCACCGGCACCCCACCCACGTTCGTCACGGTTCTCCTGCGCGGGCTGCTCGCCGGCCTGGTGGCCGGCCTGCTCGCCGGAACGTTCGCGTACGTCGTCGGCGAACCCCACGTCGAGGCGGCCATCGCCATCGAGGAGGCGGCGACACACGCCGACCCCGCCACCGGTGGGCACCAGCACGACGAGGACGCCCTGGTCAGCAGGAACGGCCAGCGCGGCGGGCTGTTCCTGGCCACCGCCCTCTTCGGCGCCGCGATGGGTGGCCTGCTGGCCACCGCGTGCGTCCTGCTGAACCGGCGGCGGCGCACGGTGGACGACGGGTGGTCCGGGCTGCTGCTGGCCGGCGGCGCGCTGCTCGGGGCGGTGATCGTGCCGTTCGTCAAGTACCCGCCGAACCCTCCGGCGGTCGGCGACCCGGCCACCATCGACCAGCGCACGGTCACCTACCTGCTGCTGGTGGTCCTCGGCCTGGTCGCGGTCTGGTCCGGTTCGCTGGGTTACCGGGCGGTCGGCGAGCAGGCACCGGTGTGGCTGCGCGCCGCGGCGGCGGTCGGCGGTTTCCTGCTGGTCACCGGCGTGGCCTACCTGGTGCTGCCGTCGTTCCAGGAGGTCCCGGGCGACTTTCCCGCAACGCTGCTGTGGAGCTTCCGGCTCGCCTCCCTCGGCACCCAGGTGGTGCTGTGGACCGGGATCGGCCTGCTCTTCGCCGCACTGATGCACCGGCAGCGCGCGGTCACCGACGCACGACTGGCCGGGTGAACGCCACCAGCCTGCGGCTGGTCGCCCACGGTCACACCGCCGCCCTGCGGCGGGCCCGGTTCGGCGGGGACGACGCACTGGACGAGGGCGGCCGCAACGCCGCCCTCGCCCTGTCCCCCGGTGTGCTGGGTCGGCGGGCGCCGTCGGACGACACCGACGCCTGCCTGTCCAGCCCCGCGGCGGCGGCCGTCCAGACCGCGTACGCCCTCGGCCTCGTGCCCACCGTGGAGACGGCGCTGGCCGACTGCGACTACGGCGACTGGACCGGCCGGTCGCTGCAGGAGGTCGCCGTCGCGCAGCCCGACGCGTTGCGCGAGTGGCTGTCCACCCCGGACGCCGCGCCGCACGGGGGCGAATCCGTCGCCGCCGTGCACGAGCGCGTCGGCCGGTGGCTGGACGGACAGCGCGGCCTCGGCCGACGGGTCACGGCCGTCACCCACCCGCTCGTGATCCGGGTCGCGGTCGTGCACGCCCTGGGACTGCCGCTGGTGACGTACCGGCAGGTGGACGTCGAGCCGTTGGCGATCGTCCGGCTCACCGGCCAGGGCCAACGGTGGCGGCTCCGCCTGGGCACGCCCGGGCACCCGTGAGCGGGTGACGAGGGTCGACCACGGCCCCTGTAGAGCTGCCCCAGATGTGGGGCGGCACCGACGGACCCGGGCCCGACGGGATCGGATCGTTGGTCACTGCCCGGCGCCGGCACTGACCGTCAGCGCCGGCGTCGCCGGAGGATCGTGGCCATCGGCGGCGCATGGACGCCGGCGGGCGGCACGGCGCCGGCGCCCGGCACGGCGGCGGCGGGCGGCGGGCGGCGGGCGGACAACGGCATTGACGTCCAGCGGGAGGCAATGCCGGGCGCTGGGTTGCAACAGGGCGTCAGAGCCGGACAGCGGTGGGGTCTGGGCGACCGGCAGGCGCATAGGCCGGTGAGCGACATACCGCAGAGGTATAAATATGACTCTGAGGTATGTGCCTCACGGGCGACAGTGCCTCACCGGCCGCGCGGAGCGACAAGCCACGAAAGGCCGTCAGCCGAGCGGGCGGACCCGGAACGGGTGTCGGGCGGGCCGTGGAGCACGGCCCGCCCGACTGGTGTCGTTCCCTGCTTACTTCGGGGCGGTGACCGTGAACGGTCGGGACACCGCCGTCTTCGACGTGACGCCGGACAGCGTCACGCTTGTCACGCCCGGCTGCGCCGAATCCGGAACGGTGACGATCGCGCCGGAGACCACGCCGTCGCCGTTCGCACGCACCGTGCCGACCACACGACCCTCGCCGACCCGAACCGTGATCGCCTCGTTCGGCGCGAACCCGGAACCGTCGACCGTGATCGACGTACCGCGTGGTCCGGACGTCGTGGGCAGCGACACCCGCGGCTCGTAGGCCGGGCCCGCCGGGCGCGCGGTCACCTGGACGGTGGTCGTCGCCGGCGTACCCGAGGAGGCGCCGGTGGCGCTGACGGCGTACCGGCCCGGTGCCGTGTCCCCCGACGTCGCGACGGAGGCGCGGACCGTGCCCGTCGCGGACGCCGAGACCGTCACGCTCCGCGTCGTGCCGGCGGCCAGAACCACAGTCACCCGCTCGCCGGCGGCGAACCCGCTGCCGTCGACCGTGACCGTGTCACCGGCGGTGACCTGCTGCGTGCCGGACACCGCGAGCGTCGGCTGCGCTCCGGCACGCCGGACGGTCACGGTGAAGGTGGCCGTGCTGCTCGACAGCGTGTCCCACGCCGTGACGTGCACCGTGTAGGTGCCCTCCCGCACGTAGGTGTGCTGGCCGCTCAGCGCGCCGTCCGCGCCGACCGTGACGTCGTCCGGGACCGTGCCGTCGCCCCACTGGACGCGGGCGCGGTAGCCGGCCGCGCCCGGGACACCGCCGGTCACCGACCCGAGGTTCGCCGCGAGGACCTTGCCGGCGTCGACGCTCTGGTCGGCGGGGGTGGCGGTCGCCAGCGCGGCGGCCGGCGTGCCGTCGTCGGCGACGGCGAACACGTGGATCCGGCCCGCCGAGCGGGGATCGCCGGTCTGCGTCGGCAGGGTCACCGAGACCAGCGTCCTACCCTCCGGGATCTGGTACGGCGTGGTGGCGAACAGGAACGGCTGCGCGCCGTCGCGGCTCGTGCCACTGAGCCGGTACGCGGATTTCGCGACGACGATGTTGCCGTACGACGGGGTGCCGTTAGCGTTGCCGCCCAGCGTCCAGTCACTGAACTGGATCGGGATGCTGGCGGTGCTGCCGTCGCTGAACGTCGCCGTGCCGGTGGTGCTCTGGTTGCCCTGCGTGCCGGCGCCGATGAACGAGATGTTCCGGGCGTCGGACGGCAGGTGCAGAGCGATCGTCGCGCCGTTGCCGGTGGCGTTGTCCGGTTGCCCGGCCGGGACCTGCGGCAGGGTGAAGCCCAGCGCCGTGCCCGGCACCTGCTTTCGCTGCCCCTGCGTCACGCCGGCTGCGGCCAGGGCGGCCCGCGAGTACGCCCACGACTTCGCGTCGCAGTCCGCCGCGAGGGTGCCCTCGTCGCCGACGCACACGGTGTCGAACGCCGCGGTGAGACCGTTCTTCGGCGCGTACGCGACGTCGACGCCGACCGTCACCGAGCCCTGGCCGGTGCCGTCGGTGACGGTGACGTTCGCCTGGTGGTAGCCGGGCGTGGCGTAGGTGTGTTCGCCGCTGACGCGGTACACGGCCCGCGAACTCAGCGTCAGGGTGCCCGCGGTGGCCGGCGAGCCGTCACCCCAGTCGATCGTCGCGCGGTAGTCCTCGGCGACGCCGCCGGTGACGGTGGCCAGCGCCACCGTCGCGGGTGCGCCCGAGAGCGCGTGCGCGCCGTCGGTGGCGGTCACCGTGATGTCGCCGCCGGCCAGGTCGAGGTCACCGCCGGCGAGCAGCTCGATCTCGGCGAGGGTCGGCTGCGCGGCGCCGACGGTCTTCGTCACGACGAGGCGGAACTGGGAGTACCGCCCCGGCTTGTCGATCTGGAACGGCCGGGTCTGGTTGCGCCAGCGGAACACCTCGCCCGCACGGGAGTCCAGGGTGCTCCAGGTGAGGCCGTCGGTGGAGCCCTGCAGCCGCCAGTCCGCCGCGTCACCGGCGCCCGCGCCGGAGGTGATCGTGTAGTACGTCGGCTTCTGGCGGCCGGCACGGGAGGCCCAACTGATCTGCGGCGTGCCCGACGACGCGGTCAGCTGCGTGGTCGACGAGTCGTCGAACAGCTTCGACGCGTCCTGACCGCCACTGGAGGTGGCGGTGCCCAGACCGGGGCCGGTGACGTCCTGCAACGGCTGCGGCGCCGCGTCACCCTTCGTCAACGACGGCGGGCCGTCGTTGCGGCCGGTGCCCCAGGACGATGGGTTCGGTCCCATCTGGAAGTCGATCGTGGCGCCCCGGGCGAGCGCGGACACCTCGACGGACACGCCGCGCTGCTTCTTGCCGTTGACCGTGACGCTCTGCACGTACACGTTGCGGGTGCTGTTGTTCGCGGCGTTGACCACGATGTCGCCGGTCGGACGGTGGACCGTCATCCTGGTGAACTGCGGCGAGCCGATGGCCCAGTGGGTCGAGCCCGCCTGCAGGGGGTAGACGCCCAGCGAGCTGAGGACGTACCAGGCCGACATCTCGCCGTTGTCCTCGTCGCCCAGGTAGCCCTGGCCGATCTCGCTGCCGACGTAGAGGCGCTGCATGATCTCGCGCACGGTCGCCTGCGTCTTCGCCGGTGCGCCGGCGATGTCGTACAGGTACGGGATGTGGTGCGACGGCTGGTTGCTCATGCCGAGCTGACCGAGGCGCACCGCGCGGGCCTCGAGCATCTCGTGGATGATCCCGCCGTAGCCGCCGGGGCGGTCGGCGTTCTCCGGGGTGGCGAAGAAGGTGTCCAGCTTGTCGCGCAGGGCCTTCTGCCCGCCGTACAGGTTGATCAGGCCCTGCGGGTCCTGCTGCGCGGTGAACGCGAAGTTCCACCCGTTGGTCTCGGTGTAGACGCCACCCCAGTCCAGCGGGTCACCGGCGAGGAACCTGCCGGAGGCGTCGCGGCCCTGGAAGAGCTTGGTCTTCTCATCGAAGAGGTGGACGTAGTTGCGGGCCCGCTCCAGGAAGTACCGCGACTCCTCCTTGAGCTGGTCGCGCCGCGACCTGGGCGTGGCCGGGTCCTTCGCCAGGGCGGCGGCCATGTTGCCGATGCCGTAGTCGTTGATGTAGCCCTCCAGCGCCCACGACACCGACTCCCCCGTGGAGGTGGGCGTGTAGCCGAGGAACAGCGAGGTCTCGATGCCCTTGCGGCCGACCGCGCCGCGCCCGGACGCGACCGTCGCGTCCTTGACTGCCGCGTCGTACGCCGCGAGCGGGTCGGGCAGCTTGACCCTGGTGAGGTACGCCTGCGCGAGAGCCACGTTCGCGCTGGTGCCGGTCATCAGGTCGGCGTAGCCGGGCGAGGACCAGCGGGCGATCCAGCCGCCGTCGCGGTAGTGCTGGACGAAACCGTCGGAGATCCTGGCGGCGACGTCCGGGTAGAGCAGCGAGTAGGCGGGCCACACGGTGCGGTAGGTGTCCCAGAAGCCGTTGTTGACGTAGATCTGGCCGTCGACGATCTTCGCGCCGGTCCGGGTGGCGGTCGACGTGCCGGTCGGCGCGGACACCGGGCTGGCGTACTGCCAGTGGGGTGCGGCAGCGGTGCCGGTGTTCTCCGACTGGGAGTTCGGGTACAGGTTCAGCCGGTACAGGTTCGAGTACATGGTGACCAGCTGCGTCTCGGTCGCGCCCCGCAGCTCGACCCGGCCGAGGCGGTCCTTCCACGCCGCGGTGGCGGCGTCGCGGATCGCATCGAAGCTCCGGCCGGTCACCTCCAGGTCGAGGTTGCGGCGGGCCTGGTCGACCGAGAGGAACGAGGTGGCGATCCGCATCGTCACCTGGCGCTCGGTGGAGACGTCGAAGGTGGCGGACGTCGCGGTGGACGCCGTCGGCGCACGGTCGAAGGTGCCGGAGACGAACATGCGGCTGCGCCCGGCGGACAGGCCGCTGCCGTTGTCGACCCAGCCGGTGAAGGTGCCGTCGGCGCCGATGGTGAACGTGCCCTTGGCGAAGACGAGGCTTCCGGTAGCCGGGCCGGCGCCGAAGGTGAACCGCATGATGCCGGCGTGGTCGGTGGGTGACATCTCCGCCACCAGACCGCTCTGCGTCGTGACCCGGTAGAGGTCCGGCTGTGCCGTCTCGTCGTCGTGCCGGAAGGCGAGCGCCCGGCTGGCGGGTGACCCGGTGAGAGGACCGTCGCCGGCCACCGGCATCACCGACATCTGGTTGCGGTCACCCATCCACGGGCTCGGCTCGTGGGAGATCGCGAGGCCCTGCAACGTGGGCAGGTTGGCCGCGTTGTTGGCGCGGTGGTACTCGTACTCCCAGGAGTCGGAGGTCGCGTCGGTCACCGGGGTGAAGAAGTTGAAACCGTTCGGCACGGCGGTGATCGGCAGGTTGTTGCCGCGTGAGAACCCGCCAGTCGAGTTGGTCCCGCGCCGGGTGTCGACGTAGTTGGTCAGCCGGGAGCCGTCGATCGCCGCCGGCGTGCCGGTCAGCTCGACGTCGTCGAGCCAGCCCTGGAACCGGGTCTCCCCGGTGGCCTGCGGGTTGTCGTAGGCAAGGAGGATGCGGTCGATCGTCTTGCCCCGGGCGACGGCGCCGATGTCGGCGCGCACCTGGTTCCACTGGTCGGCGTAGAGCACCTTCGACACGCCCTGGCCGGCCGGCGTCAGCGCGTAGCCGTGCTGGTCGACCGCCGAGCGTCCACTCAGGTAGCTGCCGTCGGTGAAGTGCAGGTCGAGAGCCGCGTAGGTGGACGGGTACCGCGCGTCCTGGCCGGTGAACTCGGGGAAGATCCGGTAGGACAGGCGGGTGTTCGGCCCGACCGGGATGTCGACGTCGAACAGCCGGTTCGTCGCGTACGAGCGGCCGTCGGCCTCGGCCCCGCCGGAGTAGCGCAGCGCGGCCAGCCCGGTGAAGCCGACGCCCGGCTTCGTCGTGTAGCCGCCGACCGGCCCGGGGCCGACGCCGGTGACCATGGGCGCGGCGGGCGGGCGGACGTCCGAGCCGTCGCTGATGTCCCAGCTGGCGAGCTGGGACAGGGAGGCACC
Organism: Micromonospora sp. MH99; assembly: GCF_021442385.1. Lineage (GTDB taxonomy): Bacteria > Actinomycetota > Actinomycetes > Mycobacteriales > Micromonosporaceae > Micromonospora. The sequence continues at coordinate 83,380 of NZ_MUZA01000022.1, forward strand.
GGAGTTCGCGGAGATGGACAGCCGGTACCAGCCGTACGCGGTCGTGTTGGAGACGCGGTACGTGTTGGTGGCGAACCGCTTGGCGAAGCGCTGCTGCGTCTGCCGGTCCAGGTCCGTCCAGGTGTTGCCGTCGGTGGACCCCTGGAGGGTGAAGTCGCGGGGGTCACGGGTCGGTTCGTCGTCCGCCGAGGTCAGCGCGTACCGCGCCACGACCGCCGGCTTCGCCAGCCGGTACGTGATCCAGCCGGTCGGTTCGAACGCCAGCCACTTGGTCGACGGGTTCCCGTCGGCGAGGTTGGCGGCGATCTCGTTCGGTGGGTTCTGGGCGCTCGCGGTCACGGCGTCGACCTGGCCGAGCAGGCTGCCGGGCAGGTTCGCGCTGCTCGATCCGCTCAGGTTGCCCTGCACGGGCCGGCCCGAGGAGTCGACCTCGACGGTGCTGGTGGCGGGTTGCGGGTCGGCCGACTCGAACGAGGAGCTGAAGGAGCCCGGTGGGGCGGTGCTGGGCGCGGCGTTGGCCAGGGGCGCGGCGACGACCAGCCCCAGCGGCAGCAGGGCGGCGGTGGTCGCGGCGGCCAGCCGGAGGGAAACGGTGCGCGCACGGGGGCGATACGGCATGGGAGCGGGGCCTTTCGACTCGATCCGGTCGAGTACGTCGTACGGCTGGGCGAAGGAGACGGTGGCTGCTGCGGTCGACAGTGGAGGGACGGGTCGGGCCTGACATCGTTGTCATCGGACGTGCGTGACAAGCGAGGGCAGACCCGGTGGATGTTGGGCAGATGTTTCCGGGCGGCCACGGCCCTGTCAATGGGTTGACCGAAAGGGAACACGCCGACCGGGGCGTCCGGGCTGGACAGCACCGATGCGCGGCGCTCAGCGACCGCCCGCGGCCAGCTCGGCCAGCATCCCCTCGCAGCTGCGGACGACCACCTCCGCGCCCCGGCGCTGGGCCAGCGGGAGCAGAGGATCCTCGGCCCGGTCCCGCCACCGCCACTGGGCGTCGGCGGCGACCTCCCAGAGCCGCTGCACGGTCGCCTCGTGCTCCACGCCCAGGCGCGCGGCCAGGCCAACCCCGTCGCCGCCCACCAGGCGCTGCGCCTCGGCCGCCAGCTCCGCGTCGAAACCCAGGCGGGCGTTGCGCAGCGCCACCAGCAGGCGCAACTCCCGGAACTCGTGCGCGCCCGCCAGGATCTGCTCGATGGCGGCGACCAGCTCGTCGGCCCCGCGCACCGGCTCGGCCCGCACCAGGGCCTCCACCGCCGCCAGCGCCGAACGTGCCTTGAGGGTGTCGCGCCGATCGACGAAACAGCGGGTCATCGACTCCCGCAGCTCGGTGAGCCCACTGCGCCGGATCAGCTCGGCCGACAACGTCACCCGGGTGTCGAACCCGCCCCGCACCAGGGTCGTCGCGAGCCGGATCCCGAAGAGCCCGAACCGATCCAGCAGACCGGCGCGCACCTCCGGGTCCAGGTGCACCGGAAGCTCGCCACGGACGAAACGGTCGGCGGAGAGCAGGTGGGCCTCCAACTCGGCGCGGGACGCCCCGGCCAGCGTCGCGAGCGCGGCGAAGTCGGCCTCGCTGAGCATCCGGCCCGCGAGGCCGATCGCGCCGCTGCACGCCACCACGTTCACGGCCAACGCGCCCACCCGGGGATCCCGATGGTGCCGTCGGGCCAGCTGGCGGGCGGTGAGCAGCCCGTCGATCCGGCCGCCGCCCACCTCGTCCGCCCGGGACAACACCATGATCACATTTACCGGGGCGGCCTGCCCGACCACACTGTCGCGAGCGGACTCCAACACCCGCAGGTCACTGTCGCGACCGTCGCGGCTCAGGAACAGCACCGCGTCCGAGTCCCGCAGCACACGGTCCAGCACCGGCGCGTGGCCCTGCTCGTCGACCGCCGCGAGCGCCGGGGTGTCGATGAACGTCACCTGCCGCAACGCCCGCGTCGGCCACCGCACCACGATGTCGCGCACCTCCCCGACCCGCCAACCCAGATCCACCCGCATCCCGGTCGCCGACTTGACCACAGTCAGCTCCTGGGGAGGCTGGCCCACCGGATAGGCGGTGGCGTGCGGCGAAGGGCCGTCCTCGTACCAGGTGAAGACGCCGTCCGCGCCCTCGACCGGCGCGACCTCCTCCCCCATCAACGCGTTCAGCACCGTCGACTTGCCGGCACGCCAGGGGCCGGCCACCGCGATCCGCAGCGGCTGCTCCAACCGCGCCACCTGGTGCCGCAACCGCGCGACGGCCCGCGCGTCGTGCTGGTAGACGTCCATGGCCTGGTGCAGCAGCCCCCACGCCGCCTCGTCCAACCGCACCCCGACCGTCACGCGCGGGGCTCCAACAGCACCGGAGTGGACCGGGCACCGGTCAACTGCTGGGACTGCTCGTAGAGCGCCGCCAGGCGGGTCATCTTCAACCGGATCTCCCGCTGCCGCTGGTCGCGCAGGGCGACATCGGTGTCGGCCTCCTGCTTCGCGCTGCGGAACGACTGCACGATGGCCTCCTGCAACTCCTCGGTCAGCCCCGTGAAGTGATCGCGCAGCATCCGCTGCACCTGGCGGGTGGCGTCCCGGCAGTCCCGGACGATCCGGACGAAGAACTCGTCGACATGCCGCTGGATGGCCGTCTTGACTGTCGCCTGCCGGCGGCGCAGCAGCTGCTTGCCCTCGTCACGAATGCTCTTGCCGCCGAAGAGCGCGCCGATGCCGACCGAGACCGGGTTGATCATCGGCATTCCGGCCAGGGTCGTCGCGAGGCCGAACATCAGCATGCCGCCGTACGAGCCCTTCATGCCCGTGAACAACTTCTGGCCGGTGGTGAACCGGTCGATCCTCGGCCGCTCCAGGTCCGGCAGCCGGTCGCCGAGATCCGCCGGCATCGTCATCGACCAGGGCGGCAGCACGTCGTAGCCGTACCTGTTGAAGTTGGCGGCCACCCGACGGGCGATCCAGTCACAACGCTGGATCAGCCACTCGTGGTTGGCCTCCGCGGCCTCGACGAGGCTGCGCTCCAGCCAGTCGGCGAAGGTGTCCCAGGCGACGAGGGGGTCCGCCGTGTCGAACGCCTCGTCCACGGCACGCAGGATCTGGCGGGTGCGGTCGCGCAGGTCGTACTCGATGTCGGAGAGCAGATCCGCCATCTCGTCGGCGAGCGTGTTCTGCCAACGGGTGGAGCAGCGGCGCAGCTCGTCGACCTCCCGCTGGGCGGCGTGCAGCCGGGAGATCGGCCCGGACTGCTCCTCGGCCTCCTGTGTCGCCAGTTCGGCGCGCAGCGGCGCGGCCAGTTGCTCCACCACCGTACGGGCCACCGCCTGCACCGACGCCCGCGCCAGGTGGTCGGCCTTGCCGGTCAGGTCCCGCTGCAGGCGGGCGATCAGCGCCGGAAAACCGGACTCGGCGTTGAGGTCGCGGTCGTCGGTCGCCGCAGCGCGCAGCCGCAGGGTCGCCGACACCGGGATCAGCGGCGCCGCGACGCCGGCGTCGGCGAGGTGCTGCCGGTTGCGCTCGGCCACCGCGCGCCAGTCCGCCACGAGATCGGTCTTGCTCTGCACCACCACCACGTTCGGCTGCGACCGCGTCACGTGCAGCAGCATGTCCAGCTCGGCGACCGAGAGTTCCCGGGTCGAGTCCGAGACCAGCAGCACGGCGTCGGCGCGGGTGGAGGCGGCGACCTCCGCGGCCCCACCGAGCGCAGCCGCCTGGTCGGTGCCCGGAGTGTCCACCAACACCAGTCCGGCGGCGAGCAACGCGCGGGGCAGGCCGATCTCGACGTACGCCGGACCGCCGCCCGGCCGCCGTCCGACCGTGCCGGACACCCCGGCCGCGACCTGGTCGAGCGCCAGGGGGGTCCGCTCGACGAGCGTCGCGGCCGAGGTGCCGGCGGCGGGCCGTCCCGACACCTGCGGCGCCTGGACGACGGCCGCGGAGGCGGCCTCGGCGTGCTGCACCACTGTGGGCAGGACCGTGGTGCGACCGTCACCGACCGGGCACGCCGGCGCGTTGATGATCGCGTTGATGAGCTGACTCTTGCCCTGGTTCGGCTCGCCGACGACCAGGACCCGCAGCTTCGGGTCCAGCAGTTGGGCACGCTTGTTGCGGACCGTCTGGAGCAGGTCGCCGCGACCGTGTGTGTTGCACGTCCGGGCGATCTCGTCCAGTACGTCCAACCAGATCCCCGCCATCACCGCACCAAGTGTGCGGATTTCGGCTCAATTATCAAGAGGAACCGGAAGGGAAACCGGAGAGAGCCGGGCCGCCCGAGGCGACCCGGCCTCCCGCTTCCGACGGGAATTCCCGTCAGAGCAGACCGCCGGTGATGCCGAGCAACCCGTGGTCCGACGAGGCGGGCCCCCCGTCGTGCAGGTCGCCGGTCACACCGTCGGTGACCCCTCCGGTCACGTCACCGACAGTGCCGGTGACCCCGGGGAGGAGACTGTCCACGTGGTGCGTGACACCGCCCACCACGGACGGGACGTCCACCGGCGGCACCACGCCGCCGACGGCGCCGTGCCCGAGGCCCAGACCACCCAGGGTGTCGTGGACGCCCAGGGAGCCGACGATGCCGTCGACCTGGCCGTGCACGCCGGAGAGGGCACCGCCGGTCACGTCGCCGCCGAGCACCGGGTCGGTGACGCCGAGTACACCGGTCGGGTCCCCGACGGTGCCGGTCACGCCGCCCAGCACCGGGTCGGCGATGCCGTCGACCGGGTGCACCACGTCCGCGTCGAGGGTGTGCGCGACGTCGGCCACACCGGTCAGGTCGGTGTCGAGGCCGCTCGGGCCGATGCCCAGGCCGACACCCGGAAGCACGGTCACCCCGGCGGCCACGGTCGTCGGGTCCACGGCGATGGCGCCGAGCACACCGGCCTTGACGTCCACGCCGGCCGGCGAACTGGTGACGCTGATCTGCTGCGCCACGCTCTGCAGCTGGCCGACCACATCGGTGGCGTCGGTCACCAGCGGGTCGAACCCGAGCTGCCCGACGGCCGGCACCAGCGGCGCGAGGCCCTGCCCCGGCGCGTAGTCGACCACGAGCGGCACCACGTCCTGCACGTCGGCGGCCGTGATGTCACTGAGCCCCGCGGCGTGCAGCGCGCCCTCCGGGTCGAGGTCGAAGGCCGACCGCGCGTCGGGGTTGGTCAGCAGGTCGAGCACGAAGTCGTGGAGGGTCTGTTGCGAGTCCATGTGCCGGTTCTCCTCGGATTGGCGTCGGCGACCGTCGTTCGTCGACAGTGACGTTATTGCGGGGGCCGATCCCGGACATCGGGGCTCGGCCCGCATCCGATCCCGCCGCGTTAGGGCCTTGATCGGCTCCACCGTTAGGGGGACTGGGGGAAAGCGTCTCGGGCAGATTAGGGTCCCGACCAGGGAGCGATCTCTGGTACGAACGTAGGAGCCCGCGGGTTTCGCCGGGGGTGGGTCGCCGGGCAGCGCCGGCGCCATCGCCACCAGAGGGCCGACTCGCGGAAAGAGAAGAGACGGATGCCGTACGTCCTGGGGATCGACATCGGAAGCACCAACACCGCCGCCGCCGTCGCACGGCGCGACGGCCGGACCTGGACGCGCCCGGAGGCTGTTCCGCTCAACGCCGGCTCCCCCCTCGTACCGTCGGTGCTGCACCTGGCCGAGGACGGCGCCCTGCACATCGGCGGGCCCGCCACCGACGACGGCAGCCGCACCACCAGGGACTTCGTCCGCCGCATCGGCGACGACGTGCCCCTGCTGCTCGGCGGCGAGCCGTGCGCGCCGCAGACGCTCACCGCGGAACTGGCGGCGTGGGTGGTGGAGCAGGTGCAGGCCGCCGAGGGCGGTCCGGCCGCGGCGGTCGTGCTCAGCCACCCGGCGGCCTGGCGGCCGTACCGGCGGGAGCTGCTGCACCGGGCGCTCACCGACCTCGGTCTGCGCGGCGTCACGCTGCTGCCCCGCACCGTCACGGTCGCCGAGAGCCACGCGGCCCGCGGGTTCGACGGCACCACGGCCGCCGTCTACGCGTTGGGGGGCGCCAGTTTCGAGGCGGCCCTCGTGCGGCGCACCCCGCGCGGCACCTACGAGAGCTTCGGCACCCCGCAGGGTCTCGACCCGATCGGCGGCGCCGACTTCGACGAACTGCTGGCCAGCCACGTCCGCACCGTGCTGTCACGGGAGCTGGCCGCCACCGGCCGTCGGGAGCACCAGGCCGCCCTGCGCGGGCTGCCGGCCGAGTGCGACCGGGTCAAGCGGGCGCTGACCGTCGAGCTGGCCGCCGACGTGGTGTTGAGCCTGCCGACCGGCCCGGCACGGATACCGGTGACCCGCGCGCAGTTCGAGGCGATGATCCGCCCGACCGTGCAGGCCACGGTGGACCTCCTGCTGCGCACCGTGCAGGGCGCCGGCCTGACGCCGACGCAGCTCGACGGCGTCCTGCTGGCCGGCGGCTCGGCCCGCATCCCGCTGGTCACCGAGCTGATCACGGCGGCGCTTCCGGTCCCGGTCGAGGTGGAGCCGGACGCGCAGCTCACCGCCGCCACCGGGGCGGCGAGCGCGGCCTGCCAGGTGGTGTCACCCCGCCCCCGGCACCCCCCTGCGGTCCGCGACCCGGCGCCGGTCGCCAGCTCCGGCCGGGCCGCCATCCCGGCCCTGCGCCGGCCGCGGAACCACGCCACCGATCCGGGCGAGCCGCCACCGCGCCCTCCGGTCCGGATCCTCCCCCTCGACCTGCCGAAGGCGTCCCGTCTGGCACTGACGCTCAGCCGGGGACGCGAAGGATGACCACAATGATCATGAATGACGTCGTCGAGTCCCGACTGGTGCTCGGCAGAGCGCCCAAGGCCCTGCTGGACCGGGTCGCCGACGATCCGACCGGCCCGCTCCTGGTCGGCCTGGCCGGCCCCGCCGGCCACGGCAAGACCGCGCTGCTCGCCGAGCTGACGCGCATCGGGCGACGGGCCGGGCTCACCGTACGCACGGGCGTACCGGAGCCGGCCGATCCCGTCGACCCGGCCGAGCTGCTGCTGGTCGACGACGCGCACCTGCTCGACGACGAGCGGGTCGGCGTGCTGCTGGATCTGGTCGCCACCCGACGGCACCGACTGGTCGTCGCCCACCGGCCCTGGCCCCGGTCGGTGGCCCTCTCCGAGCTGACCGACGCGCTGCGCCGTGAAGGGCAGGCCGTGCTGCTCGGCCCGTACGGGCGGGAGCAGACCGCGGCCCACCTCGCCGCCGCGGCGCCCGAGCTGGCGCACCGTGGCGACCTGGTCGACTACGTGCACACGCAGACCGGTGGCGTCCCCCGCGATGTCGAGCGGCTGACCCGTGGCCTGCGCGCGGTCCCGGCCCTGAGCAGCGCCCCGACCGAACCGCCCCGGTCCGTCGTCCTCGAGTTCGCCCCGGAGCTGGAGATCCAGCCCACCGCCGTACGACGGCTGCTGCTCGCGGTCGCGGCCGGCGTACCGCTGCCGGTGACCATGCTCGGCCCGCTGCTCGACCAGGAGCCGGAGGCGGTCGACGAGCTGATCGCCACGACCCGGGCCGCCGGGCTGATCGGCGCCGACGGCCGGCTCACGCCGATCGTCCGGCGGGCCGTCACCACACTCAGCCCGGCCACCGAACGCAGCGCGGTCTGGCGTCGCCTCACCGAGTTGCAGCTCGCCCGGGGCGGCCCGGTGCTGCCGCTGGTGCGCTCGCTGCTCGCGGTGGGCGTGCTCGGCGACTGTCCGGCCCCGACGCTTGCCGCGGCGGCGCAGGAGGCGCTTGCCGACGAGCCGGCCTTCGCCGCCGATCTGTTCGCCGCCGCCACCGCGGCCGGACACCCGACGAGCGCCCGGCAGGCGCTCGCCGCCGCGCTCGCCGGCAACCTCGACGACGCGCTGCGCCTGGCGGACCGGCTGCTGGCCGCAGCCGATCCGACGGACCGCGCCGAGGCTGCCGTAGTGGCCGCCACCGCTCTGGCGCACCGCGGCCACACCGGCCGCAGCGTCGAGCTGTACCGGTGGTCGGGCACCGCATCGTCGCTGGCGTACGCCACCGTCGGCGGGCTCGCCACCGGCGACCTGACCGCAGCCGGGCCGCCGGTGGACGAGTCGGCAGGCGAACCGCCCACACTGCACGCCAGCGCCGCCCGGCTGATGGCCCAGGGCGTCCGCGAGAGCGTCACCGGCACACCGAGCGCCGCGCTCTCCGCGCTCGTGCAGGCCGCCGCGCTGCTGGAGCCGGACGGCCGGGCGGCGCTCCTGCCGGACAGTCCCGCCGCGCTGGCCGCCCTGACCGCCGTGCACTCGGGCGAGCTGGACATCGCCGAGCAGGTGCTGCACCGGGCGCAGGCCGCCGGGGTCGGCGGTCCGCTGATGGCCCGCCGGCACCGGCTGTTGCAGGCCTGGATCCTGATGGTCCGGGGCCAGACACTCGCCGCCGCCGAACGCCTCGCCACGGTGACCGCCGACGAACGGCCGTTGGAGTCCCGTGACCTGCTCTTCGCCGCCGCGCTGCGGATGGGCATCGGTCGGCGCACCAGCGACCTCGGCGCGCTCAAGCGAGGGTGGGGGCAGGCCCTGGAGGCGGTGGTCCGCCATCCCGTCGACCTGTTCACGCTGCTGCCACTTGGCGAACTGGCCATCGCGGGCGCACGGCTGGGCGACGCGGCCCGGTTGGCACCGTATCTGCGGGAGGGTCGCGCGCTGCTCGACCGGCTCGGCGCTCCGACACTGTGGAGCGTCCCGCTGCACTGGAGCGGGTTGCACGCGGCCATCCTGAGCGGCGAGCCGACGGCCGCCGACGACCACGTCGCCGCCCTGCTGGCCGCCGCCGACCACAGCCGCTACGCCGCAGTTGTCGCCGCGGCCGCCGAGAGCTGGGTGGAGGTGCTGCGGGGCGTGGTCGACCCGGTGCGGGTGGAGGCCGCCGCCCGTGGCCTGCACGACACCGGACTGTGCTGGGACGGCGCGCGCCTCGCCGGGCAGGCCGCGATCCGCACCTCGGACCGGCGGGCGATGACCACCCTGCTGGAATGCGCCCGCGTGCTCCAGGGCCGGCCGGCCTCCGCCACCGGTGGGCCGCGACCGACCGCCGGCGAGAGCGCCACCCCGGCGGCCGACGCCATCGCCGCCCCCACCCAGCAGGGGCTCAGCGACCGGGAGTACGAGGTGGCCGAGCTGGTGCTGGCCGGGCTGACCTACCGGGAGATCGGTGATCGGCTCTTCATCTCGGCGAAGACCGTGGAGCACCACGTGGCCCGCATGCGCAACCGGCTGAACTGCGCGAACCGTGCCGAGCTGCTGGCCCTGCTGCGGACCGTCGTCGCCGACCGGGCCAGCGACGCCGCCGGGCAGCCCTGGCCGCAGCGGTCGGCGCGATGAGCCGGACGTGCCACGGGTCACCGCGAACCGGGCGGAGCGCGACGTGACGCACACCCCCGAACGGCGACTGCGGGTCCGGTTCGTCGCCGCGGCGGCGGTGCTGCTCGCGCTCTGGTCGTACGCGGCCTACCTGACCGGTGAGGACGCGGTCGACCTGCTGCGGGTGCGGACCCTGGCCGACACCCTGGGCCAACCCATCGACCGGCTGATCCTCAGCCTGCAGACCGAGCGCCGGGTGACCGCCGAGGCGCTGGCCGGGTCGGCGCCGGCGCGGACCGCGCTGGCCGGGGCGCGCGAGGTGACCGACCGGGCGACGGCGGACGTCCGGGCGTTTCCGGCCGGCCGCGATCTGCGCCTGCTCAGCGCCGGGGCGGTGCGTGATCGGGCCGAGGCGCTCGTGCGGCGGTTGAACGGGCTCGGCGCCGTCCGGTCCCAGGTGGACGCCGGGTACCTCGACCGCACCAAGGCGACCGACGGGTACGACCAGCTCGTCGACGCCGCCTTCGACGTGTACGGACCGGAGTGGGGCGCGTACGAGAGCAGGTTGGCGATCGAGACCCGCGCGGTGATCGCGCTGGCCCGCGCCCGCGAGCTGCTCGCCCGGGAGGACACCCTGATCAGCGCGGCCGTCCTGAGCGGTCGGATCACCGCCGAGGAGCGGCGCCGGCTGGTCGAGCTGGTGACCACCCAGCGGTACGCCCGCGTCGAGGCGGCGGCCGGCCTGCCGGCCGGCGGCCGGGGCGCGCACCAGCATCTCGCGGCGGCCCCGGAGTTCGCGGGCCTGCTCGCGGTGGAGGACGCGCTGCTGCGGACGGACCGGGCCGACGCGCTGCGCGGGATCAGCGCGGCGGACTGGCGGACGACGCGCGCGGCGCTCTGCACGAGCTGGTGACGACCACCGCCCGCGGGAGCGTCGAACGGGCCGCGCCTGGGGCGGCGGTGATCGTCGGGCGGACCGGCGCGGTGGTGGGGCTCGGGCTGATCGCCGTGCTGGGGGTGCTGCT